>CBCTCU010000035.1:0-29136 GCA_965145485.1 uncultured Eubacteriales bacterium | reverse complement strand
ATTCCTACACCCGGGGCTTTTTTGTGCTGTCTGCACAATCTGGGGCGGTTCAAACCGCATCCCGGGGGTTTGTTTGTAACGGTCGAGCACGACGGCATTGTCGAAGGGTAAAGGCAGGGGCCCGCCTCACAATACGGCCTCTTTGACGCCAATCGCGCTGCCGATTACGGCGGGGGCCGCCGGCGGAAAACCGAATGCCCCTTCCGGGCGGCTCTGCGTTTGGACGAAAAGTCCGGATACGGCCTGGAATCCGGCCGGCAAGGCTGTTCCCCTTACCGACTCATCCAACGCCCTATGACGCCCCGAACCATACTGCACGCTTATCCAGCAATCATTTTTGGGGCTTGCGGTCAAAAAAGGGGGATTTGCCCGAAACACTCAGCGGAATGCCCATGACCAGCGGCGCTCCCTCGAGCAGGCCCATGGCGTTGGCTGCTCGTCCGCAGGAAAACAGGACGCGGTTGTCTACCCGGCGCTCTGCCGCGACGGCCACCGCCGAACCGATGGCAATGCCCAAGTCCAGCGGGTCGTACACGCACACGCCGCCGCCCTTGGCGCAGGCGGCACAATCCTCAAACCCACAACGGGCGCAGCCCGCATTCAGGCCCCGCTGGCCATATTGCACGCCAAGGAGCACAACGGCCTGGCTGTCGCGAACGTTTTGCGCGTCGCGCAGAAAAAATCCATAGGACAGCGTCTGAGCCATGCGCTCCATTTGATCGGCCAGGGCGTCCTTTTCCTCCCCGGTCAGGATGCAGCTCACAATATGATCCACCCCTTTTGCCTTGGGGGCGGTGCGCGCAGCCACGCACATGGCCTCCGCCGTGCTGAGCAGCGCCGCTTGTTCTGCCTGCTCGGACAATATCATCATAATGCGTCCCTTCTTTCGTAGTATTGATCCATTTTCGTCCCTGCGCCGCCCAACCGGTGCGGCTTGATCGCAGGGCGCGCGGTCGGTGGAATGCCGGCCGCCTTTCAGGCAGCCGAACCCATCCCTTAGAGTGGCAACGCCAGAGCGTTAGCCCTCCGCTGCCAACCTCTGTGCCCAGGGCAGCCATACGGCCGCATTGGCCGGGGCGGACGCACAAAAAGGCGCATCGGCCAACGCAGGCCGACCGAGGGACCAGAGGGCAGCGGCCCAGCCCGCCCGGCCGGGCGCCAATATTCTCTGGATTCGGCACACTGCCCGGCAACTCCTCTCGGCACTTCCTCGATCATGGCACAACCGCTTTGACCCGGCAGTGTAAGCTACCTCCCCTACGGTATCAGGAAGGGGCCTTGATCCCATAGCGCAGCTCCATCCCCACGTGGGGAACATGCCCGTCCATATGCTCGGGGCCGGTCACGACAAAACCGCACTTCTCATAAAAGCCCACCGCCCGGCACTGTGCATCCAGCAGGATGCGGCGGGCGCCGAGCGACTCCGCCTGGCGGCACATCTCCTCAACCAGCAGCCTCCCCAGGCCGGTGCCCCGCATGGGTTTGCGCACCGCGATGCGCCCCAGCCTCCAGGCGTCCTCCTTGAGGGGAATCATGCGGCCGGCGGCGACCGGCTGGCCATCCACTATCACCAACAGATGGTGGGCGAGCGCGTCGTCGCTGTCAAACTCATCCTCCACGCCGTAGCCCTGTTCCTCGCAAAATACCTCGGTGCGAATTTCCCGGCAGGCGGAAAAATCCCCGCCCGGCGCGCTCCATTCCATCACAGGCTTCACCTTGATCGCCTCCCATCCGGCCGCTCAGCGCTGCCAAAGCTCCCGATTGCTGATGCTGGTAGCCGCCAGCAGATTATTTACCAGGAAAAACTCCAGCCGGTTATCGCCGGCCTCGTACACCATACGATGGGCCTCGATGTTGGGGTCGAACAGCACCTCGGCCTGCGTGGCCGTCGCCGGCCCTTCGGTTGCCGGCTCACCCAGGACGGCCAGTATGCTTTCCCGGTTGGTGATGTTGATCTCAAAGCCGTAGGCCGTATCCGAATGGACGATGGCAATGATCCCCTGGCTGGGGTCATCCTTGGGGATGTACATCTGGGTGTAGCCGGTATAGAACCGGATGTAGGTATCCCCCTCCGAGCCGAACAGCTCTCCATTCTCCTCAAACGCTCTGCGAATCGGGGTCTCGGTCATGCCAAGGGTGATCTCCACCGGGTCGCCGTTGGTATCCTTGGCGGTAAAGGTCCCCTCCTCGACCGAGGTCAGGATTTCCTGCGCGTCTATGGAATAGGTGCTCACACCGTCAAAATACTCGGTGATGATCGAACTGGTCTCGGACTCCGGCGCGCTCTGGGTGGAGGAAACCTCTTCCTCCTGCTGCGTGCCGCAGGCGCACAAGGTCAGGCAAAGGGCAGCCGACAGCAGCAGCGCGGCTAGCCGTTTTTTTCTCATCATAACGATACGTCCTTTCCTTTGATACTGGATGGTCCCACGGCCCAAGCCGTCGCTTTGGCCGCTCACGCTTGATCCGCCGGCTTGCCCGCGTGGCGCTCGAGTAGGGTCTGTCTCTCGTCCCACAGCTTTTTAGACAGGTCGACGTAATAGTTGTGCGGGTTCTCAAAACGCAGAACCTCTTCCCACAGGTGCTCCACCTGGCGGCGGCAATAGGCCTGAATTTCCGGCAGGGTGGGGCAGTGCATGACGCAGCGTCCCCCAAGAAAGACCGGCTGTTGCAGGCGGCGGGCGACAAAGCCCGAGACGGTCTTGCGTTTCCAGGTATGGTCGGGATCAAACAGCTCATAGGGCTGATTCTCATCGAGCTGCTCGTCCGACATGGTAATCAGGTCGGCAATGGCCTTGCCCACCTCGCGGTCAAAGAGGCGGTAGACCGTCTTCATGCCCGGCAACGTGAGCTTTTGAATATTGTCGCTGATCTTTACCCGGGATACCATCCGGCCCTCCGACTCGACGGCCGACAGCTTGTATACCCCGCCGAAAACCGGCGAGGAAGAGGACGTGATCAGGCGCTCGCCCACGCCGAAGGTATCCACCTTCGCCCCCTGCAGCAGCATATCCCGGATGAGATACTCATCGAGGGAATTGGTGACCATGATATGGCAGTCGGGATACCCCCCTTCGTCAAGCATGCGGCGGGCTTTTTTGCTCAGATAGGTGATATCGCCCGAATCGATGCGGATGGCCTTGGGGCGCACCCCCATCGGCTTGAGCACGTCGTCAAAGGCCTTGATGGCGTTGGGCACGCCCGAGTGCAGGGTGTTGTAGGTATCGACCAGCAAAACACAATCGTTCGGGTAAGTGCTGGCATAGGCGCGAAACGCCTCCAATTCCGAGTCGAAGGCCTGTATCCAGCTATGGGCCATCGTCCCGCAGGCCGGGATGCCAAAGCGCTGCTGCGCCATGGTCAGGGAAGTGCCCACGCAGCCGCCGATATAAGCGGCCCGCGCGCCGTAGAGCGCCCCATCCGCCCCATGGGCGCGGCGCGCGCCAAACTCCACCACGTCCCGCCGGTCGGCCGCACGGACGATACGGTTGGCCTTGGTGGCGATCAAAGACTGGTGGTTGATAATCAGCAGCAGCATGGTCTCGATAAACTGCGCCTGGATGATAGGTCCGCGCACCGTCACAATCGGCTCGTGCGGGAAGACGGGCGTCCCCTCCGGGATGGCCCAAACATCGCAGCAGAATTTAAAGTTTTTCAGATACTCCAGGAACTCCTCGCAGAAATGCCCCTGGGAACGCAGAAAATCGATATCCGCATCGGTGAAGCGCAGCGACTGCAAGTACTCCACCGCCTGCTCCAGGCCGGCCGTAATCGCAAACCCGCCGCCGTCGGGTATCTTGCGAAAGAACAGGTCAAAGCAGGCCACCGTATCCCGCCGCCCGTGCCGGAAATAGCCGTTGGCCATGGTCAGCTCATAAAAATCGGCCAGCATGGTCAGGTTGCGGGCCTCTTTCTCGCTTTGGTACATTGCTCTCATTCCCCTTTATATCGCAATGAATCTCTGGAAAGCTTTTCTTTGGAATATATTTTAGCACAAAACAGGCAAATTACAAGCCAATGCCCCGAAAAATGCCGTGGGAACCGTCCAAAGCATGACAAACCCCGCCAGCTGACCGCAAGGCAGGCCGCGTTTTTGCCAATCAAACTGCTCTTACCCGCCCCCCGTACGATGTGTGTTACGGACGACCGATAGCCGGTTTGGCAGCATACCGGCCGGCTGACGGTCATTGGAACGGACAGACTAGCCTCCGCCCCGCTGCCAGAGCCCTCCTTGCCGCCGCAAGGGCCCCCAACACCATCGTCATGACAGCCCAAGGCCTCACCTTCAAAGGACTAAGGATTTCAGCGCCTGCCTCCTTCTCCGTTGCGTCCCGCCTCAATTATGAACAAAGTTTGATGGGATTATGAATTTCTCGTAAAACAAATACATAATTTCCTGATAAGAAACATATAATGATACCGTTCCTTTATAATACATTTGGAGCAAATTTAGCTGGTGGGAGGTGTAGGAGAATGAGAATTCGCAAACAGCCTTTGGGCAATCGAAACATCGTGGGGACCCGCGTCGAGCAGCAACGAAAGGCAATCAATATGAAGCAGAAAGATTTGCTGGCACAGCTGCAAATCCGCGGTATTGAGATGAACTCATCCGGCCTGAGTAAGCTGGAAGGCCAAATCCGCCATGTCACCGATTTTGAACTGGTGGCGCTAGCTGATATACTGGGCGTCTCCATCAATTGGCTGGTAGGACTGGAAAAGTAATTTTTTATTTCTGATTTTTTATCATATCGAGCCTGCGGGAGCCATCCCCCGCGGGCTGTTTTTATGTTTTTTCAAAACAGCCCTGCGGGAAATCACAAAGCTGGCGGCAGTACAACCAGCCGCACAAATCCGAATCACACCGACGCAGGCCACACTTTCAAAACGGCTGCCGCCGGCTCAGTCTTGCAAGGAGCATCGAATGGTATCGCCGCATCCCATGCCCCACCGCGCCCTATGGGTCAATAACAATGCGGGCCGTCACCGATCGTTTGCCGTCGTTAGTGAAGCCTATATTTTTACAAAGCGGTTGGCTAAAGTGCTCCTCTGCAAATAGAGGCGGAGCCATCACACGAAAACAACCCATCCCCTCGGCAACCAGAGCTTTCAAAGAATCCATACAGCCAACGAATGGTACGCCCTGCCAAGAGACACCAAGTTCTATCGCCGCACCCTATGCCCGCTATCCTCAAACTAGGATGATAGCATGGCTGGTCATTAGGCAATCGCGTTTATAACTCATTTCATCACGATACGGGTTTGGTAAGTTCCCTCTATTTCCTTGATGACGCTTGGACGCAGGATGCTCCAACATAAAAAAACCGCCCCGACTACTGCCGGGACGGTTATGTAGCAGATATTAGTTACAGATGGTCTTTTCGGTTTCCTTATCAAACAGGTGGATCTTGGTGGGATCAATAGCAATCTTAATGACATCGCCCGAACGAGCGGTGGAATTTGGCGACACGCGGGCAGTCAGGCTGTAGCCCTCGCAATCGACATAAAGGTAAATCTCAGCGCCCATGAGCTCGGTAACCTCGACCTTCGCCTCGACAATGCCATCCGGCATGGTGGAGAGATACATTTCCTCATCGTGGATGTTTTCGGGGCGGATACCAAACATAACCTCTTTGTCGATGTAGGGAACCAGGCGATCACGGTAGTTCTTCTCCGCCGGGAGCTTGATCTTGTACTTGACGCCCGGGCGGGTCTTGGTATCCTCCGAGCCGAACTCAACAAAGAAGGTGCCGTTTTCCTCCAGCAGCTTGGCGTCGACAAAGTTCATCTGCGGGGAACCGATAAAGCCGGCCACAAAGACGTTGCAGGGGCGGTCATACAGGTGCTGCGGGGTATCGACCTGCTGAATGTAGCCGTCCTTCATGACCACGATGCGGTTGGCCATGGTCATAGCCTCGGTCTGGTCGTGGGTAACGTAAATAAAGGTGGTGCCAATCTTCTGGTGCAGCTTGGAGATCTCGGTGCGCATCTGCGCGCGCAGCTTGGCGTCGAGGTTGGAAAGAGGTTCGTCCAGCAGGAAGACCTTCGGGTCACGCACGATGGCACGCCCCAGCGCGACACGCTGACGCTGACCGCCCGACAGAGCCTTGGGCTTACGGTCGAGCAGATGTTCAATTTCCAGCGCGCGGGCGGCCTCTTCGACGCGGCGCTTGATCTCCTCCTTCGGGGTCTTGCGCAGCTTCAGACCAAAGGCCATGTTGCCGAAAACGGTCATATGGGGATACAGAGCGTAGTTCTGGAACACCATGGCGATATCGCGGTCCTTCGGCGCGACATCGTTGACCAGGCGGTCGCCAATATACAACTCGCCCTCGGTGATCTCCTCCAAGCCCGCGATCATACGCAGGGTGGTGGACTTACCACAGCCCGACGGACCGACAAGGACGATAAATTCCTTATCTTTGATTTCGAGATTGAAATCCGATACGGCCATCACGCCGCCCGGGTATTTCTTCCCGATGTTACGAAGCGAAAGACTTGCCATAGAACAACCTCCTAAATTAATCAAAGCATCTTTCGATACCAACGCACTTTATGAAATAACAGGTATGATTATAGCAAATATCCCTTTCCATTGCAAGTGAGACAATTCACTAAACTTTAGAGATGCGCCTTAGATAGTTTTCACGACAAAAAAGACAATTTGTATAAATTTTGCAGGGCCCCGGGCCGGATTTTTGCGTCGAATCGAGTCGGCGCGGCCACAAAGCAGCCCTTCCCGCCAGCAACCGGTTCCCGTGAAGCCGACGCATGCCGCCCGCGCTTTCTGGCAGCGACCCTGCCGGTAGCCCAAGAGGGAAAAACGCTATCCGCCGGCAGCGGACGAGTCGGCTTGATCCCCCGCCGCAGCCTCCAGAAGCAGGCGGCGCTCCTCCTCGGTCAGCTCCCGGCATTCCCCCGGGGCAAGAGCGGGGTCCAACGCCAAAGGCCCCATGGAGACCCGGCGCAGCGCCTCCACCCCCAGGCCGAGCACCCCGAACATCCGCTTGATCTGATGGTACATCCCTTCGGTCAGGGCAACCCGCACCAAAGGCTTGTCCCCCGGCGTGACCACCGACAGCCCCGCCGGTTGGCAGACCGAGCCGTCGGCCAGGACCATCCCCTGCCTGAAAGCCTTGAGAGCGCCGTCGGGCAAAGGGCCGTCGAGCAACGCCTCATAAACCTTTTCCACATGGCGGCGGGGGGAGAGCAGCCGGTGGGCCGTATCCCCGTCGTCGGTGAGGAGCAGCAGCCCGGTGGTGTCCTTGTCCAGCCGCCCCACCGGAAAAAGGGCGCGATGGGAAAATTCCGCGGGGACCAAATCGGCCACGGTCGCCCGGGCGGCGTCCCGGCTGGCCGACAACATCCCCGCCGGTTTGTTCAGCATCAAATAAACGAACGCCCGATAGCACAGTTGCCGACCATCCAGGCAAACCTGTTGAGCATACGGATCGACTTTCTGCTCGCTCGAGCGGACGGGGGTGCCGTCCACACTGACCCGCCCTTGCCGGCAGAGCAGCTTTGCCTCTCTGCGCGCAAGGCCAAGCTGGCCGGAAAGCAGCCGGTCGAGACGGATTTGCCGGCTTTCCACATCCTCATCCCCTTTGTCGGCCGGGCGCGGCCTTATGAAAAAATCCCGGCCATGTTGGCAATGCCGGTGCCGGTCGAGCGGAACCCGTGCAGGAATCCGTCGCTCTCCAAGCTGCAGATATCCCCGCCGATGAGCTTGTCGTTGTACACCAGCAGGTTGGCCCGCACATCCCGGATCCCGTCGGGATAATTGGTAATATCATAGCTCCAGCGCTTGACCCGCATGCCGCGGTAGGCGCTCAGATCAAACCCCTGGCTGCGCTGGAGATCGTTGTACATTTCATAAATCTCGTCAAAGGTCTGCGGTATCTCCACCTCGTAGACCTCGGCAGGGGTGGGCGAAACCGTCCACCCATACTGCGCGAGGAACTGCACCCGCTCGGTGTCGTCGGCGGCCGCCACCTGCATGGAGGAGACGTCGCCGCCATCTTTTGCGGGAGCTGCCAGCATCGAATCGAGCAAACACAGCGCGACGATGGCCACAACGGCCGCAATGGTGACGATAAGGATGCGCTTGTTGCACTTGAGCGACAGAAACATAGGACACCTCTCCCTTGGCGGTGATACTTCATCACTTCATCCTATGCCCGCTTTTTTCATTTCATTCCACGATCAGGCTTGCAATTTTTTCAAAGAAAGGATCGTCCTCGCGGCAGTCCGCACGCAGGATCACGGGACGGTCCCGCTCCAGGCTGAATACCCCCATGATGGACTTGGCGTCCACGACATACCGGCCGCTCACCAGGTCGATGTCAAAATCGCATAACATCGTGTTGTTGACCAGCATACGGGCCTCGTCAAGACTGTTGACGTGGATTTTTTTCTCTACCATTCTTGTCGGTCATTCCTTTCCTGAGGCATGTCCCACAGCACACCGGTATTGTATCCGGGCGCTGCAAACGTTATCCAAAACGGTGGACGCCCCGTATCCAGCGACTGCCCTGCGTTCGGGCGCGTCATCGCTATCTATGGATGATACCAGATGGCAGCGGATTCTGTCAATAGCGGTTGTAATTCTTTGTGATTTGATCTATAATGAGACCCATAAAATTGCGATTATTGGAGGAATTGAAGCCGTGACGGTGGGATTCTATACCCTGGGCTGCAAGGTCAATCAATATGAAACGCAGGCTTTGTCCCGCCTGTTTCAACAAGAGGGCATCCAGACCGTCCCTCTCGCGGAGCATCCCGACGTGGTGGTGCTCAATTCCTGTACCGTCACCGCCGAGAGCGACCGCAAGGACCGGCAGGCCCTGCGCAGGCTGCGCAGGGAGCACCCATCGGCCGTGCTGATCCTCACCGGCTGCATGCCGCAGGCCTTTCCCGACCGGGCCGCCGCCCTGGCCGAGGCGGACATTATCACGGGCAACGCCGGAAACGACCGCATCATCGCTCTGCTGAGGCGCCGCATGTCGACCGGCGGGCGGGTGGTCGACATTCCGCCTCACGCGGGGCAGATTTCCCCTCTTACCCCCGACGGCTTTGGCGAGCGCAGCAGGGCTTACATTAAAATAGAGGACGGCTGCAACCGCTTTTGCTCATACTGCATCATCCCCACCGCCCGCGGTCGGGTGCGCTCCAAACCGTTGGAGGCCATCGAGGAAGAGGCGCGCGCCCTGGCCGGGCGCGGTTTTCGGGAAGCCGTGCTCGTCGGCATCAACCTCTCGGCCTATGGCGGGGAGGACTATGACCTTGCCGACGCGGTCGAAGCGGCGGCAAGGGCGAGCGAACTTCAAAGAATTCGCCTGGGCTCGCTCGAGCCGGACCAGCTCACGCAGGGAATCATCGAACGGCTTTCGAGCTGCAAAAAGCTCTGCCCGCAGTTTCATCTATCTCTCCAGTCGGGCTGCGACGCTACCCTGCGCCGGATGAACCGGCACTACGACACGGCCTTTTACCGCTCGCTTTGCCAGACGCTGCGCGAGCGCTTTGGCGGGGAGGACGGCTGCGCCATCACCACCGACGTCATGGTCGGCTTTCCCGGCGAAACGGCGGAGGAATTTGCCCAGTCGCTATTTTTTGTAGAGGACATCGGGTTTGCCAAGGTGCATGTGTTTGCCTATTCCCGGCGGGAGGGGACGCCGGCAGCTAAGGCGCAGGGGCAGATCTCGAGCGCCGAGAAGCAGCGGCGCAGCCACGCCATGATGGAAGCGGCCAGCCGGAGAACCCGCCGGTTTTTGTCCGCCCAGGTCGGCCGGGTGGAAGAGGTGCTGCTCGAGGCCAGAGGGGCGGACGGCCTGTCGCACGGCTTTACCGCCAATTATACCCCTGTCCGCATTGGCTGTAAATCAGCGTCGCCCGGCCAGATGGTGCCCATCCGCATCACCGGCGTGGATGGGGAGGAATGCGTCGGAATCCCCGCCGTAACCGAGGAGGGGACGACCGCTCCCCCTCCGGCCGGTTGACCGGTTGTTTGCGGCTACTTTCCTTTCTCGAAGGGCTATCTTGGGATTCAACAGCCGGCCGGACAGAGCTATCACCCGAGAGGGGGTCCGGCCGGGGCCGGTATGTCTTTCCTTGTTTTTCCGCATCCGGACGGGGGAGAGAAGCTTCTCTCTCCCCTCACCTCATGCGCAGGAAAAGGGTTGCCACTTTGGCGGGAGTGTGCTATAATGAATATAAATTTTGGTTCTGAGCGGCTTGGATTCGTGTCGTGTCACCAATCAGCCGGCTCGGCCCCATCCCCGTATTCCGCGGGGGAAACGATTGCAAAGAGAGGTTGTGAATCATGCGCACTGGGCCTAACTCGCTGACGAAACCAAAGGAATACTACTGGCAGTCGTTCTGTATCGCCCTGCTGGTGGCGGCTTGCTTCTTTATCCCCTATATTGTCATGGATCAGGGGTATTTCCTTTTTTATGGGGATTTTGACGCCCAGCAGGTGCCTTTCTACAAATTGGCTCACGAGGCCGTGCGCGCGGGCAACTGGTATTGGGATTTCGGCACCGATCTCGGCACCAACTTTATCGGCTCCTACAGCTTCTATCTGCTGGGAAGCCCCTTTTTCTGGCTGACCATTCCTTTCCCGACCGATTTTGTCCCCCACCTGATGGGGCCGCTGCTGATATTAAAATTCTCCTGCGCCTCCCTGACCGCCTACTGTTTCCTGACCCGGTTTGTCAAAAACAAGCAGTTTGCCCTGCTCGGCGGGCTGCTATACGCCTTCTCCGGCTTTTCGGTGTACAATATTTTCTTTAACCATTTCCACGAGGCCATCGTCTTTTTCCCGCTCCTGCTGCTGGCGCTGGAGCACCTGATGGTGGAAAACCGCCGGGGATTCTTTCTCATTATGGTCACCATTTGCGCGGTGTCCAATTACTTTTTCTTCGCCGGCATGGTGGTCTTCCTCTTTTTGTATTATATTTTGCGGGTGCTCTCGGGCGATTGGAAGGTTACGACGGCAAAATTCTTCCAAGTCGCCCTCGAATCCCTGCTTGGCGTCGGGCTTGGGGCGGTTATCCTGTTGCCCTCCGCCCTCATGGTGCTGCAAAACAATCGGGTGAGCTCCTACCCGCTTGGCTGGGGGGGAATCCTCTACAGCCGCAACCAGATCCCCGCTTATATCTTCCAAAGCTTTTTCTTCCCGCCCGAGCTGCCGGCGCGCCCCGCTTTCTTTACCAGCGCCGACGTCAAATGGTCGTCGGTCGCGGGCTGGCTTCCGGTCTTCAGCATGGTCGGGGTCATCGGCTGGCTGCAGGCCAAAAAGGGCACCTGGCTGCGCCGCATCATCTGCATTTTGGCTTTTATGGCCTTTATCCCCATCCTAAACAGCGCCTTCTACGCCTTCAACTACGCTTATTATGCCAGGTGGTTCTATATGCCCATTCTGATGATGGTGCTCGCCACCTGCAAGGGGCTGGAGGATGAACAGATCAACTGGTCTTCCGCCTTTAAATGGACGGCCGGGATCACCCTCGCGATCATTCTGGTCGTCGGCTTCTTCCCCACCAGCCTCAGCGGGGAGCTTAGCCTGGACGATTTCGGCCTGTACGACAAAAACCTGTCCGAGCTCTTCTGGGTCAGCTGCGCCATCGCGGTTGCCGGGCTGATCGTCATGTTTGTGCTGCTCCAGCTTCGCAAAAAATCCACCCAGGTCTTTACCCGCACGGCCATTACGTCGGTCTGCGTCCTGTCGGTGCTGTACGCCGCCTTCTTCATCGGCAGCGGGAAAACCTATGGCTATAACACCAAAAATTATATCATCCCCTCCCTGCTGGAAAGCAACATCACTCTGGAGGATCAGCCGCTAAGGGATTTGGACGACTTCCGTATTGACGTGTACAACGGCATGGACAACGTGGCCATGTACCTGGGCGTGTCGGGTATCCAGGCATTTCATAGCATTGTGCCCGATTCCATCTTTGAATTTTACGATTATGTCGGGGTGGAGCGCGTGGTCGGCTCACGTCCGGAGCCGGAAAACTATCCCCTGCGTTCCTTCCTGTCGGTCAAGTATATGTTTGACGCGGTGGCCGACAACGGCTCGGAATCCAACAAGTTCGGCAAGGAAGACGAGTATGGCACTTACGCCGTCATGCCGGGCTTCAGCGGCGACCCGGTCACCACGCAGGACGGTTTTGCCATCTACGAGAATGAATACTTTATCCCCTATGGATTCACCTACGATTATTATATGGATTACGAATACTGCGACTCCTTCAGCGAGAAAAACCGTCAGTTCCTGTTGCTCGAGGCCATGCTGCTGGATGATGAACAGATCGAAAAATACAGCCATATTTTAAAGGATTACAACTCCAAGGCCGATGGCAGCATGACCTTTGACAGTCACGGAAACCCTGTGGAAAACACCGGGAATTATACCCCTAGCTTCGATGAATACACCTATCGTCAAAGCTGCCTCGACCGGGCGGCTAATGCGGCCGATTCGTTTACCACCGACAGCCGGGGCTTTACCAGTGAGATCGATATGGAGAGAGAGAACCTGGTGTTCTATAGCATCCCCTACGACTCGGGCTGGTCGGCGACCGTGGATGGGGAACCGGTGGAAATCGAGAAGGTCAACGTCGGCTTTATGGCCGTCCTTGTACCGGAGGGAGAGCACACCATCCGCTTTGAATACGATACCCCCGGCCTGTCGATGGGTATCCTCATCACCGTTGTGTGCGCCGGTATCACCCTGGTTTATCTGCTCATCACCTACTTCTATTATCGTTATAAAAAGCAGGACGCCCTCATTGACCTGGAGCTCGAGCGCGCCGCCCGCCTGACTGGCGGGAATGCGTTCGGCGGCGCCAAGCCCCCGGTCTACGGGCCGGACACGAAACCCTCCTCCGGTTTCGTGATAGCCAATCCCCCCGCCGCGCCCACCCCAGAGGGCAACCGGCCGCCGGAGCAGGACGTTGCGCCCCAGCCGCCGGCAGAGCAGCCGCGCCGGCCGGAGCCTCAGGCCGGGCCGTCGGGCGATTCCACCAGCATTATGGAGCACGGCATTCGCCCCGCCAATTATTCGATGGACGAATTTACCCCCAGCCCCGACCGGCCGCGCCCCGAGCCACGGCATGACGACCCCTATACCGGCGGGGTAACCCCTCCGCGCATCCGCGACAGCCGCACGCAGCCCTCTACCGGGTTTGCCGCTTTCCGGCCAACCCAGCCGGAACCGCCTCAGCCGGAGGAGCAGCCGCCCGTCGGTGCCGAAGAAGCGGCGCAGCCGGAGCAAAGCAGCGCCGATGCCCCCAATATTATCGATGGCTTTGACCCCGAGCAGTTCGGCCGGTTCCTGCAATCCATTCAGGATCAGGCGCAGACAAAGCCGGAAGAGGGCGCCAATACTCCCTCTAACGAGCAAGACGATTCGGACCATCCAGAGGACAATACCCGTCCGCTGTAACCGGAAAGAGGGCGCAAATCCCGATCTGTGGAAAGGAATCAAGCGTTATGGGAACATTGACGATCGTTGTACCCTGCTATAACGAGGAAGCGGTGCTGCATGAGACGGTCAAACGCCTGAGCGACAAGCTGGGCCGTCTGATAGCCGAAGGGCGCTGCGGGGAGCAGAGCCGCATCCTCTTTGTCGACGACGGCAGCCGGGACCGCACCTGGGAGCTGATCACACAGTACCACGCACAATACCCTGCGGTGTGCGGGCTCAAGCTCGCGCATAACCGGGGGCATCAGAACGCTCTGCTAGCCGGCCTGATGACCGCGCGGGAGTGGAGTGATTGCACTGTATCGATGGACGCCGATTTGCAGGACGACATTGAGGTGCTCGACCAGTTCCTGGATGAATACAACAACGGCGCCGACGTAGTCTATGGTGTGCGCAAAAAACGGGACAAGGATACTTTCTTTAAGCGTTCGACGGCCCAGGGCTTCTATAAACTGATGAAGCTGCTCGGGGTGGAGGTGGTCTATAACCACGCCGATTACCGCCTGCTTAGCCGGCGCGCGCTCGACGCGCTGAGCGAATACAAGGAGGTCAACGTCTTCCTTCGCGGAATCATCCCCCATATCGGCTTTCGCAGCGCCATTGTCTACTATGACCGCGGGGACCGTTTTGCCGGCGAAAGCAAATATCCGCTAAAAAAGATGCTGTCCTTTGCGCTCGACGGGATCACGTCTTTCAGCGTCAAGCCGCTGAAAATTATCTCCAACCTCGGGATTATCATCTCCATCCTCAGCGTGCTGGGGCTGATATACGCGCTGGTGGCCAAGCTGACCGGCGTAGCCGTGGCAGGATGGACGGCCATCATCGGCTCCATCTGGCTGCTTGGCGGCATCCAGTTGCTGTGCCTCGGGATCATCGGAGAGTACATCGGAAAAATATACAGCGAATCCAAGCACCGGCCCCGTTTCCAAATTGAAGAGCTGTTGAAAAAATAATAGATGGCCGGGCTTACCGGCAAACCCGCACCGGATTTATCAACCGACGCCCACAAGTCTTTGTGGGCGTCGGTTTTATACCCTGTTATGCTGGGGCGTGACCTCCCGTTCGGAGGAGAGCAGCCATGAGGTCAACCACGCAACGAACCCGACCAAGAACGCGAGCAAAGTCATAGCAATGCACCGTACTGGCGGGGACAGGCCACCTGCGAAACGGCACAGCCACGCGCGTTAAGTGGCCCAACGCGGTTGTTTTTCAAAAAACCGGCCGGCCGTATTGCTGGATTTCGATTTACTTGGTTTGCAGGGAAGAATCCAATCAGGCCCGCAGGCTTTGCCCGGCCAGTACGTTACGCCAAAAGGCCTGGCCACAACAAGCACTGCGAACGAACGGCCACAAGCGCAGCGCGATTCAACGCTGCGTCAAAAAATATCCGCGGCAAGGGCTGTGCAGTAAAAAAAGCCGGCGCAGACATTTCCGTCTGCACCGGCATGGGGTGGGATGATAAAGATCGTCTTGCCCAATGGGATAGGGAAGGGCAGTCAAAACCCATCAACCATGATACCCTTCAAGCCATCCTTTTCCATGCCTTTATAAAAAACCTGCCGAAAAAGTACTGCATTCTTTTTCGACAGATTTCTATATTGTAAGGATGATCTGTTGTCTTTTTCAGAGGGAGATTTGAATGTTCACATCCCTTCTCATCGCTCATTGGCCTAAAAGACTCCCTCTCATTTTGAGGAGTTGTTTGGCAAAAAATAATGTCCTGTATATGAGAATAGCCTGTCTAAAATCAGGCTGTCAAAATATTTTTAACGCTAAAATTTTTATTTTTTACTGGTTACAAGTTAAGCGGAAATTCAGACAAAGCCTGATTTACCAGGGCTTCAGGCACAAACAAGACCCGATTTTCGATAAAAAGGTTCGAAAATCGGGTCTCATTCATATGGCGGAGAGACGGGGATTCGAACCCCGGATACGGTTGTAGCCGTATACACGATTTCCAATCGTGCTCCTTCGACCAGCTCGGACATCTCTCCAAAGGTCAACATTGGTATTATACCGGCTTTCCCTAAAAAAATCAAGGTTTTTTTTCGCACTCCTCAAGATATTGTAAAATCAGCGGACGCAAAAGCAAAAGCGGCGAACCATATCAGAGCCAACATTCGATTCAGAACCGGATGGCATACCGGTCATGATGCCCGCTTTTTTCCCGGTTGCAACCAACCGCCCGATCAGGACATTTGGTGGTATGCCCAGTGTGAAAGTACGGCCGTCGGGACTCTCGGTCCTCGGCGGCTGCTTGCGATCTTCTCCGCTTTGCTGACAGAGCCAGGCCACGAAAGCCCACCCGGCGACTCATTTTCTGTGACTGCACATAGCCATGCCCTGGTCGGGCCGAAAGTTCTTTCCACACCGAAAAACGCGATCCCCTGCGTTGTGCGGGATGGCTCGATCTTGGGAGCCAACGCGGCAGTCGGTCCTGGCGTTTTACCCGGTAACCCAGGCTTGGAAATATTTTAAACGCCTTGGTCTTTTCTATTGATTTTAGCCGCTTTGGATGGTAATATTAATAAAAAGTTAGCCACGGACAAAGCATAGGATGTGAAAGATAGATGAGGCATCGCCAACGACAGCGCCACGCCGCGCGGTACAAGCCAGGTAAAAAACATGCCGCTTTCGCGCGGTCGCGCCGTTTGGCCTGTCTGTGGGCCGCGTTATGCCTAATGGTGTCTCTATGCGCCTGCGGACCGAGCGACCGGGGGGCCGACCGCACCATCCGCATGGAGCTTGACAATGTGCCGACCATTGCCGACCCCCTGTTGGCGTCCTCGTCGAGCGAGCTTTTGGTGACTTATAATATTTTCGAGGGCTTGACCAGGGTATCGGCCGACGGCGAGGTGACTTTGGCAGCGGCGCAGAGCGTATCGCAGGACGAGACCAACACCGTCTACACCTTTACCCTGCGCGACGCCAAATGGTCGGACGGGGAGCCGGTACGCGCGCAGGATTTTGTCTTTGGCATGCGCCGCGCGGTTGACCCATCGACTAAGGCCAAGGCGGCTTCCAGCCTGTATTGTATACAGAATGCCGAGCAGATTGTTGCAGGCGAGCTTCCGGTCAGCGACTTGGGGGTGGAAGCGGTCGACGACCGCACTCTGGTCATCCGCCTGGTCCAGCCCATGGACGGCTTTTTATCCCTCCTGTCGACCAATATGACCTTTCCCTGCCGGGAAGACGTGTTTACCGAGGCGGCCGGCCGGTATGGCATGACCCACAAAAACATCGTCTGCAACGGCCCCTTCACCCTGCGCCGGTGGACCGAAAAGGTTTCGATGACCCTGTCGCGCAACGGGCACTACGATGGTTCCCATCCCGCCCGCTCCTCCGCGGTGGTGCTACAATTCGACCAGTCGCAGGAAGGCCGTGTGGATAGGCTGAATAATCAGGAAATCGATTTTGGCCTGTTGTCCGACCCCTCCTCCGTGTCAAGCGGTACGCTATCCTTGTATTACGACTTCAATCAAAGCTATGCCCTTTGGTTCAATCTGGAACACCCCATTTTACAGGAAAAATCCGCACGGGCCGCCCTGGCCGGCATCCTCGATGAGTCCCTGCTTTCCGCCTCCCTACCTGGCGAGTACCGGGCGGCCGGCGGCCTGATTCCGGAAAGCTGCACGGTGGGCGGCCTGGCCTACCGAAAAACAGTGGGGAACCTCACCCTGTTGACGGTCGATCCCGCGCAGGCCAAGGCGGATTTCGCGGCGGCCTCTCAGACCAAAGAAGCCAAAGACGCTCCCTCACTGACCCTGCTTTACGTTGAGGGTGGCTCCATGAAGGATATCGCCAGCCGTATCGCCCAGCAGTGGCAGAAAGAGCTCGGCGCTTATGTTTCCCTTTCCCCCGTCACGGCGCAGGGAATTCGCAACGCTGTATCCTCAGGGGAATATCAGATTGCCCTGATGCCCTTTTCTTCGGGAGACAACGGCGCGCTGACCCTGATGCAGACCTTTGGCAGCAACGGCCTTACGCTTTCCCAAACGGCCGCGCAGCAGCTCGATTCCCTGCTCGGTCAGGCTGAGTCGTCGCAAACCGACGCCGAGCGTGCCGCGGCGGTCGCCGCGGCCGAGCAGTATCTGGTGGACGAGGCGCTGGTCGTGCCCATCGTTGAAGGCGCGATCTGCTATGCCGCGCGGCCGGTGGTGGAGGATGTCTCCTTTAGCTTTTCATCCCGCGTGCTCGACCTGGCGGCGATGGGTAAGACGGGCGATTAGCCAGGCTCATGGGCTCCTATATTGGTATGGATACCCCAAGGGCGTCGAGCGTACGCGTTATCGCCCGCCGCAAAAGTGCATTCCACAACCGTTTTGGTGGCCGCCAAAGGAAAACCTGTGCTGCAATTTATGCGGGCATACCTTCCCTTGGCATCAGCATTGTCATAGAAAAGCTATACGGAAATAAGGAAGGATGTGATAATCATGACCAAAGTAACCATCGACCCTGGCATCTGCTCCCTGACAACGCAGGTGGAAGCCTCGTCGGACGACCAGATGGAGGTACGTTTGAAGGTGCGCTCGGGATGCCCAAGCGTAGGAAAAATGATGGAGGAACTGGGGGAGGTGTTTGACGCATACGAGCTCTGCCTCGCCAAGCCGGGCGCCGACCCCCTGCACGAATATGCAGCGGCCCACTTTCCCGGCCACGCGGGATGCCCGGTGTTGGCCGGCATCATCAAATGTGCCGAGGTGGAATGCCGCCTTGCCTTGCCCAAAAACGCGGTCATCTCGTTTGAAACAACATAATTGCCAGTCGAGTTGGCGCACGATACGGTTTATTTCATATCCTGCGTTGACGATGATAGCACAATCCGATGGCTGGCCGAAGCAGGCCAATTTGCAAGGCCTGGCCGGGCAGCCTTTTTCTAATTTTTTGAGCACAAACGAAAGGAAGGACAAGAAATGAAAAAGATACGCACCCGATTGGCCGCCTGCGCGGCCACGGCGGCATTGCTGCTGGGGATGACGGCGGGTTCGCCCGCCGTCGCGGCCGCCAATAAGGGCGATCTCAATGGGGACGGCGCCATTGACGCGGCCGATGCGCTGGTTGTGCTGCAATCCTCGGTGCAGCTATATTCGTTGGATAAGGATGGCGTCGAATCCGGGGACGTCAGCTATGACGGCGAGGTCGACGCCGCCGACGCGTTGCTCATCTTACAGCATTCGGTCGCGCTGGTCGACGAATTTACCCCGCCGGTCTCCCAGGCCCTGAATCCGTGGGACGATCAGACCCAGCTTTATTCCCAGACAATGGAGGCGGTCAGCGTGGACGGCATCCGCACATATTATCAGACGGCCTATCCCTACACGGGCGTTTACAATTTTGAGGCGGACGCCATCATGGCTTACTGCGCCAACCTTTCCTGGGCCAACGAGGACAACCGCTATCTGACCTGGGTCAAATCCTCCGGCAAACGCCTGGCCATCATGATCCAGGCTGGCGGCGCGGGCATGGACGACGAATACTTTGCCGACCACCCCGAGCTCGCGGCCGACCCCGAAATGGTGTACGGGGATGTTTTCGCCGACATCGAGGGCTTCACCGACTACAAATGGTCCATCCTGGACGTGCTGTGCTCCAAGTACAGCCCCGATGCGGTCTGCGTGGAAGAGCCCCACTGGCAAAAACGGGGCGGGCGCAGCGAGCTGTTCAAACAGGTGTACCGCGAGACCTACGGCGAGGATTGGGAGGATCCCGACTACTCAGCCGAGGCGCGCTGGAAAAGCGCCAAGCTCAAGGGGCAATTGCTCGAAACCTTAATCCAGACCCTGGGCGAACGGGTAAAGGAAAAATACCCCGATACCCAGTTTTTTGTCGCCACCCACTCGACGATCGGGTACAATCAATGGGATCATGTCGACGACATCAGCGCCTACGCCGCCATGGACTGCGTCGACGCCATCATCGGCCAGTCGTGGAGCGACCCGCAGATCAACGTCTATCCCTACGGCGGCGGGCTCAAGCGGCAGGTGTTTGAGCAGGGCTATCTCGCCTACGCCGGATTTGCCGCTCTCGCGGGGGAGGACATCGATCTTTTCACCCTGGCCGACCCCAAAATCGACACGCCCGCCGACTACACCTGGGAGGATTTTGAAACCTGGTACAAATCGGCCGTCACCGCCCAGTTGCTGCAACAAAAGGTGCACCGCTTCCAGCAGACCATCTGGCCGGAGCGCAGCTTTGCCGACGACACGCCGGACGACTACAAAACCGTACAGCTGAACATTTTCGCGGCCCTCAATGATTTAAACGGCAGCGAATCTACCCTCTATGCCGGAACGCCCGGCATATCGGTCGGCATGAGCGACACCCTGACCTGGCAATCGGGCAACTTCATGGCCAAGCCAAACTCCAATTACGGCTTTTGCGGCCTGACCATTCCGTTAATCGAGAAAGGGATTCCGCTGGGTGTCACCGCCCTCGATCTTGTCGATTCGGCCGACGACCTGGAGGGCGTGCGCATGCTC
This sequence comes from uncultured Eubacteriales bacterium, assembly GCA_965145485.1. Taxonomy (GTDB): domain Bacteria; phylum Bacillota; class Clostridia; order Oscillospirales; family Acutalibacteraceae; genus CABQCM01. The sequence goes on along the minus strand of CBCTCU010000035.1, from coordinate 9,183 downwards.
ATACTCAGCTACGACTGCATGAAGCCCAAAAACGAGCAGGTCAACCATGCCATCGCCCAGTGGGTCAAGGATGGCGGCGTGCTGCTGTACGTCGGCGGCCACGATGACTTTGAGACCATCGAGGACGAGTGGTGGCAGCAGGATTACGGCATGACCCCGCTCGAGCATCTGCTCTCTGAGCTTGGGCTTAACATCACGGTTGGCCAGCTGGGCGGCCTGTCGGAGCTTGCATGGACCGGGGAAGAAGGCTACTGCACCAGCTTTGACGGCAAAATCCTGATGAACGGCCTGGACATCTATACCGCCACCTTTACCGGCAGCGGATACACCTCCATTTTGGAGGCGTCGGGCGACTGCGTCGGCCTGACGGCCAAGGCGGGCCAGGGCAGGGTGATCCTGCTGGGCACCTCCTCCCCCATTTTTACCGCCTACGAGGACAGCCCGGCCATGATGCGTGAAATTACCGAATACGCCTGCCGTTATACCGGCCTGGAGTATCTGGAGAACGATTACATGGCGGTCAGCCGGGGCCGCTACCTTTCGGCGCAGGGCATGACCGACGGCCAGGGAGGCCGGCTGGAGGGGGATTTTATCGACCTGTTTGATCCATCCCTGCCGGTGGTGAACGAAAAGGCGGTTGCCGCAGGCGAGTCGGTGCTGCTGTATGATATCACTGAGCTGCGCACCGAGGGGACGCCCCGCCTGGCTTACGCGGGGGCCAACCTGTTGACCGAGCCGGTCGAGCAGGAAAACCAGACCGCGCTGTCGGTCAGCGTGCCCACCGGCGCGACGACCAGCATCCGCGTGCTGCAAAACGGGCGCCGTCTGGCCGATGTATCCTGCATGCAGGGGGACCGGCGGCTGATGATCGACTACACGGTTGACGAGGCGAGCGATTCGATACTGCTCCGCCTGACGGCCTCCACCGACAAGCCTTATGACATCACCCTTTCCTGGGTGAATGCCTAAAGGGAACGAAGGAGTTCCCTTTCGCAAGTTCCTGCCCATAGGCAGGGTCTGCAATCACCCGCGCCGGCGGCAATGGCTCGTCCGGCGCCGGTTTTTGGGGATTGCGGCAAAAACGATTGACACAGAAATGGGGAGAGGCATGGCATGGTGGACGAAAAACGGTTTGCCGTCCTGATTGATTCTGACAACATATCCTTTCGGTACATCAAATATATCCTCGACGAGGTATCCAATTACGGCAGCGTAACCTACAAACGCATCTACGGCGATTTTACCAACACCACCGCCGGGGGATGGAAAAACATACTTCTTGAAAATTCGATCCAGCCGATCCAGCAGTTCAGCTATACCATCGGCAAGAACTCCACCGATTCGGCCATGATCATCGACGCGATGGACATCCTTTACACGGGGAATGTCGAAGGCTTCTGCATCGTATCCAGCGACAGCGACTTTACCAAGCTCGCCGTCCGGCTGCGGGAATCGGGCATGATGGTCATCGGCATGGGGGAAAGGAAAACCCCCCGGCCCTTCAGCGTCGCCTGCAACGTCTTTAAGTATCTGGATATCCTGGCCGACGAAGCCGACGAGGCAGGCGAGCACGACGCCCCCGCGAAGAGCGAGGCCGAAAGCATGACCGATATTCAGACCATTCTGCGCGCGATCATGAACATCATCAACGAAAACGGGGATGAGGAAAAAGGGCTGAGCATCGGGGAGCTGGGCAGCCATTTGATCAAGCGCTACCCCGATTTTGACGTGCGCAACTATGGGTACACCAAGCTGTCAAAATTTCTGTCCTCTTTCGACTGTCTCGCGCTGACCAAATCCAATTCCGCCATCTATGTCAGCACCAAGGAGGATCACGCCGACGCCGAAACCATCCGCCGGGCCATCGTCACCTATCTGGAGGACCGGGGCGAACAAAAGACCAACCTCGGCCAGCTCAACCAGTGGATGACCAGCGCCTATCCAAAATTCCAGGTCAAAAACGCCGGCTATACCAACTTTGTTAAATTCGTCAATGACATCGACGGCGTAACGGTGGTCAGCAGCGGGCGCAACGGGCGGATCAAGCACGTGATCCTGGACCGCTAAGGATGTGAGGGTTGGCGCCGCGGCAAGCAGCCGCGCGGTAACAACATGTACTCCTAATACAGGGGAACATGGGGCCGGCCGCCGCAAGGGGCCCTGCTTCATCGCACGGATGAAAGCCTCCATCCCTTCCGTCCCACCGGATGATCTCGATAGAAAGGTGGGAAAATCGGATCAAACCGGCAGCGCCAGGACAAATTTCCTTGCTTATAAAGGGCGCGAACGCCGGGCGTTCCGATGTATTTGAAAAATGTGGCTATAAGAAAAATCCATAACAAAACACCCGGCCGGCAGATCACAGCAAATCTGCCGGCCGGTTTTTTGACCGCCCTGTTTCGATAAACCGTGTGTAGGCCCTGGCCTATACAAATCTCTTTCCCTGTGGTCAAAGTACGGGGCTGCCAGGGCGCGCTTTGGGCCGAATCCCATTGGCGTGCGTTCACTCACCCACCGACTTGTTTTATCCGGTATCGCAACAATAAGTTGTATCGTGATGCAAAGAACGCAGCGCCGCAATAAAGGTTCTCAAGATGCTGTGTTGACAGAGAATTGGCCACAAAGATCAATATCTTTGCCCCAAAAGCGCACCTCAAAGCGCCGCGCCTTTTCGGGTTGCTTTTGAATTATCTGATCATCTGGCCGAGGATCACAAGCCTTATCAAAAGCGCGCTATCGGTACATGGGATGTACATCGTGCGTCCTGGCGGCCGCGCTTTACTCGGCGCTTGAGATATGCTGGCTTTTGCCATCGAACAAACTTCATTAGCGTCCTTTTCGCAAATTTCGTTAGCGTCCTCTCGCCTCTTCTGCGGATCCTTTTGCGGATTTCCGCCGAAAGGTTTCGCTCAAAACATTTCTCAAAAAGCATTAATTTTACAAGGTTTCTGACCAATTTTGCCGAAAAAAACAGACCTCAAAGGGGATTCCCTTCAAGGCCTGTTTTTCTTCTATTTCTGTTTTTTTATCCATTGTCATTCTTTTGCGGGGATAATGGATTTTGTGAAAAATGCGCTATCAGCATTTGTGAAATGACAACATTCTCATTCCCACTCGATGGTGGCCGGGGGGGTGGAGGTGACGTCGTACACCACCCGATTGACCCCTTTGACCTCGGTGGTGATGCGACGGCTGACCGCGCGCAGCAATTCGCCCGGAAGATCGGCCCATTCCGCGCTGGCGGCATCTTCGCCGGTCACCGCGCGCAGGGCGACGGTGTATTCGCTGGTGCGCCGGTCCCCTCGCACGCCCAAGGTCTTGCCCTCGGTAACAATGGCAAAGGCCTGGCTTAACTGCTTATCCAGCCCGCGGCTGGCCAGCTCCTGGCGGAAAATCGCGTCTGCTTGGCGCACGATGTCCAGCCGCTCCTTGGTAATACAGCCCACGCACCGCACGGCCAGGCCGGCGCCGGGAAAGGGCTGCCGCCAGGCAAGGTATTCGGGCAGCCCCAGCTCCAGGGCCAGCGCCCGCACCTCCTGCTTAAACAGGCAGCGAATGGGCTCGAGCATTTGAGGCCCTTCTCCCGGCTCGGTCAGCGGATGCACAGCGGGCACAAAATGCCCGGTCAAAAGGTCGGTGTAGGTCGTTCCCCGGGCTAAAAGCTGTACGCCGCCCATTTTATCCGAAATCTGCCCAATCAGATGAAGCTGCTCGTCGCTGATGATCTGCCGCTTGCGCTGCGGCTCGGCCATGCCGAGAAGCTTAAACAAAAACTTGGTCTCGGCGTTGATACGCAGGAAGGTCATATCCCAGCCCTGGAAGGCGGCCTCGACCTCGTCCCCCTCGTTCTGCCGCATGAAGCCGTTGTCAATAAAAACGCAAACGAGCTGCTTGCCGACCGCGCGCGATAGCAACGCTGCCGTTACCGAGGAATCCACCCCGCCCGAAAGCCCCAGCAGGACGCGGCCTGTGCCAATCTTCTCACGCAAGGCCTCGACGGTCTCCTCCAAAAAAGTCGATAGCGACCAATCCCCCACGCAATCGCAGCTGGTTTTCAAAAAAACATTCAGGCAGTTCTTACCCGCACCGCCCGAAAGCGCTTCGACGGACAGGGAGGTCCCCCGCCCTACCTCCAGCACAGGAAGGCCGCTGTCGGCAAGCCAGGGCACTTTTTTGGCCCGCTCCTCCGGGACGTCCTCAAAGCCGCCGGTGAGCACCACCCCCTGAGGCTCTTTTGCGGCCAGCTCTTCCTGGGTTACCGTATGGGGGAGCACCTCGCAATACACCCCGCACTCGCGCACGCGGCGCGCTACCTCAAAAGCGGCGGTACCGCCCAAATTCAAAACGATCATCAGCTGATGCGCCATGTCCTTTTCCATCCCTTCGTCACAAAGCGCCCCTCTTTGGCAGGAGGGCACCGTAATATATCCATTGTGCCATTCTTCGGCAAAAAAAGCAAGAGGAATTGCACCGAACCGAAAAGTTTTTATTTTTCTCTATAACGCAAAATTGTCCCTCGCTTTCTGGAAATTGATATGCTATAATAGCCGCAACCGGCTGGGATACTTTGGTTTCGAGCACAGGCCTATGGCCGCCATGTGCTGAAGCCGCCGGGAACCAAACACAATATGGTTTTCAGCGGCTGCTTTCCGCGCGGATGCCTTAAAATTTTTGCCATATGGCAGTATGGCCGCAAATTTATGCCTTGCCCGCGCGAAAACCATCTCGCTGAAAACTGCGCGCACCGAAAAGGATGACGGCACGGATGGATTTTTGTTTTTGAGGCCGCAGGTGTGCTGACGCACACCAAGCATAAAAAAGGGAAAAGCCGCCGTGCCGGTACATTTTCGGCATATCGGGTTCGGCTTCCGGCAGCTTAGGATGGCATTGCTTTGTGTTGATATCCCGGCCGCAAGCAGCAGCCGTATAGGCCCTGGGCATATCAGGGGCTGTGGGCCAAGAAGTGTACTGGAATTGGCCCGGTTTCATCCTGCTACAGCGGCGTAGGGGCCGCAGCTCCCATTGTCGAACGCGACCCACTCACGCGGCGTCAAAGCCCCCTTGGCGTGACATGCGGCCTGTGGCGTCGATCCAATATTCATACAGACTTGAGGTGTTGATGATGAAAGCTTCTCTGCGAAAGGTCATGCTGAGCACGATGTTTGTCCTGCTGGCCGCCCTGTCCTCCGCGCTGGCCGCATCCCGGCAGCCGGGCGTAGCCGCCAACCATGCTGGCGCAACGGACACGCCCTTTACTCTGGTCGCGTGGCAGAAGCGGGCCGCCCCCGCCACGTCGGCCGACGCGCAGCCGGCTGACGCTGGGATGGGCGGCGAGGAGCCGGCGAGCCAAAGCGCCCCTTTGCTCCTCTTCCCCTTCTCGGTCGGCTTGATTGCCGCCATGACGCCGGGCAAAAGCAAGACCCCCTGTATCGTGGACACGGTATATCCCACCGACGATGTGGTGGTTGCCGACCTCATCGTCGCCCCGCCTGCCTTTGACGCTGACCGCACTGGGAAGCGCGACAGCACCGGCGCTATTCAGCGCGCGCTCGACGACTGTGCGCGCAGCGGCGGGGGCACGGTCTTTTTGCCGGTTGGACAATACCGCATCACCGGCCCCCTTACCATCCCCTCTTTCGTCACCCTTCGCGGTGACTGGCAGGATCCGGACACCGGAACCGATTACGGCACCATCCTTCTCGCCGATGTGGAAAGTACCCAGGCCGATACGCCGGCCCTCCTGACCATAGGCGGCAGCGCCGGCGCCGTGGGGCTGACCATTTACTACCCCGGGCAGGATATTGACGACGTCAAGCCCTATCCCTACACCTTTTATGTCGACGGCCTGGGGGATCGCTTTATGCTCCAGACCATCCAAAACTGTACGGTAATCAACGGTTATAAGGGCATTGGCGCCTGCGTGAGCGAGGATTCGGCCCATGAAATGATGACCATCGACAATGTCAAGGGCACCTTCCTTTGCCGCGGCGCGACTGCCTATAATCAATCCGACGTCGGCACCTGGAAAAACCTGACGCTCAGCAACCGATACTGGGCCGAGGCAGGCGCGGGGCTGAGGCGGGCCGATCGGGATAAGATCGACCGGTATACCCGCCGGTACGGCGTTGGGCTTGCGCTGGGCGATCTGGAATGGACCCAGTTTAACCACCTGGTGTTGTCCGATTATCGCATTGGCATCCACATCGTACCGGGCAAGCGCATCCAATTCGCCGGCTCGCTCTACGATGTGTCGGTGACCGATTGCGACGACGGGCTGGTTGCGGACGATTTGGACCCCCGCTGGGGGATGGTCATTGCCAACAGCCGCATTGCGGGAAGCCGCCGCTCGGTGGTCAACCACACCGAGGGGGTCATTAAAATGACCGGGGTGGAGCTATCGGGGGATACTGTCGGGGAGGTTATCCTGCAACCGGGGAAAAAAGCCCTCCCATCCATCGATTATCGTCGAACCGCCCCCAAGCCGCATTGCGCTTTCTATCCTCTTGCGGCCGACCGCACCGGCAAGACCGACATCCATCTCCCCCTGCAAGCTGCGCTGGATCAAGCGGGCGCCACCGGCGGAGTCGTCTATCTCCCGGCCGGACTGTACCGGCTCGACCATCCGGTGGTGGTTCCCGCCGGGGTGGAGCTGCGCGGCTGTTCCTCGGTCGCGACGCGCGAGCAGGGGGGAAACAGCAGCGGCACCCTCATTCTCGCTTACGACGGTCAGACCAGCCAGCCGGACACCGCCACCGCCCTTGTCACCCTCGCAGGCGAGCGGGCCGGTGTGCGCGGCCTGCGCTTCCTATATCCGGAAAACAGCGCCGTCACCCCCGGCCGCCTTGGCACCTGCCTGCCCTACGCTTACACCATTCGGGGCAAGGCCGAGGGGGTATACGCGGTCAATATCGGCCTTTCCGGCGCATACAATGGCATCGACTTTCGCGGCTGCAACCATCATTTTATCAAAAAGCTGGTCTGTTGCTGCTACGCCAACGCCATCGCCGCCGGGGATTGCAGCGGCGGCTGGATCGAGGGGTGCCTGCAAAACGGCAACATGCTTGGCCGCAACGGGCTGGACGGCTCCCTTGTCATCAACGTCGGCGGGGATCAGCTCTTTCCCTATGTATTTGACGCCATCACCCGGCCAAACGCCAAATTTCTATGCCTGGATGGGGCGATGGACCAAACGGTCTTTGCGATTTTCGCCTATGGCGTGAACAGCCTCATCACCAGCCGGGACAGCACCGCGTTTGTCTGTAACGCGGGGGCGGATAACCTGGGCGGCGCCATGCTGGAGCTTTGCGGCGGCAATCTCACCGGCGTCAACTTCATGCGGTGGAACGGCGAATCCTATCGCAACGCCAACGGACGCCTGACCCTTTACAACCGCCTGACCATTTGCGACAAGGAGGAAGAAAACATCCATTGATATTGTGCGGGCCGCTGCGAACCCTCTTTGCCATGCCGTTTGCCCTATCCCTTTAGGGCTGCAAAACCACCGCCCGTATCGGCGCGGCGCCTGCATAACGGGGGCGCGCAAGCCTTTGGCTGGGTTTCATGCAAAAAAACAAAGCGGCCATTTCATCGCGCCGCAGGCGGGATCATCCCAGACAAACGGCTACCCGAGAGCACCTGCCCGGCCGCGCCCAATCCGATGCAGTTCACGCGGCTGAGGACGGCGCCACCCCGCCCCGGTATGCCGCAAAATAAAAGCCGGGGAGCGGCTTTTGATCCGATCCACGCGCGCGAAGCCATGCGAAAACGGCGACGCGATAGGCCGCGCAATGCGCCGTATGACGCATCTGTGTTCGGCCATGCAGAGGATGCTTGCCAAACCGCCCCAAAAGGGGTATAATGGACAACGAACGATAACAGGGAAATGGAATGATTGGATTGAAGCTTGGAATCGTCGGCTTGCCCAACGTGGGCAAGTCCACCCTATTTAACGCCATAACCAACGCCGGCGCTCAAAGCGCCAATTACCCCTTTTGCACCATCGAGCCCAATGTGGGGGTGGTCGCCGTGCCGGACGAGCGGCTCGACCGCCTGGCCGAAATTTACCATCCCGATAAGCTCACCCCCGCGTCGATTGAATTTGTCGACATCGCGGGGCTGGTGCGCGGCGCATCCAAGGGGGAGGGGCTGGGAAATAAGTTCCTGTCCCACATCCGGGAGGTCGACGCCGTGGTGCACGTCGTGCGCTGCTTTGACAACGACGATATCGTCCATGTCGAGGGCTCGGTCGACCCGGCCCGCGATATCGAGACCATCAATCTGGAGCTCATTTTTGCCGATATGGAGATGGTGGAGCGCCGCATTGACCGGGTGAGCAAGATGCTCAAGGGGGACAAGGGATACGCGCAGGAGCTTGCTGTTTTAGAGCGTTTGCTTGCCCATCTGGAAAGCGGCAGGCCGGCCCGCTCGATGGAAACCACCGAGGAGGAAAGCGCCCTGCTCAAAGAGGTTTCCCTGCTTTCGGCCAAACCGGTCATCTACGCATGCAACCTCAGCGAGGAGGACTTTTCCGCCGGCATCGCCTCCAACGAGCGGATCAAAACGGTCGAGCAGATTGCGGGCGCGGAAGGCGCCGAGGTGCTCCCCATCTGCGCCGGGATGGAGGCCGATCTCGCCGGTATGGACGAAGAAGAAAAGCGGGCCTTTTTGGCCGACCTGGGATTGGAGCGTTCGGGGCTCGACCGGCTGATCCAGTCCTGCTATCAATTGCTGGGGCTGATATCCTACCTGACGGCCGGCAAGCCGGAGGTTCGCGCTTGGACGATTACCCGCGGTACCCGCGCCCCGCAGGCGGCGGGCAAAATCCACTCGGATTTTGAGCGGGGCTTTATCCGCGCCGAGGTGATTGGCTACGATGAGTTTATGGCCTGCGGGGGATCGATGGCCGCGGCCAAAGAAAAAGGGCTGGTGCGCAGCGAGGGGAAAGAATACGTCATGCAGGACGGCGACATCGTGCTCTTCCGTTTCAACGTCTGACGCGTTACCTCTACCCCGCCTGCCGACTTTGGAGGCGGGAACAGGCTGTTGCACTTGGTCGATAGGGTGCCCATATGCTACTCTCGCGGCCGTCTTTTGGTTACCACACAAAACAATGAAAACCCACCGATGCCATTTGGACAGGTCCAGTAAAAACGGACAGTGACAAAATACCCCCTGATGTAGGAA
>CBCTCU010000034.1:0-30780 GCA_965145485.1 uncultured Eubacteriales bacterium | reverse complement strand
CCATACGCGGGGCGGCTTATCCCGCTGGGGCATTCCTCTAACAAACCGGGGATATTCCGTCATGCCACGACTATCCGTTCACCACACCCGGGGGATTGGCGAGTTCGGATGTGGATTCCACCAAAATCCTGTGCGCCGCCGCGTCCCCCTTCCCCCGCCTAGGCTGGGGCGCCGCCGTCTTGCGAGGGGGCATCCAAAGCCGCGTGCGACTCTTTGACCACCTCGGCTGGCGGCGGACATTGCCGGCCAGGGGCATCGCTTTTTTCTAAATACAACAGATATTCGATGTTTCCCTCCGGCCCTTTGACCGGCGAATAGGTGAGCCCAAGCACGGAGAATCCGGCGCTGAGCGCATAACCGATGGTGCGCTCGACCACCTCGGTATGTACGCCTGGATCGCGCACCACCCCTTTTTTCCCCACCTTATCGCGCCCGGCCTCGAACTGGGGCTTGACCAGGCAGACCGCCTGTCCATCCGGCTTCATCAGGCCGGAGAGCACCGGCAGGATCAGGGAGAGGGAAATAAAGGAGACGTCCACCGAGGCAAAATCCAGCCGGTCGGGGATCTGCTCGGCCGTCACATAGCGGAAATTGGTGCGCTCGAGATTGACCACCCGCTCGTCGGTGCGCAGCTTCCAGGCAAGCTGCCCATAGCCTACGTCCACCGCATATACCCGGCTCGCCCCGTTTTGCAGCATGCAATCGGTAAAGCCGCCGGTCGAAGCCCCCACATCGGCGCAGAGCGCGCCGTTTAGATCGATGGGGAAGCACTGCATGGCTTTTTCCAGCTTCAGCCCGCCCCGGCTGACGTACGCAAGCCCCCCGCCCCGCACCTCAATGCGGTCGTTCGGCCCCACCAGCTCGCCCGGCTTGTCGGACTTTTGATTGTTGACATAGACGCTGCCCGCCATGATCAGCGCGCGGGCCTTTTGGCGGCTTTCGGCCTTGCCCATGGCAAAGACGGCGACGTCCAGCCTCTGTTTGTCCTGTGTCATGCTCGTGCCATCCTTTCCAAAGCGCCTCTCCCGCCTCTACGATCAAAAAGATTTCCCGTCTTTTTCCGCACCGGCTCTTTTGCCCCGCGGGGCATGCCTTAGCACGGCGTCGATCATCCCCTGCCTGTCCAGCCCAAACCGATGCAGGCAGGAAGTTACCGTCGCCTGCTGGACAAACTGATCGTCCACCGCCGTCAGGTGCATGTCGGGATGCATCCCCCGCTCGGCCAAAGCGGCAAACAGCCTTTCACCGATCCCACCGGCCCGGATTCCCTCTTCAAAAAAGAAGATTTGGCGCACCCCATCCAATGCGGCAAACGCTTCCTGCGGCAGCGGACGGATCCGGTTGAGCTTTACCACCCGGGTAGGCACGCCCTGCGAGCACAGAGCGTCGGCCGCCTCACAGGCTGTGCCGAACAACCGGCCGTAGGTGACCAGAACGCAGGGGGCTCCAGCCGGCCCATAGCATGCGCATGGGTCCAACGTCGCCTTCCACCCATCCGGCAGGCGCGGCTGCCCGCCCCGGGGATACCGTATGACGTTCACCCCTTGGGAATCCACACAGTGCTGCAGCAGCAATTCCAGCTCGTCATAGCCGCTGGGCGACCAGACGGTCACGCCGGGGATGGAACCGAGAAAGGCCGCGTCAAACAGACCCTGATGGGTCTCGCCGTCCTCCCCGACAAAGCCGGCGCGGTCGACGCAGATGGTCATTGGCAGCCCCTGGATGGCCGCGTCGTGAATCACCTGGTCGTAGCTGCGCTGCAAAAAGGTGGAGTAAAGGCATACCACCGGACGCATCCCGCCTTTGGACAATCCCGAGGCAAAGGTGACGGCATGGCCCTCGGCGATACCCACATCAAAAAATCGGGTGGGAAACCGCTGGCGGAATTCCTCCAGCCCGCAGCCCTCGGTCATGGCCGCCGTAATGGCGCATACCCGGGCGTCGCGCGCGGCCAGCTCGCTGAGCATGTGGCCGAACTGAAAGGAAAAACTGTCCTTTGGCGGAGGGCATTCCCCCGTCTCGATGTCCATGGACGAGATGCCGTGATACTGCCCCGGATCGAGCTCGGCAAACCGGTATCCCTTTCCCTTGACGGTGAGCACGTGCACCAAGGCAGGCCGCCTCATCTCCCGGGCGGTGCGAAGGCAGTTATCCAGCGCGTCAAGGTCGTGCCCGTCGATGGGGCCGAGATAGGCAAAGCCCATATCCTCAAAAATGGTGCTGTTATAAACGGCGTTTTTCACCACTCTTTTCAGCCGCAGCACCCCATTGCGCATCGACCGGCCGACGCCGGGGATGCGAAGCAGGAACCGCTCTACCCCGCTTTTGAATCGGTAATAATTGGGTCTTGAGCGGATCACCGCCAGATGCCGGGCCATGGCGCCGACATTTTTGGAGATCGACATCTTGTTGTCGTTGAGCACTACAATCAGGTTGCTGTTTTGCCGGCCGGCGTTGTTGAGCGCCTCATAGGCCAGCCCGCCGGTCAGCGCGCCGTCGCCGATGACCGCGACGACAAAGTCGTCGACCCCGCGAAGCTGGTTTGCCGCCGCAATGCCATAGCCTGCCGAGATGGAGGTGCTCGCATGCCCCGAAACGAAAGCGTCATGCTCGCTCTCCTGCGGCCGGGTAAAGCCCGACAGCCCCCCTTCGGTGCGGATGGTGGAAAAGCGATCCTGCCGCCCGGTGAGGAGCTTGTGGGTATAGCACTGATGCCCCACGTCAAAAATCAAGCGGTCGTGGGGCGAATCAAAGCGGCGATGAAGGGCTACCGTCAGCTCGACCATGCCGAGATTCGAGGCCAGATGCCCCCCATTGCGCGAGACCACTTCGATCAGCTCGGCGCGGATTTCCTCACACAGCTGCGTCAGCTCCTGGCGGGAGAGGCCGCGAAGGTCCCCTGGCGAGCCGATTGAATGTAAAAGCCCTTTTTCCTCCACCCAAGACTCGCATCCTTTCTGTCATCTGGCGCGTCAACCGCGGCAAACGGCGCTGATTGATCCGTCGTCTCCCCATACGCAACAAGGGAAGCCCATCCGAGGCCCCACCGGAGCCCCATCCCATCTTGGCATAAGCCGTCAGCCTATTGGAAGCAGCCTGCGCCCTATCTTGCTGTTGGATGCGCGGCAAAGCGTTTCACCGCCCTCCTCCAGCATCCCCACACGCAGGGGGCTTGTCCCCCAAACCGGCAGGGGAACGACCGTAAAAAGCCCTCTGAAACGGTCTTTCCCCATTTTTCTGTTGCATGCATAGCCGTCCGCCCAGCCACCGGGGAATCCCGGTTGGTGGCAAGCCGGCACCAAAATGGGGACAGCGTCAAAGCCTGGCCAACCGCCCGCCCTCGTTACGCCGGTGAATCCGTAATTTATCTTCCCCGCTGGGGGCCGTGCCGGGGGAGGGCCGGTGATCCCCCGCGTCCGGACGGGCGCGTTTGTCTCCATTTCCCCAACAACGGGCATGCGCAGGCACATATCCTCCACAGGCCGATACGGGGGCAACCGACGGCCCCGAGTGATAATCAAAGCTCCCGCAAGCCGCTCTTTCCCGCCGCACCATACCATCATCGAGAGCATTTCCGCCATTCGCCAAGGAAGGATGAACACAGCGCGCATGGGAGGGCAAAAGCCGTGCGCCGCATGGGGTAACGGGCCGGCCGTACCGTCAATGGGTGCGCATCAGCAGGTAATCGGCCAGCTCGCAAAGCGTCTGACCCGCCGCACCGAATTCCTTTTCCACCGCCGCCTTGGCCTCCCCGGTCAAGCGGGCCGCCTCGGCGCGGGCCTCATCCGGCCCCAGCAGGGTATAGAAGGTGGTTTTTTCATTGAGCGCGTCGCTGCCCACCGGCTTGCCGAGCAGGGCGGCGTCCCCCTCCACATCGAGGATATCGTCAATGATCTGAAAAGCCATACCGATGCGCGAGGCATAGGCGCGCGCTGCGTCGCGGTGGGCGCCGCCGGCGGCATAACAGCCGAGCAGGGCGCTGACCACCATCATGGCGCCCGTCTTTCCCCGGTGCATGGCCTCCAAGGTCGCACGGTCGATCTTTTTCCCTTCGCACTCGAGGTCAATGACCTGCCCGCCTACCATGCCATCCGCACCCGACGCCTGGGCGAGCTCCCTGGCGGCGAGGAGGACGTTGTGATCTCCAATGGCGCGGGTGTCGGCCGACAGGAGGGTGTCAAAGGCAAGGCTCAGCAGGCCGTCGCCGGCAAGCAGGGCGATGTCCTCCCCATAAGCCTTGTGGCAGGAGGGTTTGCCCCGGCGCATATCGTCGTTGTCCATACAGGGCAGGTCGTCGTGGATCAGGGAATAGGCGTGTACCATCTCGACCGCACAGGCAAACGGCAGGGCGCGGCGGTCGGCCGCGCCGCAGGCGAGGGCAAATTCCAGCACCAGCGCGGCGCGGATGCGCTTCCCGCCGCCCAGCAGGGCGTATTCCATCGCCTCCACCACGCGCTGCTGAAGGCCGCCCCGTTTGGGCAAAGCGCGGCCCAATGCCTCCTCGACCAGTGCGGCGTCCTGCCGCAGGCGTTGCTCTATCATTGTTCCACATCCTTAATATCCATATTCGTGATGTAAGCCCCCTCTTCTCGAGGGCTGTTCGATACACAGGGGCTGTCCCGCCCCCGCGGTTAGCCGCCCGGCTTTCCCGTCGCCATGGCGGCCAAATATCGCCCGTGCGATACAAACACATCGTACCGCGGCGGCACAACCCGATTCGCCGCGGTACGGGCGCCGGTCAGTTTTCCTCCGCCCCTCCGGCCTCCTTGGCCAGCACCTCGTCGAGGGTGGTCAGCTTCTGCTCAGCCTGCTCGAGCTTTTTGGTGCAGACCGACGTCAGGCGGACCCCCTCCTCGTAAAGCTTCATCGACTCCTCCAGCGGGGCCTGACCGCTCTCGAGAAGGGAAACAATTTCCTCCAGCCGCTTCATAGCGGCGTCAAAGGTCATGGCAGGCATGACGCATCCTCCTTTTTGGACAAAACCTCGCATTCCAGCGAGCCGTCGTGATACTTCAGTTCAAGCCGGTCGCCGATCTGGACCTGCCCGGCCGCAACGACCGGACGACCGTCGAGCAGGGTCATGGCATAGCCGCGCGCGAGCACCTTCAGAGGGCTCAACCCCTCCAAACGGGCGGCCGCATGCCGCTGCCGCTGACCGGCCTGCTGTACACAGTCTTTCCCCGCCGTCCTCAATCGGCGGGCCGCTACGTCCAGCCGCTGGGCAAAGGGCTGCAAAGTCCGCTCCCCCTGCCGCAGGCAGGGACGGGAGGCCAAAGCTTGGAGCCTCTCGCGGCCACGCTCCATGGTCTTAAGCATTCCCCGCCGCAGCATGCCCTGCGTCCCCGCAAGCAGGGCCAGCAGGCGGGTGCGCTCCGGCACGGCCAGCTCCGCCGCGGCGGAAGGGGTGGGCGCCCGCAAATCGCTGACAAAGTCGCAGATGGTAAAGTCGGTCTCATGCCCCACGGCCGAAATGACCGGCACCGGACATCGGGCAATGGCCCGGGCCAGGCTCTCGTCGTTAAAAGCCCACAATTCCTCCATCGAGCCGCCGCCCCGTCCCAGAATGATGACATCGGCGCAGCGGGCCCCTCCCACCGTCTCAACAGCGGCGGTCAGCTCCCCGGCCGCGGCGTCCCCCTGTACCAAAACCGGGCAGAGGATGACCTCGGCGACGGGATAGCGCCGCCGCAGGATCTTGAGAATATCCTGCACCGCCGCGCCGGTGGGGGAGGTGATAACGGCGATGCGCCCCGGATAAGGGGGAATGGGCTTTTTCCGCGCCGGATCGAACAGCCCCTCGTCAGCCAGCTTTTTCTTCAGCTGCTCAAAGGCGACGCTGAGCGCCCCCACCCCGTCGGGCTGCATATCCTCAATATAAAATTGATACTGCCCGTCGCGGTCGTAAAGGGAAATCCGGCCCCGGCAAAGCACCCTCATGCCGTTTTGGGGCGAGAAGCGCAGCCGCGAGGCCGCCGAACGGAACATGACCGCGCGCACGAGCGCCCCGTCGTCCTTCAGGCTCAAATAGAGGTGCCCCGACCGGGCGTGATCGGTGAAATTGCTGATCTCCCCCACGACGTAAACGTCGGTAAGCCTGGGATCGGATTCGAGCAGAGTTTTCACATAGGTGTTGAGCTGGGTTACCGTTAGGGTCAGCCCCGGCATGGCGAAATCCCCCTTTCCGACATCATACAGGCGAGCACCGCCACGCCCGCCGCGTTGTCGCTCGACAGCTCCGGCCGGGCAAACAAAGCGCCGAAACGGCCCTGGAATTCAAGGCGTATGAGGGAATTCGCCATCACCCCGCCGGCGTACACCAGCGCAAGCTCGCCCATACCCTGCTGCGCGCATTCCCGCAGCGCCGCCTCGGTCATCGCGGCAAGGGCAGCCTGTATGGAGAGGATGCAGTAGCGCGCCACATCCGGCCGGTCCCATCCCTCGCTAAGCAGCCGCTCGCAGCGGTTGACCACCCCGGAAAGGCAGCAATCGGCCCCCTTCATGGCCGGGCGAAGGAACTGACGGCAGCCGCTGCGCTGGGAAAGCTCGTCCAGCTGCCGCCCGGCCGGGAAAGAGAGCCCCAGCAGCCGGCCGACCCGGTCGACCACCTGGCCGGCGTGCAGATCCAAGCTACGGCAGCGCGGCTCAATGGCAAAAATACGCTTCCCATCCGGGTGCACCAGAACCCCCTCGGTGGTGCCGCCGGACAGGTGAAAGGCCAGGAAGGGCCGGTCGGCCAGCTCCAAATGGCCGGCGCTGTAAAGCGCCGCGGCGATATGGCCGGCCTGGTGGGAGGTCTCATACAGCGGCGCCCCCGCCACAGCGGCCGCTGCCCTCGCGCAGGCAACCCCCACCAGGAAGCAGGGCATATACGACCCCTCCGCATCCCGCGGGCGGGAGGAAACCCCGACGCAGGAAGCCGAAACGCCCGCCTCATCGAGCACCTGCTCCACCAGGCCGGGCAACTGCCTGGTATGCAGAAAAACCGCCTCGCTTTGCTGCAGGCCGATGGCCCCATCCCGAACGGGAAGCAGCCTGCCCGCAGTGGTAAGGCGGTTTTGCCCCGGCTGCCAAACGGCCGCCGAGGTGGTATAATTGCTTGTGTCCATGCCGAGCGCCGCAATCATTGCCCGGCCCCTTCCTTCTCGCGCTGGATCGCCCCGAGCACCCCGTTGATGTACACCGCGTCGTCCTCGTTGGCAAAGCGCTTGGCGAGCTCGACCGCCTCGTTGATGGAAACCGAATCCGGAATATCCTCTTCATACAGCAGCTCATAAACGCACAGGCGCATGATCGCGAGGGAAACGCGGGGGATGCGCGCCTTTTTCCAGCCGATGCAGTGGGTTTCTATCATGCTGTCGATCTCGTCGAGATGGTCAAAGACCCCCTGCGCAAGCTTTTCCATAAAGGGGTCGGGGGTCAGCTCCCGCGCCTGCATGGCCGTCTCAATGGTTTCGGGTATCTCATAGCCGTGAAAGCTTTTTTCAAACACGAGCAGCAAAGCCTGCTCGCGCGCCTCGCTTCGTTTCATAGTCCGCTCCCATACAAAACAGGGCGCGGCGGCGCGCTCACCACGCGCCGCCCGGATGGTTCCCGCTGTGTCTAACCGGTCCCCCGCAACCATCGTGCGGGTATGCGAATACTCTAGGGCTTTTTCTTGCGTGCCGGCTCCTCGCTTAAGTCAATGTCCTGAATCGTGACGTTGACCTTGCCCACGACCCGTCCCGTCATGCTCTGCACGGCGTTTTTCACCCCGTTTTGCACCGCCTGGGCGACGTCGGGGATCCTCGCGCCGGGCGCAAGGCGAAGGGAAATGTCGATGGTCATGGCGTTTTCCATATTCGTCACTTTGACCGCCGGAATGCTGCGCGCCTTGCGAAGCAACCCCTTGATGTCCGCCGGGGCGGCAACCACGCCGCGCACCCCTGGTACGTCCTTGGCAGCCACGCTGGCGATTTTGGCGACCACCTCCTCCGAGAGGACAAGATCGCCTACCGTTTTTGTGGTGTTATCGCTCATTCCAACACCCTCCTCACTGGCGAAATACAGGATCAAAACCGGCAAAAAAGCGGCAGCCGGCCCGGGCAAAGCGCGATGCCTGCCCCCGGGCCGCCATACCCCTCGGTCGGCCGGTGAAAATTTATACGGTTTGAGTATACCACGCCGGATTATAAAATTCAAGAAGAATCGTTGGGAAAAGCCTCGCATGCTCTCGCCGCCGCAGGCCGGAGGGTCAGTCCCGCTCCCGCACGCACGCCCCGGCAAGCATAGTACGCCGCGCGAAAAAACGATGGACGCAGGCCGATCGTCTCGGCGGCGTGCCCGGCCAACAAAAACGGCGCCCCCCGCCAAGGAGAGCGCCGAAGCCTTGGAAAGCTTGCTTATTTTACCTCGATGATCTTGATATTATCCAGGCTGAAGCCGGTCTGAGCCGCCGCAATATCCTGAATCTGGAGCATATCGCTGCTGAGCAGGTGGTCGGCCACCTGGACAATGACGTTGACCTGCCCGTCCTTGATGACGGCGACGCACTCGGTAAAGCCCTTTGCCTTGACCAGGTTCTCGATCACGCTTTCGGTATCGGCGTCCTTGGCCAGCTGCACCGCGTCGGCCGTGGCCTGCTCGACGGCGGAGGAATCGGACTTGACGTTGCCAATGATGTCCTTGAGAATCTGCAGCCCCTCCTGACGGGCGGCGGCCCGGTCCTCCCGCGCCTGAGCAAAGTAATTGTCGGCGCTTTGGGCCTCGCTGACGGTGGTGTCTCCCGGATTGCCAACGTACTGCACATCCCCCAGATAAGAGGTCGTCGAGCTCAGCGCGCCGGTGATATCGTATTCCCCGCCGTTTTTGGAAAACTGCCAGTTGAGATAGACCGCGGCCGACAGGGCCACCACCAGCACCGCCAATAAGATTTGCCGTTTACCAATAATCGCGCCTTTTTTCATGTTTGCTTCCTCCTAAATATGTTAAATGGTATTCATGCCTCAATTGGATTGGCGGGTGGTTACGCACACCTTGGTGGAGGGGATATCCAGAGCGGTCGTCACCGCCTTGACCACCTGGCTGGAAACAGCCTCATTGCCCCCGCCCGTACAGGCGACCACCACGCCGCTGACGCGCGGCGCAATTTCGGTGATGAGCAGGGCCTGTTCCCCGTCGCCGGTCTGCAGGATGATATACTGCTGCTCTCCCGTGTCCTGCTCGTTGACCGACTGCTTGCTCTCAAGCGTGTCCTCCGAGCGTTTGGTCGAGCTCTTTTCCTCGGTGGCGTAGATATACTCGCTTCCGCCCGAGAGCGTGACCAGCACATCACATTCCCCCACCCCCTGGATTTTGCCGATAATGCCTTCCAGACGCTTCTCAAGCTGCTCGGCGTAAGCGACGGTATCGGTCCCCGACGCGGCGGGAAGCTTTTGTTCGGAATCCGACTGTTTGGGCAGAAGGGTGGACAGCAGGATGAGTACCATGCCGGCAATACCGGCAATCACCGCGATCTTCACCCCTTTGCCCGAGGCCAAAAGCTCGGTAAACCGTTTTGACTGCATTTGCATCACCTTTCCTTTGCGATCACATCCCTACATCCTGCCCGGCCCTCCGGCGCATCCCGTCTTGGAGGGGCGCCCCCTTGCGGCCCGGCTTCCGGGACGGTATCCCTCTCTCATTGCGGATTGCAGGCAAATCTGCCTTGCGGCTGGGTTACCAGAACGATGTTCCTGCGATTTCGGGCACCGTGGAACGACACCCTCTGGCGGCGGTTATCCTGTACTGACGTCGGCCGCAAGCCCCAAATTTTCCTCAAGCCGCAGGCGTACCGCGTCGCACTTTTCGGCGTCGTCGGGACGAAGGACGACCTCCACCTGTGATATATCTATGCCCGACTCGCCCGCGCTATCCATTTTTAAACTAAATTTTACCAACTTTGCTCCGCAGGCCTCCACCTGGCGCTGGGTCTGCTCGAGAAGGCGGCGTTCGACCAGCCTGGCCGTCTGCTCCTCCACCCGCTCGGAGAGGGCGGTATCCGGCTCACCGGCCTGGTCGAGCGAGGAAAAGTCGATGCGCCAATCGTCCGGCTGAAAAAGGGGCAGCAGCAGACAGCTTAGAGTAAAGATGCACAAAACCCAGCGCATCGCCCGCTCCATCGAGCCGGGTGGCAGCAACATTTTCAGCAGGCCGCCGGCGACCGCCGCGATACACACCGCCAGAATCCACTGGCTCAGCCCGCTCATACCCTCGCCCCCGCCATCATCATGATTCCAATCGACACCAAAAAGACCACCATAACGCTGACGACCACCGCGATGAGGATGCCCACCACGCTCCCCACCCCGTTCAGCAGGCGGGATACCCCGTCGACCCCAAACACGTCGGCCGCAGCGGCGGTCAAAAGCAGCATCAGCTTCCACATCAGCAGCTGCACCAGCGCGGGAAGCAGGGTGACCGCCATGGCGATAACGCCATAAGCCCCCACCGTCGCCCGCAGAACCCCCACGCAGGTGAGTACGGAGGAGAGCGCTTCGCTCACCGCGCCGCCCACCACCGGCACAAAGGAGGCCGTCATAAACTTGGTGGTGCGCATGGCCACCGAATCGGTGGCCGAGCTGACCGCACCGCTGAGGGTGAGCAGGGCGGAAAAAAGGGTCATACTGATGCCCAACAGCCAGTTGACCGCCCGCTGGAGCGCCCGGATAAAGCCCTCCAAACGCACCTCGGCAAACAGGCTGGAGACCGCCGAGAGGGACATCAGGCCGCCCGCAGCGGGTACCAGCGCCGTGTCGGCCGCCCGCCCGATGAGCTGCGCCGCGCCAAAGACCAGCGTCTGGCTCCCGGCCGCCGCAGCCGCACCGCCCCCGGCCAGCATGATACCGGCATAAATGGGCACAAAGACGAGCATAAAGCCGCCGCAGACCGACACGGCCTCTCCCATCGAGCGCACCGAATCCATCAAAGGAAGCAGAGAAATGCTGCACACGCACAAGACGCCGAAATACTCCATCAGGCTGTCAAAATGCGAGGCGCCCTCCCTTTTGAGAACGCCAAACACGCCGCAGACGAGCACGACGATCAGGGTGGCGGCGCCCGCCGTCAGCGGGGTAGAGACCGCCGTCGCCGCCAGGGTCAGAAGATGGGAAAATACCGTTGCCGCATCGGGGGAGCTCATACTTTCGGGGTCGTCCAGGGAAAGCCCCCAATCCGCAATCTGTTCTCTGGTTTCGCTCGGGAGCGCGTCCTCCAGCTCCTTTGCCCCGCTGATTTCAAGCTGCTCCGCATAGGTCTGGTCCATCTGCTCATCCTCGACGGCACGCGCCCCCCAGGAGAGAAGCAAGAGGATCGACAGCATCAGCATGCCGGTGATCAGGCGTTTTGACTTCATCGCTTTGACCATGCCTTTCTTCGATAAACTCCAGTGTCCCTATCGCCATCCCTGTGATCGGGACATCCCCACTGCTGGCAACGCGGCGATATTGCCGGGAATCCCCTACGCCGTTGGGCTGCGAAGGTTCCGCAGAGGCGGTTATTTCACTCCGGCCCTCCCCCGCCCGGCCCAATGGACTTGGCCGGGGCAGCGCCGCCACATCACGAGAGCATGTCCACAATGCTTTCCAGCAGCTGGGTCAGCATGGGCAACGCCAGCAGCACAACCGCCACCCGCCCGGCCAGTTCGGCCTTGGAGGCCAGGGCGGTCTCCCCTGCGTCGCGGCAGCAATCGGAGGCAAATTGGGTAACATAGCAAATTCCCAGCGCCTTGAGCAGCAGGGTGAGCCATTCCTGTCGAATCCCCACACGGTCGATCATACCGCCGATCGAATCAAACATCCCCGACATCTGCGCAATGACAAGCAGCAGAAGAAGGATTCCACCCGCCACGCCCACCGCCATGCCGTATTCCGCCTTATACTGGCGCACCACCACGGTCAGCAGGGCGATGACCACCGCCAGGGCGGCCAGCGACACCCCGCTCACAGCCCGAACACCGACTTGATGGTGTCGAACAGCTCGGCGATTTGCTCAACCAGCATCAGCAGCACCACAATCAGGCCCGCCAGGGTGGTCATGAGCGCCTGCTCCTCCCGCCCGGAGCGCACCAGCAGCTGATGCAGCACCGCGACAATGATGCCGATGGCGGCGATTTTAAAAATCAGATCTACTTCCATATGGATTGCCTTCACCGGCAAAACAAACGCCGGCTTTCTTCCTTTCCCAGATTCTTTGCAGCGGCCGGCCCGGATTTTCCCCAGCCGAGATACCCCTTATGAAGCCATTGCCGTCCTGTTTGGCCAAGCTCGGGCCCTCCGGCTCAAAAGGAGTACGACCGGCTAGGCACATCCACCGTGCAGGGCACGCAGCGGGGCATCGGACACCCCCGCGATAGACGCCGGCCTGGCAAGCACCCCGCCGTCTGGCGCGCTCAAACCGAAAGGATGATCACCGCGGCGCAGCCGAGCATGGACAGCGAGCGGTACAGGCGGCCTTTCACCCTTTCCTGCGCCCGGGCCTCCTCCAGCATGCGGTTCACCTCCTTGAAATGAAGCGCACAGTGGGCCAGCTGGCCCTCGAGGTCGGTCGCACCCAACCGCCCGCCAAAGGCAAGCAGCAGCGCGCGCTCCTCCTGGGTAAGATGCATCTTTCCCGCCGATTCCTCCAAAGCCGAGCGCCAGGCGTCGGGGAATGGCTCCCCCGCCTCGCAACGGCTGGAACAGGCAGGCAAAAAAGGGAGCCGCTCAGAAAAAGACGCCTGCCCCATATTGCGCACCAGAGAGCCGACGTCCGAACCGTGGTAGCGGACTTCATCCTCCATACGCCCGATCATGAGAGCAACCGCCTCGAGCTCCTGGCGGCGCAGCGTCATGTTTTGTGAAAAATATCGGCCCGCCAGCAGAGCCGCTACCGAGAGCAAAATCGCTCCCAGCCATTTGAGCATACCAATCACTCACCTTTACAATCTCCCTCACCTGGCAGGGATGCCTGCCTCCCTCGAGCAGCACCAGATGGGCAAAGGCCTGGGTTTGCAGCAGCCGGCGCAGCGGTCGGCGCTCATAAACTTCCCGCAGGCTGGAGGCGTGGGCGCTGGCGATCACCGTCACCCCGGCGTTGAGGCAGCCGGCAACCGCTTCGATCTCCTGCTCGCCCCCCACCTCGTCGCAGACCACCGCGTCGGGCGCGAGGCAGCGCACCGCGGTCAAAATGCCCTGCGCTTTGGAAAAGCCGGTCAGCACATCGCAACAAAGCCCCAGGTCGTTTTGGGCCTGTCCCTGCCACATGGCGGCCAGCTCGCCACGCTCGTCCACCGCCGAGACGGTATACACCCGGCCGGTTTCCCCGCTGCTCAGGCGTCGGATGAGGTCGCGCAGCAACGTGGTTTTTCCACTCGATGGGGGCCCAACGAGCAAAAAAGAGGACATCCCCTTTTGAAAGAGCGGCATCACCCCGTCGGCCGCGCCGAAAATTTCACGGGCAATCCGGATATTGATGGAAGAAACCTCCCGAATAGACGAAATCTCGCCGTTTTCCCAAACCGCCGTGCCGCAGATTCCCGCCCGATGCCCGCCCTTGAGGCTGACAAAACCCTGCTGCAACTCCTTTTGATGGGAGTGCACCGAATAGCCGCAAAGGGCGCGAAAGGTCTGCTCAATCTCTTCCCCCGTGCAGCGAAGCACCGACGCGCCCGGCGACCGATCCACCCGTCCGTCGCTGGAGACAAAACAGGCTTGCGAATCCATCGTGACCGCCAGCGCGCCGCCGGCACGCAGACGGATTTCCCGTACTCTGGCCTTGTCCGGCTCGCTCAGCCGAAGCAGGGCGGCACGCAGCCTGGGGGCGGCTAACGCCGCCGGCTGATCGAACCGCCGCGCCATTTCCTGTTGCGTGTTCACTGACCTCACCTCCACACGCGGCCAGGCCCGCCCTTCCGGGTTTGACGGACTCGTTAACCCCGCCTGCTGGCCGCGGGGATGGTTCCACCTGCGCCGCGCTCGTGTAGTAATACCTACGTCGGCCTGTCCCAAAATAGAACCCCCGATTCACAGAAAAAGCAGTGGATAAAAAACGAGACGGCGAAGCGCCGTTCTATCGGCGTCGTTCACCATCTCCAGTTTGTTGTATACAATATTTATAAATTCTATAACGATCGGGTTACAATACTGTAACTTGACACCAATTTTCCCTGTTATTATAATGTAGTTGTAAGAATCATGGTTCGTGTTGTATCACCGTTTGTCTGTTGTGAAAGATGGGAGGCAATGGGCATGCTACGAAATCATCGTGCGTGGTCTTATGCGTTATCGAGCGCATTGTGCATGGCTTTGGTATTTTTCCCCTCTGGCTGTGGGCAAAAGCCCGCGGCCCCGAGCACCGCGGACATTTCTTCGTCTCAGGTAGAATCGATGGATGAGCCCTCTTCCCTGGCAGCGCCGCCGGACACCTCGTCGGAGGATGCGGCGACTTCAGAGCCGGCTGTGTCCTCCGGCTCTGAAGCGAACATGGAGGAAAACCCGCCGGTTTCTCGAGTAACCAGCAAACCGGAGCCGCCCGCCAAACCGGCCGGGCCGGTATCTCTCGACCTGCCGGCCGACATCGCCACATACACTCCCAGCGGGGCTACAAAAGAGGATCAGGCCCAGCTGTTTCGGTCGGCCGACGCTTTGTACAACTGGCTGATTGCGATGTGTGACGGCGATTACCTGAAGGACGATCAGTTGGCCCTCTATTGTTCCCTATCGGACTCTACCGAGAAGATTACGCCACAGGAAGCTTGGGAACATTACCGGGGGCAATTGGAGCAAGGCAATGCCGTCTTAGGAGTGTATACCAGCTATCCGGGGCCCTGCCAAGCCGATATTACCGGGCTGGTGGTAGACGGCCACAGCCTAACGGTCGGCATGACGGCGCAGGAGTCCTCCTCCAACGAGGGCTATATCACCATGTTAAAACTGGCCGTGCTCCCGGCCGGCAGCGTCGAACAGGTCAACGAGGTCAGCCTGGATCATCAGGTTCAACTCATCCATCGGTACACCCCGGAGGTTATCCCTGCGTCCCCCTACCCCGTCCGGCGGTGGAGCGTTAACGTGTGCAACGACGACGCCCCCAAAAACGCCGCCTTGTTCTCTTACGACGAGCTGTACCAGTGGCTCGAAGAAACCATGACCATCCGGATGCCGGGCATTGAAGACGATATGACCTCCCTCCCAGAGGATATCTCGCTCGGCCTCACCGATCTCGATCATCCGGCTGCCTGGGATGAAAAGGGCGAACAAATCCCCAATCCAGACGCAAAAGATACCGTAAAGGAAATTGCGGATGAGTTTGCCGGCGTCTTTGACCAGGGGCAGGGAGTGCTTGCGCTTCGGTTTGACAATCCGTATCCAGAGTACAGTGAAGTAATCACGCAGATTGAGCGTATCGACCGCCGTCTGGAGGTGCACTTCGACCGATATGAACATTCCGGTATTCATTTTTGCATCCTGCAAACCCACCTTTACCTGATCCCCCTTGACGCTGCGCTGCTACAGGGGGTTGAGTCGATAGAAACAATCGAAACCTTTTATCATGCGCCACAGAATGAAGAGTAAGCAATTATCCTCCGGGCTTCCTGCGCCGTTATCGCTACGTTGGGGCAATACCACCGCCAATGGGATCGGATACAAGACCGCTCGTATCTTCATGGAACTCATGCTATCATCATAGAGGGGATGCTATATGAAACAAAGACAACGCAACCCTTTCCCTGCCCTATCCATGGTATTATGTCTTTCCATCCTGTTCCTGACCGGGGGCTGCGAATCAAACCAACCGGCAGAACCGGACGCTGAGGCCGGTTTGGTATCAACAGCAGAGTCGGTAGAGGAGGAAACGCTATCTTCGCAGCCGGTATATTCCGAGGAGCTGTCCCTCCCAGAGCCGGACGTGATGGAATCCACCGTCACATCCATCCCCGAGCATACCGTATCGCAAACGCCCGATACGGTAGCCTCTGTCGCCAGCGTGGTTGCCAGCGACGAGGAGAATCCGCCCGAATCGTCATCTCAATCCGCTCAATCCGCCCAACCGATCTCACTGTCTTTGCCCGATGACATTGCGCTATGGTCAGGCAAATGGACACAACAAAGCCAGCACGGGAAGCTGCTGCGTTCGACCGAAGAGCTTACTTCCTGGCTGGTGGAACGATATCATCGAAACGGCGTACCCGACAAGGATATCCTGATGTACCCGACCAAAAACGAGGTCGACGGATTCTTACTCAGCGACGTGGTAGAAAGCTACCGCAGCCATTTTGAGTCTGGAAATATCGTGCTAGGCATTTACACTTACTACCCAAGCTTATCCTGTCACGCGGAAATTACCGAGCTGACCGTCGACGGCAGCAGCTTGACAGTTAGCATGAACACTAATCAGGATCCTGACAAAGATCGCTTTACCTATTTGGTAACGCTGGCTGTCCTGCCGGCCGGCTGTGTCGAGGGCGTCGACCGAGTGACCATCGAACAGCCAAACTATCTGGCCGATTGGTATGACACCAAGTCCCCCTACCCCACCCGGCGTTGGTTAAACCACTTGTATGGGGACAACGACTATACCGCCATTTTATCAGAGGAGGCGCTGCTCGACTGGCTGCAACGCAATTCGGTAGCCCCAGCCTCCGACGGCAGCGATATGGATACCTATCCATTTAGCGACCGCGACCACCCTCCGCTATATGATGAACGCGATCGTCAACACCCGAATCCGGACGCTGTCACTACCAGTGAGGATATTGCAGGCCTATTTACCTCTGCCTTCGGCCAGGGGAAGGGCGTGTTGGCCCTGCGGTTTCAGCATTCGCTGCCGATGAACAATGAGATTGTCACCCGCATCGAGCGACAGGGCAACCGTCTAACTGTGTATTACGTATTGTATGGAAGCGAAAGCTATGGATGTATTGCGCCGTATAACACCGCTACCATTTACCTTATGGAACTGGACGCCCAATTATTGCAGGGTGTGGAAACGATTGAAGCCGTCTGTGAATGTTCATATAATCGTATGACTGTGAAATAAAAAAAGCAAGGTTGCATTTGCAGCCCTGTCTGAAAGCAGCTTAACAAACGCCCGATCCCCCTCTTCCACAACCTCAAATTGCCGTAGCGCTCGGGAAACGCCACGGTCTTTCCAAAACCCGGGCAATTCGCGTCGTAGCAGGTGATGAAGAAGGTTATCACTGCGTGCCATCCCATCCGAGAATCATGGAAAAGTCAAAGGCCATTTCCTTGCGCCAATACACAAAACCCCGCGAGACGACTTTTCGTCTCGCGGGGTTTTCACCGCTGATTATGAGCGGCACTAAAATATTCGACGATGCAGATTTACTGCTTTCCACCCAGCTCGATGGCCTCGAGGTTGCGGGGGATCAGCTCCTGCTTGCGGGCGGGCACCGATTTGCGGATTCCCTTTTCCAGCCCCTCCATCGAGACCAGACCGGTCTCGTGGAACAGCTTGCCAAGCAGAACGATGTTGGCCAGCCCCTTGAGGCCGTTTTGCTCGGCCAGCTCGGTAGCCGGCACCGCAAAAAACTTCACATCCTCGCGCGGATGGTCGTAATGCACCAGGGTGCTGTCGATGATGACAATGCCGCCCGGCTCGACCGCATCGATAAACTTCTCCAACGAAGGCTGGTTCATGGCAATGAGCACATTCGGCGTGACTACCAGAGGCGACGCGATCGGCTCATCCGACAGGCAGACGCTGCAATTGGCGGTACCGCCGCGCATTTCGGGGCCGTAGGACGGCAGCCAGGAAACCTCCTTGCCCTCCATGAGCCCGGCATAGGCAACTACCTTGCCCAGGAAAAGAATACCCTGTCCGCCAAAGCCGGCGCACACAATTTTATATTCGGTCATGCCTGCTCCCCCTTTGCGGTGATATCCTTATACACGCCCAGCGGATAATAGGGAATCATATTCTCCCGCAGCCAGTCGAGCGCCTCAACCGGGGTCAGCCCCCAGTTGGTCGGGCAGGAGGAGATGACCTCAACGATGGAAAATCCAAGGCCCTTCTGCTGGTTCTCAAAAGCCTTTTGAATGGCCTTTTTGGCCTCTCTCACATGGGGAACCGAATCGACCGCGACGCGCTGGGCCAAAGCGACCCCGTCGAGCGTGGCGAGCATCTCGCACACCCGGATGGGATTACCGGCGATCTTGACGTCACGCCCATAGGGTGTGGTCTGGGTGATCTGGCCGGGCAGCGTGGTCGGGGCCATCTGGCCGCCGGTCATGCCATAGATGGCGTTGTTGACGAAAATAATGGTGATATTCTCCCCACGGGTAGCGGCGTGAACCGTCTCGGCCGTGCCGATGGCGGCGAGGTCGCCGTCTCCCTGATAAGTAAAGACCGTGCAGTCGGGGCGGGCGCGTTTGACGCCGGTTGCCACTGCCGGAGCGCGGCCATGCGGCGCCTCAATCATATCGCAGTTAAAATAATCGTACGCCATGACCGAGCAGCCCACCGGAGCGATGCCCACTGTCGTCCCCTCGATCCCCAGCGCGTCGATGGCCTCGGCCACCAGACGGTGGATGATCCCGTGGGTGCAGCCCGGGCAATAGTGGGTCTTCACATCGGCCAAAGCCTTGGGCCTGTCAAAAACAATTGCCATTACCGTATCCCTCCTGCGATTTTTTCAATCTCACGCAGCACCTCGGCCGGCTGCGGAATAATACCGCCAGTGCGGCCAAAGAAGTGCACCGGAAGGCAGCAGTCGATGGCCAGCTTGACGTCGTCGACCATCTGCCCCTTGCTCATTTCGACCGTCAGGAAAGCCTTGGCGTTTTTCGCGGCGGCTTTCAGCGCGTCGACCGGGAAAGGCCACAGGGTGATGGGACGCACGATTCCAACCTTGATCCCCTTGGCGCGGGCGTCCTTGATAGCCGACATGCAGACGCGCGCGGCGGCGCCGTAAGCGACAACCACGATATCGGCGTCCTCGATATACGTGCTCTCGCTGCGCTGCTCGGTGGCCTTGATCCGGTCATACCGCTCAAACCGCTCGTCGACCAGCCGCTCGAGCTCGGAGGCCTGCAAATAAAGAGAATTGATAACATTGTGAGGGCGCTTGTTTTGATGGCCGTTGGCCGCCCAAGGCTTGTCGGGCAGGGCCTTCTCGCTGCGCTCGGGCAGCTCGACCGGCTCCATCATCTGGCCAAGCATGCCGTCGGCAAGGATCATGGCCGGCATGCGGTACTCGTCCGCCTTATCGAAAGCGTCCATAACCAGGTTGACCATCTCCTGCACGGTCGAGGGGGCGAAAACCAGAAGCTGGTAGTCGCCGTGGCCGAGCGCCTTGGTGGCCTGCCAGTAGTCCGATTGGGACGGCTGGATGCCGCCGAGGCCAGGGCCGCCCCGCTGCACGTTGATGATCACGCAGGGCAGGTCGGAGCCGGCAATGTAAGACACGCCCTCGCTTTTGAGGCTGATGCCGGGCGAGGAAGAGGACGTCATGGCACGAACGCCGGCCGAAGCCGCGCCGAGGACCATATTAATGGCCGCAATCTCCGACTCGGCCTGAAGGTAAACCCCGCCGATCTTGGGCATGGTTTTGGACATAAAGGCCGCGACCTCGGTCTGCGGCGTGATGGGGTAACCGAAGAAATGACGACAGCCCGCCTGGATGGCAGCCTGGGCGAGCGCCTCATTTCCTTTCATTAACACTCTTTCTCCCATAGCTACTACTCCTTTTCCACCTTAATCGCCACATCCGGGCACATGGTCGCGCACATGGCGCAAGCAATGCATTTCTCCGGTTCGGTCACGCCGGCCGGATGGTACCCCTTTGCGTTGAGCACCTCTTTTTGCAGCTGCAGTATTTTTTTGGGACATACGCTGACGCAAAGGCCGCAGCCCTTGCAGACGTCCTCGCGAATGGTCACCTTGTTCATCTTCTCCACCTCCACATACTAAGCATCCTTTGCCGTCCCCTCCGCCCAGGGCGTGGAAACGATCACATCGATGGCAATCGGCTTTTCCCAATCCTGCCCGCTCAGCAGGCGGCGCTCCACCGCCGTGCCCACCAACGGCAGGCCGCAGCGGGCGGCGACGCTACGCGCATAGCCGGACGTCGATAGAACATCCTCCGCCGTGGTCGACGCGCAAAGATGGGAATTGTTGATGATGCCGGTCGCTTTCAGGCGGCTGGCCGCCTCAATCTCCCGCAGGATTCTCTCGGCATCGTCGGGCGCCGCCACACCGGCGCGGTAACGGTTGATGACGTAGAGCATCTCATAGTTGGGATCGGCCTGCCGAATGCGGGCGGCAAACTGCCCAACGCTGGTCGCTCCCGCGTCGTCCCCCCCGACGTCGAAAACCGCCGTGTCATATCCGCCGTCGAAAGCGGCGAAAATCTCGGGGGATAAACAGGGCGCGTCGATGGTGGTACCGGCCGAGGCGGGCGAGATGACCCGCACCCCCTCCAGAGCCGGAAGCCCCTTGTAATCGCTCGAACGGAAATAGGGATTGACGACATCCATATCAACAAGGGCGGTGCGCCCCTCTTTGGCGTACTGCGCGGCGAGATTCAAAGCCAGATTGGTCTTGCCGCAGCCATAGTGACCGCATATCAATACGATCTTCACCGGGTCCCCTCCTTGAATGAATTTGGGCTTAGCCGGGCGCCTTTGGTATGCCTATGGCGCCGCGTACTAAGTTATGCCCCCGTCCGCCTCCCCATGCCGGGCACGGGCCGAGGGTATAGGATTGTTATTTATTATAGCACCATACGCATCGACACGCAACGGCAAAAAAACATGAAATATTGTCAAATGGGACCACAAAAACGATTATAAATTCCAAAAAAACAGGAAAAAAGGCGCAGGCGAGGCAACCGCCTCCAGATGGGCCGGCAAAGGCGGCTTTATTTGACATTCACGCCGTGCGGCTGTACACTATTGGCGAGGATTCTATGATATGGAGGTTTTTGCGATGAAAAAAGTCAAAATCACCGTGCTCAAAACCACATTGGACCGGCAGCTGGCCGAGGAATACGGCGTCGAAGGTCTCACCGCCTGCCCGATGATGAAGGAGGGGCAGGTGTTCTATGCCGATTACGCCAAGCCGGACGGTTTTTGCGACGAGGCGTGGAAGGCAGTTTATCAGTATGCTTTCGCTCTGTCTCACGGCGGTGGACAGGGTCTGTTTTATTACGGCGATTGGATTCGTAAGCCGGGCGTGGCGATTTGCAGCTGCAACGACGGGCTTCGGCCGGTCATTTTCAAGCTGGAAGCCACCGAGGAGGAGTCGGTCATCGATTACGAACCGGTTCGGTAGGCCGGCTCTGCTGGGCATGGGATATTTCCTATCGCGCCCAGGCTGGCAAATCACCCGCTCGGGCGGCCGCGCCGGTCCGACTTTGCCGCGGGCAGGGTCGCGGCGGCTTGCCATCGTTGCGCCGATATGCCGGATCGTAAGGCCCTTTTCCCCACCGTGCTCCCCATCACCAACCAATTTTCCGCCGCGTATTTCGCACGGGCTTTACGTGCGACCATCCATCGGCTAAAACAGAAAAAGCACAGCGGCGAAACACAACGACGCCACGATGCGAAACTTGCCGGGCCATCGGGCGGTGAATCGCGTTTTGCTCCTTAACGCCGGCAAAATCGCTGCCATTTATTTCGCCTGCCGCCCTATTTTCGCCACAGATTCCACCGGAAAACAAGGAAATGGTTGTTTTTTCTCTCTCCATCCGTTATAATAACAACGTTGTGGTCGCTACCGGTCGAATCCGGCCGAAAACAGGTGAGAGGATGCGCAGGAGATATGAAGCTAATCCGCGAAGCACAGCACGGTGTGGGAGAAGGGTTTTGCCTGATCAAATCGGTTGAGCAGAAAACGACAGCAAAAAAGCAAGCCTATCTGGATATGGTGCTCACCGACGCACAGGGCGAGGTATCGGCCAAGCTGTGGGACTATTCTCCCGAGCGTCACGGCCGTTATGAAGCGGGCATGGTCATCAAGGTGCGGGGCAGCGTCGACACGTGGAACAACGCACCCCAGCTGCGAATCGAGCGCATCCGGCACGCCGACGATAAGGATCCGGTGGATATGGCTTCCCTGGTCCCCTGCGCCCCTTATACCAGCGAGTGGATGTTCGACCAGCTGACCGCTATGGTCGATGCGATGCAAAACGCCGATATTGCCGCCGTCGTGCGCGGCCTGCTGGAGCGTGATCGGGAGCGCATTCTCATCTGCCCGGCGGCGGTAAAAATGCATCACGCCGTACGCAGCGGCCTGCTGTATCACACCCTGTCGATTGCGCGCGCGGCGCAGGCGCTTTGCGCCGTTTATCCTTTTTTAAACCGCGATCTTGTGCTGGCCGGGGTGATCCTGCACGATCTCGACAAGATTCACGAGCTGGAAGTGTCACAGACCGGCACCGCCAGCGGTTATACCGTGCATGGGCAGCTCCTCGGTCACCTGGTGGGCGGTGTCGTCGGCCTGGAGCGCATGGGCGAGCAGCTGGGTACGCCGCGTGAAATTCTCGAGCTTTTGCAACACATGGTGCTCTCCCACCACGCCATCCCGGAATTTGGAAGCCCGATTCCTCCCATGTTCCCGGAGGCAGAGGTGGTCTCGGCGCTCGATACCCTGGACGCCACGCTGTATGAGATGAACGCCGCGCTGGAGAATGTGGCCGCCGGGCAGTTTACCGGCAAGGTATGGGGGCTCGACCGCAAGCTGTACCAACACGGTATGGCCAGCGCAGAACCGGGCGCCAAGCTGGATCTGGACTGAGTCGATCAACCATGTCAGACCGGCTTGTCCGGCCGGCCATGCCAGGGAAAGGAAGATATTGGAATGCAGATAGGCTTAATGGAGTTTCTATCCGACGTTACGACCAACCCGCCTCTTTTGATCACCGTATTGTTGACGCTGGGCGTTATTTTGGTCAACGGGTGGACCGACGCGCCCAATGCCATCGCCACTTGCGTGGCGACCCGTTCGATCGGCCCGCGGCCGGCCATCATGCTCGCGGCGGTCTTTAATTTTCTGGGTATGGTCGCCATGACCCTCATTACCCCCCGCGTGGCTGAAACCATCTACAATATGGTGGACTTTGGGGGCGACTCGCACGAGGCTCTCATCGCATTGTGCGCCGCCATGGTGGCGATCGTCACATGGGCTACGGTGGCCTGGAAGTTTGGTATCCCCACCAGCGAAAGCCACGCTCTGATCGCGGGAATTTCGGGGGCGGCCATTGCGCTGCACGGCAATCTGGGCGGAATCAACGGGGGCGAATGGGTTAAAGTTCTCTACGGCCTGGTGCTCTCCACCTTTCTTGGCTTTGGCTTGGGTTGGCTGGCCTCCAAAGTAACCGGGCTGATCTGCGGCCGGATGGACCGGCGCAAAACCACCCGATTCTTCCAGGGGGCCCAGATTTTTGGCGGCGCGGCAATGGCCTTTATGCACGGCGCGCAGGACGGCCAGAAATTCATGGGCGTCTTCCTGCTGGGTGTCTTTTTGTCCAAGGGGCAGGCGGATGTGGAGGTATTCACCATCCCCATGTGGCTGATGATCCTCTGCTCGCTGGTCATGGCGCTGGGTACCTCCATCGGCGGATACCGGATCATCAAAGCCGTGGGAATGGACATGGTCAAGCTGGAAAAATACCAGGGCTTTGCCGCCGATACGGCCGGCGCCCTCTGCCTGCTGGCCTCGTCGTGCTGGGGGCTACCGGTCAGTACCACCCACACCAAGACCACCGCCATCATGGGGGTGGGCGCGGCACGCAGGCTTTCGGCCGTCAACTGGGGGGTTGTCAAGGAAATGGTGCTCACCTGGGTGCTCACCTTCCCCGGCTGCGGGCTGATTGGTTTTATCATGGCCAAGCTGTTTTTGTACTGGTTCTAATCCTCCCATGGGGAGCCCTGTCTCGTACCATACATCAGTGACTCAAGGCCCATCCCCTGAGGATCGGCCGACGGAAGTAAGGAAAGGACGCGGATGACATTATGGCAAAAAAGCAAAACGAATACTTTGACTGCTTTTGCCGCCTGGTGGACTACTCCTGCCAGGCAGCCGATTACCTGCACGATTGCATGACCAACTTTAATCCCGCAACCATCGGCCAGCAGGTGACCGAAATCCACGAAATCGAGCATGAGGCCGACAACGAGAAGCATCGGATGATCGAACGGCTGGTCAAAGAATTCATCACCCCCATCGAGCGGGAGGACATCAACCAGTTGGCCCAGGAGATCGACGAGGTGACCGACCGCATCGAGGACGTACTCATGCGGGTGTATATGTACAATTTTCATACCATTCGCCCCGAAATGCTGGCCTTTACCGAGCTCATCAGCCGCTGCTGCTGCGCGCTGAAAAAATCGGTGGAGGAGTTTCCTAACTTTCGTAAATCCAAGACCATCCATCAATATCTTGTGGACGTCAACACCCTGGAGGAAGAGGGCGACCGCCTCTATGTTTCCTCCATGCGTGGATTGTACAAGGAAGGTGGGGCAGGCGCTCTGGTCGGCGCCTGGTCGAATACCTTCGACTGTCTGGAGCGGTGCTGCGACGCCTGCGAGCACGTTGCCAATGTCATTGAAAGCGTCATTATGAAAAACACCTGATACTGGTTTACGCCGAGGATGAACCAGAAGGCCAAGGCGCTTTCGCGCTCTTAGCAAAAATCTTTATTTGGCTAGATGATACGCCCTGCTGTTTTGCCCTGCCGGCAAACTGGCGGGGCGTTTTTCATGTGGACATGTTGTGGTTGGGATAACCTCGCGGCCTGCCGAACGGGCGGTTTATAACGCACCGACTCATTGCAGACGATGCGACCGATTCCAGAGCTTATCCCATGATATCGCGAGACAGTTCGCCTGCTTCGAGCCGGACCATGCTCGAAATGACGGGATGCCCGGGGCGATCATCCCGCTATCTCAGGCAGGCATCGTGAAAGCGGCTTTCTATCCTACATTCATCATACACAAGCATACACCATATTCCAGCTCGATGGGGTTGCCTACCTATGCGCCACATAGGCCGTTTTTATAGGGCAAATAAAAATTTTAAAAACGGCATGAATACTCCCAATGGGTGGAACACTAAATAAGTCAGCACCAGACTCTTTCCCCGCCGCCCTGAATAACCCCGTGGCTTGGACGATTACCGGCAAGTTTCTGCTATGGCGAATGGGCAAGTTCCATCGGAGCAGATGGTTTCTCTTTTTTTAAATGGGTCACGGTTGCTTGCTGCCAATCAAAGCAACCGAATATCTTTTTCGCCCCGCGGCGCTTGCGAGCGGGCCACGAGCCAGCGTGATGCGCTTGTTCCCCGAGTCAAACCATGTGTGGTTTGGGCCGGATTCATCCATTCCCGATATCGTAAAATAGAATTTTTGCATCCAGGGCATTCGGGGCATATCCTTGATT
The DNA here is from genome assembly GCA_965145485.1 of uncultured Eubacteriales bacterium. GTDB lineage: Bacteria > Bacillota > Clostridia > Oscillospirales > Acutalibacteraceae > CABQCM01. The sequence continues at coordinate 5,392 of CBCTCU010000034.1, read as the reverse complement.
TCTATTTCCGCGCTGGGCATGTTTTATGAATCAAATCTTTTGAAAAATTTTACCCTTTCCGATTGTGCGCATCGTACCGGCTGGCGAAAAAACGCGCAAAAAGTTCCTTTCCCACACGCCGCCGGGTTTGGAAGGCGCAAGCCCAAAAAACCTCCGCATCAGCATAGTATTTCCTTAGTATTCGATCGCGTTCGTGCCATAGTAATAGGGCAGACCGGAAAGGAGAATGAAAAGTCGAATGATGATAAAAAAATCAATACGATGTTTCACCGCGGTTTTATCTGCGGCCTGCCTATGCCTGTTTCTTCTGGCGACGGCGGTTTCCAACGGTTTGCCGGACAGCTTTATGGTGACACAGGGGAATGAACTGATTATGAATGGGGGCATTCCGGTCACCGCATCAAAGCAGTTGGGCGAAGAAAAGCCCGCGTCCGTGTTAGCCGGTGAAAAAAGCAGCGAGCATTACAAGGTGGATCTCAATCTATTTGGCATTGTTCCTATAAAAAGCGCCGAAGTTGAAGTGATTTCCCCGCAAAATGTAATTCCGCTGGGCGATCCCTTTGGGGTCAAAATTTTCACCGACGGGGTTTTGATTGTGGGCATCACCCCGGTTGAAACCGAAGACGGGCCGGCAACACCGGCCAAGGAAGCCGGAATGCAGACGGGAGACGTCATATTGGCCATCAACGGCCAGACGGTGGCCACCAATAACGACGTAGCCTCCCTCATCGAGCAATGCGGCGGCGAAAAACTGTCCTTTTCTCTGCGGCGGGATCAAACCAGCCTGACGGTCGACCTGCTTCCCAGAAAAGGGTCCGACGGCACTTATAAAGCCGGTCTATGGGTTCGCGATTCTTCTGCCGGCATCGGCACGCTAACCTTTTACTATCCCGAAAACAACGTCATCGCCGGCTTAGGCCACGGCGTATGCGACGTTGATACGGGGGAATTGCTGCCCGTGCTCACCGGCGAACTCGTCGGGGCGCAGGTGCTGGGCGTTACCAAAAGCCAGGCCGGCACCACCGGCGAACTCAAAGGGCGCTTTAACGGACAGGAAAAAATCGCAACTCTGCTCGAAAACTGCAATAAAGGCGTATACGGACTGTGCGAAAATGGTTATTCTTGCAACAACCAGCCCGTCACTGTCGCTATGCGCCAGCAGGTACAAACAGGGGATGCGCAGATTCTGTGCAGCGCAGACGGAACGGTACGAGCTTACGACATCAACATCGTAAGTATTCGATTAAAAGACGACGACACTTTGCAAAACATGGTGATCGAGGTCACCGATTCCGAATTGCTGGAGCTGACAGGCGGCATCGTGCAAGGAATGAGCGGAAGTCCGATTTTACAAAACGGCATGCTGGTAGGCGCGGTAACCCATGTGTTTGTCAATCAACCGACCAAAGGGTATGCCATTTTTGCCGAAACCATGCTCAAAGAGGCACAGTCATTCGCCCAAACCACCGCAATGGCTTCGTAAAATTTCAGCAAAAGAAGGAATCCCCGCCGAATATCGACTTTCGGCGGGGATTCTAATTGTCGTTGGTGCTTTGCCAACCTTCCATTCGCTTGCCTAGGCCGAATGGCTGAACAATAGAAGCAAGCGCCCTCCTCGCCGTCCATACGACCATTGCTGATGCCGGTTGCTGGACGCAATGCAGGGAATAAGGAATTACGTTAAAAGCTTAGAAGAAAACAAGTAGCTTGAATGGAACAAAATTGTTTTGGAAAAATAAGTAAAATTTTTACAGAAAGTACTTGCATTATTTTCCATCTTATGGTAATCTATGGGTATCAAATCTCGCAACGGGGGTAAAAAAGATGGAAAAGAAGTTAAAGGTGCTGATTGCGGAGAATACCGCGGAGTTTGGTCAGCCCTGCTCGAAATTGCTCAAAACCTACGGCATGGAGGTCTATCTGGCAGAGAAAGACGGGCAAAAGCTCCTCACCGAAATTCGCGCCGTGCTGCCGGACGTTGTCCTTCTGGACGTATTTATGCCAAAGCTCGATGCGCTTGGCGTTTTAAAACAACTCGATAGCCTGGAGCTCAAAACCCGACCGCTGGTCATGGTCATGTCGGGTTACGACAATCCTCGCCTGGAAAACGAAACGCTGGCCAGCGGCGCTTCCTATTACCTGCTCAAGCCCATTGACCTGGAAATGCTCGCCGAACGCATCGTCCAGCTCACCGGATGGAAAGATTCGTCCGATCTTCCCAAGGCCAAAGGCATTCCCATGAGCGACAACGACCTGGAAATGATGGTGACCGAAATCATCCATCAAATCGGCGTACCGGCTCATATCAAAGGGTATCATTACCTGCGCCAGTCCATCCTTCTGGCCGTACACAATCCCGACATCATCAACTCGATTACCAAACAGCTCTATCCTACCGTTGCCAAGATGTATGATACGACCTCCTCGCGTGTGGAACGGGCCATCCGCCACGCCATTGAGGTAGCATGGGACCGCGGCGACGTCGACGTGCTCAATTCCTACTTTGGTTTTACCATCCACAACGGCCGCGGCAAGCCCACCAACAGCGAATTCATCGCCATGATTGCCGACAAGCTGCGCCTGCGTCTGAAAGCGGCGTAGACCATCGTTTCATTTACAAACCGGGCGCGTCAATAGGAGCGCCCGGTTTTTACTTGAAATTTTTCGACGGCTCTGGATAGGGTGATTGTAATAGGGCGATTCGTAAACAGCCATGATTACAGCATCCATTTGCATATTTCAGCCATTCATGAAAACAGACTGCCTTTCTGGCGGAACAATCATAGCAAATGCGGCCTTGCGATGTATGGCTCCGGCTGAGATCACCAATTCATCGTGTGCCCCACGATACTTGGCACCGCGAAAAGACGGCGGGTATTGAGCGACAAGCAAACCGTGGGCAGACCGCAGGTAATCCTCATCTTACGATGCGGTGCTTGCACATTCCGGTTTTACCGCATGCACGGCAGGTCAATTTGCGTTTTGTTAAAGTATGGTACCCTTTGACATACTCGCTCATCGTGGGAACAAAGAGCGCCTTGCAATACGGGCACTCATAATAGCCGGCTTTCACCTCCAGCATGGCCGCCGCGCCAATCCCTGCCGCCGCCGTCGCCAGGGCAAGCACAATGATTGCGATGCGCGCGACCGCCGGCATGGATATGTAAGACGCGATGATAATCAGAGAACAGACCGCAATGACCGTAATCACGCCGCAAACGATAGACAGCGCCATTTTCTTTTTGTTTTCCTGATTCTCTTTGAGCAAATGCATCATGTTTTCCTCCGCCTTTTTTTGATAATCCATTTCCGAGACCCTTGCGCCCGTCAGAAGGTCATTGACCGTTATTTGCAGGGCATCGCACAACGGAAGCATTAGAGAAACCTCGGGGAGCCCTTTTCCGCACTCCCATTTTGAAACCGTTTTGTCGCTGATAGAGAGCATGTCGGCAAGCTGCTTTTGGGTGATGTTGCGCGCTTTTCTGACTTCGGCGATGAACCGGCCGATTTTGATTTGATCCATCGCATTTCCTCCTTTCCTTCCCTATCGTACATCAAGGAGATAAAAACAGCCACACACGCATCGTAGAGTCTCGCCTCTCTACGATGCGTAGAGTTTTTTCGTGCATTTTTTGAAATAATAAAATGACAAAGCCGCCGGCTGCAACGGTATAGGAGGGCTTGGTTGCCCAATATTTCAAAAACTACGCAAACACAGCCATTGACAAACGGACAGGCTTTGATTATAATTATGTTAATTAAGAAATTTATCCGTGCTTATCCCAGTCTGCTGTCCATTGGCAGGGGATGCAATACAATTTCCCGGCGGGAAGACTCCAGCAACCCTTCGCGCTTCATGCGGGACAGCTCCCGCATCATGGCGCTGCGATCCACGCAGAGATAATCGGCCAGCGCGCTGAGGGAAAAGGGCAGGCGAAAATGGGGCGCTCCCTCCCGCCGGGCGGTCTGGCCGAAGTAGCACAGCAGCTTGTCCCGAATGGTCCGCTGCGAGAGCACCTCCACCCGCTCGCTGAGCGAAAGCGTTTTATCGGCGATCAGGCGCAGCATATTCTCCACCACCCGGCTGTGGCAGGGGCAGGCGTTTTCGCATCGCTTGACGATGTGGTCATAGCCGATGTAAACCACGCGGCTGTCGGTTTCGCACACAACGGCGATCCCTGTTTGCTCCGCCCCCGCAAAGGCCAGCACTTCGCCAAATACGCCGCCCGGCTCCAGCCGCTCGAGGATGGCGCGGTTGCCGTGCACATCCACTCCGGACAGATACAAGGTTCCGCTGAGTACAATGCCGACCGATCGGGAGGCATGATCGGCTGGGACTTCCTGCCCGCTTCGATAGGCGCGCTGCACCGTTTCAAAACATTGGAGCATCCGTTCGCAGTCGTTTTCGTCCACCCCCGCAAACAGCACCGACTGCATGCATTCTGTCGCCAACCATCTCATCCCCTATCCAAATTTCAAACTGTTGCAATAGCACCAGATTATTCCTGCCTCCTATGATATCATAGAATCAAACAAATGAAAAGCCCTTTTTGGGAGTTATATCAATCCCGACAAACCCAGGGCGGATACAAGGAGGATTTGGTGAATGAAACAGGTCAATGTAACCGTACACGGCGGCACGCTGACGCAGGAAGAGATGGACGCCTATCTCCAATACGCTGCGCAAAAATATCCCAACCGGGAGCTGACCGGCCTGGATATCACCCTGGACGGCGAGGAGGCCGAGCTGCAATATCACCTGGCTCCGGTCCCATTTGAGCGCATCCGGCGTATCACGGGGTATCTTGTGGGCACCATAGATCAGTGGAACAATGCCAAGGCTGCAGAAGAGCGCGACCGGGTCAAACATTCGGTAGGCTGCTCCTGCTGCGGGCTTGACCAGTCAATTTGACACAGAATAAGGAGGAACATGGTATGAAACAGGTACGTTTTCTGTTGTGCAAGCACTGTCACAATCTGGTCCAGATGGTCGAGGATGCGGGCGTCCCCATTGTCTGCTGCGGCGAGCCGATGACCGAGCTGATCCCCAACAGCACCGACGCCGCCGGTGAAAAGCATGTCCCGGTCGTCGAGCGAAACGGGAACCAGGTTATGGTCAACGTAGGGTCGGTCGCCCATCCCATGGCGGAGGAGCATCATATCTCCTTTATCGCGCTGGTGACCAAGCAGGGCGTTATGCTCAAACACCTCAATCCCAACGAGGCCCCCAAAGCTTGCTTTACCCTTTGCGAGACGGACGAACCGGTCGAGGCTTTGGCCTATTGCAATCTGCACGGTCTGTGGAAAGCTTAAATTGTTTCCTTTCCCCGCCTGTTAAAGTGAACCGAACCAGAAAAAACGGACAATAGACAAATCCCCCCTGATGTAGGAA
>CBCTCU010000033.1:0-31288 GCA_965145485.1 uncultured Eubacteriales bacterium | reverse complement strand
TTTTCCTACATCAGGGGGTATTTTGTCACTGTCCGTTTTTACTGGACCTGTCCAGACGAACCATTTGCATAGAGGTTTTCTTTTGCTTCTTAAAATTTTTCAGCGTCCGCAGGACGTGCAGCCGTCACCGAAGGGGACGATCTTGGGGGCTTGGGGGGGAATCCCTCAACAAGCATTTTGGCCGGTGCAATCCGGCCAAAATCGCAAAACATGTATATGTTTGCATTGCTTGCCAATTTGTGAAAACAGCCTATGAATATAACTGAATTTCTAATTGTTTTGAAGCAATACTCGGACTGCTTGCGGCGTTTCTCCAAATCTCTGTTGAAAGATATGGTAGAAATTTGATACTCCATGATAGCCAACTGCTTTTGCGATGTCGCCAGTGGACATATCGCTTTTTTCAAGAAGCTCCAGAGCAAGTTCCATCCGCAATGCCCGAATGTATTCCCCAATGCTTTTGCCTTCTGTAAGCTGAAATGCTTTTTGGAGCTTGTTTTTGTTAAGAGCAACGCTTTTGCTAAGTTCAAGAATTGTGGGAACACTGCCGATGTTTTCTTTAATCAATCGTTTTGCCTGTAAAACGGCTGCAATTTCATCTTCACTTAGGTAAACAGGCGAAGCCGAAGTATATCGCTGCATCAAATCCAGCAGATAACTCGCAGCAGTCAATCCCTGTCCACGCATCCAAAGCTGAAATGCGTCTCCTGCAAGTGGGCAATTTTCAATACGCCGATAGACAGATAACAACTCCGGCGAATGAATCTCATTGCAGGTTAGAGATTGTTTAGCATCCTCCCAAAAGCTGTCATAAAGAGACACGTTATTTTCTCGAAAAAAAGATTCCTGAAAATACATTCCCCGAAACCGGAGCCGCTGCCCACCGGATATTTTCATAAAAAGAGGAACCGGAGAATTAAAAACATAGCAGTCTATGCCGTTGCGGGATTTCCTCATTTCGGATTTTCGGTTATAACTAATCATTTGTCCTTCTTCCATAAAGCCGATTCCTATATATCTCTGTTGGATTTGTGAACGGAACACTATATCCTTTGGAAATATAACGTCAACAGAAGCCACACAAAAACCATGCAAATCTCCCCAAAACCGGACATAGGAAGTCTTATCGAAAAAAGTAAACAAAGTGCAGTTCCCAATTTCTTTTTGTTTGGCTCCCAGAGAACCATAAAACAGCAATGTTTCATCTATATTATGAATTGTAATCATAGTAATCACCTCTATACGGAAATGGCACATCTTTTTCTATTTTGGCACGATTTTTGGTTAGCAATAACTAACTGTTGAGATAAAGTATATCAAGAAAACCGCTTAAAATCAAGGGGTTTTCGAACAGCATAGGATAATAGCGTTGTGTTTTAGGCACTGTAAGGCCGCTTGACGGAAAGCAGGAAGTGTTGCATAATGTCCGTTGGTTAGCTTGCGCTAACCAACGATAAACACTTGTCTTTCCGAACAGCAAATCTGAAAGGCAGAGAAAGGAGAACTATGAAAGAGACAAAGAAAAACGCTGTCCTGCGGGTATTCCAAACCGCGCGATGCAGTTCTGCCCGATATATCATTGGCGTAGCCTGTTCCTCTGTCAGCATATTGCTGTCGGGCGTTCCATTCTATACGATCTACCAAATCGTCCGTATCTTTCTGGAAGCGTCCTTAAACAATACGGCTGTAGACGTGTCCGCTGCATGGCTGTGGGCGGGAATTACGCTGGCAAGTATTGCCGTTGGCATAGTGCTTTCAATTATCGGCAGTTTTGTTTGCCATTCCTGTGCCTTTCATGCGCTTTATGACCTGCGTATGAGAATATTGAATCACATGGGCAGATTAAATCTGGGCTTTTTCACAGGAGGGCAATCCGGTGCGGTACAAAAGACCATGAATGATAACATCGAGAAAATGGGAAATATTATCGCCCACGATATATCGAACCTCATAGGAGCCGGTCTTTTGCTGGTTTCGCTGTCGGCGCTGCTGTTTTCCATCAATGTGCCGCTTGCCTTGACGATTATTGCCGCATTGGTGCTTGCGTTTATCATTCAATTTTCGGCTTTTGGAGGAAAACGGGGGCAGAAGATTTGGACGGATCTCAACCGTTCCTCTACAGAATTGGACGCAGCGTTTTCAGAGTATGTGTCCGGGATGGAAGAAGAAAAAATCTTTGGAAAGCCGGAGACCGCAGCTTTACGGCTAACTAACCTGATAGAAAAAAACCGAAAAAGCCTAATGGCCTACCTGAAACGGGTTACGCCTATTTACGGAGCCTACAAAACCATCACGCTCTCTGTGCTGGCTTTCCTTTTAGCTGTGGGATGTGTCCTGCTGTATCTGAATCCCGGCAATCACGGCTTGATGATGGAATTGTTGATGTTTTTAATTGTAGGACCGGCAGTCATCAGCCCATTGATGGAATTGGTAGAGTTTGGCGCAGACCTTCGGAATCTGGCTGTACGGATGGATCAGATTGAGGGCGTTATGAAAATGGAACCGATAACGGAAGGCGCGTGCGATACCCCGCCGGTTTCTGCTGAGCTTAGCTTTCAGGATGTGAGTTTTTCCTACCAAAAAGCGGCTGATCCTTTGCGGCGCATGGCACTGGAGCATGTCACAATGCACATTCCGGCTGGTTCTTTCGCAGCTTTAGTCGGACCGTCGGGCGGTGGAAAATCCACAGCCGGGCAACTGCTGGCAAGATTTTGGGATGTGGAAAGCGGAAGTATCTCGATTGGTGGAAAGGATATACGGGACTATTCCACCAAGGCGCTTATGAATACGGTTGCCTTTGTATTTCAAGATACTTACATATTCGCTGAAAGTGTGTACGACAATATCGCCATGCACCAAAATGTAACTCAAGAAGCAGTTGAGTATGCTGCAAAGGCTGCACGCTGCCACGATTTTATTCAGGCATTGCCGAAAGGCTATCACACTAAATTAGGCGACGGCGGTCACAAATTATCCGGTGGAGAAGCGCAGCGCATTGCCATTGCAAGAGCGATTCTGAAAAATACCCCGATTGTCGTACTGGATGAAGCGATGGCTTTTACGGATGCAGAAAACGAGCTTGCATTGCGGGAAGGTATGGCAGAATTACTGAAAGGAAAAACAGTTCTGATGATCGCACATCGCCTCTACTCCATCCAAGATGCGGATATGATTTTCGTTTTAGAAAACGGACGGCTGAAAGAAAGCGGGACGCACAAAGACTTGATTCAAAAGCATGGCCTGTATGCCCATCTGTGGGACATTCAGAATGAAACCGAAAGTTGGCGAATGAAAGGAGGGGCAGTGCATGTTTCAGATAATCCGGCAATTCACCTTCCATAGACCGAAGGAAATCATTCAGCCTACCGTATGGCTGTTTCTTTCGCAGGCGTGCAGTATGCTTCCAGCAATTCTGGCGTATATGGCAATATATACGCTGGGACAGGCTTTTGTACCGCCGTACACATTGGATTTGCAGCTTCTTATCACGCTTGCCGCCATAGGTTTGGGATATATCCTGCTTCAATACGCAGTAGAGCTGGTTTCCTATTATTTCACTTACGGGCGTGCCTACAGTGATACGGCGAAAAAACGGGTGGCATATATCCAAAAGCTGCGCCGCCAGCCGCTGGGATTCTTTTCTTCCAAAGAATCGGGGGAGCTGATTAGTTCCTTTGCCAATGATTTTTCAAATGTGGAATACACGCTCTGCTACTGGCTGCCCTATCCCATTGGCGTTGGGGCGCTGCTTGCAATTTCCATTGTATGGATCTGTCTGTATGACTGGCGAATGGGAGTCGCCATGTTTGGTATGCTGCCGGTTTGCGCGGCGCTTATGTTCGGGATTGCCCGGATCAAAGAAAAACACAGCAGGCAGGTCATGGAGGCAAAAAACCATGCGGCTACACAAATCAATGAATATCTTCATGGTATGAAAGATCTGAAGGCATACCACCGTACAGGAGACGGCTTTCATTCTTTGGAAACGGCTATGCGGAAATTGCGGGATGAATCGCTGAAAGAAGAAGCAGTGGCAGGCAGCTTGTCCACCTTGTGTTCTTCTTTGGTTAAATTCATTGTTCCCATTACGGCTGCGGTTGGGCTTTATCTGCTGATCGGCGGCACACTGTCTGTTTTAGATTTTGCAGGCTTTCTCGTTTTAGCGACTAAACTGGTAGAAGCGGAGTTGATGATTGTCACCAGCATATCCGCGCTGCGCGGGATGCTTCCTTCCGGCGAGCGGTTAGACAAGGTGATGACAACAGACGAACCGACGGGGGAACAACAGATAGAAACCGGAAATTCCTACTCCTTTGAGAATGTTTCTTTTCATTACGCAAAAGGGCAAGAAATTATCCAAGGTGTTTCCTTTGATACGCCTTCCGGTTTGCTGACTGCATTGGTAGGACCATCAGGAAGCGGAAAGTCCACCCTGCTTCGCCTGATGGCGCGGTTTTGGGATTATCAGACCGGGCATATCTGGATGGATGGCAAAGACATTCGTGAAGTTCAAACGGACAGTCTGCTTTCCAACATTTCTATGGTCATGCAGAACGCCTATTTATTCCGTGGAACCATTCGGGATAATCTTTGTTTTGGCAATGAGAGCATTACGGAAGAACAGATGATAAAGGCGTGTAAGCAAGCTCGCTGCCATGATTTTATCTCTGCCCTGCCGGAAGGATATGACACGATTGTTGGCGAAGGAGGCGCAACGCTCTCCGGTGGTGAGCGCCAGAGGATTTCTCTTGCCAGATCATTCTTAAAAGATGTACCGATTCTTCTGCTGGACGAACCAACCGCCTCTTTGGATGCGGATAATGAGGCAATGGTGCAGAAAGCGCTGGATGAGATTTCCAAAGAGCGCACGGTCATTATGATTGCGCACCGATTAAAAACAGTACGCAGCGCCGATCAAATCCTCGTATTGCAGGATGGGAAGATCGTAGAGAAAGGCACCCATAACCAGCTTATAGGGCAAAAAGGATTATATGCCCGACTGTGGGGGCTGCAAAGCCGAGCTGGAGATTATACATTCAAACAATCTTAGGAGGAAAATCAATGAACAAAACAAAGTTTCTGAATCTCAAAGAGCTTGTAATTGTACTTTTACTGGCCTGCGTAGAAACAGCCATCGCGCTTGTAACCACTATGCCGTTTGCTGCAAATTTGCAGCTTGTCTATTTTCTCGCGCCCGGCCTCGCAGGTTTAATTAACGGTATCATCTACGTCCTGCTTGTAAAGAAGTGCCCGAAAATCGGCACGCAGTTTATCATCCCAATGATTTATGGTCTGTACTTCCTGTTTACGGGCAGCGTTTATGTATTCGCGTTCTTCGCAATTCTGGCGGTTGTAAACGAACTCATTATGCTGGGCGGCGGGTATCAGAGCAAAATCCGTCCGGCCATCCCTCATGCGCTTACATGGATGCTCAACGCAATGGGCAGCACACTGACCATGCTGCTGTTCCGCGATAGTTTGGTACAAAGCTATGTGGCTATGGGCATGGACGCCGCCAGTGCAGATGCCGCTATCGCATCTCTGGAAGGATTCTGGCTTGCCCCACAGAATATTGCAATCGCCTTAGCTGCCGCCGCAGCTTTGTCGATTGCCGGATATGCGCTGGGCATGAAAATGCTGGGCAAACACTTTAAGCCTGCTGGAGTTGCGTAATGGAAAAACGAAAGCAGAGCTATTTCCGGCCAGACCCCCGCACATGGTTGCTGCTCTGCCTGCTGGGGATTGCCTCGATCCTGCTAATTCACTCTGAAATCGGAGGATTGTGCCTGTTTCTGGGGTGCCTGCTGATCCATCTCTTGTCGGGAAACGCGAATAAGATCCTGCCTTATATGCTGTATTACATTGTCTTCTATGGGATCGGCTGGGCAGGTGTAAGGCTGCTGGACAGCAGTGTGGCCTTTTCTGTGAGTTCCATGCTGTCCAGTATTGGAATTGTCGGGAGGAAAATATTGATTCCGTTGTCCTTTGCCACCGCCCTTGCCAGAGAACCCACCGGCTCTCTGATGGCGGCTTTGCAGGCCATGCGTTTTCCAAAGGCTGTCGGGATAGCGGCCTCGGTGGTTCTGCGATTTTTCCCAACGATTTCCGGGGAATATCGAGCTATCCGTTCTTCACAGCGGTTTAGAGGAATTGGGGTAGGTGTGGTTCACACGCTTACCCATCTTCCTTCTACAGTAGAATATATCTTAATCCCGCTGATTTTGAGGACGACAAAGGTGGCAGAAGAACTATCCGCGTCTATGACGGTGCGCGGCGTGCGTTTTTCCGGTGAAACCATCAGTTACCGCCCCATCCATTTTAGCCGGAAGGACGGCGCTCTTTGCGTATTTATGGTGTTGATTGCCAGTGCGGTTTTTGTGCTGGAGAAAGGAGGGATTTTGTGATCGAATTAAAGAATATTTCCTTCTCCTATGCGAACAACTGTGAGGACAGCCAACTGCGCCACATTGATTTGACGGTTAAGAAGGGCGAACTGATTATTCTGGCGGGCAAAAGCGGCTGCGGTAAAACAACTTTGACAAGGGTTCTCAACGGGCTTTGTCCGCAGTTTTATCCGGGAAACCTTACAGGCAGCTATTCTCTGGATGGACAGGACGCGCTTAAAATACCAATTCATCAGTTAGGTACGATGGTGGGAAGTGTATTCCAAGACCCGCGCAGCCAATTTTTCACTACTAATACGACCGACGAGATTGCGTTGGGCATGGAGAATATTCCATTGGCGCGCACTGTCATGCGGGAACGGATAGAGACAGTATGCGCACAGATGAACATTGACCGGCTGCTCGACCGGAGAATATTCCCGCTGTCCAGCGGAGAAAAGCAGCTTATCGCTATCGCATCCATTTGTGCTATGGGATCCAAAGTAATCGTGATGGACGAACCTTCCGCAAATCTGGACAGCGACGCTATGGTGCGGTTGGGTACGCTGCTCTACCGGTTGAAAGCGGCCGGGCATACCATTATCCTTTCAGAACACCGTTTTCACTATGTAAGGGATTCCTTTGACCGGCTTATTTTTATGGAAGATGGTGCAATTTCTGCTATTTACGACCATAATGAAGCGTTACGGTTGAAAAGAGAGCAGCTTCGCAACATGGGGTTGCGTCCCTTTCAGGCACCGGCTTTTCAAGTGGGCGGTGCGTTTCGGTCAAAGCCGGAGGATACCTTGCAGGTTTCTGAAATCTCCTGTATGTTGGATGGGCAGCAGATTTTAGAAGAAGTTTCTTTTACGGCGAGAAACGGAAAAATCCTCGCTATTGCGGGACCGAATGGCGCTGGAAAGTCTACTCTGTGCCGGACAATCACTGGCTTATACCGGACGATGGGAACGGTGCAGATTGACGGGGAATATCTGAAACGAAAGCAGCGCACAAACCATTCTTTTTTTGTGCAGCAGGATTCCGATTACCAGCTTTATGCTCCGACGGTTTTAGATGAGTTTTGGATTGGGAAAAAAGAAACTCCTGCTCTAAAAGAGACCGCTTTGGCGAGATTAAATGAAATGGGGCTGGACGCTTTTCATAACCGGCACCCAGCCTCGCTCTCTGGCGGCCAGAAGCAGCGACTGCTTTTGGCGATTGCGGTAGCCAGCAACAGAAACCTTCTTGTATTTGACGAACCGACAAGCGGACTGGATGGGTACAATATGCGGTTGACGGTGCAGCTTTTCAAACAGCTCGCAAAGGAGGGCAAGTGCGTTCTTCTGATTACACATGACATGGATTTAATTGCCGAAGCCGCTGACTGCGTTCTATACCTCGAACAAGGAAAAGTGCGTTACCATCGCAATGTGCTGCGAAAAGTATAGAAAAAGGAGGGGTGCCAATGGCTTTGACATCAGCGATGGAGGATTATTTAGAAGCTGTATTTATGCTCCAGAAACAAAATGGCCATGTCCGCTGCGTGGATGTTGCAAAACAGTTGAGGGTAAAAAAGCCTTCTGTAAGCCGGGCAGTCAAGGAACTATCCAGATCCGACCATCTTGTTAAAAATGCTGATGGCACACTCTCCCTCACAGAAACAGGATTGCAGCTTGCCGAACAGATTTACGAAAAGCATCGTTTTTTTACAGAACGGCTTATAGCAGCTGGTGTGGATCCCAAAACTGCGGAACAAGATGCCTGCGGAATTGAACATGTAATCAGCTCAGAGTCTTTTCAAAAGTTAAAGAAGGTATTTGATGACGGTTAGGTGGTGGTGATATGGGAAATTAGCTGTATTTGATTTAGCTGAAACCGGCAGGCAAATTGGTGAAAAGTTGTTTACCCTTCTTTCCGCGGATCAGCAGCGGGAGCTGGCGCAGTTTGTCCTTGAAAGGACTACAGGCTGCATCAATTTTACTGATGTACCATATCAAACCATCTTCCGTGGCAAATATTCTATCCCCCAGAAGATGAACCATCCCCTAACAGAAACACGATCTGGAGATTTGTACTTCTGTTTAGAGCAAAGACTTGTTACAATCCGGGAGCAGCCGATAGAATTGACCGTCAAGGAATTTGAAATCTTCTCGCTGCTTATCTTAAATCCGAAGCGGGTATTTACCTATGAAATGCTTATGGAATTAGTATGGGAAGAAGATTACACTTACTATTCCCGAAAGGCGGTTAATAATCACGTAAGCAATTTACGGAGGAAATTAAAGATTGCTCCCGATCTACCTAACTACATAAAGAGCGTCTATGGCATCGGCTATAAATTTGAAGAAAAATAGAAAGGTGAGGAAGTGTATAAACGCTGCCTCACCTTGTTTTATCTCCAATGTCTGAAATACTTCTATGGGTAATTTCCCCTCTTGACAGAACCCGCCTCTCGAGATAGAATATAACAGTGATATATAACAGCGTTATAAGGAGGCGAAGAAAATAGACGGCAATCTGACAACCTTAGAACGTATCCACCAGGCCGCAAAAGCAGAGTTTTTAGAAAAAGGGTACAAAGACGCTTCCTTGCGGAATATTGTGAAATCCGTGGGAATGACTACCGGAGCCTTTTATGGCTATTATAAAAGCAAAGAAGAGTTGTTCGAGGCTTTGGTAGGCGAGCATTATGCGTACCTGCTTGGCTGTTTTCAAAAAGCGCAGAAGGAATTTGCCGATCTCCCCCACGAGCAGCAGCCGGAGGTTATGGGAGACATTTCCGGCGCTTGCATGTTTGATATGCTCCACTACACTTATGAACATCTCGAGGAATGTAAGCTCATCCTCTGTTGTTCAGAAGGGACAAAATTTTCCGGCCTTATTGATGAAATGGTGGAAATTGAAGCAGAGGCAACACATTCCTATCAAAAGGTTTTGGAGGAACTGGGGCGGCCTTCTCCCCAGATTGACCCCGCGCTGGAGCATATCCTGATTACCGGCATGTTCCACACCTTTTTTGAATTGGTGATTCACGAGATGCCGCTTCAAAACGCAGAAAATTATGTGAAGGAAATGCGGGTTTTCTATACAGCCGGATGGATGAAAATTATGGGGCAGTAATGCCCTGTAATTTTTGCCCACGGGTTAGCTATAACTAACTTATACGGATATAAGAAGGACGCGCTTGTGTTCTCTTTATCATAGATGAAATAAAGAAAAGGAGGAATCTTCTTTGAAAAAACAATCCAATCTGTCACGCCTGCTACAGATTGCAGGCAACCACAAATACCTGACTTACGCTTCCTGGGTGCTTTCGGCCATCAGCGCCCTCATAGCGTTAGTGCCTTTCTACTATATCTGGAAGGTCATGCAGGAAGTGTTGGCAGTTGCGCCGGATTTCAGCCATGCGCAAAACCTGACCCGTAACGGCTGGATGGCGGTGCTGTTCGCAGTGATCGCGGTGTTGGTCTACATAGGCGCTCTGATGTGTTCCCACAAAGGGGCGTTCCGCATTGCCACCAACCTGCGCCTACAAACGATGGAGCATATTGTAAAGCTGCCGCTGGGGTTTGCAGAGCAATTCGGCAGCGGCAGGCTGCGCAAGATCGTCAATGAATCCAGCGCCGCCACCGAAACCTATCTGGCGCATCAGCTTCCCGACCGTGCCAATGCCATTGCGACGCCATGCGGCCTTTTGGTTCTGCTACTGGTGTTCGACTGGCGGCTGGGACTTTTGAGCCTTGTGCCGGTAGTGCTGGGCTTTCTGATTATGATGACGATGACCGGAAAGAAAATGCAGGAAAAAATGAAAGAATACCAAAACGCTCTCGATGATATGTCCAATGAAGCGGTAGAGTATGTACGGGGGATTCCCGTTGTAAAAACCTTCGGGCAGACCATATTCTCCTTCAAAAAATTCAAGGATTCCATTGATAGGTATAAGGTGTGGGTGATTGCCTATACCAAGCAGCTTCGAGCACCCATGATGTTCTATACGGCAGCCATCAACGGCGTCTTTGCCGCGCTGATTGCCGGTGCGCTGATTTTTACCCAAGGCGGCGTTACCAAGGATTTCCTGCTGGATCTCATGTTCTATATCATCATTACGCCCATTATCTCCGTTACCCTCACCCGCATCATGTTCCAGAGCGAAAACGCCATGATTGTAGACGATGCCTTGCAGAGAATCGACAGCGTATTGAATCTTAAGCCGCTTGCAGAACCAAAACAGCCGGAACACCCAGAGGACGCTTCGGTACAGCTTAACCATGTTCATTTCAGTTATGATGGAAAAAACGAGGTCATCAAGGATATTTCCCTTTCAATTCCCGCAGGGCAGACGGTAGCTTTTGTGGGACCTTCTGGCGGTGGCAAGACCACGCTTGCCAATCTGATCTGCCGGTTTTTTGACCCGCAAGGCGGGCAGGTGAAAATTGGTAGCGTGGATGTGAAGCACATCGCCAAAGAGGAACTAATGAATACAGTTTCTTTTGTATTCCAGAATAGCCGCCTAATCAAAGCCTCGATTTTGGAAAATGTGCGTATGGGCAAACCGGATGCTACCCGCGAAGAAATCATGGCTGCCCTCCACAATGCCCAGTGTGACGATATTCTGGAAAAGCTGCCCCAAGGCGCAGACACCGTGATAGGGACAAAAGGTGTGTACCTTTCCGGTGGCGAACAACAGCGGATTGCCATCGCCCGCGTGATGTTGAAAAATGCGCCTGTCGTAATTTTAGACGAGGCCACCGCCTTTGCCGACCCGGATAATGAATCTCGCGTACAGGCAGCCTTTTCCAAGCTGTCACAGGGGAAAACGGTGATTATGATCGCCCATCGTCTCTCTACCGTAGCTGGCGTAGACCAAATCTATGTCATTGAGGACGGGCAGATCACAGAGAGCGGCAAGAGCCGGGAGCTGCTGGAAAAAGGCGGCGTTTTCAGCCACATGTGGCAGGACTATCAAACTTCTGTTCAATGGAAAGTTGCAAAGGAGGTACAATAAAGTGATTAAAAGGCTTCAAAAGCGATATGCCCTTTCCGAGCAGGGGGCGAAAGATTTGGTGAAAGGCTGTCTGGCCTGCGTTCTTCAAAATCTTTCCTTTATGTTCCCGGTGGGCCTCTTGTATTTTTTAGTAGGCGATTTGATGAATGGCGGTGTTCCCGGCGAAAAAATTGCTTTTTACATCGTGGGCTGCGTGGTGTGCATTGGCTTGATCTTGCTTACCACTTACTTTCAATACAACGCTACCTACTTTGCCACTTATACAGAAAGTGGTGTGCGGCGGATTACGCTGGCTGAACGACTTCGGAAGATTCCGCTGTCCTTCTTTGGAAAAAAGGACTTAGCTGACCTTACCAGCACCATCATGGCCGACTGCACCTTTTTGGAGCAGAGTTTTTCTCACTTTATACCGGAACTGGCAGGATCAATCATCTCCACTGTCTTAATTTCCATTAGCCTTTTGGTGTTCGACTGGCGCATGGCATTAGCGGCGCTGTGGGTGTTGCCGGTTGCCTTTGCTATTGTAGGCTTCTCCGCAAAGGTGCAGGAACGGCTCAATCAGAAAGCGATGGATGTAAAGATGGCCTGCGCCGACGGGATTCAAGAGTGCATTGAAACTGTGCGCGACTTAAAAGCCAACAACGCCGAAGCAGAATACCTGAAAGGCTTGGAAAAGAAAATCCGCGCCGTGGAACATCGTTCCATTCTCAATGAGTTTGGGTTGGCGGCCTTTGTGGTATCGGCTTCACTCATATTAAAGCTGGGAATTGCCACCGTTGCGTTGGTAGGCTCTATTCTTCTGATAGGCGGCAGCCTCGATTTCCTGACTTTCTTCCTGTTCCTGCTGGTTGTTTCACGGCTCTACGATCCGCTGCAAGGGGCGTTGCAAAATCTGGCGGCGGTTATCAGCACCCGCACTAATATCGCCCGCATGAATGAAATCCTCGATCATCCGATTCAGCAGGGAGAAAACAGACTTTCCAACAAAGGCTATGACATTACCTTCGACCATGTAGGCTTTGCCTACAACACAGGAGAAACCGTATTGAAGGATGTTTCCTTTACCGCAAAGCAGGGTGAAGTCACAGCCTTGGTAGGGCCTTCTGGTGGCGGCAAAACAACGGTTTCCCGGTTGGCAGCAAGATTTTGGGATGTGAGCCGGGGAAAGATCACCGTGGGAGGCATGGATATTTCCAAAATTGACCCGGAGACGCTGCTTTCCCTGTTCTCCATTGTATTTCAGGACGTTACCCTGTTCGACAATACCATTTTGGAGAATATACGAATTGGGAATAAGGACGCAACCGATGAACAGGTTTTAGCCGCTGCAAAACTTGCCAATGTGGACGAATTTGCCGAAAAGCTGCCGGATGGCTGGCATACCAACATCGGGGAAAACGGCTGCGAGCTTTCCGGCGGTGAACGGCAGCGGATTTCCATCGCGCGGGCCTTTCTGAAAAACGCGCCGATCATTCTTTTGGATGAGGCTACCGCTTCGCTGGATGTAGAGAATGAAACCCTGATTCAAACCGCCCTTTCCCGCCTGATCGCAGATAAGACGGTGCTGGTGATTGCCCACCGGATGCGCACCGTAGCCGGAGCAGACAAAATCGTGGTGCTTTCTGAAGGAACTGTGGCCGAAGAAGGCGCACCGGAAACATTGTTGAAGCAAAACGGCTTATATGCCCGAATGGTGAAGCTACAGACGGAGAGCCAGAATTGGAAGCTGGCGTAAAGTCTTTATTTCTTCCAGTTTTATTATCTGCCGCGTCGGCTATAAATTTGAAATCTGAGGAATGCCATCATGGCTTGAAACGGCCATGGTGGTATTTTTTTTGCGAAAACACCTATAAAAACACCCTTAAAAATGTCACGACTAATAGAGAGGTATTTTTAAATTTTTCTGCTGAACCCCCCCGTAAAAATCCCCTCAAAATGAAATGACTATTAGAAGGGTATTTTTGTGTTTGTCCACGCAATAATTCCCTCGAAAATATACGGATATATGAGAGGGATTTTGAGCTATCTCAAATTTATTTTCAAAAGGGGGTGTCATTTTGCTGTCAAAATGTACGGATAAATAGAAGGGTGTGTTTTGACCGTCCAAAAGGAGGTGATAGAAATCAAAGAGAAAATCCCCGTGATGACCTACTCCCAATACCGCAGAGCTAGAAAGCTGGTCCATCAGTGCTGCAACTATGAGAGCGGGAACTGCCTTGCCCTTGACGATGGAGAAGAATGTGTTTGTGTGCAAAGCATTTCCTACTCCCTGCTGTGCAGGTGGTTCCGTTATGCTGTCCTGCCTTTGGATGAATCGTTGGAGGCTGCTTTACTTCGTCAAAAGGAGCAAAAGCGGTGTACTGTCTGCGGCCAGCCATTCCTTCCCGGTTCCAACCGGGCGAAATACTGTAAGATCTGCGCCATTAACATTCACCGCAGGCAGAAAACAGCCAGCGACCGGAAAAGGAGGGCTGCCTGCGGACAATTAGAGACGAAAAAACCTTGATTCTACAGGCCTTGTAAACGCTGGTCAACGGGATAGAGGGATAAATCCCTTATACCCGCCCAAAATGAACTTCTAACTGTCCGTATTGGGATTTTCCGTATTCGGGATTCCAAGACACGGCAAAGCGGACACTCTGGAGCGTCCATATCCTGCATTTCAGTCCGTGGCTTTCCCGCCTCTCTGACAGCCCGGATTTAGACGGTAGTTAATAAGAAAGAGTTAAATACAAAATAGTCAATATCAATCTATCTATCACAGCGATGGATGGATAGGAAGGAGGATTTATGATTCCATACAAGACAGATACGGAAATTTCGTCTTACATCATTTTCCCACGGTTCCTTATCCCTCTGGATTTATCCAATGACGCCAAGGTGTTGTATGCCCTGCTTTTAGACCGGGCGGGGATTTCCAAAAAGAAAGGCTACATTGAAGCGGACGGGACCATCCGCCTGTACTTCACTGTGGAGGACGCCAAAGCGAAACTTCACCGAAGCAGACAGGTGGCAACACGGGCATTTCACGAACTGGAATCCTGCGGTCTGATCTTCCGCCGGAAACAGGGTCTCGGTCGGCCGGCTATTATCACATTGAATTTACCTGTTGACAAAAGGAGGAACGCCAATGACCGATGAACAAAAGCTGTATGAGCTGCTGAAAGACTTTGACCCCGCAGTAGGGGAACGGATGGAGCAGCATTTCAAGGATGGGGCGTTTTACTTCGACCTTGGCGGCAGCAGCTATCCCTTCTTTGAGGGGAATACCCTCTACACGGTGATTCCCCACTTTGCGGAAAAAGGCTCGGAAGGGATCGTGAAGAAGTTGAAGCGGCTGATGGAAAAAGATTTGAAAGAGAAAGAACCGGAAAGATAGCTGCAAAAAGCCAATCGGAGCGTTATAATAAGGGCAACCGTTTACTTGGCTGCCTGAACAGAAAGGAGAAGCAAATGAACCAGCAGCCAGAAAAAATTACCGCATTATACTGCCGCCTGAGCCAGGACGACGCCCTGGACGGGGAAAGCAATTCCATTACCAATCAGAAAACCCTGCTGAGCAAATACGCTGCCGAACACGGGTTTCGGAATATCCAATTCTTTATAGACGACGGATATTCTGGAACCAGCTTCCAGAGGCCGGGGTTCCAGGAGATGATGCGATATGTGGAGGATTACAGCGTATCCGCTGTGATTGTCAAAGACCTGTCCCGGCTGGGCAGGGAGTATTCCTACATGGGGCGATTTCAGGATTTCATCTTTCCTGCCTATGACGTCCGCTTTATCGCCATCAACGACGATGTGGACAGCGCCAAAGGGGAAAATGATTTTGCGGTGTTCAAAAATGTATTCAACGACTACTACGCCAAGGATACCAGCAAGAAAATCCGGGCGGTGGTAAAAATGCGGGGCGAAGCCGGGGAACATCTTGCCAGCAACCCGCCTTATGGTTACATAAAAGACCCGCAGGACAAAAAGAAATGGATTGTGGATGAAGAAGCGGCAAAGGTGGTGCGGCGTATCTTTAACCTCTGTATTGCGGGGAAAGGACCCATGCAGATCGCCAAAATCCTCACAGCCGACAAGGTGCTGACTGTTACCGCCTATCACGCCAGGCAAAAGGGCTGGGCTATGCCGGAGAACCTATACCGTTGGAATACCAACGCCGTGCTTAGAATTTTGGAGCGGCGGGAGTACACGGGCTGTACCGTGAACTTCAAGACCTATACCAAGTCCCTGAAATTCAAAAAGCGGATGGAAAACCCGGTTGAGAACCAGCGCATTTTTGAGGATACCCAGCCCGCCATCATTGACAAGGGACAGTGGGAACGGGTACAGGAACTTCGGAAGAACAAACGCAGGCCGACAAAAACAGGAAGAACCAGCATTTTCTCCGGCCTGCTCTACTGCGCCGACTGCGGGGCCAAGCTGTATTTCTGCACCTGCAATACCTACAAAGACGACAGCCAGAATCATTTTGTCTGCTCCAATTACAAGAGCAACACCGGCTCCTGCAAAATCCACTATATCCGGGAACAGGTGCTTTACCGGATTGTGCTGGAAACCATACGGCAGACATTGAGTTATGTCCGTATGTTCCGGAAGGATTTCAAGCTGGAAATGCTGGCGCAGGACGAGGAAAGCCGCAAGGCCGAACTGGCAGAAAAACAGAAAGCCCTCTCAGGGGCGAAGAAGCGGATGGAGGACTTGGACCGGATTATCCAGCATATCTATGAGGACAATGTGCTGGGCAAGCTGTCTGACAGCCGGTACCTAAAATTATCCCGCCAATATGAGAAGGAGCAGGCAGAGATTGAGCAGCTTGCCGCCGTACTGGAACGGGAAATTGAAACACAGGCCGGGCAGGTTTCCGATGTGAATGAGTTTCTGAAGCTGGTGGACAAGTACCTGGATATTCCGGAACTCGACGCCGCCATCCTCAATGAGCTTGTGAGCAGGATCGTGGTGCACAGCCCGGTAAGGGAGAACGGAAGGAAGCAGGTGCGAATCGACCTGTATTTCACCTATGTGGGGCAAATCCGCATTCCTTTGAAGATTGGAAGGGAGTCCTTAAACGAATCGGAACCGGCGTGACTTGACACGCCGGTTCCTACCAAAATTCTTTTTACTTCCTTATGGGACGTTGCCTAAAGCATGCAGGCCTTTTCTGAGAAATGTGGGAGCGGGTTGAAGCTTTCACAAAATCGGGGGGATTCTATCCGTGGGGGCTGGATTTGTCCTTATTGGCCCGGGCCGGTGGGCTTCAGTTGCCCAGCCGAATGACCGTCAGCGCGGTGTCGTCCAGCGCAAGGCCGCCATTTTGCATCGTAACTTCCAGCCGGCTGGCGCCGGTTGCCTCGAAGGGCAGGCTGATTGCCAGGGCGGCCACAGCGTCGCTGGAGGCGACGGTCTGCCGCGCCGTCGCGCCGGGAATCGGGGAACCGTTTAGGGTGAGCTGCACGATGGCCGTCGCGGGGGCGGAGAAGCCGGCCGCGGCCGAAAGAGTGCCGTGGAAGACGGCCAGGTAAACCCCAGGCTGATTTATCTGCACGGCGATGGCGCCGGCCTCGTGGACGATGGCGCTGCCCCGCGTCAGAGAATTGCCTTTCCAAACGAGGGCCCCGCCTGCCTCACGGGCTTGTGTGCCGGCATTCACCAAGGCGAGAAAATCGGTGTCGGAGACGCCGCGCGGGATGACAAAGTCCAAGATGGCATTATCCGGCGTGCCGGAATTGGTTACTTGTGCGTCCAAGACCGAGTCGCTGGTGGTTACGCTGCCGACTTTGATGCATGGGCACTTACCCGTCGGGCCTGTTCTGCCGGTCGGGCCGGTAGCACCCGTAGCACCGGTAGGACCAGTGGGCCCGGTAATGCCAGTGCCGGTCGGGCCGGTCGGACCAGTAGGCCCGGTGTGACCCGTCGCGCCAGCTGTGCCAGTCGGCCCGGTGGGCCCGGTCGGGCCAGTGTATCCAGTCGCCCCGGTGGGACCAGTGGGGCCGGTGACGCCAGTGCCGGTCGGTCCGGTCGGCCCAGTGGGACCAGTAGGCCCGGTGTGACCCGTCGCGCCAGCCGTGCCGGTCGGTCCGGTCGGCCCAGTGGGGCCAGTAGGTCCGGTGGGGCCAGTCGGGCCTGCTTCACCGGCGAAACCAGTCGCGCCAGTAGGGCCGGTGGCACCCGTTGCGCCAGTGGTTCCAGTTGGGCCGGTCGGGCCCATTTCACCGGCAAAACCGGTAGCACCGCGGGGGATAACAAAGTCGAGCATTGCCATGCTTGCACCGCCGCTGTCGGTTACGCTGGCGGGGACGCCGGGTTCGGCCGTGGTGGTGGAATTTACCATGACACCTCGTCCGCTCGCACCGGTTACCCCCGTTTCTCCTTGTGCGCCCGTTGCGCCGGTGACGCCATCCGTACCCGCCGGGCCAGTCGCGCCAGTGGGCCCAGTCGGTCCGGTAGCCCCGGTGGGCCCGGTCGGGCCAGTGGGTCCAGTCGGCCCGGTAACGCCAGTTCCGGTAGCGCCCGTAGCCCCGGTGGATCCAGTGGGGCCGGTAGGCCCGGTGTGACCTGTCGCACCAGCAGTACCAGTCGGGCCGGTTGCACCAGTGGCGCCGGTCACGCCGGTTGCCCCGGTAGCGCCAGCTTCACCCGTCGCTCCGGTGGCGCCCGTTGCGCCAGTCTCACCGGTTGCGCCGGTGTATCCGCGTGGTATAATAAAATCGAGCACGTGATCGGGAGAACCAGTCGAATCGATGACCTGGGCGGGGGTACCCGGCTCTCCGGTAATGGTACTGCGGATGGTGATGGTATCGGCCTGACCGTCCGGTCCGGTATTGCCGGTCGGCCCGGTGTTGCCGGTAGCGCCCGTCGCGCCGGTGGGCCCCGTCGGACCGGGCACCGGGACCGGGCATGGACACGGACAAGGGCACGGGCAGCAAGGCTGCGGACAGCTATCCTCATCGGATGGATAGCAGGAATAAATCTTCATACAATAGCCTCCTGAATTTGATATACGAAATGGAGGTAGGGGCTCCAATACCATTGTATGAAGAGGCGGACAAAGGTTGCCAATCGGATGATCGCCATCTTGGACCAACGGCCGGCCTTGTGCCGTGCGTTGCCTGCACCGGGACAAGCAGGCGGGAATACATCATCGTAACGAACGAATTTATGATAAAAAAAGGCTAACCGTTTGCCAACATCATTCACTATATCAACAGAAGCTTTCAAACGATGGAAGGGTATGGGTAATGAACGACCACCGGTTGGATGAAAAAATTACCGAAGCATCAAAAACCATTTTCACCTATTGTATGGCCAGGACGCCGAACCGGCAGGAAGCGGAGGATTTATGCCAGGATATCCTCTGCGAGCTGGTCAAGTCGTCGCGGAATCTACGGGATCACGAGGCCTTTTACGCTTTCATGTGGTCGGTCGCCGGCAACGTGTACAAGCAATGGTGCAGGAAAAGGGCGAAAGGGCGCACGTGCGAGTTGACCGACGAGATTGCCGCGCAAGATCGTTTGGAGTTCGAAAAGGACGACGCCGACCTTTACCTTCTCCGGCGGGAATTATCCCTACTGTCTGAGAAATACCGCCGCGCAACCATTTTGTACTACATCGACCGCATGTCGTGTTCCGAAATCGCCCATAGCCTCGACATCAGCGAAAGCATGGTAAAATATTTGCTTTTCAAGTCAAGAAAAAAATTGAAAGAAGGAATGATGATGGAACGCAAGCTTGGCGCCCTCAGTTACAACCCCAAAAACCTGATACCGAACTACAACGGCTCGGGGCCAAACCGCTTTTGGGACTTTATGCAGAGCAAGGTGCGGCAGAATATTGTGAACGCCTGCTATAACGACGCTCTGACCGCAGAACAGATCAGCCTGGAAACGGGTATCCCGCTTGCCTATCTCGATGAGGAAATCCAGGCTCTTTTGGATAAAGAAATCCTGGTCAGGGACGCAAGCCGCTGCAAAGCCAACGTCATTATCCTGACGTCGGATTACGCGGATGAAATTGGCCGTCAGGCAGCGGCAATCTATGAGGACATGGCCGGCGCGATGCGCGCGTTTCTCGAGACGCGCCTTGAGGATTTCAAGAGCATCGGCTTTCAAGGCAATGGATTTTCGGATGTATCCCTTCGCTGGCAGCTGATGACGTTTGTCCTGGCCCAGATCGCCCTTTTTTCTACCGGCGTTCTGGATGCCAACGAGGCATCCTCCTTCCCCAAAACCGCCTGGGGCGATCACGCTTATGTGTGGCTGGTCGAAAGGGACAGCGCCCTGGCGCGTCAAAATATATTCCATGTTTCGCAGGCGAGCGGCAGCCGGGGCGGCCGTATCCACTTCTTGGATTATCTGCCCAGGCCCAAAGGCGACCACCACGATTTTTACGGGAACACGCGGTATGTCGACATCCTCTGCGACATTGCGCGCGGAAGCTGGGGCCATTTGAGCGAATACGACCTGGAGGCCGTGGCGCAGATGATCAAAAAAGGCTATGTTTTACGAGAGGGGGAGGCCTTTCGGGTTGCCATGCCGGTCTTTCGCGCAAACCAATACACCCAGGCGATGAATCTTGCCAAGGGGTTTGTCTGCGATCAACTCGGCGGGATGATCGCCCAGCTCGACCGGACGGCGACGAAAATATTAAGCGAGCACACGCCCCCGCATTTACAAAATCAGGCGGCCCCCATTGCGAAATTGAGCAGCCGGTTTGTTCATGCCGTCTGTGCCCCCGCCAGTATCCTGGTGGACACCAAGGTCTTAAGCACCGACTGGAATCCGCTCGAAATGCCCACCACCTTTGTTGTGCTCGATGGGTAAAGCGGCGCCCGCGCCGGCGCGATGGCGCCGTTACCCCGCCGGGATGCACACGCTTTTTGGACGATGCGGATTGCGAGGTTGCGCGCGTATCGTGAAATGGCCTTCCGCCGGCGGGGCGGCCAACCGGCAGGCAAGCCTTTGACGCTTGCTTGCCTTTATATCGGCCTCAAACGTGTTGGGAGCACGAGAGAAAGCCGCTGTTATCCCGCCGTCGGCCCTTTTCTCACATGCTTTGCTTTTGCCCTAGCGCCCATCGCCCTTTCGGCCTGTGGGGGGAAGATGAGGGTGGATACGAATGCGAAACCACAACAAAACCCGGGAGAGCTGTTATCAGCAAGCTCTCCCGGGTTTTTCGCTTATTCGGTTGGATTATTCCTCGTCCGATGCCGCTTCCTCCGACGCGTCGTCCTTCGCGTCGCTGATGCAGCCGCACTCGCAATCGTCCATCTCGTCGAGATCGTCGTAGTCGTACAGGTCGTCACAGTCGCAGTCGTAGCCGCCCTTGCCGACATACCGGGTCACAAAATAAGCCACCGCGGCCGCAATCGAAGCAAGTGCAATCACAACCGCGATTGCCCAGAAAGTTTTCTTGCCGTCCATAGTGTACACTCCTTTTCGGTATTCCGGCTCACAGGGCGCCGGGATTTTGGATGATATTGGTGCTCCCTTTCATGATACCCCCGCCGCCTGCGGGTGTCAAGCCTTATTTTATCCAAAAGGGGGTGGGAACATACCCTGTATATTACAATAGATGGAAATTAACGATCAATGCCGCAAATACAATCGAGACGATGGAGAGCAGCTTGATGAGGATGTTGATCGAGGGGCCGGAGGTATCCTTGAAGGGGTCGCCCACCGTGTCGCCCACGACCGCCGCCTTGTGGCATTTGCTGCCCTTGCCGCCGTAGGCGCCGCCCTCGATGTACTTCTTGGCGTTATCCCACGCGCCGCCCGAGTTGGACATGAATATGGCCATCAGGAATCCGGTTACCGTCGAGCCGGCGAGCAGCCCGATCACGCCGTTAAAGCCGAGGATGAGCCCGACGACCACCGGCGTGACAATGGCCACAATCGTGGGAAGGATCATCTCGCGCAGGCTGGAACGGGTGCACAGGTCGACGCAGGTCTTGTAATCGTGGTCGGCCTTGCCGTCCATCAGGCCCTTGTTCTCGGTAAACTGGCGGCGCACTTCCTTGACGATGCTCTGGGCCGCGCGGCCGACCGATTCCATGGTCAGCGCGGCAAAGACAAAGGGCAGGCAGGCGCCGATAAAGAAGCCGGTCAGGACGGTCGGGTTCATAATCTGCATATTCAAATCGGATAGCCGGAAGCCGTCGATCTCCTGGATCTTTTCCACGTAGGAGGCGATCAGGGCCAGCGCGGTCAGCGCCGCCGCGCCGATGGCAAAGCCCTTTCCGGTGGCGGCGGTGGTGTTGCCCAGCGAGTCGAGGGCGTCGGTGCGCCTTCTGACCTCCTGATCCAGGCCGGCCATCTCGGCGATGCCGCCCGCGTTATCGGCCACCGGCCCGTAGGCGTCGGTCGCCAGGGTGATACCCAGGGTGGACAGCATGCCCACCGCGGCCACCGCCACGCCGAAAAGGCCGTTGGTTGCGGCGTCCACCCCGCCGGCGCAGAAAAAGGCCACCAGCACGCAGGCCGATATGATGATGATGGGCAGGGCGGTCGATAGCATGCCAAGGCTCAACCCGCCGATGATGATGGTGGCCGAGCCGGTTTCGGAGGTGGAGGCCAGCTTTTTGGTCGGGCGGTAGGTGTCGGAGGTGAAATACTCGGTGCACAATCCGATGAGTACCCCCGCCACGAGCCCGGCGAGGATGGCGAAATAGATGCCGATGTGCTCCCTGCCGAGCACAAACCAGACCAAGGGGAAAGCGGCCACCGCGATCAACACGGCCGACAGGTTGGTGCCCCGGCGCAGCGCGCCGAGCAGCTTGCGCTGATCGGTGCTCTCCCCCGTGCGGACAAAGAGGGAGCCGATGACCGAGCATATAATCCCGATGACCGCGAGCGCCATGGGGATAGCCAGCGCGCGCAGCGGGTTGCTGCCCGAGAAGGCCATCGCCCCCAGCGCCGATGCCGAAAGGATGCTGCCGACGTAGGACTCGTAAAGATCGGCGCCCATGCCGGCCACGTCGCCGACGTTGTCGCCAACGTTATCTGCGATGACGGCGGGGTTGCGGGGGTCGTCCTCGGGGATGCCGGCCTCCACCTTGCCCACGAGGTCGGCGCCCACGTCGGCCGCCTTGGTAAAGATGCCGCCGCCCACGCGGGCGAACAGGGCCATGGAGGAAGCCCCCATGCCGAAGGTGACCATGGTCGAGGCGACCTCCTGCGGGGCGAGCTGGAAGACGTAGGTCAATAGGAAATACCAGATTGTAATATCAAGCAGCCCCAGCCCGACCACCGTAAAGCCCATCACCGAGCCGGCCGAGAAGGCTACCCGCAGCCCTTTGTTGAGGCTTTGGGTGCAGGCGTTGGCCGTGCGGGCGTTGGCCGTCGTGGCGATGCGCATGCCGATAAAGCCCGAAAGCCCCGAAAAAAAGCCGCCGGTGAGAAAGGCAAAGGGCATAAACCAGGTCAGATAACCGAAAAAGGCCAGCAGGCCAAGCACGACGAACATGCAGGCAAAAAAGATGGCCACGATGGAATACTGCCTTTTTAGGTAGGCGTTTGCCCCCGTCCGGATGGAGGCCGAGATTTTTTGCATTCGCTCGGTGCCCTCCGGGAATTTTTTGACCCTGCGGGCCATGAGCAGAGCGTAGCACAGGGCGAGCAGAGAGCCAAACAGGGTAATGAGCACGATGAAGTTGCCGATTTCCATTCTTCCATCAACCTTTCCTCTCCCAACGCCGGGATTGTTTGTCCTTCTATTATAGCGGATAGCGTTGCTTTTATCAACAAAAATTTGGTAGAATTTATTCGAAAATCATCCAGGTGGGACAATTTTTATTTTCATTCGATGGGGGAGCGGCCCTCTGATGCAATAAAATGTCCGCCAAACTGCCTGGGCAGCCATTCGCCGGGGGATTGGGGCGTGGAAAAATGCTCCAGTAAGGCCGCCTGCGCGTCGACCGGCGCGGCCCCATCCAATACCGGGCGGTAAAGCCCGTCGGCGCACAGCCTGCGCGCCTTGACGTTGTCGCTCCAATACAGCTCCATTTGGCGCAGCAGGCTCTGGCGCAGGATGGGGTCGTCGACCGGAAAGGCCAGCTCGGCCCGGCGGTGCAGGTTGCGGGGCATCAAATCTGCCGAGGACAAATAGATCTCCCTCTCCTCGCCCGACCCAAAGACGTAAACGCGCGAGTGCTCCAAAAAGCGCCCCACAATGCTGCGCACCTCGATGGTTTCGCTCATCCCCTCGGTCTGGGGGAGCAGGCAGCAGATCCCCCGGACCAGCAGCCTGACCGGCACCCCGGCGCGGGAGGCGGCGTAGAGGCGGCGGATGATCCCGCCGTCGCTGAGCGAGTTGACCTTAAAAAAGATGCCCGACGGCAGCCCTCTTTGGCAGCGCTCGATCTGGTGGTCGATGCGTTCTTTGAGGGCGGGGGCCAGCCCGTCGGGGGAGGCCAGCAGGCGGGAAAAGCCGCCCACCGGCCCGCCCAGCGCCAGGCGGCGAAACCATTCGGCCGCCTCGGCCCCCAACTCCGGGTCGGCGGTCATCAGCCAATAGTCGGTGTATTGGCGGGCGGTGGCGGGGTTGAGATTGCCGGTGCCGAGCAGGGTGATGGCCTCGGCCCTCCCGCCGCGGTCGTAGACAATCTGCACGAGCTTGGCGTGTACCTTGGCCCCTTCGATCCCATAGAGCACCGTACAGCCTGCGTC
This sequence comes from uncultured Eubacteriales bacterium, assembly GCA_965145485.1. Classification (GTDB taxonomy): domain Bacteria; phylum Bacillota; class Clostridia; order Oscillospirales; family Acutalibacteraceae; genus CABQCM01. The sequence goes on along the minus strand of CBCTCU010000033.1, from coordinate 7,232 downwards.
CATGAGGCGGCCGGCAAGCAGTAGGTTGTTTTTTTCGTCAAAGCGCGCCTGAAGCTCTACCATCACCGTCACCGATTTCCCATGCCGCGCCGCCGCTATCAGCGCGTCGGGGATGCGCGGGCTGTCCCCGATGCGATAGACCGTCATGCGGATGGCCCGTACGGCGGGGTCGACGGCCGCCTGTTCCAGCAGCCGCAAAAAGGGCTCGGCCGACTGGTAGGGATAGCACAGCAGCCGGTCGCGGCGGCGCACGGCGTCGGCAATGTCGCCCTGAAGGCTCAGCCCCGGCTGGAAGGAGGGATAACGCCAGGGCCGCTGCATATCCGCCCGTTGCCCGGGCAAGGGAGAGGCCCTGCGCCGGCCGGCGCGGGGCTCGGCCGCCGGGCCGCCGCGGCCAAGGGAACTCAGCAGCGGCCGGACGTAGGAAAGGCTCAGCGGGCCCCGCCGGCGAATGACCATCGAATCCGGGCAACCGGCCGCGCCGCACACCGACCGCACCAGGGCCTGCGGCGTGCCCTCCTCCACTTCGATGCGGGTGACCCCGGTGCGGCGGCGCTGGCGCAGCATATCGTCCACAGCGCCGGCATAATCGGCGCGCTGCTCGTCGACCGGCGCGCGCGCTCCCCGGGTGATGGCGATTCGTCCACGGCCGCAGATGCGCATGCCCCGCAGGGAGGGCAGGGTGTGGCAAAAGGCCTCGATCATCTCCTCCTCAAGCAGATACCGCGTTCCCCCGGGCAGCAGAAAAACGCCCGGCGCCGCCGGGCAGGGGAGCAGGATGGGCTCGAGGCGGGAGCCGCGCAGGGCCATCAGGCCGATGTAGAGGCTTTTTCCCGCCGTTTCGGGCAGCGGGGCGCGCGGGCCAAAGCGCATGGGGATGAGCAGCGGGGCGAGAACCTCGTCAAAGTGACGGCGCGCCGCCTGCCGGTGGCGGGGGGAGAGCTCGTCCAGGGAAAGGCGGGCGATTCCCCTGTCGGCCATTTCCCTCTCCAGCCCTTCGAGCGCCCGCTCCATCCGCCGGCAGAGATGGCCCGAGCGGGCGTAAATTAGCCTAAGCAGAGCGAGGGGGGCGACGGCGGGGAGAGGCTCTTCCCCTTCCCGCCCGGCTCCATCGTGAATGGAGGCCGGCTGTGGGCCGGCAGACACTGCGGCGTCCGCCCACCCCGGGCATAGGGCGGTTTGGGGCAGCTCTGCGGGCAACGCAGGGGAGCCGCCGGCCGGTGTGAGGGAGCCGCCCGGCGGCAGCGTTCGCATGAAATCGCTTGCCGGGCCCGCCGCCCTCTCAAGCACGGCCGGCAGCCGCACCATAAAGAATTCATCCAGATTGCGGGAGAAGATGGACAGAAATCGCAGCCGTTCGAGCAGGGGGACCTGCCTATCCTCCCCCTGCGCGAGGACGCGGGCGTTAAACGCAAGCCAGGATAGCTCCCGGTCGATGGCCGGCAGGCCGCCGCGATGGGGGGTGGCGTTCATGTAAGCTGCGCCCCCTTGGCCGCGGCCGCCCGCTGCAGCCGGTCGATGAGATAGCCCTCGCGCACCCCAAAGTCGCTGACCATCACCAGAGGGCAGTCCCACTCTCTGACAATGGTCGACAGCAGAAGCAGGCCGGGTGTAAAGGTGTGGATGCGGTCGGGCAGGATTTTTGCCAGGGTCTTGACTCTGGATTTTAAATTGTCCTCCTTGGAAAAGGCGACCAACCGGCTGAGGTCCTCGGGAGACAGGGTGGGCTCTCTCCTCTCGCTGTCGTACAGCCCCTTGCACAGCCGCAGGCAGGCGCGGATGGTGCCCCCTACCCCGCAGATGGTCATCCCTTTGGCCTGCTTGCGCAGCGAGAGGCCGCCCAGGGCTTCCTGCATGCGGCTGATGATGTCCTTGCGCTCCTTGTCGGTCGGGAAAAGGCCGCCGACCCGCCTCGAATAGGTGTTGAGCGAGCCGGCCGGCAGGCTGTCGGAGGCGAGGATGCGCCCCTCGCGAAACACCACAAGCTGGGTCGAGCCGCCTCCGATATCGACGACCAGCCCCTCGCGCGCATCAAAGTAATGGGTTGCGCCGAGAAAGTCGAGCTCGGCCTCCCTCTCGCCCGAAATCAGCTCGATGTCAAAGCCGCTCTGCTCGCGCAGGAAGGCCAGGGCCTGGTCGCTGTTGTCGATATTGCGCAGGATGGCGGTGGCAAAGACATGGACTTCCTCGACGCTGAAATTTTCCAGAATGCGCCGGTATTCGGCCAGCACCTCGGCCGCCTTGCGCAGCCCATCGTCGGACAGCCGCCCGTTTTCCACATATCCCATCAGCCCGGCCATGGCCTTTTTGTGCAGCAGGGGCTGGAAACGGGTTTCTTCGTAATAATACAAGGTCAGGCGCATTGTGTTGGAACCAACGTCGATAATGGCGCACAGCAAGGGCAATCAACATCCTTTCTTTCTCGATCCGTCTCCGGGCGGCCCGGCGGCGTACGCCGTAACATGCGGTACGCCGTGGTACGCGAGCCGGATAGTAAAGACGCTTGTTTTTGGCCGGAGGGAAGTATCGGTGTACAAAGAGAATACGCCGCCGCTGGGGGTGCCCATAGGCACGCTGGCTGCGTTCTCGGGCTCGGCAGGCGCCAGCCTGCTCTCGCCCTGCGGCCTTGCCAGCCCACCCGTGGGCGCGCCCAGCGGTCCTTCGGAGTTTTCGGCCGCCAGGCGGCGCCGATGACAAAGCCAAGGGCGCTGTATGGCGCGTCCGAAAACCGCCGTAGCCCCTTGTACACCGATACAAGGAATGCAAAATCAGTCTGCTTGGTGCAGAGGATTGGTCTTAACATTAAGACCGTATTCGTGTGCGGCTTGACCATCCGTTGCACCGGGCGCCGATAAGGCCAAAGCCGGAGAGGGAGGCGCTTCTAAGCAAGCCGTCTGGCGACCTGTGCAGAGTGGCTGTCGCGGCATGGCGGCCGCTCTTATTATTCAACCCGAAAGCCGCATGGCCGTCCACGCATCGGGGCTTGCGGATTGGCCGCCGTTGGGGGACAAAACATGGTTTTTGTTATATTATCTGAGCCTTTTTTGGAGACGATGGGATTGTGCGTCGGTTATCCAAAAAGGGCGTTGTATCGTCAGTTCAGGGCGACAATGCCCGCGTTGAGGTATACCGCGAAGGTCACCCACAGCAGCACCGGCGCCATCAGCCAGCCGGCCAGCCGGTTGACCCGCTGGAAGGCGAGCACCGTAAAGCCGAGCACGACCCACAGCGCCAATAGGACAACGAGGGCCAGCGTGGGCATGCCGCATCCGAAAAAAATGGGCGGCCAGAGAAAGTTGAGCAGCAGATGCAGCCAATACAGCCGCAGCGCCGTCACCCGCAGCGGGGAGCTGCTCTCCGACACAAGGTAGGCGGCCGCGCCCATGAGCACGTACAGTATGGTCCAGGCGACGGGGAAGAGCCATCCGGGCGGCGCGAGGGGCGGCTGGCGCAGCGAGGCCCACATCTCGCCCATGTTGCCCGACAGCAAAGAGGATAGCCCGCCCACCATGAGCGGGATGGCGACCCAAAGGATCAATTTTTTGAGACGAATGGTCTGTACCATCATGGATTTTGCCATAGCGCGTTCCTCCTCCTCGTTGGATACCGATCCATGCTTATTACTATGCCAAAAGCCGCCGAATATGCGCAAATCCGCCCTCGCTGCGAGGCAAATCCCCTTTTTTCCAATTTTGCCGGCATTGACACCGGTCGATGGGGCGGATATAATAAAAAAGTAGGAAAATCGATCAATGTCCGGGGATAAGGAGGATTTTTTGATGCAGATCGCACAACATAACCCAAAAGCGGCGGCTTGGCCGCGCTCGCACGGCTGGGTTCGGCTTTTTTGCGCTTTGCTGGCCGCCTGCCTGCTGGCCGTTTCCATACCCTTTGCCGCCCTGGCGGCTTCCATGGGGGATATCGACGGCGATGAGAGCATCAACGCGAGCGATGCGCTGATGGCGCTGCAATCGTCGGTTGGGCTGCGCGAGCTGACGGCGGAGGAATTGGACCGTGCCGACGTCGACGGCAATGGCAGTGTCGACGCGGGCGACGCCCTGCTGATTTTGCAGTATTCGGTCAATTTAATAAGCGGCTTCCCGGCCGAAACCGGCGCCGTGCCCGTTCCCTGGTCGCCGGAGAATGAGGCGATCTTGCAGACTTCCGCTGCCTTTGACCTCGAGGGGGCCCATACCATCTCCCAGGTGGCGACCGACTACACCGAGGAGTATGACCTGCGCGCCGACTCGATTATGCTATATATCCAGTCGATCGATTCGGCCCAGAGCATGATCGACAGCTGGAAGGATTCCGGCCGCGACCTGAGCGTGATGATCGCCGCCGGGCGCGATGGATACAACGAGTATTTCACCCTCTATCCCGAGCGGGGGAATATGGACGTGCATACCAACCAGGACGGATCGCTCAAGCTGCATTCGGGCACCAGCTATTACATGCTGCCCACCCGTTATTATGCCCAGTATAAGCTCGATCTGGTCAAAACGGTCTGCGAATATGAGCCCACCTACCTGTGCATCGAGGAGCCGGAGGTTTTTGTGTACGCCACCTACGCCGAGGGCTTTCAGGAAGAATGGGTTGATTATTACGACGAGCCCTGGCAGGATCCCCTTTCCTCGGCCGAGGCGCGGTACAAGACCTCCAAGCTGATCAACCAGCTCTGGGTCAATTACTTCCAGGCCGTGCGCGATTACCTGGATGAGAATCATCCCGATATCAAGCTCCTTATGGCCGCCCACGACGTGCTCAACTACGACCATCACCAGATTGTCTCCTGCATCAACACCCTGACCCAGTCGGGCATCATCGACGGCCTGATCGGCCAGACCTGGAGCGACTGCATCTACGGTGCGGGCAGCGCCTACGGCGGCGGCTATCCCCGCCGGCTGTTTGAGCGCGCCTGGATCGAATACGCCTCCTACGCCGACTCGATGCAGCAGGGGCAGGAGCTGTTTACCCTCTCCGATCCCAAGGCCGACAACGAGGAGCTCGATTGGGACACCTACGAGTCCCTCTGGAAGCTGACGGTCACCACCCAGCTGCTCATGCCCGAGCTCAACCGGTTCCAGTCCTACATCTGGCCGCACCGCGCCTTTTCCTCCGACGTGCCGTCGGCGTATAAGACCAAGCAGCTCAACGTCTTTAACGCCATGGCCGAGGTCGGGGGTAACGCGGTCAACCTGTATGCGGGCACGAGCGGGATTTCGCTTGCCATGAGCGATACCCTGACCTATCAGTACGGCTCCCAGTACATGCCCATCGACAATACCCAGGACGGCATCCACAGCCTGTCTCTGCCCATCATTGAGCGCGGCATCCCGCTGGAGGTGACCGCCCTTGACACGGTGCGCACCGCCGCCGACCTCGAAGGGGTTGAGGTGCTCATCCTCACCTACGATATCATGAAGCCGGTCAGCGAGGAGATTAACCGTGCCATTGCCGATTGGGTCGAGGCGGGCGGTACCCTGCTCTATGTGGGCGGGCACGACGCGGCCGAGTCGATTGAGGGCGAATGGTGGAGCGATCAGGGGCAGACCCCGCTGGAAAACCTGCTGACCCAGCTCGGGCTCGACGTCGAGGTCGGCGCCCTTGGCATGCCGGCCATGCTCACCTGGCAGGGCAGCGGCTGCGAGAGCTTTAACGACCAGTTGGTCATGCCGGTCATGGCCAATTACACCGCCACCTTTACCGGCGAGGGCATCACGCCCCTGCTGACCGACATCGACGACAATATCCTTGGATTTGAAGCCAGGGTCGGCGAGGGCGCGGCGGTCGTGCTCGGCCTTCCCTCCTCCTACTTTGCCTCCAACGAGTTGGGGCCGGAGAACCTGCGCGAGCTGGCGAGGTATACTGTCAACAAGCATTCGGGTACCCGCTGGGTGGAGAGCGACCTCATGGTTGCCCAGAGGGGCCGTTACCTTGCCGCCCAGGCTCTCGACTACACCGACGGGGAGACCCTGTCGGGCAGCTTTATCGACCTGTACGACGACCAGCTTGGGATTCTCCAGGAAAAAAGGCTTGCCCCCGGCGAGTCGGCTTTGTTGTACGACCTGACCGAGCTGCTCACCCCGGGCACGCCCCGCTTTGGCTTTACCGGCGGCGAGCTGACCGGGGAGGTCACCGAGAGCGCGACGAGCACCTCCTTCTCCATTCGCGGCCCGGCCGATTCGGTCTCATCCACCCGGCTGCTGGGCAACGGGAAATACCCCGCCTCCATTGAGGTCACCTGCGGGGGGGAGCGGTATCCGAAATACACCGCTGTGTGGGACAACGCCACCTCTTCCCTGCTCCTTCAGGTGGAGAATTCCACCGCCGTCGCCGTCGACATTACGGTCGAATGGGGCGACGAGCCGGTGGAGGATACCCCTCCCTACGAATGGGTGTCGCAGACCATAGCGACCAATAACCAGGGGGCGGATACCGGCTACATCCTGCGGGACGATTCGACGGCGTCGCGCACCATGAGGCGGGTGTCGGGCGACGGCGAGCTGGTTTACCGTTTCGATCTGTCGCAGATGGACGACCCCTATCTTGAGGTTACGGTGGGCGGCAACTACCTGCTCGAGGCGTCGGCCGACGACGCAGCCTATCAGGAGGTTGCCCGCAGCGAGGGGGAACCGGTCGAAAGCATCGCCAACCGCGTCACCCTGCGCCTTTATCCGGATGAAATTGGGGCCGATGGGACCTTGTATCTGAGGCTTCGCAGCAAGGACGCCACGCTGGAATACGGCGCGGCCATCCTCGATTTTACCCTGTATCAAAAACAGGAAAAGGCCACGTCGTAGCCGACATAAAAACGGCCGGCGGGGGTAACACTACGTTTGTATGACCGCGGGAATCGTGGCGGGAGGCGGGATACGGCGCGCTGCGCGGGGAATCCGTCGCCCCAGGCGATGGCGAAAACCCCTTTCGGATAGCAAAAGCCCATTTCGCGGGCGCAAGGACGGGAATGCCCTTCCCTGTCCGGCAGCCTCCGGCCGGGGATGCGCCTTTGGCGGCACCCGTGCCAGGCGCAACCCGGCGGGGGACGCCGCCAAGCCAGCGCGAATCGCTCTGTCCGATTGCTTGCTGAGATCGAAGGGCTGCTTTGGCGATATCGCGCGGGGGTTATCCGCAGGCTGTCCGGCGCAATCCGGCGGGTGGCAACGCCGCCAAGCCAGCGCGAATCGCTCTGTCCGATTGCTTGCTGAGATCGAAGGGCTGCTTTGGCGATA
>CBCTCU010000032.1:0-31809 GCA_965145485.1 uncultured Eubacteriales bacterium | reverse complement strand
GCAATGGTCTTCCAGCCGTCTTTTTCCTGACGGCCCTGCACCACATAGCCTTCTGGGGTTTCGGCGCTCTGTTCCTCCATCCCTTTGGCGGAGGACAGGAACGACGATACGGCGTTCGCCACTACCTGGGTACTCATACCGGCGGGCAGCCGGAATACTCTCGATTCATTTGCCATAGATATCCCTCCAGATATTCAGATTCATTGTCTGTTTATTCGCTCTGCCGGGAGAGCGGCGCCCCGCATTCCGGACAGAATTTCACGCCCGGGGCAGCGGACGCGCCGCACGAGGGGCATACCGTACCGTCAGGCGCGGCCGGAGTTTGTGCAGCAGTCTGCGCAGCCTTGGCCGCTTCCGCTTCCGCACGGATCCGGCCGATTTCCGCCTGTGCCTGCGCCGCTGTTCCCTATACGGCATAATGCCGGTCCGGCACGAAACAGCGGCGGTTGATCATCAGCTCGTTCTCAAGGTACTGGGCAACCTTATCGGCTACGGCGGTCACCGCCCGTTCCTCTCCCTGGGCCGACAGGCCGGGACAGGGTTCACGCATGGAAACCGTCAGTCCGGTCCCCACATCCTGTATCTCTGTCGAAAGGCTGAAGGTGCTGACGTTCCCGTAAACCGAAAGCCGGGCGACCACCGCGCCGCTTTCCTCTTTCCGGTATTCCGCCCCCTCCGCGTCCAGCACGTCGTAAACGGCCATCTGCACATACCGCCAGACATAGGGAAGGAGCCTTTTCACCTGACGCATTCCGTTTCCCTCCTTGTCATGTATTCCTTGTTTGCGGTTTTCCGCCGCTTCCCTATTCGATGTAACCGCTGATGGGCTCTGCATACATTTTGTTTTCAGTCACCGGCTTGTAGCGGTCACTGCCGGTGCTTTCATACCATCCGGCCTCCGCCCGGTAGATTTCGCCGGTCTGCGTGTCGTACACGCGCTCGTAGCCGCCGGTTTCGTCGCTCTGCATCTGGCTGGTGATGTCCTGCTCGACGTTCCGGTCCTCCCAGGCCGCCATGATGATTTCCAGCCTCTCGTTGGTGATGCGGCTGATTTCCTTTGACATCGCCACCTTTTCTTCACCGGCCTGCTCAGTGGCTTTTACGAAACTCTCAGAATAGGCGAGCGTTCCAAGGCATTTGGTGAGGACGCTCTCCCATTCGATGAAGGTATCCTTCGCGGCGGTGACCGCCATGACGTTGTATGCCATGTAGTAGCCGCCGTCCGCCCGGGGGATGATATATCCTACCGGCAGTCCTGCGGCAATATCAACGCTTCCGAAGTCCACCACCGACGCGGCGAACATCCCCTCGCCTTCCTTGCCGTTTTCGGTAAAGGACGCCCGCAGCGTCTCTTCTCCCAGAGCATACGAGGACAGGAGGCTGGCCGAGGCAAAGCGGTCGGTCACGGCAAAGCCGTCAAACCGGGGGAAGGTATAGCCGGCATAGCTCGGCTCCCACTGCTCTACAAACGCCGCGTATTCCGAAAACAGCTTGAAAAAGTTTTCGGTGGAGGGGGTTGTCAGCACCGGCGCCTGGGAAAGCATCTGCGCCCATGTGTTCCCCATGGTGACGTTATACGCATAGGCGTCCTTTCCCTCCTGGCTGTGCAGCAGGCCCTCCGCCTTCAGCAGGACAAACATCTGGTTGAGGGGCTGGCTGGGATCCTGCACCCGGATGGAATGGTACATGGCCGTACCGCCGCTGGTGACTGTCCAGCCCTTGGGGATCTGCAGGCTGAAATCCGCCGTTTCATACAGCTCGGTTTCGATGGACCTGGCCGCTGTCTCAGTGATTTTTACGTCGTTTTCTTCTTTCGTGATGGTCCCGTCGCTGTTGACGACAGGCTCCTTTCCGCCCGGCTGCCCCTGCCCGGCGCAACCGGCGAGGGAGAGCGCCAGCGCCGCCGCCAGCAGCAGGGATAATACGCTTTTCTTTTTCATAGCAGAATGCCTCCTGATCGATTTTTATTAATTTCAATAGCCATCCAGAGCGAGGAGCTTCTCCATCACATCCGGCGGGTATGCGATGTAGCCCGATTCATAGTCCTCGCCTATCGCCTCCGTGGCGGGGAGAAGCTTGTAGTCCGCCGTGATGATATAATCGTGGGCGATGGTGAGCACGTCGCTGTAATACCGGCTCAGCAGCTCCAGCTTTACAAGCCGGTAGCGGTTGCCGCCGCCGAATTTTGGGAGATAGGCGGCGGGGGTGCCGTCGGCGTTAGTGGTCTTTTCCTCATAGCTCAGATCATTCTCGGAGATATCGTCGTACATGATCTGGTAAAACGCCTGATCGGTCGCCAGGATGTTCCCATTTAAGATGGCAACCGCTTTTTCTCCGTCCCCCACGGCCTCGTCCGCCACCTCGTAAACAATATAGCCGTCCTCATCGTCGTCAAAATAAATCCCTTCAAAGTTCTCGGAGGGGAGCTGTCGTTCTGCCGCCGCCTCCAGCTTCCCGTCTGCGATCAGCAGATAGCTGCCTCCGACGTGCACAATCCGCTGGGCTCTGTCCCGCAGCCCGACGTCCTCGGTCAGCGTTTTTCCGTCTGCGCTGTAGCGCCAGGCGTGCGTCAGGACAGGATGGAGATACTTGCTCTCCGTCGCAGTGTACGGGCCGTTGTTGCTGGCAGACTTGACCGAATACCGTTTGCCGCCCCGGTAGACCACCTCCAGGTCGGCGCCGTTGAAATCGTTGGCCTGGAGGTAGACGGGCTGTTCCGCAAGGGGCAGGGTTCCCACCTCCCGGCAGTTCTGTCCCCCCGGCAGGGTCGCGTCGCAGCGGTACTGATAGATTTTTCCGCCGGACAGGAAGACGCTGGACAGATTGCCGCCGGCCTTTTTGGGGTTGAGATCCGAAAAGACGGTTTGCAGGCTCAGCACGCCTTCTGCGCCGGTAAAGGTTTTGTAATCCGACTGGTCAAAGGCGACGCCCCGCTTTTTCAAAAGCTCCTGCTCCAGCGTTTCCGGCTCAGGTTCCGGCTCCGGCGCCGAAGCGGCAGGCGTGCTGCTGGCGGACGCTGTGGAGCTGCCTGTATCGGAAGACGGCTCCGAAGGCTCCGTCCCGCCGGAGCAGCCGACAAGCAGCAACCCCATCGCCAGCAGAAGCGGCAGCAGCCGCCTGCAGAGGCTTCGCTTTTTGGTATATTGAATCAAATCGGTTTGTTCGTTCATTCTCTTTCCTCCTGAAGCTGGTGTGCGGACAGCAGGGCTTTCTCAGCCCTCCAGTTTCAAAACCCCGCGGTTCACCTTCATGGCAAGGATCCGGCGCACACTTTGGTTGATCCGCTCTTCGCTGATTTCTCCCAACGCGACCGCTTCCTCCAAAGCGGAGACGGCCGCCTGCGGGTTTGACGGGCAAAGCAGGATATCTACTCCTGCCGACACCGCACGGCGGGCGATTTCCCCGCTGGTATAGGAGTCGGTCAGCGCCTTCATCTGCAGCCCGTCGGTAATGACCACTCCCTGAAAGCCCAGCTCCTCCCTGAGCAGCTCCGTGACGATGCGGTAGGAAAACGGCGCGGGCTGGGCGGCGTCGATTTCGGTCAGGATCAAATGCCCGATCATCACCATATCGCTGCCGGAGGCAATCCCCGCCCGAAAGGGCAGCAGTTCCTCCCGGCGCAGCTGTTCGAGGGGCTTCGACACATATACAGCGCCGTCATGGGAATCGGCCAGCGCATCCCCGTGGCCTGGGAAGTGCTTCAGCGTGGTTGCCACGCCGCCGCTGTGAAAGCCCCGGACCGCCTCAGGGATCAATTCAGCCGCCTGTGCGAAATCGTCGCTGTAAGCCCGGTCGCCGATGACCGTATTGTCCGGATTCGACCACACATCCGCCACCGGAGCCAGGTCGGCGTTAAATCCCAGCACCCGCATATCCGAAGCAATGGTGTGGGCGTTCTGCCTCGCGGTTTCCGCCCCCCTGGTCCCTATACCCGAACATCGGCCCGATATATGTCGTACCCACCGTACTCATCAGCCGGTTGACGCGCCCGCCTTCCTCGTCGCAGGTCAGTATGAGCGGTATTTTGGAATAGCTCTGGGTGTTGGACAGCATTTTACATACCTGCTGCCGGCTTTTCAGGTTGGGACGGCTGTATATCAGGCCGCCCACCGGCATATCAACAAGCGCCTGCCGTGTGGTTTCTCCGGCCGCTGTTACACCGGAAACGCCGGTGAGCAGTTCCGGGCTGAGAACCAGCATCTGGCATATCTTACCGCGCAGAGACATCCCTGCCAAAATATCGTCTATACTGCTCCAGGCGACAGAGGGCCTGCCGCTCTCCGGCGGCTTGCTCTGACTTTCAGGAACGCTTGACGACGGGGCGGACGGTTCGTACGCACTCTCCGCCATCTGAGATGGAGCCTGTGTCTCAGACGTTTCCTGCGACGCCGGTATGCCGGATTCCTGGGAAACAGAACTGCCCGAAGAAGTGCTGGGATTTGCACACCCGCCGGATATGGCGATGAAAGCGCAGCACAAGGCGGCGAGCATTCTCTTCCATTTTATCCCCGTCATTTCTCACACCTCCTGTCCCCTGAAGCGGCGTTTTTTAAGCGTCTTCCTCCCCTTTCGTCATCAGGGTATTTTCCAAATGCCGGACGATCTGGTCCAGCATCTCCTGCAGAAGCCGGTACGCTCTCTGCTCCGGTATCCCGTCGCAGGGGCGGCGCAGCGAAACCGTCAGTTCGGTTCCAAACGCTTTTTCCTCCGCCGTTATGGAAAGGGAGACGTCTGTTCCGTCCTCTCTCCATTCGGCAATAACCCTTCCCGGCTCTTCCTCCCCAAAAGTAATCCCTTCCTGCCGCAGCACGCCGTACACCGAGCGCAGGACAAAGGAGCGCACATAGGGAAGTTCTCTTTGAACGTATTCCATCATTTCTTCTCCTCCTGAATTTTTGGGGAACCGCGGCAGACGCCGGGAAGTGGATTCTTACGCCCTCATTTTAGGTGAAAAGAGGCCGGATTGTCTATGCGTAAATCCCGCCAATCGTATCAAAACAGGTGGCGGTGAACCGCCATTTTTCAAAAAACCGATGGCGGTCAACCGCCATTTGTGCATATTATATAAATCAAAGCAACTATTTTGAGGCTTTATATATGCACAACTTCTAATCGTTCCAAATAGGGGTTGAGGTGTACTTTTCGTTCCTGATTTTTCCTTTCCCGGATGCCGAATGGCGTAAATTTCATTTTTCAAGTGGGGAAAACGATGTTTTTTATCAGGACAATTCGTTACCGCACACAAAAACACCCTGCCTCTCCTGAGAGAAAGCAGGGTGTTCTTTTATCCTGTATGTTAATCGTTACGGTAAAGCAGGTACATAGTGATGCGGGATTTTGCGCCCGTCTTTTCGTACAGGGCGGAGATATGCCGTTCCACCGTCCGCTTGGACAGGAACAGGCAGTCGGCGATCTCCTGGGCGCTGCTGTCCGAAGAAATCATCTGGGAAAATACATCCCATTCCCGTTCGGTCAGCCCGTATTTTGCGATGAACGCCTCCCTGCGCTCTTCGTCCGACTTTTGGGAAGCAGGCGGCTCCTTGGGCTCCATGACGGCGTTCATGCGGGCGGTATACACGGCCATAGCAACGCTGACCGCCACGAACAGCACCAGGGCGATGACAATGGCGGCCAGGCTGTTGCCAGTGGCCAGCAGCGCCACCGATCCGTTGGTGATCAGGGCGGCGCTCACGTTATTCATGGCGCGGCCCATGCCCGCCCACAGCGACGGCAGGCGCATATGCCGGGAAAGCTCCATAAAGCTCGCTGTAAAGAAGACAACGAAAAAGCCCGAGGACAGGTAAAAGACCACCAGTCCGATCAGGAACGGAGCGCCCAGGTTCAGTACCACAATGGACAGAACCGACATCATCATCACGCAGTACATAATAAGCCCCATATACTTCCGCTTGCGGATATCGAAGACAAAGCCTGCGGCGAGGCCGCTGAATGCCAGCAGCAGGCGGGGCCACTGCCCGATATCCGTCCCGCTCGCATGACGGAGAGTCACGGCATTGTCCAGTGTGCTGAACACGCAGGCCATCAGCACTACCAGCAGCGCCAGCATAATGCCCGCCGTCCGTTTTTTCCGGGTGAGGGAAATGTCTTCCGCAGGTTCCGAAGAGGCGCCCGCAGTCTCCGTCATTTCGATGCGGCTTTGGGCGGCCTGTCTCGTTCGGATGACCAGCAGGCTCAAAGCCGCCAGGAATACCGAAAGAAACGCCGCCTCCGCAACCTCCAGGTTGACAAGGTTGTTGTTTGCATACTGGAGCAGAATTCCCAGGGCGTAGGCGATCCCCGCCAGCCGTGCCAATGCATTGTCGCCGTCTATGGTGACGGCAGCCAGATAGTGGACGGCGCTGCCGAAAACGCCCAGCAGCAGGAAGAGCACCATCCCTGCCGTCATGGTCGCCGCATAGGAGATATGCTGCTGGACAATGAAGGTACAGATAATCGCACCCAGCGCCAGGATAAAGGTCAGCGCGCTTTTATAGCGCCTCCCGCCCCAGCGTTCCATGGCCGGATACAAGAAAAAGCCGACGGCGCTGGCGCCCAGCGCATAGTTCTGGGCAATGACAGTTCTCCCTTCCGTCACCGACAGAGAAATCATATTGACAAACAGATATTCCGCCCCTAAAAAGACAAAAGTAAAAATACCGATCAGCAGAATGGCGTTGACAGACGCCGGCTTTCTCAGTTCCCCTTTCATCGTACCACCCTTTCCACAGAAGCCGCTGCAGGCGTCCCGTTATTTCTCCGATTCTTCCGTCAGCTCCACTACATCCCCGATGTCACAGCGGAGCGCCCGGCAGATCCGCTCCAAAACCTCCAGGCTCACATATTCGTCCCGGTTCAGCTTTGCTATCGTAGAGGAGGACACATCTGCCAACTCTGTCAGGGCGGATTTTTTCATCTTTTTATCAATCAGCAATTTCCACAGCCGGTTGTACTGGACAGCCATACGCTTCATCTCCCGCCTTGTTTATGGAAGACAGTATAGCACAAAAATCGTGAAAAGTCAATGGATTTTATGAGATGTCACATATTTTTACGAATGTTAAGCCAAAAGAAAGCAGCCGCTCCTTTTACAGGCTCCTTTTACAGCCATAGACATTTACCGCTTTTTATTTCCAACGAGGTGAAGAAGCTAAAATACAGGGGAAAGGAGTACGATTATTTTCTGTTTACTCTGCAATGTTTATTACCTCGACACCTTTGCTCTTAGCGTAGTTCACTGTATAAAAAGTTCCGCCCTTGTTTTCTGTGAGATAAGAAATACAAGCAGAACTGTTATCAACCAGATGGCGATGGCGTTTATGCATACAGCCCCTCGTGTACTCCTGAGAAGTATATACAACTTTATCGGCCTTCTGTTTGATGTCATCGTATATCTCTATATCTTCCTGCGACCATCCTCTCGTTTGAGAGAAGCAAGGAAGCACGAGGATCAGACGAATATCAGGATAACGTTCCTTCAATTTGAGAACCGCAAAGGCAGCGATTGTATCAAAGCCCAATGCACCTCCAGCTCCAAAATATAGATAGCCTTTTTTTATAAGTCCCTCGATTGCTTCTTCGGTCTTTGCGAAGATTCTTCGACGTTGTCCTGAAGGAATTTCCCTATGCCCGGTAAAGCAGCATGTTTTTTCTTTCACATCATCCACTCCTAACAAGTTTCAAACTAAAATGCCCATCGAACTGACACAGTCCGATGGGCTATCTTACAACTCGCTATCTCTTTATGGTTTCTCTTAGAGAAACCATCGGGATGATTCCTGTTCGGCTGTGTTCTACTTAGGATAGGCATCCCATAAATTAAGCATGTGTGTATAGCGGTTGGCAAGACTCTTCCCTCAGTTACATTTGCTCACCTATTTTAGCAACTGTATCATTTAATTATATTTTTGCTCTAAATATTAGTCAAGTGCTTTATATCAAATACAGCGTTAAAAGAGTAAAAAAAGTATAATAATAGAAAAAAGGTAGGTGACTGTAAATGAGTAAAGAGGTTGAATTTAAGAATAGAGATAGATTCATCCAGCTCGGCATTGCAATAGCTGCGCTTCGTAAGATGCGTGGTATGTCTCAAGAGAAGCTTGCAGAGTTATCCAATGTGAGCCGTTCACATATCAGCGCTATCGAAGCTCCGGGTATTGTTCGCCCGTTCTCCCTTGAGGTCTTTTACAATATTGCAGACGCCTTGGACATAGATCCCGCAGATTTGATCAATGCATCGGTATTCCCTGATAAGATTCTAACAAATTCTAAAAAGAACAAATAAAAAAAGAGGTCGCCTGGGCAGTTAAGCTCAGACGACCTTTCATTATACGCATTACTTATTAGTGCTACGCAGATAATCCTGAAATTCTTTCTTTCGTTTTTCTGTCAGACTGTCCCAGTATTCCAGTATGACAGGATCGTGAAGCCTTGCTTCAGCTGCACGGCGAGCACGTATGGCAGCACTCTTGTCCTTATGCAAACCCAGATTATAATGCTTCTTTTGGAAATTGATATATGCATACCATTTCCCGGTTCTCCTATCCAAGCCAACACCGGTGTGTCCGGAAGTGTTATTTGAACGAAGGTGCTTGGAAACAACAATGTTGCTGACATTGGTTCCCTCAACCATATCTCGACGGTGCTTCACTGTTTCGCTCCTGGTCTCACGGTATTTACAGCCGCAGCTGAGTACACGCCCTGATTTCAGGGCATTTACTGTCTTATAAGTCAAATTCCCGCAATCACATCGCAGTTCCCAAATAACGCTGCCATTGTTGTCCCGTTGCTCAGTGGGACGGACCGCTGTCAGTCTGCCAAATCGCTCTCCTGTAATGTCTTGCTTTCGCAGATCGGTGATATGCTCCATAGCCTTGCAACCACAGCTTCGCGTGCCACCGTGCTTAACCTGCGTAGCAGGAATCTCTTTGGTATTTCCGCAGTCACACTGCCAAAGCCACACAGCTTGCTTTTTTCCGGTTTGTTCTATTGTGGTATATCCAACGGCCACAAGACGCCCCCAGCGCTGTCCTGTGATGTCCAGACGAGCCTGTCGCTCGGCATTTATACAGCCGCAGCTTCTCGTGTGCCCATTCAATAAATAAGCGGCAGGGACTTGTTGCTAAATCATTATATCCTGCCATAACTGCCCGATCTGCACAAACAGGGCATATTGTTCCTCTTATCCGAGCATATACAACCGACTGCCACTCGTTCCCGCACTCTCTGCATTTCCACCAAACATTTTTACGGGATTTCTCATTTATCATATCAGGAGTAAGCGGAAGATTTCGGTCTGACCATTCCTGTGCAAGCTGTGGGTGCGTTGTGGCAAAATCATTAAATCCTTTTAGTAGGATTTGCCCACTGCAATAAGGGCATTGGCTGCCACCTGAACGAGTGGAAATAAGAGTATTCCATTCGTGACCTTTGCTGCACTTCCACCATACCTTTCGATTCGCAAAAACTGTAACCATATTAGGCTTTAATGGGTAATTTCTCTCAGACCACTCAGAAGCGATTAGAGGGCGTTGTGAAGCAAGGTCGTTAAATCCCTCCAAGACCTTGTTATGAGAGCAATACGGGCAGCCTGTGCCGCTTATCGCCCTACTCTTAACCGTAGCTGTCCACTCGTGACCGCATTTGCCTTTCCAAATTACTTTTTTGTGTGAGCCTACCGTTACCATTGTCGGCTTTAGAGGATTATTCTTACTCGACCATTCAGCAGCCAGTTCCGGCTTCAGCGTTACTAAATCATTGATACCTTCCACGGCTCTTGCTCCTGAACAGATCGGGCATTTCTCACCGCTTGAACGAGCCTTTACGCTGGTCTGCCATTCGTGACCGCAAGTTCCTATCCACCAAACTATTTTGTTTGATCCGTATGTAATCTTGTCCGGTGTCAGCGGCAAATTCCTCTCCGACCATTCCAGAACAAGTTCAGGGTGTACCTCTGATAAAAGATTACTCATATCGAATCCCCTCCTTCCTCTGTGATTAGCTTCATTATATTGAGGAAGCGAGGATTGGTATAGTTTGCGATAATGGGGAGTAAAACTATGAGAAAATACAGAAGCCCCTGAGAAGCTATAACTTCTCAGGGGCGGTGTGAAACTAAAAATTATGCGATTTTTTTGTTGCTGCACCGATTTTAGCACCGATTGGTGTAAAATTGGTGTATTTGTGTAAAATCCGAGGTTTTCGGAAAATGAAGTACATCTCGTTTTAGTAGAGCTTTGCGCCTGCCGGAATATGGTCATCTACCATCAAAAGATGGAGTTTTTCTTCGCCTTCCTCGTGGTGTACCGCACTGATCAGCATACCGCAGGAGTCAATGCCCATCATCGGTCTTGGCGGCAGGTTGACGATTGCAATACAGGTCTTTCCAACCAGTTCCTCCGGCTCGTAAAAGCTATGAATACCGCTTAAAATCGTGCGTTCCGTGCCTGTTCCATCGTCCAGCGTAAATTTGAGTAGCTTCTTGGACTTCGGTACTGCTTCGCAGGCAAGCACCTTGACCGCCCGGAAATCGGACTTAGAGAAAGTCTCAAAATCTACGAAATCCTTGAACAACGGCTCGATCTCTACTTTGGAGAAATCTATCTTTTCCGGCTCGGTTTTTGGGGCTTCGAACTCGGTTTTGTTTACACCATTTTCGTCCTTTACACCATTCAAGGGTTTCATTGTGGGGAAAAGCAGAACATCGCGGATGGATGCCGAGTCGGTCAGGAGCATCACCAAACGATCAACCCCAAAGCCCAAACCGCCGGTGGGCGGCAGGCCGTATTCCAGGGCAGTGACATAGTCGTAATCCACCTGGGCCTTGCATCCCGGATCGGCCGCCTTTCGCTCGGCCACCTGCCGCTCAAAGCGCTCCTTTTGATCTAAGGGATCGTTGAGCTCGCTAAAAGCATTGCCAAATTCGGTAGCGCCAATAAAATATTCAAACCGTTCGGTAAAGGCAGGATCCTCTGCCTTGCGCTTGGCCAGTGGGCTGATTTCAATGGGATAATCGTAAATAAAGGTCGGCTGGATTAAATGCTCTTCCACAAAAGCGTCAAAGAATTCAGCCAGAATGGCGCCGCGGGTAGGGATTTCGGGCAGCTTGATTTTATGCTCTTTCGCGGCGGCAATGGCGTCTTCGTCCGTTTTCCAGTCGTAATAATCAACGCCGGAATATTTCTTAACAGCCTCGACCATGGTCAGGCGTTCCCAATGCCCCATATCGATCTGGTTGCCCTGATAGGAAATGGTCAAACCGCCGCAGACATTCATCGCCAGACGCTGGTACATCTCCTCCACCAAATCCATCATCCCATGATAGTCGGTGAAAGCCTGATACAGCTCCACGGAGGTAAACTCCGGATTGTGCTTGGTGTCCATCCCCTCGTTGCGGAAAATGCGGCCAACCTCATAAACCCGGTCGAACCCGCCGACGATCAGCCGCTTCAAATACAACTCGGTCTCAATGCGCAACACCATGTCCATATCCAGCGTGTTGTGATGGGTGAAAAACGGCCGCGCAGTCGCGCCAATCTCAAAGGGGGTGAGGATGGGCGTATCCACCTCCACAAATCCCCGGCTGTCGAGATAATCGCGAATTTCCCGAAGAATCCTGGAGCGCTTGACAAAGGTATCCTTGACCTCCGGGTTGACGATCAGGTCGACATACCGCTGCCGGTAACGCAGGTCGGTATCCTTTAAGCCGTGCCATTTCTCAGGCAACGGCAACAGGGATTTGGACAGCAGCCTGATCTCGTCCGCCTTGACCGAAATCTGTCCCTTCTGGGTCCGGAACACTTCACCACGAATCCCAATGATATCGCCGATATCGTACTTTTTAAACCACTCGTATTCCTCATCGCCCAGATGGTCCTTGCGGACATAGGATTGTATCCGCCCGCTGTGATCCTGAACGTCGATGAACCCCGCTTTGCCCATGCCCCGCTTGGAGAGAATCCGACCGGCGATAGAAACCGTTTTCCCCTCGTACTCGTCAAAATTCTCATTGATATCCTTCGCGTATGCATCCACGGGATAGGCGGTCTCCTGGAAAGGATCCCGGCCGGCCTGCTGAAGCGTAGACAACTTATCCCGCCGAATTTGCAGCACCTCGCTCAGGGATGGCTCGTTTTCTTGCACGGTTGCATTGACGTCCCTCTGGTCGGTCATGTTCGACACTCCTTAACTTTCACTATATGGTAATGTTTTTGATTTCAAATTTTACAATGCCGCCCGGGGCTTCCGCCTCGACGACATCCCCTACCTTGGCGCCCAGCAGCGCCTTGCCCACCGGCGACTCGTCGGAAATTTTGCCCGATCGTGGATCGGCCTCAGCCGAGCCGACCACCTGGTATTCGATCTCCTCGTTGAACTCGACGTCGAAAACACGCACCTTGGAGCCAATATGCACAACATCGTCGCCCAGTTCTTCCTCATCGATGACCTTGGCGTTTTTGAGCATGGCCTCCAGCTCGACGATCCTGGCTTCTACCTTGGCCTGGTCGTTTTTCGCCTCGTCGTACTCGCTGTTTTCCGACAGATCGCCGAAGGACAGCGCAACCTTGATCTTTTCTGAGATTTCCTTGCGCTTGACCGTTTTGAGCATCTCTAGCTCGTCCTCGTATTTTTTGAGGCCCTCATCGGTCAAAATAACGGGTTTAGCCACCAATCTTCCATCCTCTCTACGGTTTTATCGGGGTAATTGGGAATATTATATGCAAAAAGTCCAGCGGTGTCAAGTAAATAGTTTCCTTACCACCTCAGCCAGGGAAATTTCCCGCCCTCTCTGCTCTACGTAGGCCGGCAGCAGAGAGCCCAGTTCCACCGCACGGCCGCTGTCGTAAAGCGCCGCGCCGAACACGCTGGGCAATATGCCAGGCGGCATGTACTCCAGATATTTCCTCGGCAAGACAACCGCTTCGGGCGGCACGGTCATGCCGAGGCGTCCGCTTCCCTGCGCAAAAATCATCCGATCCGCTGGAGGCAAAAAGGTCTGCATGAACCCATACGGCGCGACGATGAGGGAGGAGGAAGCCATGACGTCGGGATTCTCTCCCACCATCGGGGCAACGCCGTATTTTCGAATGCAGTGCGCGCAGCAGGCGTCGTATTGCCTTGGCCGGAGAGTCAACACCCGCAGCGCGGCCGACCGCTCGGTCAGCTCCACCGCCACGCCGGCGCACGCTCCGGCGATGTCGACCAAAGTAATCTCCAGTTTGCGGCGTTTGGATCCTTCCCGTAAAACCTCAAGCACAAAGTTGACCAGAAGCCGGCGACGAAATTCCTCGTCGCCGTACCCCTTGATACCGCAGCCGGAGGGGGGACGCACCCCGGTAGGGAGCAATAGGCGGCCTGCCTCACTGCCGGCCGCTCTGGCCACCCTCCGCCAGACCACGCCACGGCGGGAAGGAACCGCCTCAATGACGTAAAATGAGCCGAACGGAGCTTGTACGGTGCGAATTTTCGGCCGCAGCAGCCCATACTCCAACAGTAGCCGGCGCATGCCCCTGTATTTTTCGATTGGCTGTAAATGCAGCACGGCAAAAATAACAACCACCCCACCTTATCAGATTTCGGTATCCTGGCTGTTGCCAATCCCGGATACCTCATATCTATGTGGGACGGGGTGAAAATATGGGTGGTAGGCAATCATTTTCTTTGCATCGTTTTAATCCTATTGGGATTGGAGGCGCGTTGCTGAGATTGATCGGATCATCGCCGTATACTCACGCTGCCTCTGGATTGGTGTCGCGGCAAGTTTCCAACGCAGTACCAATAAAAAAAGCGCCCAGGCACAAATAGCCCGGGCGCCAAAAAGGTATGCTTTGCCGCTGTTATTTAATAATCTGGATATCCCCCACCAGGGGCAGCGGCGAGGTCTTTCCGGAAGCGGCGTCGATGATGCTGAGAATCAGGACCACCAGAATCACAATGCCAATCACGATGGAAATCAGGCCGCCGATAATCCATCCAATGACCGGGATGAAGCCAAGTATGGTCGAGATTATCCCGCTGGCCACCCCCAGGATCAAAACGATCAGGCCGCGATTGCTGAAAAAGCGGGCAAAGGGAGAATAGGGGCAGCAGACCAGGGGAAGGAAAAACAGGATTCCAAAATTGGCAAGGATGGCGATGACCTTGTTGTCGGCCACATCGCGCGGGTCAGGCACATACCCCGCGGGAGGCGTGCTGACATGCGGCGAGGGGCCGGGATTGGGGGGCTGGTTGGGATTGGGGTTGGAATTCGGGTCGGCGTAAGACATACTGCTCTCTCCTTTACTACTAGGCTGAGTCAAGTATATCCTATCCTTGCGGCCGCGTCAAGTCATCCTTCCCCAATTTGCAGCTTCATTACCACCTCTCGCGCGCAATCGAGCACCGACCGGGGCGCCTGATCGCCCAGTTGCTTCCAAAAGCGGGGCTGCTGCTGGCGCAGGTGGACGCCGAACAGAAACACGTCGCTGCCCGACTGCCCCAGCACCAGGTCAATGAGTGCATCGACCCGCCGCTGCATCTCATTAGCCAGCGCAAGCCGCGCCTCATCCATCACCCGATCCTGCTCCTGATCGGTCATTCCGCCGGGGTTCAGGGGTAAAAATTCCAGGCTTTGGCTCAGGTCAAGTCGGAGCGACAGCCTTTCTTCATCCACTGAGAACTGGATACGGTTTTTGGCGTTGACCGGGCGGAAAAAGACCGTGCGCCCAGTCGAATCATGGATGAAAACATTTCGCGTAGAAGTGCCTCCCAAAGCCCAACCAAGCGTTTCGGTTTGGTCGGCGTCGAGCATAATCGCCGGCGTATTGCCACTAAAACAAAGCACACGATCGGCCATATAAGTCGCCCCGCCTTCGTCTTCCCTGGTATAGAGTACGGGAAGCAGCGCATCCTCCCCCTCGCCATAAATCCGTCCGACCACATTATACAGCCGGCTGGCGTCGAGTATCGGATCGCTCAACTGCGCCTTTGCCACCGAAATTAGCTCCTCTCCGGGGGTGGAGCTCCCTTCCACGGTTAACAGCTCGGACGCCGTCCCCTCGGCATAAAAGACATAAACCCCCATTCGAATCTCGTTTTCCCTGACAAACCCGCTGAGCAGCTGATATAAACCGCGCTGCACCGCCGCATCCCCTACCACGATCATGGCGAGCTCGGAGTAAAAGGGAAGCCTGCCCGAAACCTCCTCCAGTCTGCCCAGCGCCTCGTAAACGCTCTCTCCCCGGGCGGCGATAAGGTCGAACTCCTCTCCCCCCTCCTCCTTGGAGCGGTAGGACTGCACCGTGACGATGTATTCCTGGTCAAAATCCACCGCCATACCGCGGATGATCAGCCGTTCCTCCAGCCGGACCGTAGAGGTACAGCCGGCAAACAGGGCCAGAACCGGCAGAACCGCCAGCACGAGGGCAACCGCCTTTTTCATGCTGTTATTTCCCCCTTCCTGGATCGATTGGATATCAGCAGGATAACGGGGATGACGACTGCGGCCAAGGCGAGCGCTAAGGCAAGCACGCTGACGGGGAAGCGAGATTCATTGCCCGCATAGGCCGACGCGCAAAGCGCGGCTACAACAGCCAGCCCACAGGTCGGCAGAAACTTTTGAAAAACAGGAAAAGCCCTTTGAAGACAATACCGGCAGAGCCAGAGATAGAACGACGCCTTTAAAAATCCCCCCAGGGTCCACACCCCAACCTGTAGCGCCTCCAGGTTTTGAAAGGAACCGAGTTGAAATACGCCGGTCGCCGTATAAAATGGGAATTTTGTCACGGCGCCGTAGTTGCCCAACACGCCGATGGTTACCGTCACCATAGCAAAGATTGCACCTGCGGCCAACAGGCAGAATATCTGGTATCCGCGCCGAACCGAGCCGCGAATACAGGGGGCTAGAACGCCAAATGCGGCAATTTCAGGGGTTTGCACCACAAAAGTGATAACCCCCATCAGCACCCTTTCCGGGTCGGACAGATAGGGGGAGTTAAGATAAGCCACCTCCATGTGTGGAACAAGGGCTCCTACCGTGAGTACCAGCGCGGCCAGACAGACAACAGCCAGGATACTGCCGGCGCGCAAAATAGCCTCCAGCCCTTTGCACATGGCGTAGAGGGTGGGGACCAGAATAATGATCGCCACCGAAATGTGATAGGTCATGCTGGGCATGATATGTCCGAAAAAAAAGTCGAATTTACCAACACCGATCACGCCGATGAGGAAGAAATAGGCCGCATAAACCACACAGACCATTTTGCCTGCCGGCGCGCCCAGCGCCTGTGCCCCCTCCAGCAGCCCAAGCCTCTGACGGTGCCTTTGGCAAAAAAGAATGACCGGGATGCCAAGCGCGAGAATCAACGGCAGGCCCAGCATAACCGACAGCATCTCGGCCTCGGTATAGCCGCCGGAAACAGCGGCGGTGAAAATCACAATGATGCGCCCGATAAGCATAACCAGCACAACCTGTGCAAGGCCAACCTTGGTATTCATATCCTGTCCTCCCCGTGATCCCTTCGCTGCCCGACCGTACTCCCCCGCATGTTCTGTATCAACACGGTATGGCGCGCCAGACGGCGCCATGACGCCCGCCAAAAGGTATCGCGCATGGCTTTTTTATCAAACGGAGCAATGGGCGACATGTAGGGTATTCCAAAGGAGTCAAGGGAGCACAGCCCAACGAGCAGCATGGCCGCCAGCAGCATGACGCCGTAAATGCCGGTCAAACCGCCCGCAAGGATAAAGACAAAGCGCAGTAGCGCCGCAGGATTGTACAAGCTCGGCACGACAAAAGAGCTCACCGTGGTGATGGCCACCACCATCACCATGGGAGAGCCGATCAGCCCGGCTGAAACGGCCGATTCGCCGATGACCAAAGCGCCGACGATGCTGATTGCATGGCCGACCGGGCGGGGCAGGCGCAGCCCGGCTTCCCGTAGGATTTCAAAGATGACGTGAATAACGATTGCTTCCACCATCAGGGAAAAAGGGGTGGTCAACTGCGCGTCGACAATGCGGTAGAGGATGGCCGAGGGAAAGGCCTCGGGATTAAACTGCCCGAGGGCGACGTAAATACCGGGGAAGAGCACCGCAATGAGAAAACTCAAAAATTTGAGCAACCGGATAAAGGTCGCAAAATAGGGACGGTTACAGTAATCGTCCATGCTTTGAAAATTTTCAGAAAAAAGATAGGGAACAATCAGGGCGAAGGGGGTCCCGTCGACTAAAATCCCCACCCGGCCCTCACTGATTTTGGCGCAAAGGGTATCGGGGCGTTCGGTCACCCCGACGGTAGAGACCAGGGATTTTGGTTTGTCCTCCAAAAAGGGCTGTATATAGCCCGATTCCAGCACCACATCCATTCGTATGGATTGCAGCTTTTTGCGCAGCTTGTCGAGCACCGGGGCGGCTACCTGCCCGCGCAGATAGCACAGTGCGACCTCGGTATTGCTCTCCTTGCCGATGCGCATGGTCTCAAACATGAGAATGGGGTTTTTGATCCGCCGCCGCACGAGGGAGAGATTAATGCGCAGCACCTCGCAAAATCCCTCGCGTGAGCCTCGCTCCATGACCTCGTTGTCCGGCTCGGAAACGCCGCGTATTTTAAATTCCTGAATGCCAAAAGCGAGAATGCGCGCCGACCCATCGATAAACAGCAGCGCAAAGCCCGACATGAGCATAAACAGCCCCGTGTCCCAATCAGATACGATGCTTACGTCGATGGGTTCGGCCACCTGTGTGCGCAGATAATCCACCAGTTCGTCGGGCAGTTGCGGCAGGTCTTGGGCGTCCAACAGCCTGCCGATGATACTGCGCGCCAGCAGCTCCTTATTATACAGGTTGTCGATGCATGCTATTGCCACACGGTGCGCACCAACCTGATAGATTTTTTTCACCAGGTCCTTGCTGCCTTCAAAAGCGGTATCCAACGTGGCCATATTGTCGGCCAACGACGTCTGGAAGGGCTGTTTGGCCGATTGCTCTGCCGGCGGCTCCTCTGGTTGCTTGGGCGGCTGAAATGAATGCTTCCACCATGAAAACATGCCCGTCATCCCCCTCTTTTTCTTGTAGTGTGAGACGCAGAGCAACCGTTTATTCCCAAAACGTTGTATATTTTTCCTGCTAACCGTCACAATAATGACAGCAAACCCGCAAGGAGGGCATGGCATGATTGCAACCTTAGCGCGCACCGTAGTGCTCTATCTCGCCGTGATCTTGGGCGTGCGCATCATGGGAAAGAGGCAAATCGGGGAGCTGCAGGCCAACGAGCTGGTGGTAACCATTCTCATATCCGAGCTTGCCGCCATTCCGCTACAGGACATGGGGCGGCCGGTTTCCAATGGGCTGGTGGCCATTTTTGCCCTGATTCTGCTCGAGCTGCTCATGTCGGCCATCGCCCTCAAATCCTCCAAAGCGCGGCGAATCCTGTCGGGCAGGCCCATCATCGTCATCCACGATGGACACATCGACCAGAAGGCCATGCGGGATCTGCGTATGACGGTGGATGATCTGATGGAGGCGCTGCGGCAGCAGGACGTGTTTTATGTGGAGGATGTCAACTATGCCATTGTGGAAACCAACGGCAAGGTCAGCGTGCTGTTAAAGCCGGAAAAAATCCCTGCCAACGCCCAGATGGTAGGGGCGGTTCCCCCATCCTCCGGCCTTCCCTGTGTGGTGGTCAACGACGGGGTGATCCAGCCAAAGTCCCTCGAATGCGCTCAAATGACCGAAGAGGACGTACAGCGCGCGCTGAAAAGGAAGCATCTATCGCTCAAAGAGGTTTTTATTATGGTGTCCGACCGTACGGATGATATCATCATCGTGCGAAAAGAGCGCTAGGGGGTGCGGGGGTGAAACGGCTCTGGTTTATACCGATTCTTCTCGCGTTGATCATAGCGGTCAGCCTGTGGAGCATGTTTGCCATCGGCGGGGCGGCCGACCGGATGGAGGAAACCACAGAGCAGATCGTGCAGGCCGCACAGCAGGGCGACCGGAATCGAGCCGCCGACCTGGCACAGCAGCTTGTGCAGCAATGGCAGGAGGCCAACGCGACGCTGGCGCTGTTCCTCTACCGGGGCGACCTGGACGAGATTGCGACCAAGGCGTCGGAAATCCATGCGCTGGCGCAAAGCGGCGAACTCGACGACTGCGCCGTGGAGAGCCGGGAATGCGCACGCATGGTAGAGCACCTGCGCGAAAGCGAGTCCTTTCATCTGGGCGTCTTTTGGTAAACTGCGCGCGGAAATAAATAGACGGCTTTCTACCCCATGACCGTCACCACTCTGTTTTACTCCTCAGGATGCGGAGCCGTCCCCCATGAAAAACGACGCCTCCCCTTTTTGGACCAGGGCGTCACATAAATGGTACTGTCATAGGCCAGGAAATCGGTCTGTTAGCCTCATTTTTTCACTGGGTGGAGGGAGGATCGCTGGCTGACAATTTCGCCCTCGCGGTGCGCAAGCCGATTCATCCCATTTGACGGCTTTTCCAAGCTTTATATGACAGCGCTCTCTCCTTTTCGAGGCTGGAAGATGTGGAAAAACAAAAACAATCCACGTGGGTATCCCATCCTATCCCACGTGGATTGTTTTTTAGTTGAAGTGAATAACAAAACAAATGCCACCCCAAAAAGCAGGCCCAAAATGCTGGAAAATTGCGCGGACACCGATCTAACGCGGATCGCCCTCCCCTATTCCGGTCAGGGTGCACATTTACTTCCGGTCGCCGCTGTGGTCCTCCTCCGGCTTCGAATCCGGTGGTGCATCCTGAAAGATGACCTCCTGCTCCAGCACCGAGCGGTGTACCATACGCCCATTGTGATAGACATACTCCGGCTTTTCCTCATCCTCCAGCTCGGCCGATTCCAGCGCCGAGGAGGTCTCCTGTGGATGCTCCTCATAATAGGGGTCAATGATATACTTTTTAAGCGCGGGGAAGGTCAGGTAATTGATCGTGAAGAAGTAAAACCCAAATAGAATGCCTACTACCAAAACCGTGAGTAAAATCCATAAATATTCGGTTACAACCAATCCATACCATACCAGCAGTAACGACAAAACAACCAATCCCACCGTGACCAGGGCAGCGATGAGGTTGCGGCCGATGCAAAGGGCGGCCAGAACAAACGAATTCTTAATCACCGCGGACAGGGACAGATCAAAAGAAACCGACATGACATAAAGATAATTCTGCATAAACAGCACGATCAGCGCGATGACAAAACAAATGGCAAACAGTACATAGCTGAGATAACCAAAATCGGAGTAAAAGTAAAAAGGCAGGGCGGCTGTAACGCAGCAAAGGGCCAGGTAATCCAAAACAGAGAGGGCCAGGGTCTGCTTCCAGTCGCTTCGGAAGGTCGCCCAAAAATCGGACCAGACAAAAACCGGTATTTCCCGGGAAAACTCACGAGCAATTTTGGTCGCGGCCCCAATGCTTGGGCCGGCAAGCATCCAGGGCGACAGGATAATCAAAATGGACATCAAAAGGTTGTCCAAAATCGAGAAGCTGGTCTGCCACAGCAGCACAAACAATACCACGCTCAGCAGGAGCAAGGGCATAACCGACAGCAAAAAGACCACATTCAGCTTACAAATATCCCCAAACTTTCGACCCAGAAGCTCAAAATAATGAAAAAACCGATTTTTTTGCGGCGCGTCTTTGCTCACGCCAGGCCCTGTTTTGGTAAATCGATTGGAAAACAAACCTGCCATATGATTTCAATCCTTGTCCTTTCTGCGCGGGGCGACATCCGATATTCTTCCATGCTGTCTCAAAACAGCCCGATCCTCAAGCCGAACACTCAGGCGCGTTTTGCCTTGGGGTGGCAGTTGGTATAAACATCCTTAAACCGTTCTTTCATAATTTGTGCGTACACCTGGGTGGAGGAGATATCCGAATGGCCCATCATCTCCTGGATTACCTTGAGCTGAGCGCCGTTCTCCAGCAGCAGGGTGGCAAAGGAATGACGCAGGGTATGCGGCGTGATGTCCTTCTCGATGCCAGCTTTTTTAGTGTACTGCTTGATGATTTTCCAAAAGCCCTGACGGGTCAGCCGCAGGCCGTTCATGTTTGTAAACAGGGCTTTTTCGTTTTCCTGCGCAACAATGGCGGGGCGTACCCGGGTCAGGTAGTCGCCCAGCACCCGGATTGCCTCCGGATAAATGGGGACGATGCGTTCGTTCTTGCTGCCGCGGCAGTAAAGCACGCCAATCTGGAGATTGAGATCCTCCAAATTGAGCTCCACCAGCTCCGAAACCCGAATCCCGGTGGCATAAAGCAGCTCGAGCATGGCCTTGTCCCGGCAGCCCTTCGGCTCGGTGATGTCCGGCTGCGCCAGAAGCAATTCGATTTCCCGGGCAACCAGAACCTGCGGCAGCTTTTTCACCACCTTTTCGGTCTTTAAGGCGATCGCCGGATTGGACGGCGCGCGATGGGTAAGCACCAAAAAGCGATAATAAGTGCGTATGGTCGACAACGCCCGCGTTACAGTAGCCTGCGAACGACCCAGGGCCAGCAGGCCGTTGATGTATTTTTGTACCATTTCCGGGGTGACCTGATCGGGAGACTCAATCCCCTTACCATCCATATAGCTTATAAATTGCCCCAAATCACGCAGATAGGACTGCAATGTATTGGGCGATGCATTTTTGCTGTCGGTAAGGTAATGCTCGAATTCCACCTTGTAGTCGGTCATTTCGGTCGTCCCTTCCATGATTAGAATGTGAAAAAATGAAAAAACAACAATGTCATCACGCTATCCACCAGCGCGGAAACCAACACCAAAGCCAGCACGAGGCCAAACTGCAAGGCATACCGGCGCATCTCCTCCCTCGGCTGCCAACGGATCGGCGTCTCGCGAAAGACGCCAAACAGCTTGGTGGAAAAAGCGCAGGCCTCTTTGCAGGCCACGAGCACCGCCAGCGAGGAAATCAGGCCGCTGGGAACCAGAATCAGGGCGCAAAAAGAAACCCCTTGCAATCCATGCGCCGCATACAGGTAGCCGCTGTACAATCCATAACCAAGCCCTTTAAACAGTGCAATGGATACGGCAACCGGTGCGCCAAAAACAAACATCCCCGATAAAAAGGCCAGCAGTACAAACCAAAAAGCCGAGAGAAAGGAAAACAGTAAGGTCTGAAAAAAATTGTGCGCACTTCGCTGCGAAAGATAGCCCGCAAACAGCCTATCGATCTGGGAGGCCTGTCCGGTCCCCTGCCAGCGAATAATCAGCGCGCCCAAGCACATTCCCACAACCAGTGCGGCCAGCATGGCGACAAAACGTTTGTTTTTCTGTATGTATCGCTTGAAGTCATAGGAAGCGTGGATCACAAACCCATTGCGTTTCATTGTCCTTCCCCCTGTTTTTGCATGATCTGTTTCATGCTTATGCACCGGGCGGACAAACTATTCCGCATAATGGAAATACCCTTATGCTCGTTTTCATATCGATAAGGCACCCGCAGGGCGGCCCACCATTTGGAGGCTATGCTGTCTAAGCCACTCTCTCCGCAAAGCGGTAGGGAAAGTTTACAGGGTGCTCAGGCCCGCGCTCCCGCCGGCATCCTGCCCCTCACCGGCGCCCGCGCCCGGAGGAACCAGCCTCTGGGATAAAGACGGGCGGGGAAAGGAGGAAGGTTGCTCTCTACTGGGGTCAATATGCTTACTGGCCGGCTAATTCCTGCGCACGGTCAAAGCAGGCGCGTACCGCCCGCCGCGTAACCGGCTCGAACTCATTGGCGTCGAAAACCTCGCTGGCCGCCAGGGTCGTCCCCTTGGGCGAGGTCACCATTTGAATCAAGCCCGTGGGATCATAGCCGCTTTCCAACAGCATGGCTGCGCTGCCGCGCATCGTCTGGCAAAACAGGGACAGCGCGGTTTCATAGGACAGGCCAAGCGCCGCCCCCTCCTCCACTACCGCCCGCGCCAGCTTGAAGCAATACGCAGGGCCGCTGCCACTGACCGCCGTTACCGCCGACAACTCGCTCTCTTTGACAACCACGGTTTTTCCCGAAGCATCAAAGAGGGAGCGAATCGTATCAAAATCGCCAGTGTCCACATCTGGAGGACAGGCCAGGGCCGTCATCCCCTCGCCTAAAAGAAGCGGGGTGTTGGGCATGGCGCGAACGACCGACAGGCTTTGCCCCAAACCGGAGCGTATGGTGTCGATGGTGACACCGGCGCAAATGCTCACTAAAACCTTGCCGGAAAAATCGACGCCTTGCAGTTGCGAAAACACCTCGTTGCAAACCTGCGGCTTGACACAAAGAAAAATATACCGAGAGTTATAAACGACCTCCCGATTGTCATTGCAAAGGACGACGCCATAGGTAGCACACTGCTCCCTTTTCTCGGGCGAGGGATCATAGATATAGATGTTACTTTTATTTATGTCACCTAAATGTAGGATTCCTTTCAATAATGCGGTCGCCATATTGCCCGCTCCCAGAAAGCCTATTTTCATTTCGGACAATTTTATTCCTCCCTTCCTACTGTCAACAGATATTAATATACCTTATTTCTTCGGGTTTGGCAAGGATTTTTTTACTTGTTTTTTGCTTTTCTTGTTTCCGAACGATGTTATGTAAATCGTTTTATGGAGACCATACTATTATTTATGTTGATAAATATATGTAAACCACAGAATGTGGCAAAAGAACCCCCCGACATCCACAAGGTGTCGGGGGTTGGTAGCGTATTGTTATTTCAAAGAAAGAGACCCATCCGATAGCATGGATTGCGCGGCCAGCAACACACCCATGCAGCCGCTGTGGAAATTGACCCCACCCTGCATCCAGGCGCAATAGGGCGGCCGCAGAGGGCCGTCGGCCGACAGCTCAATCGAAGAACCCAACGTAAATGCCCCGGCCGCCATCACGACCGGGTCGTCGTAGCCCGGCATCTCCGACGGTTCGGGACGGACAAAGGAGTCGACCGGGGCTCCGCTTTGCATTCCACGACAGAAGGACACCAAAGCTTCTGCCGATCCCAACGTGATGGTCTGAATAATGTCGGTGCGCTTCTCACCGGCTGCCGGCGTCACCGGATACCCCAGCCTCTCAAAAAGGGCCGCGGCGTATACCGCCGTCTTGAGCGCCTCTCCCACGACGTGAGGGGCATGAAACAATCCCATAAACAATTCCCGGTTGTGGCCCAACGTAGCCCCAAGCTCCCGCCCGGTACCGGGGGTGGTCAGCCGGTAGGAGCATTGCTCGATCAAGTCGCTACGGCCGGCAATATACCCTCCGGTCGGGGCGATCCCCCCGCCTGGGTTTTTGATCAGCGATCCGGCGATCAAATCGGCCCCAACGCTGGGGGGTTCGATGGTATCGACAAATTCGCCATAGCAGTTGTCGACCATCACGACAGCCTCAGGCTGGAGCCGCTTGGCCAGCCGCGCCACACGCTCGATCTCGTCAAGGTGGAGCGACGGCCGCACCTCATAGCCCCGCGAACGCTGCATATAAACCATCGCTACCCGATTGGAACAAAGAAAGGCCTCAATCGCTTCATAATCCAGCCTCCCCTCCCCTGTCAGGTCAACCTGCCGGTACTGAACGCCAAACTCCTGCAGCGAACCGCTGGCCGGGCGAATGCCAAAAACACCGTGGATGGTGTCGTAGGGAGCGCCGCTGACGCTCACCACCGTATCGCCTGGACGCAGCACCCCAAACAGCGCCACCGTCAATGCATGCGTGCCCGAGACAAAGTTATGGCGGATCAGCGCGTCCTGAGCCCCCATGACATCCGCCATGATGGCGTCGAGGGTTTCCCGCCCTCGGTCCCCATAGCCATAGCCGGTGGAAGCGATCAGGTGGGATTCGCTCACCCCGTGCCGGATGAAAGCCGACAGCATTTTTTGCTGATTGTGCTCGGTAACGCCGTCAATACGGTCAAAGCTGTCGCGCAGCTCGCGGCGCACATCGCACGAGAGCTTTTCCAGCCGTGGGTCTATTGAAAAAAATGGA
Organism: uncultured Eubacteriales bacterium; assembly: GCA_965145485.1. Taxonomy (GTDB): domain Bacteria; phylum Bacillota; class Clostridia; order Oscillospirales; family Acutalibacteraceae; genus CABQCM01. The sequence goes on along the minus strand of CBCTCU010000032.1, from coordinate 6,865 downwards.
TTCATGGATGGTAAGTCCTTTCTTTGATGTTGCTATAAGATACCGGGCGGGTGGGAAGCAGCGGAGACAAATGGAATTTGCAGAAAAACGCTTGTACAGACTCAGCGCGGCGTGCAAGCGAAACCAACTTCATTTCCGCACGGACGGCATACCTTCCTATTTCGCGGCTGTACGGACCGCCTGCACCATGAGCGGCCTTCGCCCAGTTTGATGTATCGTTATGGATAAGCCGCCCGGTCCAATCAGCAGACGTTTTGCCAAACGATGGTATTGCCAAAATCATGAATGCCGGACTTGGAATGCCGGCCGTTGGCGCAAACAGGCAAGGCAGGCGGCTGACACCACACGAAATCGCCTTGACATAACCATATCTTGGGAATGATGTGCCAACGATGGGCGCACACATTCCATCCCATCAAGCCACGGGAGAAAACAGGCGCGAAAGGTTCTGCAAGCGCCCCGGCTCCCCTACCTGTCTTGCCCCATGAGCGAGGTTCCGGAAGGATTTCCGCCCCTTCTATTCCAAACGATACCGCCGCCAGCCGCCGCATAATGCAAATCCCCGCGCCTTGTAAAAGCGCGTCAGCCGATCGCCGGAGGTGGCAAGAAGCACCTGCCTCCCCTCCTGCAACAATTCCCGCGTCATGGATGCAAGCAAAGCGGTAGCCAGTCCTCTTTCCCGCTGCTGCGGCAAAACCGCTATCCCTCCCAGCACGGCGAGGCCGGGCGCTTCCGCAGTGGTCAAAGCCGAAGCGACGTCCACCCCGTTCACCCGTACCAGCCTGGATCGGCCAACGCCCAGCCGGATACGCCGCGCATAATCCGATAAAAAGCCGTCCCGTTCCGGCAAAGCCAGGGTATCCGACCGGCACTGAGAGAGCAGGTCATACACGCGCCCGGCCGAGGGATTGTTTACTATCTCCATATCCGGGCAGGCAGCGGGCGGCCGATGCAATCGGGCACAGCGCAGCAAAACTCCCTGCGCGGCCAGCGTGCTTGCGCAAAGCTCTATTTCCGGCGGGCCAAACACCTCACGCGGCCCTAAAAACGAAACAAAACCCGCCAGCTCATCCCAATCGGCCGGCGGCACCCCGCAAACGGTCACCGTCCCCTCTATCCGGCAAAGCCAGGCGGTCGTTATGCCCTGCGTCCGCTGTATCCAGAAATCGGCCAGACGGGTGTCACGGTAACACTCCCAAAGGCAGCGTATGCGGGCATAAAAGAGGTCGGCCGGGCCATCCGGAAAAATCGGCTCATCCCAATGGGCGATCATGCCTTATCGCCCGACGCCATAACCTCGAGCAGGCGTCCGGCTAGACGGGCGGTATGGACAAGGTCGGCCTCGCCGATGACGCAGGTGGGTGAATGCAGGTAACGGCAAGGCAGAGACAACGACACCGTACGAACCCCTCCCCTCGAGGCATGGATAGCGCCAGCATTGTTGCCGCCTGCTACCGCCTGCTTGATCTGGCAGGGGATATCCTGCTGCCGGGCGGTATCCAGAGCCAGCCTGGACAGGTCGCGGTCATAAATGGTGCGAAGATCCATCATGGAAACCACCGGCCCCTCCCCGACGCGGCAGACCCGCCTCTCATCCGGCACGCCGGGAAGATCGGCGGCCGTGGTGGATTCCAGAACGATCGCCGCATCGGGCGCGACGGTAAAAGACGCCGCGCGAGCGCCAATGAGGCCGTTTTCTTCCTGCACCGTAAAGGTCGCGGTGAAATCGTATAGGGCGTCGCTGCAAAGGAGGGATATCAGGATCGCGCAGCCCGCCCGGTCGTCGATCGCTTTGGCCTGGATCATACCATCCCCGAAACGGACAAACCCGCTGTCAAACACCGCCGTATCCCCCAGCGAAACTATCGACAACGCCTCCTCCCGGTCGGCCGCTCCGATATCAATGGCCATATCGTGGATGGCCGGCATCGTCTGGCGCTGGCCTGTAGGTAACAGATGAACCGGCACGCATCCAATCACGCCAACCGTATCCCCCAGGCGGACCCTGCGCCCCAGCAGCACACGGGGATCGATTCCTCCCAGCGTGTCAAAGCGCAGAAATCCTTCGGCGGTAACTCCAGTCACAATCAGCCCGACCTCGTCCATATGGGCGTCGACCATCACTTTTTTGCCGGCACGCCGGCGGCCGCGCTTTTCGGCGATGATGTTGCCCAGCGGGTCGATACGCCACGCGGCGTAGCCATCGATTTGCCGCAGGATATACTCGCGCACCGCCCCCTCATCGCCCGAGGGGCCGGGCAGCAGGCAAAGCTCCTCCAGCAGTGTGATCAGATCAGCCATGGCAAACGCCCCCCTTCGCATATGCGGCCAGCAGCCTGCCGGTCTGCTCGATATCCGCCAGGCAGACCACCTCTGCCGCAGTGTGCATGTTTCGCAGCGGGATGGATATCAGACCGCACGGGATGCCTCCCGCCGTCTGTACTATGCGGTCGGCATTGGTGCCGGTGCGGTCGGACATGACCTCGGTCTGCACCGCAATTCCGGCGTGGCCGGCAGCCTCGCGCAACCTCTGGAGCATGGCGCGGGAAAGACTCGGCGCAATTCCCAGCATGGGCCCTCCCCCAAGGCGCGCTTCCGCCTCGGGCGGGGTATGATATCCCTTGGCAAAACTGACGTCCACCACGATCGCCTCTTGCGGACGGAAGCGGAAGGCCGCGGAGGCCGCGGGCGCGCCGCCGGTTTCCTCCTGCGCGCTGAGGGAAAAGATCACATTGCACGCGGGCGTATCCCCCTGCTTCAAAAGCTCTCCCGCTATCATCAAAGCAGCCACACCCGCCCGGTTATCAAGGGACTTGCCGCAAACCAGGCCGCCGCGCATGGCCCGGAGGGGCTGAACTAGAGTGACGCGATCGCCCGGAGCAATCCGCTTGCGCGCTTCATCCGCCCCAAAGCCGACGTCGATGGAAAGCTCGCTGACCAGCGCCGCTTGCGAATCTTCCCCCCGGCTCAGGTGGGGCGGCATGCTGCAAATCACCCCGTGCGCCGGCATCTCTCCCCAAACGGTGACCTCCGCCCCCGTCAGTACGCGCGCGTCCAAACGCCCGCAGGGGCCGACCTTGCAAAAGCCGTCGCCGTCAATCGACGTCACCATCATCTCAATGGTATCGAGGTGGGCATCCAGCAGCAAAGTCGGTTTATCTTCCCCCGCGCGCATGACGGCGCACACGCCGCCAAAGGCATCCTGCTCTACCTCCGCCATCGTCGAAAAATACCCGGCGACAAGATCGGCCGCCTCTCCCGGCCCGTCCGCTTCGCAAAGCCGTCCCAGCCATTCCAGGCAATCCATATACCTTCACTCTCCCTTTCCGATAAATAGCGGCGTACCATGCCGCGTCATAGAAGCCATCCCGTTGCCGCGCGCCTCATATGCAAAAATCAGTTTGAGGGGCGCGAACGCAATCCACATTGCGCTCGGCGAAAGGCGATGGTATCCTATGCTTGTCCTACAGATGACAGCGGCGCCGGACATAAGCCACGGATGTCGCTTACATCGCGCCAAAAGCGTGATGTACACACCCGCCAGCGGCCGGACGCCAAGGCTATTGCAAGAAAGGCATCGCTGCACCCGCCGCATCGTACGCGCTTTAACCGCGCCGATAACCTGAGAATCCGCCACTACAAACACGGGCGGGCAGCCGCCCTGAGCTCGGTTCATCACTCGGGCGGCAGCACATCAAGCTCCGCTACCGGCATCACGCCCAGAGGACATCATCCAGCCGGAGAGCCTCGCAGCGCGCCTCAAGGGGCAGGCTACGCCCTGGCATCATCCCATGCATGCAAAAAGCACGGGATACCATCGTACCCCGTGCTCCCTGTTACCAACTACTCGGCCAGGGCCCGCTCCAGCCAGATCGATCCGATATCCATGGCGTTGTACAGCCCTTGTTTCTCACTGGATTTCACGACGCGGTCGCGCACCCGCACATCGGCGTCGGTATACATCAGCTGGATCGATACCTTATCCGCAAGCTCCATATCGCCCTGCTTGCGCGTGCTGAGCACCCGAAGCATCACCACGTATTTGTCAGCCATGTTTCCGTAATACAACGTGTCGCCGCAGCGAACCAGCGGCTTGCCCTTATACATTAAAAAAGGCTGTTGCTCCATACCCACAATCTCCTAAACATTTAAGTATTTTTTCACCAGCGCCTGCAACAGCTCGTCGCGGTCGATCCGCCGGATTAAGCTGCGTGCGTTGTTATGTGTCGTGATATAGGTCGGGTCCTCGGAGAGAATGTACCCCACCAGTTGATAAATCGGGTTATACCCCTTTTCCTGCAACGCGTTGTAGACCGTCAGCAGAATCTGGTGCATTTCACTGTCGTGATCGCCGCTGATGGAAAAGGTCTGGGTCTTATCAAACATCGAGAACCACCTCCATTTCTTATAATATACATGATTTAGGGTGTTAATTCAAGGGGAAAAAGAAAAAACTTTCTGTGAATAAGTTAATTTTTTAACAATATTTATTCTTATAAATCATTTTAATTAAATTTTATTGTTATCTTTTTATCAATGTCATTGACAAACCAGAACAAAACGATATAATGGTAGCATATTACCCCAAAATCATACAGGAGGAAACTGCAATGTCCAGAGTTTACAATTTTTCCGCCGGCCCCTCCATGCTGCCGGAAAGCGTGCTGAAAAAGGCCGCCGATGAAATGCTCGATTACGAGGGCTCCGGCCAGTCGGTGATGGAAATGTCCCACCGCTCCAAGACCTATCAGGCAATCATCGACCGCACCGAGGCCCTGATGCGTGAAATCATGGGGATTCCCGAGAATTATAAGGTGCTGTTCCTGCAGGGCGGCGCCTCGTCCCAGTTTGCCATGATCCCCCTCAATCTGATGAACGGCAGCGGCAAGGCGGACTTTGTCATTACCGGCCAGTGGGCCAACAAGGCCTATCAGGAGGCCAGCCGGTATGGGGAGGCCAACGTCGTCGCCTCATCCAAGGATAAGACCTTTTCCTACATTCCCGATCTCGATCCGGCCACCTTCACCAAGGACGCCGATTATTTCCATATTTGCTTGAACAACACCATTTACGGCACCAAATTCCATGATCTGCCCGACACTGGCGAGGTTCCTCTGGTGGCGGATATTTCGTCCTGCATTCTTTCCGAGCCGATCGACGTAAGCCGGTTTGGCCTGCTCTATGCCGGCGCTCAGAAAAACGTCGCCCCGGCCGGGCTGACCATCGTAATCATCCGCGAGGATCTCATCGGCCACGCCCGCGACATCACGCCGACGATGTTCAACTACCAGATTCACGCCGACAACGGCTCGATGTACAACACCCCGCCCACCTATAACATCTATATGTGCAAGCTGGTGCTCGAGTGGATTAAAAACGACATCGGCGGGTTGGAAAAATGCCGTGAGATGAACGAGAAAAAGGCGGCCGTATTGTACGACTTCCTCGATCAAAGCAAGCTCTTCCGCGGCACGGTCGTGCCGAAGGACCGCTCGCTGATGAACGTTCCCTTTGTCACCGGCAACGAGGAGCTGGATGCAAAGTTCGTCAAGGAGGCGACGGCTGCCGGGTTTGTCAACCTGAAGGGGCACCGTTCGGTTGGCGGCATGCGCGCGTCGATTTATAACGCCATGCCCATCGAGGGCGTTGAGAAGCTGGTCGCGTTTATGGGCGATTTTGAAAAAGCCAACGCTTAAAGCACGCGCTCTTCCAGGCGGGAAGCGCTACACCCCCGTCTGTTCTTTTCTCATTACCTCCCAGTCGGCAAACATTCTATCCAGAAAGGACACAATGCGCTATGCTGAAAATCAAAACGCTAAACAAGATATCCCCCGTCGGGCTCGATTGCTTTGACCGTAAATATTATACCTATGGCGACGAGATGGAAAATCCCGACGCTGTGATGGTACGTTCGGCCGCGATGCACGAGATGGATTTCCCCGAGAGCCTCAAGGCCATCGCCCGCGCCGGCGCCGGCGTCAACAACATCCCGGTCGACCGTTGCTCCGAGGCCGGCATCGTCGTTTTCAATACCCCCGGCGCCAACGCCAACGCGGTAAAGGAGCTGGTCATCGCCGGGCTTTTGATTTCCTCTCGTAAAGTGATTGCCGGCATCGAATGGGCCAAAACCCTCAAGGGCAATGGCGATCAGGTCGGCAAACTGGTGGAAAAAGGGAAAAGCGCCTTCACCGGCCCTGAGATCGCCGGCAAACGGCTGGGCGTCATCGGCCTGGGCGCGATTGGTATCCTTGTGGCCAATGCCGCCAAGGGACTTGGCATGGAGGTTTATGGCTACGATCCCTATCTGTCGGTCGACGCGGCGTGGAATCTCTCGCGCGCCATTCATCACGCCACCAATATCAAGGATATTTTCGCCGAGTGCGATTACATTACCGTCCACGTCCCGCTGACCAACGAAACGCGCGGGCTGATCAACGCCGAGTCCATCGCCACCATGCGGGATGGGGTGCGGATTTTGAACTTTGCGCGTGGCGACCTGGTCAACGACGCCGATCTGATCGCCGCTCTGGAGAGTGGAAAAGTGGCCGCTTATGTCACCGATTTTGCCGACGACGCCCTTCTAGGGGTGGACGGGGTGATCGCCATCCCGCATCTGGGCGCGTCGACCCCCGAATCGGAGGACAACTGCGCTCAAATGGCCGCCAAGGAATTGATTGACTATCTGGAAAACGGCAATATCACCAATTCGGTCAACCTGCCCAACGTCTCCTCCCCGCGCGACACCGACTGCCGCCTGTGCGTCATTCACCGCAACATCCCCAACATGCTCAGCCAGATATCGGGCGTTGTCTCCTCGGGTGGGTTGAATATTGAAAACATGATCAACAAGGCGAAAAAGGATTAC
>CBCTCU010000031.1:0-34149 GCA_965145485.1 uncultured Eubacteriales bacterium | reverse complement strand
CGGTCTCCAGTGCCACAAACTGGCGCTTTAACCAACTAAGCTATACCCACCATATTTTGGCGCGCCTGAAGGGACTCGAACCCCTGACCCACTGCTTAGAAGGCAGTTGCTCTATCCACCTGAGCTACAGGCGCACATGGAACCCCCGCGCAGTATGCGGTCAAGGGAACGGGAATGCAGGGTGCAGAGCCCATCCAGGCTGGCAGGATGGGAACATATGCCCATCGAAGCCCGCTGTGGAGCGGGTGATGGGAATCGAACCCACGTAGCCAGCTTGGAAGGCTGGAATTCTACCATTGAACTACACCCGCATTCGATAACGCATTGTATTTTATCACACTGTATAGGTCGCTGTCAAGCGTTATTGCGAGGTTTTTTGCGTTTTTGCAGCGAATGCTCCATGCCGCCGCCCCATGGGCTGGCGCCACCCTTATTTTCCGCGCTGAATTTTGGCGGCCATGACGGTGTTTTTCATCAGCATGGCGATGGTCATGGGGCCGACGCCGCCCGGCACCGGGGTGATATAGGATGCCTTTGGCTCGACGGCGGCAAAATCCACATCACCGCACAGCTTGCCGTCGGCGTTCCGGTTCATTCCGACGTCGATGACCACCGCGCCCTCTTTTACCATATCGGCGGTCACAAAACCGGCTTTGCCCACGGCGGCGATGAGGATATCGGCCCGGCGGCAGATCTGCGCCAGGTCGCGGGTGCGGGAATGGCAGATGGTGACGGTGGCGTTTTCGTGCATCATGAGCATGGCCATGGGCTTGCCAACGATATTGCTGCGGCCGATGACCACGCAATCCGCCCCCTCTACCTTGACGCCGGTCGAATGAATCAGCTCCATCACGCCGGCCGGGGTACAGGGCAGGAAGTGGTAATCCCCGATCATGATACGCCCGACGTTGGAGGGATGAAAGGCGTCGACGTCCTTTTTGGGGTCAATGGCCTCGATCACCTGCTTTTCATCCAGATGGCGGGGCAGGGGAAGCTGCACCAGAATGCCGTTGACGTCGGCCCGGGCGTTGAGCTCGCCCACCAGCCGCATCAATTCTTCCTGCGTGGTCTCCGCCGGCAGGGCGTACTCCTCCGAACGGATCCCGCATTCCGCGCAGGCCTTTTTCTTATTGTTGACATAGACCCTGGAGGCCGGATCGTCCCCCACGATGACCACTGCAAGAGTGACCCCTACCCCTTCGGCCGCTAGGGCCTCTACTTCCTTTGCCACCTGCGCGCGCACGGCGGCGGATACGGCTTTTCCATCAATTCTCTCTGCCATGATCGATTTCCTCCTTGGATGGTTTTCTCTCCTGCAAGAGCGCATCGGATTCCTGCAGGCCGGCCCGCTCCTCCGGGCGCGGATCTTCATCTTCAGGCTGGAAGGGCTCCTCCTCCCCCTCCAGCGGGTCGCCAGACCCAAAAACGGGCTGATAGGCCCGCTCCGCCTTGGTAAGAGGCCGGTATTTGCGCCGCAGCACCAGCAGCGCGATCCCCCCGCCTACGAAACAGAGCAAAGCGAGCAGCTGAGACGCGCGCACCGGCCCAATCATCAGCGAATCGGTGCGCAGCCCCTCGATAAAGAAACGGCCAAGCCCATAATAGGCTATGTAGGCCAGTGCAACCTCGCCGTCAAAACGGCGGTGCTTGGAATAAAAATGGAGCAGCACAAAGCCAAGCAAACACCAGATGGATTCATACAAAAAGCAGGGATGCACCGGCAGAGAAGGGTCCACCGTCACCCCCATGGCGGCCAGCTCCGACTGGGAGGCGCGCAGCTCGTTATAGGTGCCCTCGCTGAACATGCCCCAGGGCATGGTGGTGTTGGTGCCAAAGGCCTCCTGGTTGATAAAGTTCCCCCAACGGCCGACCGCCTGGCCAAACAAAAAGCCGATCCCGGCCAGGTCAAACATGGCCAAAGCATTGATCTTTTTCACCCGGCACATCAGCCCGCCGAACAAAAAGGCCCCGATCACCCCGCCGTAGATGGCCAGGCCGCCGGCGCGCAGGTCAAAGATCTTCGAAAGGTCGCTGGAGAATTGATCCCACTGCATGACGACATAATACAGCCTCGCGCAGACCACAGCCCCAATCGCGCCGACCAGCACCACGTCGACCATGGGATCAAGGCGAATTTTAAAATCGGGCGCACGGCGGTAGGCATATATGAGAGCCCCCAAAAACCCCACCGCGATCAGAATACCATACCAGTAGACCGAAAAAGAACCAATGGAGAATGCGACCTTATGAATGAAAAATTCCTGTCCAAAAAACTGTACCTCATAACTCTCCATATGTCTCTCCATTCCGCCTCCGTGCGCTGCCGCTCAAATCTATCAAACCCAAGCGGGGCAAACACGGTAAGGCGGCCGCTTTTACGGCAAGCGGCCGGCCGTTTTTCAATCTTTTCCGACAACTCGAGCGCTAAACACACGCAACGGGGGCAATCCGGTATCACGCCTACTGGAACTGAATTCTGATCCAAGCACTACAACGCCGGTACGAATCTCAGCCAGGGTGCGCCGCGGCCCGCACGACAGCGCCGCCGGGCTGTAGAGCGCCGGCGAGGCGATCGCACAATGTCTCCTTGGCGGCTTGCATCCCTGCAAAAGCGCGCGAGCGCCCATCATCACCATGCCGACCTCACGGTGGCAGGGCACGGCGGTTTATCCCAATGGCAGGATGACCGAAAGGCAGGCGCGTTCCTCAGCGAACAGCCCCTTTACGGCCTCATTGAGCTCCTCAACCGTCAGGGATCGGTAAACATCCAGCGGCTCAAAGAGCCCCGCGCCGGTGCAGCAGCACTCGCACAGCGCGTCGGCAATCGCCTCGACGCTGTTGAAGCCGGCGAGATACCGCCCATAATGCAGCCGTTTGGCGCGGCGAAATTCCTCCTCGGTAAACCCGTTGGCCTGATAACGGGCAATCTCTTCCTTGATCTGCTGCGCTACCCGCTCGGGCTCGCCGCTCTCCCCGCTGAACAGCTCAAGGCGGAAGTTGTAACCGTCAAAGAGCCCGGCGGAAAACTGCTGGTTGATCAGCCCCTCGCCCAGCAGGCGCTCATAGAGGTCGGAGTGCTGGCCGGCGATCATATCGACAATCAGGTCGGTGACAATCTTATCCCGTACCGGTAGCTGCGCGCTCGTACAGGATTCCTTGTAGCCCAGCGCAAATTGCGGGCGGGAGACCGCCATCCTCTGCTCGGTATAGGGCCGCAGGACCCGATCGGCCTCCTCATATGGGCCGCGCTCAAACTCGACGGCAGCCGAATCCCGCAGCAGCTCGTCGCACAGTGCAAACACCCGGTCGGAGGAAACGTTCCCGGCCACGACGATAAACATATTATTGAGATTATAAAAGGTGCGGTAGCACCGGTAAAGCAGATCGGCCGTGATGTGGGAGATGCTCTCGGCCGTGCCGGCAATGTTCACCCGTATGGGGTTGTTTTCGTACATCGATTCAAACAGCAGGGTCAGCAGCCGCCAGTCGGGGCTGTCGTCGTACATGCTGATCTCCTGCCCGATGATGCCCTGCTCTTTTTGCACCGTCTCGGGGGTAAAATAGGGGGACTGCACAAAATCGAGCAGGATGCGGAAGGAATCTTCAAAATTGCCCGAGCAGGAAAAAAGATAGCAGGTCCGGTCAAAGGAGGTATAGGCGTTGGCGCTCGCCCCCGTCTCGGCGTAGCGCGCAAAAGCGTCCCCATCCTCGCTCTCAAAGAGCTTATGCTCGAGAAAATGGGCGATACCGTCGGGCACACGGGTAAACTCGCTCTCGCCTTTGAGGCGGAAAGCGTTGTCAACCGAGCCGTAGCGGGTGCCGAACATGGCGTAGGCGCCGGTAAATTCCGGTTTCTCACACACCATGACCTCAAGGCCGCTGGCATGTTTGGCGGTAATTACCCGCTCGCCCAGGGAGGGGCATTCACAAGTAGTAACCGTTTTCATCGAATGAGCATTCCTTTCTTTTCCCCGCCCTATGGCGCGGGGCCTGGTCAAGACCGGCGGGCTCAAACGCCCGGCGCCGGTCGGAATGGTCGCGTGGTGGTATTTCGTGGTTCACATTCTTTCGGCGGCAGTACAGCCCGGATCAATCGGGCACTCGACACGCCGGCAACGCGGCCCGGCTGCTGTCGTTATGACCGACCGCCAGTACAGGATAGACGCCCTATGCGCCCTCCCCCTTGAGAAAGTAAACCGCCCCCAGCCCGACCTTGCGGGCCGCGTCGGCAATGCTTTCCCGGGTCATCCCCTCGATACGGCGGACAAAATCCTCCGGCGTGTCGGGCGTGTCGTCAAACATGCGATGGACGTACCAGCCCTCCAGCCGGGCAGCCGAATCGCTCACCCCGCGGGCCGAATCGGTCAACCCCTTGCGGGAGGCCTGGAAGGCTGCATCGTCAAAGCCGCCCTGCTGCATCACCTCAAGCTGGGACAAAATGCCCTCCCGGGCCTTTTCCATATGCTCCACCTCAATGCCGCTGTCGACCATGATCGCCCCTTTGACGGTCTGGTAGCGGGCCGCGCAGTAATAGCAAAGGCTCATCTGCTCGCGCACCACCGTGAACAGGCGGGAATAGGGGGCGCCCCCCCACAGGTCGGTCATCATGCGCATGGCGGCGATATCGTCGGGCGAAGCCCCCTGCCCAACGCCAGTCAAAAAGCCCATCACCAGCTTGCCCTGGGCAATGGCCATCGGCTCGGTCTGCTCAGACACCTTCCCCTGCGCCCCCCGCACCAAAGTGGGGGCAAAGGGGGTATAGCGGCGGCCGATTCGATCCAATTGCGAGCGCACCGCGTCATACAGCTCCTCCGGCGGGCGCTGGCCGACTACGGTGATCTGCACGCGGGCGGTTTGCAGCATTTCTTTCCAAAAAGCGGAAACCGCCTCGTTGGTCAAGGCCCGTACCGCTTCCAGCCCACCCGAATCGGGCACCCCGGCCGGCTCGCCGGGGAATAGAAGCTGCTGCGCCTGCTCGAGCGCATAGGTGCGTTTTTCGTTGATCAGGCCCTCGACCGCCTCGATGAGCTGGCGCTTTTCGCTCTCAAACTGGACCGGATCGAACAGGCCGTTTTGCATATGGGGAGAAAACAGGGCGCCCACCAAAAGCTCCCGCGCCCACTCGGAGAGGGGCTCCCCCTCGAGGGCAAAGGCGTCCTCCAGCACGCAGCAGGACAAATTGAGCACCTCAAAATCCCCCACCCGGATACAGTGGGAGTCAAAGCCGGCGCCATACATATCGGCCAGGCGGCGGCTGAGGAGAAGGCGGCTTGGATAGGCCGCGCTGGAACAAGTCAGCATGCGCGAGAGCAAGGCGGCGCGCGCCGACCCCTCGGCCGTGATAGGCAAAGCGAAAGAAAGGGTCATGCGGCGGGTCTTAAACCGGTCGGTCTGCAAAAAAACGCCGGTCATCCCCTCGCCAAGAGAGCAAAAAACGGGTTTGCATTCCAAAGTGGATTCCCCCTATGGTTGGTTTATTGGAAATTGGGCGGCGGCCGCCATGGATATATGAGCAAAGGAGAAAGCAGGCGGCGCCAAGATACCCTAAATGCGCCGTGTGAATGACAACCTTTGCACATGGCCTCAGGCCGGTGCAGAAATCAAAGGATGAAAGCAGCGCGTCCGCCAGGGAGCGCAAGGTCTGTTTCTGGCCATGATGGCGTGAATGTGAAGCGTGAGCGGTATCATTCGCACATGGCCGCAAGCTTGTGCTTAGAGTCAGAGCGTCATGGCCGTATGTGGCTATGATCCCATGAACACACAACGCGAGCGGTATCATCCGCACATGACCACATGCTGGTGTTTAAAATATCATAGCTATTTATAGTTATTATACCATGAACACGTAGTGCGAATGGTATAATATGCACATGGCCGTAGGCCCGTGCTCAAAATCAAAGTATAATAGCCGTTCGCGGCTATTATACCATAATTACCCTTGGTTAGCAACCACCAGATGGGCGGTGTGCTCCCCCCGATCGAGCGGGATTTCATGCGCCGGCTGACCGTCCACCGTCAGCCCGGGATGCTCGCCGCGCTCCACGTTCAGGTGCACCGTGGTGCCCTGCACGCACAACTCGGCCGCATACCCCGGGAAGCCGCGGGGGAGGCAGGGCGCAACCGACATGCGGTCGGCGTGAAAGCGCAGCCCGAGAAAAGAGCCGAGCAGCGCCCGGTAATACCATCCGGCCGAGCCGGTATAAAGGCTCCAGCCGCCGCGCCCCTCCAAGCCGGGATGGGTATAGATATCGGCCGGCATGGAGTAGGGCTCCAGCCCATACCGTGCGGCCTTGTCGGGATCGGCACACCGCACGGCGGGATTGAGCATGCGCGCGAGCTCGTACCCCTCGTCCGCGCGTCCCACTTGAAACAGCGCCATCATCAGCCAGACCGCTCCGTGGGTGTACTGACCGCCGTTTTCCCGCAGTCCCTTGGGATAGGCGCGGATATATCCCGCGTCAAACCGGTCAAAGGGCGGGGTAAACAGCCGAATTATCCCCCTCTCGCGGTCGACAAGCTGCTCGAGGCAGACGTCGAGGGCGCGGCCGACGCGCTGGCTGTCCGGCATGCCCGATAAAGCGGCAAAGGCCTGAGGAAGCAGGTCGATGCGCCCTTCCTCGTTTTGACGGCTGCCCAGGGGGGCGCCGCTGTCGGTGTAGGCGCGCAGATACCACTCGCCGTCATAGGCCTCGCGGTCGACCGTCTCTTTCAGTGTTTTGGCGCTGTCGAGCAACTCCCTGGCCTGGTCGGTATCCCCCCGGCGCAGGCAAAGGGCGGCCATGCGTTCCTCCACAATGGCCAAAAACTGTGCGAGCCAGACGCTTTCCCCCCGGCCTTCCCGGCCGATGTTGGACATGCCGTCGTTCCAGTCGCAGCTGCCCATCAGCGGCAAACCGTGCGCGCCATAGGAAACCCGGCGCACCGCTCTGAGGCAGTGTTCCATCAGGCTTGCCGACGTGGGAGAGACGGCGGGGGTGAAATATCGCTCCTGCTCATCCTCCCCCAGCTCGTCGGCCGCCAAAAAGGGGATTTGCTCCTCCAATACGCCGGTATCTCCCGTTGTCTCGACGTATTCATACACAGCGTAGGGAAGCCAGAGCAGGTCGTCGCTGCAACGGGTGCGCACGCCGGCCGGACCATGCTCCAGCTCATGCCACCAGTGAAGCACGTCCCCCTCCTCAAACTGGCGGGAGGCGCAGCGCAGCAGATGCGCGCGGGTGTTGGCGGGATTGAGCAGCAGCTCGGCGCAGCTATCCTGTAGCTGGTCGCGGAATCCCCAGGCGCCCGAGCACTGATAAAAGCCGGTGCGGGCCCGCAGGCGGGCATTCTGGAACTGCTCGGGCAGCCAGGTATTGACCATGTGGTTGATCGCGGCGTCGGGGGTGAAAACGCGGATGGAATTCTGGTTTTTCATACCGGCTGGCTTTTGCCGCAGCGCGCGGTCCCCGTCGGCGCGCGCCGACGCTTCGTCCTGGCCGAAGGCAAGCACAAACTGCACCTTTTCCCGGCGGCGGGGCGGCAGCTTGCGCGCGACGATCACCGAGCCGCAGGGGTCGGGCAGGGGCATTAAGGTGTGCTCGTCCCACCGCCCGCTCAAAAAGGCGGCCCGGTCGCAGCAGCATCGCGCCCCCTCGGCGTCGGAAGCCAGCATCATGGCGCCGGGGAAGTGGCTTTGGAAGGGATTGCGCACAAACAGCCTCCCATCCTCCCACCGCGACTGCAGCCGGGGCGCGCCGCGCCGGTCAACCCCCAGCACCGGCTCGGTATAATAGGCGATTTCCACATGGCATTCCTCCTCTGACTGCTGGATTAATTCGAGGGTGAGAAGCTTTGCGCCGCCGTCGGGCAGGATGCGCACCTCAAGCCTCGCGCTGACCGGCCCGGCCTCGCTTTCGTACACCGCGCTGCCCGGCGCGAAAGTGGCCCGCGCGCCGTTGCACAGGTCGTAGATATTGGAGCCGATGCGCAGCAAAAGCAGCTCGCCCCGATTGTCGCTTCTCGTGTCGTTGTACCAGGGAGTGAGCTTGTTTTCCCTTGCGTTTCCGGCAAAGGTAAAGCCCAGCGCGCAGTCGGATACCATGGTGCCAAACGAGGGGTTGGACAGGATATGGCACCACGGCAGACTGGAACGGCCGGTAACCGTAAAGGCATCCTCGGTAAACACCCCGCCCACAACCGCATCTCCTTGAATGGACGAAGAAGGCGGCGAAACCGGAAGCAGAGCGGCGGGACGATAATCGGGCAGGGGCATGGCGATGCGAGTAACCGTGCGTGGGGCGAGATAGGACGCCGCCGCCAGCAGGCAGGTCACCTCCGCGTCTCCGGCGCGGGCGGCGTCAACGAAATGCACCCCGCCCGGCCGGCCTACCAGATCCTCCGCCCCGCGGTTAATAACGTACTGTTCCACCCCGCCGCGCACCGGTTTGTCGTACTCTCCCCCTTCGCGGTAGAGAAAGACCAGGTCAAACAGCAGCGAGCACCGCCGCAGACGCAGCAGCACGCCCAGATAGTTGTCGGCTATATGCAGTTCCCCCGCGCCGTGCAGCTCGACCACCGCAATGGGCAGGTCGCCCGAAATACCAAGCGACCACAGCGCAGGGATTCCCAAACGGTTTTCCCGCGCTGCGGCAAGCCGCTGTTTGGAGTCGCGGGCGGCTCCGCTGATCTCGGGCAGCAGCGCGCTGGCCAGCCGGCTCTCGAGCCCCTTGTCGTAAAGAGGGGAAAGCCCCCCCTGCGACGGTTCCAGACGATCGCCGCGGCACCTTAGAAGCTGGTTGACCGCCTGTTCGGGGCTGACCGCCGCGCTGATGAGAAGGGTAGCCGACCGCTGGGAGCGGGGCGCGATGTCCATCGACAGGCGCATGGCCGCGCACAGGTCGGGCAGCCCGCCCTCGGGAATCAGCTGCTGGCCGGCGGCACAGGCCAGTCCGGCAATCCCCTCCGGGCGGTGCAGCACGCGTTCTCTGGAGCAGTCGTATTCAAACGCCCTGCCGTCGGCAAAGCCCACGGCGATGCTCACCGGCGATTCCCCCTCGCGCAGGCGGCGGGTAAAGGTCAGCACGTGAAGGGAGGCGTCGTACCGCTTCTCAAGAAACATTCCCGAAAAGGCCGGGTGGGCTGCCGCCGCATCGCTGCGGGCAAGGCAGGGCTCAAAATAGAGCATTACCTGAGCCTGTACCCTTTTGGTCGAATGGTTGCGGATCTGAATGGTTCTGCGCTCACAGGGGATGCTCGGATGCAGCGACGCCGACATTCCTCCCTCGAGAACCCCGCGCCGGGCGTAAAAGGCGGCGTAGGAGGGTGCAAATTCCACCCGATGGGAGGCCGATTCGCGATAATCCGGCGCGCGGGTGAGGGAAAAGCGCACCCCCGCCCCCTCTACGATAGCATAGACCCCCTGGGGACGGCGCAGTACGTCGCCGCTGCGCCGGGTAATATCCACCCCCTGGCAGATCGAAACGCTCGAACCGTTATCCGACAGCAGCAGGGTATACCCCGCCGCGGACAGCAGATGCATGCGGGGGGTGCGCGGATGGATATCGTCGTATTCCTCAATCTGGTTGGTAGCGCGCCCCGGTTTTTCGGGGGCGTCGCGGCGAACCACGTCCTCAAACACCGCCGCGCCGGTGGGGGGCGATTCTTTGAGCAGTTCCTCAGCCGCCGCCATCTCCCCCCGCAAAAAGCGCTGCTGCAGCACATTGCCGGTCAACGCGTTTTCCACCGCGCACAGGCTCATGCCCACATGGTGCGCCATATAGCTGCGCACAACGGCATAGGGCGCGCCGCCGCACCGTTTGGCGGTAAAATCGACCGCCTCGTAAAATCCGAATTCGCCCGTCGCCCCCAGCTTTTTGATCCGGCGCAGGTTGCGCAGCGCAAGCTGAGGAGCCATCGTCAGGGCCAAAAAAGAGGAATAGGGTGAGAGGACATACTCCTTACCCTGCATGCGTTTAAGTCCCAGGCGCTGGATGCCATGGGCTTTATACTGATATTGAAATTGGGGATCAAAGGCGTAATAGGCGCTTTCGGAACAGCCCCAGGGCAGCCCCCGTTCGGAAGCCTTTTTGCGCTGGCAGTACAGGCAGAAGCCGAGCGATTCGTACAGCAGGGAGCCCTCGTAAGCCGGCAGCAGGAGGTGGGGCATATAATACTCGAACATGGTGCCGGTCCAGGAGACCGCGCCGGCATACCGCCCCTCCACCGCGAGGGTGCGCCCCAGCGCCCCCCAGTGCTTTTTGGGCACCTGCCGCCTGGCTACGGCGAAATAGCTCATCATGCGGGCTTCGCTCATGAGCAGGTCGTAGTAGGAAGAGGAGAGCTTTCCTGTTTCAAGATCATAGCCGATGTGAAACAGCCGCTTTTTGGGATTGTACATCGCCGCAAGGTTGGTTTGGTCGACGACCGCCTGGATTCGCCCGCACAAGGGGGCCAGCGAGGGCTGCTCATGGGCATATTCCAGCAGGCCCTCCCGCAGGGCGACGAGGCAGCAGACAAAGTTGCCCGAGTCGACCGCCGAGCAAAAGCGCGGAGGCAAGGGGCGCAGGGTCTTGGTGTCGTACCAGTTGAGCAGGTTGCCCTCCCATTTTTGGAGCTTTTCCACCGTGTCCATCGTATGGGACAGCCTCTCGCACATGCTTTCGCTGTCGATCAATCCCAAATCCCTTGCGCACAACACGCAGAGCATATACAGGCCGATGTTGGTCGGGGAAGTGCGGTGGGCGACCGAATGCACCGGCGACTCCTGCACATTGTCGGGCGGAAGATAGTGGTCGCCCGCGCGGCAGGTCCGGTCGTAATACCGCCACATGGCCGCGGCGTAAGAGCGCAGCTCGTCCCTCTCGGCCTCGCTGAGGTCGATGCGGTTATCGCGCAGGGGGCGGCTGGTCAACCAGAGCAGGAGGGGGCTAAACATAATGATCAGGCCAAACAGGCGCAGCCATCCGCCGAAAAAGACGGCCAGCGCCGCGCCAGCGGCCACGCTCTGCCACCCACGGCGCAGCGCCCCCAAAAAGGTGGATTTGTGCCGCCGGTCGGCCTCGGCCGCCGTCACCCATTCGAGCAGGTTGCGCCGGGAGACCAGCTGCCGCCAAAGCCCGCGGACCATGGCGTCGCCGGCAACCAGCCCCGATTGCACCGACATCACAATCGAAAGCCCCGCCCTGGCCAGCGCCGACGCG
The DNA here is from genome assembly GCA_965145485.1 of uncultured Eubacteriales bacterium. GTDB lineage: Bacteria > Bacillota > Clostridia > Oscillospirales > Acutalibacteraceae > CABQCM01. The sequence goes on along the minus strand of CBCTCU010000031.1, from coordinate 22,972 downwards.
GCGTCGGGGAGCACATGGGAATAATACCGGCGGGAGAGCATCGACACCCCGCCGCGCAGCAGCGAGCTGACCGCCGCAAAGAGTCCGGAGGCCGCGCTCGAGGCCATGCAAAGCAGCACCAGCGCCCAGGCGGCCCGGGGCAAAAACAGCGCGGCAACAATCAACAGCGGAATGGTAAGTTCGGTCAGCGCCCGCACCAGGTTGTCCAGCAGAAAAAAGCGGGTCAGCGCGTCAAAGGGGTTGCGGCGCACCCCCTTTTCGTCGGGGACGCGGCCAAATAGCCACAGGGTATTCTGCACATCCCCCCGGATCCATCGATGCTGGCGAAGGTTCCATGCATCGGCGGCGGCCGGGCAGCCGTCGGTCGCCGCCACGTCGGAGGCAAAGGCGCAGCGCAAAAAGCCCCCCTCGATGACGTCGTGGCTGAGCACCCGCTCGCGGGGGAGCGCCCCTGGCATACATTCGGCAAAGGCTTCGACGTCAATGAGCCCCTTGCCGGCAAAAATCCCGCGGCCAAAGCAGTCGGCATAAAAATTCCCCGACACCGTATCGTAGGCCGAGACCCCTCCCACACCGGTCATGATGCGAGAAAAAACCGTGCGCCCGGCCGAGCGGATGTCGGTTTCGATGCGGGGGGCGACGATGCCGTAGCCGGCCGTCACCACGCCCCGCCCGCGGTCGACCACCGGGCGGTTGAGCGGATGCTCGGCGATGGCGACCAGCTCGGCGGCAGCGTCCATTTGCAGCTTGGTGTCGGCGTCGAGGGCGATGACATACTTCACCCGGGGCAGGAACCTTGAATCCCCCACCACCCGCAAAAAGTCGACCGGTTCCCCCTTGATATAGCCGACGAGCTGGGAAATGGCCCCGCGCTTTCGCTCCCACCCGGCATAGGCGTTCTGGGTCGCGACCATCACACGCGGGCGGACAAAGAGGTAAAAATGATCCCCGTGCTTGCGGTTGAGCCGCTCGATCCCCCGCGCCAGCGCTTCGATGGCGGGGGCGTCCTCCGGGCGGCGGGGCAGCTCGGCCTGTTTGAGGTCGGCTAAAAGCCCAAAGCGGATATTCCCCACCCCACAGCCCCGCCAGAGGGCCTCCAAATGCTCGCACAGCTCGTCCGCCCCGTCCGGCTTGGGCACCAGGCAGGAAACAGTCACCAGAGTAGAAGCGCTGTCAGGCACACGGCCGGACAAATCCATGCGCGGCAGCATGGAGGTTGGAACACCCTGTACCGACAGCCATTCCATCACAGGGCGCAAAAGGCCGAACACCGGCAGGTAGAGCAGCGGAAAGAGCCACCATACCCCCAAAGCGGCCGACAGCGCCACGCAAGCGGCCAGGGGAAGCAACCCACGCAGCCAAAGCAGTAGACGGCCGCGCCGGCGCAGCCGCATTTTTCGGGGATCGGTTTCGAGGATATAGTAGCCCACATGCCGGCGGCGAGGATCGGTTTCCCCCTGCGAGCGGGCAATCGCACGGCGGGCGAACTCGGCCTCCGAAATCCCCTCCCCCAGCGCACGGCGCGCGCAGGTGCGCCGGTAAAGGGCCCGCGTGCTTTCGTCCATGCGCTCGTAAACGCCGGCAGGGTCGCCGGCCAGGATCTGCTCCATGGGGCAATAGCGGTCAATCAGCGCATCGACGTCAAGGGAGGAGACCTCGCGTACCCCTTCCACCGCTCGTCCAAACGCGCTGCCCTCCCCCTTGAGGTTGGCGGCGGCCGAGTGGATGAGGGCGGTCTGCAAAAAAAGCCCGCACAGCTCCAGCTCGCGGGAGGAAAAGCTTCCCCCCGCCTCGTCCAAAACCGTATGCAGGGTCTCTTCCAGGCGCTGCTTGCCGGCAAAAGCCTTTACCGCCCTCTCGCAAAGCGCATACATCACCGGTTTGCCCTCGCGCGAGGGAAGGGCGGGCGAACGCTTTAAATCGCGCTGCGCCGAAGCGGCCGAGCGCTCGAGCAGATAGTAGTTGTCCCGCAGCCATTCCTCCGCCCCGCGGCGTTCCCCTTCGACCACCCTGCGGTAGGCCTTACGCAGCAAACGGCGGTCGCTCCTCACCTGATCGGCCAGCCGCCGTCCCGTGTTGGCGAGCGCAACGCCCTGTGCTGAATGTATCATAGCATCCTCCCTCTGCCCTTGTGTCGGGTTGCCATGCCCGATTTTCCCATCCGTACCGCCCAGCCTAAGCTAAATCAGGCGGGTTGAGAAAGTAAAATGTAACAACGGGCAATCTAAGTTTGTCTTTTATTTTGCCCCGTGAAATACAAAAAATAGCAGAGGGAACAATTTTTTAACCTCAGCGCAGCGGATAATATGGCAAGCATCGGCGTGACGGCAGGGATCAGCCAGGCTTTTGCGAGCCAGCAACGGGCAGCAAAAAACACGGTCGGTACCTTTTCAGGTACCGACCGTGTTTCATTGAGCAGTGAAATCACCGGCTCCGCCGGTCGAGGTACGCCGTAAGACGCTTTCGCTACAAGCAACAAGCAAAGGGTCAGCCACGAGTGGGCCGCGATAAAAAGCCGTCGTTCGAGCAGCAGTCGCCCCTTTGCGGGCTGCGGGGCGGGGGAGGCAGAGAAAGAAAATGCAGTGCGTCTTGAGATGCATGCTGGTCATGGACCATATTGAGGGCGACTCAAGCCACCGGCTTAGCCGGTGGCTTGAGCGTGTGGGAGGAAACCTTTTGGATTCGGTTTCTCTCTATGGTAGGAGGGTGATCGGTAGGTCGCGGAAACGGGGGGCAAAGGGCATATGATTCCTTTCTCCCATTCCGTTGCTTCCATGGGAAAACTCGTTTGGCTTCGCTGTAGAAAGAAGGAAACCGATGGGGCATGAGGTCAAGGAGTAGCCCAAACCTCGGTGACACTGAGCGAGTCGATTTTCGCCCAGCCCTTGGTGGCGTCGCCGCGTTCCACACCGATATGGTAGTTGCCGGTCTCGGGTACGCGGAAGGAGAAGGTGATATTCTCCCACTCGGTGTTGTTGAATTCCTGACTGGCAATCAGCTCCTGGGTAACTTGATCCCGCACAAACAGCCGGACGGTATCCCCCGAGGACTGCACTCTGGCATTCACTTCATACGTTTTGTCGGCGGTAAAATTGATCCCCTGATAGAGGGCGGCGTCCCCCTTGTCCAGATCATCGATGTAGCCGTAATAGTTCCCCTGCTGTCCGGCGGCGTCATCCCTGGCGCCGGCCGAGCCGCCCGCACGGGACACCCAGTACACATCGCCAAGCGCTTCGAAATCGCCGTTTCGAATGGTGCTCATGCAGTCAAAGCCGTACACATCGCTGATGGGAAGGGTATAAAAATTATCCTGTATGGTGCCAATCTCGTTGTTTTCAAAGCGAATGTTCTTCATCGCGTTGGTCGAACCGTTGCTATCAAACCTGTGCGTTTCGAGGTTCCAGTTGCCCGTCCAGGCGCCCATGGTTTGGAAATAATTGTCGTGGACATAGATGTTGCTCACTTCGCTCTGCCGCGGATCGGGGGCCTGAGAGCCCCACATGATAAAGCAGAAGGCTTTGGTTGCATCCCAGGTGACCTCGCCATGGTTGTGGTCGACCTCAATATTTTTTGAGGGCTGCAGGGAGCCGGGGTCAAACCAGATACCGGCGCGGGGGTCGCCATAGGTACTGCAAATGTAAATGCCGTCGTCGCTGGTGGTGAGATTGCATTCGGTAACACGGACGTTTTGGCAATTGGCCATGGAAATGCCGTCGCCGGCCGAGTCGGTGGCGTCTTTAATGGTAAGATTTTTATAGAGCCCGTTCGAGCAGTGGACAGCCATGGTCGCGTAAGCGTTATAGTTCTGAATCGTCAGGCCCGAGAGCTCAAACCCATCCACCTTATGCAGGCCGATGGCAATCATATGAATGGTATCCTCACAGCCAGTTCCGCTGCCGTTCAACCGGCCGCGGGATAATTCAATGGTGCCGTTGCCGGTGATGGTGATGTTTTTGGTGCCTTCGCTGGCGTAGAGGAAGGGGTAGTTGTAGTAGGAGCCGACGTCCCACTCCCGTTCCGGATAGATGATATGGCCATACACGACCTCAAACGGCTCATAGCTTCCATCTGGCATGGATTGCACAAACGTGGTATCGTCTTTGGTTTGTTTGAGTTTCGCACCGTCTTCAAAGTAGAGCACGACGTTGCTTCTCATATAAAGGTTGGCGGTCACAAAGGTTTTTCCGGCGGTGAGGGCGACCGTTCCCCCGCCGGCGGCCGACGTGTCGTCGATGGCGGCCTGGATGGCGGCGCGGTCGTTGGTGACGCCGTCGCCTTTTGCGTTATAAGGGCTGTCGGTTACGCGTATCATATTTTGTAAATCTACCTCCATTTGCGGGCCGGGATCGGGTTCCAGGACGTCGGAATCGGAATCCGCCTGATCGGCCGGGAACTGTTCGAGCAATTCGACCGAATATTGCAGGATATACAACGCGTCCGATGCATCGACGGCGCCGCTTGCGTCCACATCGGCGGCCGAAAAGCTTGAATCGGTCAAGGTAATCAGATAGACGCTGTGCTGCAGGATCATTAAGGCGTCGGCGGCGTCGATCTTGTCGTCGTCGTTGACCCGGCCAAGGATGTACGCTGGCTTGGATTCCTCGGCCAGGATGGCGGAAATCTTGTCCTGTGCGGCCTGAATGTTTGAATAGTTGCTCACGCTGGAGAGAATTTCTTCCCCGAATGTGTCAACCAGATTTTGTACCATCCGCCCGGCAATGATCACCTGTTTTCTCACCGACTTGTAGTTGCTCTCGTCGATGCTGTCGGGGGAGCCGATGGCGTCGATCGCGTCGATGGCGGCCTGGACGGCGGCTTGCGGTTTTGTGGCCGCAATACGTTCATATTCCGCGCGGGCGGCTTTCATGCTTTCCACCCCGGTAATCATGCGATCGGCCTTTTCCTGCCCGTAGTCGGATACAAAATCGGCATATGCCTCTTCCGCCGCTTCAATCAGGGGGCCGGCGGCCTCATAGTTTTCTTCGGTCACCGTGCCGATGGCGGCAATCGCCTCGTTGACCGCGGCGGCGTCCCTCTCCTCCGGAGTCAACGCCCGCTCTATGGTGAGATCGGAAATCAGCAGGTCATAGACGCCGTAGTGGGTAACGTCCAGCTCGACCCTGCCGTCGGCCTCCAGGGTGAAGGGGATGGTGATGGAATCAAAAGCGGTACAGCTCGCGATGTTGAGATTGGTTAGAAGATCCCTTTTGGTATAATCCACTGCGATGGGGTCGCCGGCTCCGCTGAGGGAGACGCTCAACAGCTTATCGTCGAACGTATTGGTGACCTCTTCATCGTCCGGCTCAAAGGGTGTGGTGTCTGAGCTGCGGTTGGAGAAGGTAATGGTGGCGTTGTAATTCCCGGCAGCCAATTCTCCCCCCAGGTTATCCAAAATCAGGTTGCTGTATCCGTCCGGATTTTCGGCCTTGCCGGCCCTGACCGCGATGGGCTCAGCAGATGCGGGGGCTTCGACCGCGCTAACCCAATTCCCGTTTTCATGCAAACTGTGATAAATGAGGTCGCCGTCGCACTCATAATAAACCTGCCCGTTGATCAAAATGGCCAGGTAATACAGATTGGTCGTCACGGTATTAAAGCCACGCACGCGCATTTGCCAATAGGCCATAGAGGGATTCTCGTAAACCTTTTGGTCAAAATCATCGGCTACCGTCCAGCTGAGAGAAAGCTCTTTGTAATAATAATCGTATTCCTCGCAATATTTTTCTTCGGCTTCCTCGTAGATTGACGGTGTGATGTTTTCAATGAACTGGACGCTGTTGTTGAATATATCCAGCTGAAGGAACATGTCGGTCGGCTGCTCGTCGGGGGCATAGGCATGAACGACAAAGGTGATCTCGTCCCCGCTCATGACAATAGGTACCCCGTCGGGGGTGAAATAGTTCATATTTAGCCCGTACAGCATATACCAGCCGCTGCCGCCGGGGGCCAGGCTCATACCCACAATTTCGGGAGTATACAGCGAAACCTGCTCGCTTGCGGCCGCCAGCTCTCCGGGCCCGAATTGCAGCGGCCCTCTGGATGCTTCGGCCGCAGCGCCGGTCAACAGCATGCCGGCCGCGATCAGGGCCGACAGCAGGGCTGCCAAGAGGCGCCTTAGGAATAATTTTTTCATATGGACTCTCCTTTCCAAATAAACCAACCTTTCTCACCCAGCCCATTGGGGCAGGAGCTAGGCCGATGCGGCCGGAGAATATGGCGCCTTGAAAACCGGCCGCGCCCTTTGCCATCGTCCCGCCCGGCTTGAAAGCGAAAATGGGGGATGCTTGCGCGGTAGCGTTCCCGCTGGAGCTTGGGTTATCGCTCAACCGCAACGGCGCGTCCGCAGGTCGGGCGCCGTCGCCTTTGGTACCAAGACACAAGCTCCCCAACCTGTTTTCTCAGGCGGTGTTATTATAGCATACCGTGCAATTGCACGACATGTACAGATTATATAAAATACAATCCAGTCGTTTAGGATATTTGCCACACCATGGGCGGAAGAAACAATCGGACGATACGCCTTTTTTCTTACGGCCACAGCCAAGCAACGCAGCGGCCACCGCTCCTTTGCCGCTGGTGCGATGCCATGCAAGTCATCCATGATGCTGCCGGTGGCGAGAGGGTAGGGCGCCCTTATTCTCGCCCTGATTTCGGGCGGGGGAATCCAGGCCCGGCGTCCCAGCGGCATACACCCCATACCTTGAATCCACTGCCTGACGCCGCGCGGTGGCCATCTCGGACGAGTTGCCGTTTGTTGGATGGTCACAGGATTTTGTCGACCCACAGGAAAGGGCGCCTGTCCGCCCTGCCGGCAACTGGACAATGTGTCACGGACGTTGGGGTATGGGTTCGGATGAGCGGACAGCCTAAGCCTACATCGCCAGACGCGCTCAATGGACGGTAGGGCGAAAATCGGGCATAAAAAAAGCCGTTCCCCAAGGAACGGCTTGACATTCTTCCCTTTTAAACCGATGTCTGTACCGGCACCGGAGCGCTGGCTTGGCACAGCGCCTGAATGAGGGTGTTGACCCGGCCTTTGAGCACTTCTTTTAGAGCCCAGCCCATAAAACCGGTCAGCCCCATCTCCCCGCAATAAACGCCGGGCAGGATAGCGTACTTCAGCCACGCCTCCAGATGAACCTGGCCGTTTTGATACTGCACCTTAATAAATTGGGGGGCGGTCATCAGGCCCTTGCCCTTTTTCCATACGTCCTCCCCATTGTAATTGGTGTAAACAAAACCCTCGCGGGTCAGGTAATCGTTGACAATATAATGAATGGTCTCATCGGTCGCATTGACCGGGAAATCGGTGGTAAAACGCGGCATCCGCATTTCCTCCTTTTTTGTTTCGCGCCCCCCGCCTAGGGGCTCGCCAGTCTCTCTCCACCGGCCATAGCAGCCCCGCCGTCGCGGGACACCTGCCGCCAGCGCCCTGGGGGCGATTAATCCTCTTTTCCGTAGAGGTTGAACCGGAAAAGGCGGGTGGTATCCTCCGGCAGCTCGCACTCGATGGTGGCGTCGGAGATCGTCCCGTTCTCAATCAGGCGGGTGATACCGATCATGCGGCAGAGAGTGGACTTGAGATTGAGCTTATCCCCCTCTTTGGTGGTCAGATAGACATTCCCCTTGCAATTGTCAAGTTCGGCGACAAACTCCTTAATATTGACGTCGTGAAGATTGATGACATTGGACATAAATATCCCTCCTGCTAGTTTGTTGCCTTTATTATAGCAAAGGCAAGGGAGGAATTCAATCAATTTAGGCCAAAAGCTTGTAAAAATCATACCAAAATCTTACCAACCGGTAACGAGAATTGAGACATCCCCCTGATCCGGCAGCGTGCGGCCGCCCTTCTGGAAAGAATCCGGCGGCAGCGCGATATTCACGGGCAGGCAGCGGCGGCGTTTTCTCGGCCGCCGCTGCAGAAAGCCGGGATTCCCCCACAGAAGGGCCGCCAAATGTTTGCGATGGCATCAGCGTGCATGCAGTGGTGACGCTTGCGGCCGGCGTGTAACCCGGCCGGGCGGTGCGGCAAGACGGCAAGCCGGGCCATCCATGAGGCCAGCCGCCGGGATACCGCCGGCGGCTGATTTTCACGGGCAGGCTATTCCACCGGTTCCAGCAGGGAGAGTAAAATGCGCTCGGCCTCCACCAGCGTCAGGTTCTCGGTGATAAGCTGATAACCCATCCCCTCGAAAGTAAACTCGGCGATATAACAATCAAAAGTACCCGCCGCCTGATGGGTATCCGGGTCATACGGGCCGTAGCTCACGGCGCAGTGGCCGAACATCACCTGCACCCCCCGCACGTCGGACAGCACCGGCTGATCTATCTGGTAAACAACCTCTTTTTCCATCCCAACCGCCGATACCGACAGGGAGACGCTGCGGCGCAGCGGAGCGTATTGCTCGTCAAAACTTTCGGAATAAGAAAAATGATAGGTGTCCCAGACAAGCTGACCCTCCTTGCTCAGCACGACCTCGCCCCCATGCTCCGGCTGGGATTCGTACAGGTCGTCCGGTAAGGCGGAGGGCCGGACGTCGCGCCCCCAATAAGCCGTAAACTGATCGTAGCTCCAGGTGACGGTGTCGTAGTCCTGCTCGGGATAAAACGCCCTGTCGGCCGCAATACCCTGGGGCAGCTCGTTGACGTGCAGCCCCCACAAATTGATATCATGCCCCGGGGAAGGGGTGCTGGATTGCTCCGAAACAGGGGGCTGTATGGGCTCGGACGTCGCCGGGCGGGACGGGGGCTCTGATGGCGGCGTGGTCTCAGCAGCGCTTTCTGGCGCATGGGAGCCGCTCTGGACAGAACTACTCGGATTTTGCGACGGCGTAGCCCCCGGCTCGGATGACGATGCGGCGGCCGAAGCGGAGGGGGGCAAGGTCCACATCCCATTGCCGCCGGGCTGTGGGATCAGCGACACCCCAACCACGATGGCAAGGCAGAGAAGAGCGGCGGCCAGCGCGGCGGCCCGGGGTGGAGGAAGGGCCCTGTGCCTTTTGCACGCCGTTGCGGCCTCGATGGTAGAATGGATCAATTCTTCGCTGGGGCGAATGGATGCGATGGCCGATCGATATTGTGACAGATTCAACTGGATGCATCTCCTTCCATGTTCTGCCGAAGCAGGCGGCGCGCCCGGGTCAGCTGCATGCGCACGGTGGCTTCCCTGCGGTGCAGCACCCGGGCAATCTGCTCGCAGGAATAGTCCTCATAGTAAAAAAGGTGAATGACTTCCCGGTAGGGGCCGGGCAGACGGGCAACGGCCTCCAGCAGATCGGCCGTCTCTGCGTTTGGCAGGGGCGCGGCCTCCCCGTCCCCGTCGTCGAGGGAACATCGTCGGCGGCGAAAGGGCGAGGATAAAAGGCTGTTTGCACAGTTGACCGTCACCCGCAGGAACCAGGCCTTGGCATGCTCCTCACTCTGCCAGGAGGGCTGCTTGCGGACATAGCGCAAAAACACCTCCTGAAAAACGTCGTCGGCGTCCTGTCGGTTACCGGTCTTGGCATAGGCCAGACGGTAGACTGTGCTGGCATAGCGCCGGATTAGGCTTTCCACATCCTCGCCGGTACCAAACGAGTTGTGTGGCATGGTTTCCTCCCTCCTTTCATCTCAAATACTCCGCAGCGGCACAAAAAGCCACCATATGAAAAAATAAAACGAAATTTCTGCCTGAGCATCCCCATAAAAAAAGAACGGCGGTCCAATTTCTTCCACCGCCGTTCTGATGTACGCATTCCAATTTATTTCATGGTGCTATTCATTGAATTGTTCTACAACCATATCGCTTAAAGCAGCCTTGTTCATGCAAAAAAACGACTCTTCCATGCCGCCTTGGCTGTTAAAATTAGGCATGTTCTGTTAAACTTTGAAATATAATTCCCTTCTTTGGCATTATAGCGTAAATCATACCACAGTGCAATACTTATTTGAAATTTTGTAAAAGACATCCTTTTATTCTTCCAACAGGCCCTCCGGAAGCTCGTTTTTCAAAAAATTGGATGGCGCAATATAAGGAGCCTCCATCCGATAGCCCTTGTGTTTTAAAACGCGAAACTTAAAATCCAGAAGCTCGGCGGGTACACACAGCTTTTTTGCCGCGCCAAAAAATGAATTTTCGCTGTCGTTGAGCAGTTCCAACAAGGTTTCGTCGTCTATCAGGAGCTCTGCCGCAAATAAATTCGCTTCGTGTTCCGTGGGGACGAGGTAATCGAACAGCTCCAATTCCTGAAAGCCCCGCATGGCTGCTAATTCCCCATGCAACACACTGTGTCCCAGCTCATGAGCGCACAGCACGCGCCGGGCGGGGGGGCTGGCGTGGATGTTAATGACGATATTTTTGATCCTGGATTGGTAAAAGTAAAACGCTTTTACAGAATTACCCAATTCTTTAAAACGAATCCGTATGTCCAGTGCGTCGCACAGTTCAAAGGGATCGCGTGTATCATATCGATCAACTAGGGATGAAATCTTTTGCACAATATATGGAATGGTGGACATGCTGTTCCTCCTAAAAACGATCACATACGCTTTACTTGTTTTCCTTTTTTTGATGGGACGAAAATTTCACGCGGGCTTCTTGCTTCGATTCCAGATAAACTTCCATCAGGGAGCGAAAAAAAACGTCTTTTGATTCTTCATCCAGCTCACCGCCAGCAAACAGCGCAGAAACTCTGGACAGTATTTCGGACGCCTCGCGCACCCCCTTGTAACCATATTCGTCTTTTACGTTAGCAAGAAACAGGTCACGCTCTGGGCTGTTGTATTGGTTGTTTTCGCTCTCGTCCAATAGATAGCTGACCGAAACATTCAAGGCGTTGGCCAATTTTTGAATGTTGCCGCTTCGTGGCAGGACATCCATTTGCTCATAAGCGTACAATGACCGTTGAGATATGCCCGTTCGCTTTGCGAGCTCGCTTTGAGATAGATGAAGCTCACGGCGTGCCTGCCTCACTTTTTGTCCAAATGTCATATGAAAAACCTCACATAAATAGCATATAACTTCCGATTTATGGTTGACAAACTTCCGGAAAAAGGTTATACTGCTTTTGCAGATAACTTCTGGTACTTATTTTATCAAAGAACTTTTCTTCTGTCAATCGTTATTTTTTTCAAAAAACGGGATGGTGATAATCACGTAGTGTGACCTTTTCCACAAAATGATAGTTTATCAAAGAAAGGCAGACGGAATATGGAACGATCAACCTATGTAGCAAGTTGCCCCATTTGCGGGCGCGTTTTGTTCAAAGGGGCGCCCAACTCATATCTGGAAGGGGGCTGTCCAAAATGCGGCGAATATTTAAAGATCACCTTTTCTCAAAACGGGGTCTCGGTCACCTCGGGTAAGAACAGCGCACAGCCGGACGGACGCAAAGCCGGCGCATCCATGTAAAAACAGAATATCGAGCATTTGCCGAAGAGATACGTTGGACTTGTTGATCAATCAAGAGGAACCTGGCAAATCGATGTACGTACAGTACATTGGTTTGCCAGGTTTTATTTTTTTGTTAAAGCGGACATGGGATGTCCGCTTTAACCGGTAGAATGCAGACAAGAAGGGAGGCGAAAGGGGGATCGAGTGTGGAAACCGCTGAAAGACGCAAAGCCATCATGAAAATACTATGCCGCCGCAGACACGAGACCATGATGAATCTGGCGTCTGAACTCGGCGTTTCCGATCGAACCATACGGCGCGATATTGAAGCTCTGAGCCTGACCGAGCCGATTTATACCCAAAGCGGACGGTATGGCGGAGGCGTTTACCTTGTAGACGGCTATTCGATGGATCGAATGTATCTGTCACAGGAAGCATCCGATGTACTTCGCAAGCTCTACCGCTTTGCTGAAGCTCGGCAAAAATGCATCTTGAGCGATGGCGAATTGAGTGTCTTGCGCAATGTGGTATCCGAATACTCCAAACCAGAAGCCAAGAAGGGAGAAAAGGATGAATTCAAAAGAAAAAAGACTATTTGAGACACTATGCGACTTTGAGGGGCCGGGACCAGATCCCTCGCTCCTCCAATATGCTACCCCGCATGTGCTGGGCCTGCTCTTTTTTAACCGCATGCAGGCAGCTGCCTATGGGACATTGAACAAAAATGGCTTGCTGGGGCAGGTCCACCGGGAGTTCCGTAACTCGCTGCGCAACGCTTACGAGCAAAACCTCATTAAAAACCGCAGCTTTTATGCCTGCGTCGAGCAGGTATCCAAGGCCTTGTCCGGATTGGAATGCCAATACGCCATGCTCAAAGGGGCTGTGCTGTGCGGGCTGTATCCAAAGGGATACCGTACCTCCAACGACATCGATCTACTCGTTCTTCCCGAAGATGTTACGGATATCGGCAAGGCCCTCAACGCGGCAGGATTTCAACAGGGCAATGTTCGCAGCGATCAATTTATTCCCGCTTCACGCAGGGATATCATTCAATCTAAAATGATGCGCGGCGAAACCGTGCCGTATGTCAAAGAGGTCAACCTGCCCGGCATGCGGTTTCTTGAGGTGGACCTTAACTTTTCGCTCGATTACAAAAACAACCGGGACGATATCCCCGGCAATTTACTCCAACGTGTCCATACGGCCGTTATTGATGGGCTGAGCGTGCGAACACTCGAGCAGAATGATTTCTTCATCCACCTGTGCTGCCATTTGTATAAGGAAGCGTCAACCCTTCCCTGGGTTCGTATGAATCGCGATATGACTCTTTACAAATACTGCGATATTGATTTTCTGCTCTCCAAAATGACGCCACGCGCGACGGCCCGCATGTTTGGACGCGCCAGAGAACTTGGTCTGGAAAGGGTCTGTAGTTATGCCATTGTACAAACGTCCGCTTTGCTTGACGTCAAGAATCAACCGGCGCTTGACACTGCACAAAGCCTGCTGCGTGACCATCACGACTGGTTTCATACTGTGATTTCGCCGGAGGATAACAAGGCCTTTGTCTACGAGGAAAAGGATATTCGGGAACGGTTCTATCTGGAAAATCGTTGCAGTTGTTTGAAGGAGGCGACTGAGTAATGCCAAAATTGCCGATGAGACCCAACACGACCCCAGGAATACTGATTACTTTTTGCGGGCTGGACGGCTGCGGAAAAACCACGCTGATCCAACGTCTGATTGCCGAGCTTGGCGAGGATACGCCCATGCTGCTTACCAAACAACCAACGGATTTTGTGCGTCAATCCGCAATTTTTCGAGCCTACATGGACAGCCCCGACCACGACGCATACGACTATCGCAGCCTGTCCCTGCTTGCCGCGAGCGACCGGCTCCAGCATGTTAATAAAGTGATTGAGCCGGTGCTGCAACAAGGGCGGATCGTTTTGAGCGACCGGTACTTTTATTCCTGTCTTGCCAACCTGCGCGCGCGGGGGTTTGAAAAGGACCGATGGATTTATGAAATTGCCCGTTCGGTCATCCGGCCTGACCTCTCGTTTTTCTTTGACCTGCCGGTCGAAAAGGCGATTGCCCGCGTGCGCAGCCGAGCAGCCGAAAAAAACCGGTATATCGACGTCGGGCTACAATACCGGCTGCAAAAAGAGTACCGTCGCATCTGCCGCGAAAATGGCGGCGTACTGATTTCGACCGACTGCCCGCCCGAAAAAAGCTTTGCCGTAATAAAAGCACATATGGAGAGGATGAGACATCAGCATGCGCACAAAAGATAGAGTAATCAAGCTGCTACAATCCATGAGCGGACTGGAAAACATTCGCGAAAGCGACCATCTGCAGGAGGATATGGCGCTCGACAGTCTGGAAATGGTTCTGCTGCTGGTGGAGCTGGAAGAGGCATTGGGGATCGAACTGGAGGAGTCGGATATGAATCCCTTCGACCTATCAACCGTTGCGGATATTATCCGGCTGGCCGAAAGATATTGTGGTGATGAAAATGAATAAATCGGTGGAATTACCCCTGATTGAGCCAATTTATGGGACTTATCATTTTCAGGGCTCGGGCGCCGCCATTCTGGCGAGCAATCCCAGCATTCGCAACTGGTACCTCAATCAGATCATGATCCTGTTCTGTGAGCAGCGCTTTCTTGAGGGGCATACCTCGCCTGAACTCAATATTCTATACTCCTTTTGGTCAGACAACCCCTATCTGGAGAAATACTCGTATTCCACGCGTTTTTTTAAAGGACATACCGGCCCAATCATCCGCTCCATGCTGGACGACGGTTTTTATGTTTACTTTGAAAAGGTAGACGATTACTTTGTGGAGGGTAAAGGATGGTATCATCAGCGCCATTTCGGTCACGACGGCTTAATCTGCGGATATGACCAGACGAAAAAGACCTACAGCCTTTACGCGTACGACTCCAATTGGATTTATCAAAGGTTTACCACGCGGCAAAAGGCGTTTCATGCCGGGCAAAAAGCCATGCAGGAGCAGGGCGTTTACGGTATGATTCACGCCATCCGGCCTGGTACGCAAGAGGTTGCTTTCGATCCGGCCGCAGTTTATCAAAAGCTGCTGGAGTACCTCGACTCTTCCCTGGAGAAATACCCGCTCGGGAAAACACCGGCGGTACACGGTATTGCAGTGCAGGAATATCTCGTGATGTATCTCGACCGGCTGCTGGATGGCAGCGTTTCCTATCCACGAACCGATCGCCGCATTTTCCGGTTGATCTGGGAGCACAAAACGGTCATGCTCGAACGCATACAAAAAGCAGAAGCCGCCTTGCATCTCGGCCACACCATCAGCAACCAATACATCCATCTGGTTACACGGGCCAATGCCATGCGCATGCTATATGCGTCTCATCTCATAAAGAGACGGGATTCCCTGCTGAGGGTGATACGCAGGGATTTGATGTGGCTCAAAAACGAGGAACAAAAGCTATTAACCCAATTTACACATCAACTGGGAGGTGCCTTACAGCAATGAGATTATGGGAGGATATTCGAGAGGAGATGCTCCGCCATCCCTTTCAAACCTTTTGCGAAGGTAGCGCACAAATGACCTTTGAAGAGGTCGTGATCTATTCCGAGCTGTTCGCGCGCAAGCTCGCTGGGGCGAAAAGCTGCGCCATCCTGTGCGGTTCGGAGATGGCCGCTGCCATCGCGCTGCTGAGCTGTTTTGCTTCGGGCGTGACGGCGGTTCCGCTCTCGGTAAGGTATGGAACCGTGCATTGCAACCGGATTCTAGAAGCGATTTCCCCCGACGTGGTGATTACCGATATGGACGGCCAGTTGCAGGCGCTGCAATTGTCCGAGTCGGAGTATACGCCACCGAACAAACACCCGGCCCTGATTATGTGCACTTCTGGCACGACCGGAAGGCCAAAGGGCGTGATGCTCAGCGAAAAAAACCTGATGGCCAACCTGACGTCCATAGCATCCTATTTTCACATCGGAAGAGAGGATTCCATTTTAATTGCCCGCCCGCTCTATCACTGCGCAGTGCTAACCGGCGAATTTCTAATATCGCTGGTCAAAGGGACGCAAATTCGGTTTTATTCCGAGGCTTTCAACCCCAAGGCGCTGATTGACCTTATGGATCAGCATGCTGTTACCGCTTTTTGTTCTACTCCCACTTTGCTAAACGCCATGGCCCGTTTTACCAAAGGAGGGGGCGGCCAGTCTCTGCGCCATATCGTCGTCAGCGGCGAATGCATGGGGAAGCAAACGGGAAAAAGCCTTGCCCAAGCTTTTCCCGAGGCAGATATTTATCACGTATACGGCCTCACCGAGGCCGGTCCCCGTGTCAGCTATCTGCCGCCCGACCAGTTTTCAGAGCATGCCGATTCAGTGGGGATACCGCTTAAGGGTGTATCGCTGAAAATTCTCAAGCCCGACGCAACCCCTGCGCAAACGAACGAGGTAGGTATTTTATGGGTACGGGGCGACAATGTCATGCTCGGATATTATAACGATCGCCAACAGACCGATAAGGTACTGCGCGACGGCTGGCTTTGTACAGGCGATATCGCTCTCATGGATGAAAACGGGCTGTTGAAAATTCGGGGGAGAAAGGACGATATGATCATCCGCGCCGGTATGAATATTTACCCGCAGGAGGTCGAGAACGACATGAAAAAGGACCCCCGGGTTCGTGAGGTCATGGTATATGGCATCCCGGACGGACCTGCAGGCGTACGGCTGGGAATGGATATCGCAGGCGATTTTTCCAGTATTGACGAAGTGAAAAATCTCTGTGCCAGGCTCCTTCCAGCCTATCAGATCCCCACTCATATTCGGCTGGTGGAGGCGCTGCCCAAGAACGGGTCGGGTAAGATCATTCGAGGTAAACGACATGATGGAATTTGAAAAAAAGGTTCTCTTGAGCCAGCGGGAATACCATTTTTTACTTAACCGAAAACAGGACGCGCCGCCGAGAATAGTACAAATCAACCATTATTACGATACCGACGATTTTGCGTGGAATCGCCTGGGAATTACCTGCCGGGTCCGGGAACGCAAAGGGAGATTTGAAGCTACCATCAAAGCCCATCGCTCGGGTGCGGGCGAATGCAGCATCGAAACGTCGAGGCCGGCCGACAACGAGAGGGATGCCAGGCTATTTGACGCCATGGGCGTCCACCTTCAGGGATACCTGACGACTTACCGCACTCAATTGGCCCACTGGAAGGGCTTGGATATTGTGCTGGATGAAAACGCGTATTTGGGCCGCACCGATTATGAATTGGAAATCGAATACGATGCTTTGCGGGCCGCGCAGGCCGACCTTGCCTTGCACAGCATCGCTTTCGACCTGCATCGCCACCACCTGATCGAGGATCAAGAGGAATGGTGCCAGCGCGCGCAGGCCGTTCAAAGCAAGTCCGAGCGCTTTTTTGCAAGAAAAGCTAAATTGCAGCACGCTGGAGGTGCTGCGATATGAATGCTATTTTGAGCCAGATCGCAGCGCTGAGGGCGGGGAGGCCAGTCACCATCGATTATAAAAATACCAACCGCTACCGCATCGTTGCACGGGAAAACGACGGGACAAAAACGGCTTACTATTTCAGCGCGCCGATCTACCAAAAGAATACCAGAAAGCTGATCGATCCAGGTTTTCACCCCCACACGCATAGCGTGACCGCCTGCGGCAGCAATGCAAGCATCACCATTTGCGACCTCGTCGACATGGAAAACGAGCAGGGACACTGCCAGTTGGATCTTTCATCCACCTTTGTCCCCGTATCGGACAGAGAGCTGGCGTGTGGAGCCGGCAGGCTATATCCCACCACAAACGGAGTGGCCTATCTTGCCAATGTCAAACAGGGCCCGGCTCGGCTAACGGTACAGGTATCTTCCCCTTTTTGGACAGTGCGTGCCAACGATCGATGCTTTGCGCTCATGCAGGAGGAATTTCGCCCCTTTGTCTCGATATCCGCGATCGGCACCGCCGCAACCGGAAGGGAAATTATCGCTCCGGCCAGAATCGATTATCAAAAATGGACCGACCAGACCTATGAGCTGACGCTAACCCCATGGAGCCCGATGGGATCGTATGTTTTGCTCGAGGCGAATCTATACGAGCCCAAGCTGTTTCAGGACACCACCGTCGAAAGCAGACATCCCGAAACCAACAATGCCTTTGGGACGGTTGCGTTTGTAGGCGATACTGCGGCTTACGGAGAGCAGTGGCTCTATTCCAGACCGGACAATACCCGGATGGCCGAACTGGCGGGCAGGCGCATTGAAAAAGCAGTGTTACATTTGCCACGATACGGCCGCAGCCATGCACCAATCAAGGCGTTTCGGATCCAGAGGCGGTTTTGCAGCTTCGGATCTAACTGGGAAAACAAGGTGGGGGCGGCAGCGCCCCTGAGCGATTCGATCCATACACAAGACTATCAGAGCCTGGATATTACCCCTCTGATCACCCATCCGACAACCGGATTTTATTTACAGTCAGATGGTTTGATTTTAAGATCAGGGGCAAAGGGAAGCGGCTTTTCCGCAGTCGCAACCGGCGACAGTTGCTTTGCACCCCAGATTCTTGAAGTCAACTTTTCATAAAGTCAACCATATTACCATAAAGTGAGGAAAAACAAATGAAAGACAATCACAACGAAGTACAACAGGATATCTACCTTGCGCCCGAAACGACCGACATCGAGACCCTCGCATTGCCAGAGGGCGCCAGCGAATCCGCCAGCGAGCATCCCTCGCCCATCGCATTGGAAGACAGGCCGGCCACGCAGGAATACGGCTTGGAGCTGTGTGAGCTTCGGGATCAAAACCGCAAGGTATTTCTACTAAGCGACGGAACCGAGCGGGCCGTGCTTTTCCCGGGGGCAGTGCATGTGTTTGACGAAGCGACCCAGCGCTTTGAGGATATCGACAATACTCTCACCATGGAAGAGGACGGCAAGCACATTCGCAATGGAAAAAATGGCTTTGTTGCAAGATTCCCTTGTGACGATACCACGGACGAAATGTTTTCGATGGAGCACGGGATGCACCGCGTCACCGTATTTTCCAAGAAAACCGGGAAACAAAAAAAGCAGGGAGCCGTCCCCATATTGCATCACTCTAAGGCTGCCAACGCGCCTGACGCTACCGATTCTCTGGTTTTTGAGGATACGCAGCCCGGAATCGATATGGAGTATTCGGTTACCGGCAGCGGGGTCAAGGAAAATATTCTCATCAGGCAAAAGGCAGACGTGTATCGCTTCCCCTTCCGCATGCAATGCGAAAATGTAAGCGTGCAATACGAGGAATCGGAAAAGCGCGTGGCTTTTTTGAGCAACGAGACCGGAGAAGAAGTATTTTTCATTCCATCCCCCTTTATGTGCGATGCGGACGGCAACGTCTCGACCGATGTTACCTATGAGGTCAAAGCGGTCGAAAACGGCGACACCCAGTTGACCGTGATTGCCGACAGCGATTGGATCAACGCCGAGGAGCGTGTATTTCCCGTCACCATTGACCCGCAAATCAGCATGTCTGCAAGCAGCGCCATGAGCACATACAGTTGGAACAACGGCCGGATGTACAATTCTGCATCGCATAACGTCGGAACCACCGGCTCGGGCAGCAACTGCAACGCCAACCGGATGTATATCCGACTGAATATGCCAGCCCTTCCGCGCAATCCCCGTATCAAAAAGGCCGAGCTCAAGCTGTTTCAGGCAATCAGCAACATAGAGAGCGAGGAAGACCTTAAAATCGGGCTGTATCGGGTGACCGGCAGCATTTGTACCGGTAATTGCACGCCATACGCCGACACAGATTTGATCGACTATGCCAAAATGCAAACGGGGCAAAGCGAAAACGGCAAGGAGATCTTCTATACCTTTGACATCACCGCCCTGTTGGATGCCGTGGAGAAAAACGAGTTGTCCTCTCTCAATCTCGTGCTGAAAATGCTCGACGAAAGCAGCCGTAAGCGCAATAGCGTGATGATCTGCGGCAGTAGCAGCAACCTGTACGCCCCTCAGCTTGTTGTGACCTACGAATCGAGCTATGGCGTGAATAGTTCCTATCGCACCCACAGCCATTCCATCGGCCGATTCGGCAGCGGCAGCATCGATCTCGCGTGCGGAAACCTCATGTTTGAGTCGGAGGATTTTGCTTGGGCAGGCAACCGCATGCCGGTAACCATCAAGCATCTTTACAATAGTGCGCTGTCCGGCTACCAGTATACTACCAATAGCTCCATCCGGCTCAACACCGCCACTTTCGGCGCCATGAAGCTGGGTCACGGCTGGAAGCTGAACATCATGCAAAGCATGATTCCCGTTACACTCAGCGGCGACAATGCTACCTACTATGTTTACATCGACGAGAACGGGAACGAAACCTACTTTAAGGAGGGCTCGAAGTGGGTCCGCGACAACGAGAATAATAGCACCTACAATCTATATGAGGATGTGAACGGCAGTGAAACGTACTACGACAGCTACCAGCGCACCCTCCTGCGCGGCACACAGGTTTATCTTTTTGACAGTGCTGGCCGCCTGATTCGCATCACCGATGAATATGGCAACCACATGGATATCACCTACACCGCAGGCCGGATCACCTCGGTTACCGACGGCGCGGGGCGTGAATTCGGCCTCTCCTATAATTCAGAGGGGCAGCTCACCGCTATCACAGCGCCCGATAACAACAACGTGTGCTACACATATACGGGGAATCTGCTTTCGAGCGTGACCTATCCCGGTGGAATCAAGGCCGCCCTTACCTACTCGTCTGGCAAACCTTCGGCCGTCACGCTGCAAAACGCCGATGGAGAAAGCACCTATAAAGTGGCCTATCAATTCACCGGCGACCGTTTGCACCAGGTCACCGAATTCGGCGTAAGCGACGGTGCGTTTGTTACCGGCGCGAGCTCGACTTACAGCTATTCGGCCGCCTCCCGCAAAACGACCGTGCAGACCACCGAACCGCAGGATGCGAACGAGGGCGCGAATAACGTCATCAGCACGGTGTATGCCTTTGACGACGACGGCAACATCGCCAGCGAGTACCTCTACTCGACCGACACCGGAAACGTCGGGGCCGACGGAGAGGAAAGCGGCATCAATCCCCACGCCGGCGAAGGCGGAGCCAACGTCGTCAGCAACATCAACAATCTGCTGGTCAACCATAATTTCGAAACGCTGGCCAACTGGGCGTGCACCGATTCCAACTGTAGCGACGCCTGCGTTACCTGCCACGAATACGAACGTGATGCTGAATACGGCAAAACCATGCTGCGCATCGAATCCGAAAACAGCGAGCGTACACAAAATGGAGCCTATCAGGTGACCAACCAGTTGCCTGCTGGCAAATATACCTTCTCGGCCTATCTGAGGGCCTTTTCCACCTTCACCGGTGGCGAGCATCCCGGCGTTTATCTCAGGGTCACCACCACGAGCGGCGCCGTCCTGGCCGAAAGCGAGCGCATTTCACGAAAAGACAGCGAGTTCGTACGCCTGGCCGCTCCCTTTGAGCTAACGGCGGCCCAGAGCGTGAAGGTACAGATTCTGGTCGACGGCAAGGGTATCGCATACGCCGATGCGGCGCAGCTTGAAAACAACCCCTTTGCCAATGCCTACAATATGCTGGAGAACGGTAACTTTGAACGGAACCTTTCGGGATGGACCCGCACCACGAACGTGAGCATATCGACGTCGACGCGCTTTAATATGAGCCGTGCCCTGATGATCAGCGGCGATTTGGATAGCAATAAATACGCGGTGCAGCGTGTCACGGTGAAAAGCCACCGCCCCACCCGCGAAACCTTCACCCTGTCGGGGTGGGCGAAGGGCTACGGCCTGCCCGACCACGAACGGGAGGGACTGGACAATGCCATCTTCCGGCTGCGCGCCGTCATCTGGTATCAGAATTCATCCGACTTTGAAGAGCACGTGGCGGATTTCTCCCCCTGCACCGAGGAATGGCAGTTTGCTTCCATTCAGTTCTCCAAGCAGAAATACCGGGAGATCGAAAACATCTTCGTCTTCTGCGACTACGGCTTTAACACCGGCACAGCTTATTTCGACGACATTCAGCTCACCCGCGACAAGCTTGAGACCGGGCTTTACGCCGATGCTTTCACCACCCAGGCGGAGGACGACGGCAACCCCCTTTACGACGATGAGCCCGATACCGCCGACGAGGCCCCGGCTTTTGAAGAGGCGCGGGACGCCTACGGCAACGCCCTGACCGAAACGACCTTTACCGACGGTGAATTCGGCACCATCTACCGATCCTTTGGCTATACGCCCGAGGGGGCGGCAACCGCCGGAAACGACCTTGTCAGCGAATGCGACGCCCGGGGCAACCAGACCTTGTACACCGCCGATGAGGACACCTCCCGCAACCAGGAGATTGTCGACCGCTGCGGCAACAAGACGGCCTACCAATACGACGCTGCGGGAAGGACCACCAAGATCGAAAGCTACAAAAAGCAGGATAGCGGCTCCGCCTTTGACAAGGTAGCCGAGGTATCGTATACTTACGACGATTTCAACAATATGACCGGCATCGTGCGCGGCGACGGCATGAAGTATGCGCTGGCCTACAATGCCTTCCACAACCTGGAGAGCATCGGGGTGGATGGCAAGGCCCACAAGCTGGTGTCTTATGCCTACCGTAACGGCAACGGCCGCCTCAAGGAAATCACCTATGCCAACGGCGATGTTATGAAGGCCACCTACAACGGTATTGGCCAGATGATCGCTGAGAAGTGGTACAACGCCGCCGATACCCTCACTGCCCACTACAAATATGTCTACGACGGAAAGGGAATTTTGGCAAGATCCATTGACATTTTGAACCAGATTGAATATAATTATTTATATGAGAATAGAAAAATTATACGGGTAGCCGAGAACGAAATCACCCTGAACAGCAGCGGTATTATCACGAGCAAGAAGCTGATTGGTTCAATCCTGTATGCTTACGATCAAGAGGATAAGCTGATTAAGAAGCATGTCATTCCAGCAAATGGCGATGAACAAGTCATTTATTACGAAAAACCTGCTGACGGCAAAACAGTTGTAAAGTTAAACGTCGGCGGTAGAAATATTACCAGCCATTCGAAGTCCGACCGCTTTGGTAGGAAGATTTTTGACGAGCTTCAGCTTGGCACGGGGTTTGTTTCTAGACAGTTCAGTTATCATGCCGGCCAGGTGACACAGGGACATGTAGAAAATGATAAGCTCAAGTCCAGTGCAACCACACGGTTGGTGAGTCAAATTGTTTTTTCGGGAGGACGTTCCATTTCGTACGAATACGACGCGGAGGAGCGCATTACCAAGGTAACCGACAGCGTGGAGGGTGTGACCGAGTACACCTACGATGCGCAGGGGCAGCTGCTGAGCGAAACCAACGACGGCGCCGCGGTTAACACCATGACCTATGATGACTATGGTAACATCCTGACCAAAAACGGCAAGGCCTACACCTATGGCGACAGCACATGGAAGGATCTGCTGACCTCTTACGACGGCCAATCCATCGCCTACGACGCGCAGGGCAACCCGACCTCCTACCTCGGCCACACCCTGGCCTGGGAAAAGGGACGGC
>CBCTCU010000030.1:0-34927 GCA_965145485.1 uncultured Eubacteriales bacterium | reverse complement strand
GGCGCCAGACATAGTCGCCGTTGTCGAGCACGCCGATGTGGGAGGGGCCGCAGATGTGGCGGATGGTGCGCTCGCTCGACATGCCGTTGCAGCCCATTTCGCTGTGCAGCTGGCTGTCCGAGAGGTTGTACATCGAGTAATGATCCACCACGCCACCGTAGTTCCACGGCCCATGCACGTCGTGATTGGAGCCTGGCTCGGCGCAGTTGAGAAATTCCCGGGGACCCGACGCGCAGGTCGGCAAAAAGAGGCGGTCAGGATCGAGGCGGTCGACCATGGCCTTGATCCGGGCGATGTTCTCATCCTCATAGGTGGCGGGGCAGTCCGGCGCGCTCATGAGCTCGTTGCCGCCGTCCCACAGCACCAGAGAGGGATGATTGCGCTTTTGATACACCGCTTCGGTCACGGTCTTTTCGAGAAGCTCTAAAAATTCGGGATTTTTGGAGGGAACGTTGTCGATGCCGGAGGAGGACTGAATAAACTCCTGCCAGACCAGGATGCCCAATTGGTCGCACAGGTTGTAGAAGATTTCTTTCTCGATCAGGCCAACCCCATTGACCCGGACTATATTGATGTTGGCAGCCTGGACAATGTCCTTTAAAAAGGCCGCGTATTCCTTGTCGCTGACACAGCCGTAAAAGACGTCCAGCGGGGAGAGGTTGACCCCCTTGGCGTAGATGCGCTCGCCGTTGATTTTGATTAGATAGGGCAGGGAATCCTCCCTTGCGCCGTCGCATTGCTCGTAGGCAATGTCGCGCAGGCCCAGATTGCATGCATAATGGTCGCTGCCGGCCGAATCGCACAGGTCGATTGAAGCCCGGTAGAGGGGCTGCTCGCCGTAGCCGTTGGGCCACCAGAGCTTGGGATTTTCCAGTATAAAGGCAGCCTTGAAGGTGTTTTCCCCCGCCGTCAGGGCGAGGCTGTGGGCAGCCGAGGCCACGGTGTTGCCCTGGTCGTCGACAATATCCACCTTGATCTCGGCCGGTGTGTCAACGGTAGCAGTAACGCCGGTTTCGAGGCGCACCTTGCCGGCTTTGGCGTCCATCACCCGCACATGGGGGTGGGTCAGCTCGGCGCTGCCCTTTTGCTCAATGCGTACTTCGCCGTAAAGCCCGAGGTTCACCAGGCGGGGGCAGAAATCCCATTTGTAGGCAAACCGTGCCTTCTGGGTATAGGTGCGGCTGGTGTAGCCAATCTGGCCCATTTCATCCGGGGCCGACTTGATGACCACCAGCAGGAGGTTTTCCCCTTCAGCCTTGAAACGGTCGGTGACGTCGATGCGGCACTGGGTGTACATGCCCTTGTGCTCGGCCACCTGCTGGCCATTGAGGAAGATGACGGCCTCATAGTCAATGCCGTCAAAGACCAGAATGCTGCGCTGATCGCCGCTTTCAGCGGGGGTGGGGAAGCGGCATTCATAGACCCACCAGCGGTTGGCGACCCATTCGCAGTCGAGGCTGTTGAGCTCGATATCGGGGTCTTTGATCAGGCCGGCGCGCAGCAGGTCGTCGTAGACGCTGCCCGGGACTTTAGCCGGGATGCTGGGGGTCACCCCGCTCATGGCGAAGCCGGTCTCCATGCTTTTGCCGAACAGCGGCGTCCAGGGCCAGAAGCCTGCCACGGTCCATTCGGTCAGTTGGATGTTCCTCATTGGTTCCCTCCAAATAAGTGGGGCCAGCGCCCGCGCCCTTTTCGGGAAGGCGCGGGCGTTGGCATAAGTTACCATTAGGATATCGGTCGAAAGGGTCTTAGAATGTCCCTTTGATGATCAGGCGCTTGCCGGTGCTCTGGAGTTTCAGCAGGGCGGTGGCGCTCTCCTCATCCCATTCACAGGCGACAGGGACTGTGCTACCACATTCCTTGCATACCGCGCTCACAGAAGCAGGGGCCTTGGCAAACCGCAGCCGCAGCACTGCGTCGAGACGATCCATGCCCTCGCAGTCAATCATAAAGCCAGCCGCGTCCACTTCCATCGCATGAATGCGAAGCGAAGTGCCGATGATGCGCCATTCATCGCGCGAAATGGTATTGAGGTCAAAGAAAATCTTGTTTTCATTCGGCAGGGCCTTGGCCTGCTTGACGACGGGCAGATAAGGATCGGTCATATCGACAAACAATCCATCCTCACAGAAGGGGGTATCGGTGCAGCTTTCGTCCATACAGGAGACGACCAGATAGGTGCCGCGGCGCAGCAAAAGGACATTGGTATGATTCCACCGATAGCCCTTGGTGGCCATGGCCGCCTCGACCGTATCCCGCATCAGGGCAGAGCCCGCGTCGGTCTCACACAGCAAAGCAGGCCGCTCGTTGAGCACCGAAACCTGCCCCTTGCCATAGGTATAAATCCCGTTGACGGGTGATTTTCCCAGGCCGAGCTGCTCCATGAGGTGCTCGGCGGGGGTGTTGTATTCCCCGTTTTGGTTCCACCAGCTTTTCACGCCGTGGAAGGGGTCGCTTCCGTCGCCAACGTAGACCAGAACGCCACCTTCGGCCACCCAATTGGCGATGGAGGTATTGATGCTGGGGGAGTCGGGCTTGAAGAATTCGTAAGACAGAATGAGCACATCGTAATCCTTCAGATAACCCGGATAGCGGTTGACATTGTCAAGCTGCACCGGGCGCACCGGCAGGCCGTGCTTGATTAACGGCATGGCCAGGCCCATAAAGTCGGGCAGGGACATATCGACCGCCTTGGCATTGAGCCCGGTGGGATCGTTCTCACCCGCGCAGGTGTCGGGGAGCTGGCGCTGATACATGCAGGAATCCGCCATGAACACGCCGACGCCGTAATCAAGATCGTTGACCTTGGCGATGGGCTGATCCATGTCGCCGAGCATGTTCATGATGTTGGATAGCAACGTAGTGTAATGGCGGGGGATGGGCTGTGCTTCGCTGGGATCAAACCGTTCGCCGCGCGGATAGGTGCCGTCAAAGACACGGTGGGGCCAGGGGGCGATTTCGTAGTGCCAGATATGGGGCTGATAGAGGGAGGCAACCACCGTCTTGACGTAATTGTACTCATAATCAGCCCAGTCGTGGCCGGGATCGTCCTCCACCGGGTCGTGCAGGAACCACATTCTACGGTCGCTTCCCTTGACCAATTCCTGCATAATGCCATACTCAAAGAACCCGGTTTCAAAGGTGCGTTCTTTGCGCACGCCGTTATACAGCGAGGGCATGCGGCTCGTACCGGTCCAAATCTGGGCGATGTAACCATCCACGCTGGGAATCTCCATCAGCTTGGATTCCGGGCTCACCATACGAATTTGGGTATAGCTGAGCAGGCTGTGGGTAGGCACATAAAAACGCACGACTCTGTCGTATTTTACCTTGGCATACTCCTTGAGCGCGGAGCATACCCGATCCAGGGTACGAGTGTAGAGATAGGCCATCAGCTTGGAGCCTTCATAAACGCTGTCGACCGACTCGTGGAAGCGCTGCCACGGACGGCGATAATACAGCTCAAACTCCCGTTTGAAAGCCTCGGCGTAGCCTCCAAAGCTCCAGTACTCGGGTTCCTCAAAATGCACGGCGAGTACGCCTGCATCGATGGCGGGCTTGATCTTCTCAGTAATATAGTCGGCAAAGGAGATGGTGGGAACCATGTAAGGCGTCTCCGGGCCGTGGCCGACGACGCTGCCGTCGCGCTGGGTCTGGGACTCGTCCCAGTGCTCCCGCCCGTCGTACTGGCCCTTTAAGTAGTCCTGATACGCACCCCAGGCGATGCCGGTCATCAGATGGACGACATAGCCCTTGTCGCGAAAAGCGTTGATGCGGTCGGTCGTGGTGGCGTCGAGGCCGTAGACCATAACGAAATCGCATTGTGTGTTGGTGCTGTCCCGGTATTCTGCATTTTCCTGAACACCGGTAAATTCACAGGATTTGTCGCGAATATAAGGCATTTTCCATACCCCCCGATGGGTAGAATTTGTTGGATTCTGGGAATCCAAATCGCGCATATTGTAGCACGATCGCCCGCGAAATGCAATCCGAAAGCTCGGTTTGTTTTACCCGATAAAGCATTCTTGTAGGAAAGCACAAACCTGCGCCCAATTTTTGTGTAACAAGACTAGGTGGCCTTCAACCAATGAAAAGTTGTTATATGGCTCGCCGGTTTGGCCGTCCTTAAAGACATGAAACCAATGGGTTACTCATAAGGCGCTGTCCATTATGAAAGTATTTTAAAAAGGCCGTGGCAAAGAGAGAAGAGCTCTTTGCCACGGCGTATGGCGGACTAACCAGTGGTCATCCCTTGTAATCCGAAAGCCCGAATTTGCGGATACCACATATCCCGTCATGGGGCCGAATGATGCCGAAAAAGTCAGCTCTTACACCAGCGCCTTTTCCACTTTCATAGGAAGCAATAGAAAAAGACCGGCAACCAGTAGGTTGCCGGTCTTTGTTAATTCGGTATTGACGAATGGAATACTCCGAACACCAAACTAGGCCAACTGACGGTTGGTCTGAACGGCGGCAGCATCCAGGGCCTCTTTCGGCGACCGGACGTTGTTCACCGCGTTGTTGATAGCCTCGCTGAGAACCGTCTCGATGGTATCCCAGTTCTTAACACCAGGACGATACTTGGAAGTACGCAGCTGCTCATAAGCAACCGTCCAGTACTCACCAGTGAACGGGCCCTGGCCCTCGCCGGCCTTCAGGGACGGCATCAGCAGGGTGGATTCACAGTACATCATCTGGTATTCCAGGCTGGTGGTGTAGAACTCGGCGAAGTTGTAAGCATGCTGCGCCTTAGCGGTCGCGGCTGCCACAGCGGCCTCATCGCCAGCCGAGGAAATCTTGTTGGGCAGAGCCACAGCATACAGGCCCAGGCCGGAATAGCGGGGCACGCCAGCTTTCAGTTCGGGCAGAAGCGTAGCGCCGAATTCAATGTTGGTGGTGCTGCTGCCAACCGTCTGGTTGTACAGGTTGTTGGTCATCATGGTGAAACCGGAAGTACCGCCAGTAAGGAACTCGCCGACATCATACGAATCCTTGACGCCGTACTGGGTAACCATGTCGACATACATCTGGAGAGCGTCCACGCCGGGCTGCTCGTTAAAGGCAGCTTCGGTCAGGGTGCTGTTGAGCACGTCGCCGCCCATCCTCCACAGCCACATCATCCACTGGAAGGCAGCGTAGTTTTTCTCACCCAAGCTCTGATCGAAGTTAACCATCAGGGTGAAGGGGCTGGTAACCTGGGGCAGAGCATCCAGACGCTGCATCGCACTGACCAAGCTCTCCCAATTCTCGGGAACGGTGGTCACGCCGGCCTCGTCAAGCAGGCTCTTGTTGTAGAACTGCAGAATGGTGTTGCAGTCAAAGGGAAGGCCATACTGGGCTTCCAGACCTTCAATGTTGGATTTCACCGAATCCCAGCAGGACTCGATAAACTTGTCGGCAACCTTATCAGAGCCGAAATCCTGCAGGTTGAGCAGCTGGTTCTGATAACCGGCCGCCGCCACATACACCGCGTCCATCAGGACGACGTCGGGGGCGTTACCGCTCGCAAGCTGCATCCTTAAGTTGTCGAGGCTGGTGTATTTGCCGCCCTGGGCGGGAACGATGCTGATGCTGACGTTGGGATACTGCTGACGGTAAGCCATAACGGCCATAACCAGCGACTGATCGCTCGAATCGCCGGCGATCCTCAGGGTGATGTCTTCATTCGTGGGAGGATCCGAAGGGACAATACTGGGACGCGAGCTGGGATTGATGCTCACGTTGCCGCCGCCGTTGGAACTGCCCGCATCACCAGTGCCGCCGTTGGAGCTGCCTGCATCGCCGGTGCTACCGCCGGTGCTGCCGCCAGTGCTGTTGCCAGTGCTGTTGCCGCCTTCACCGGTGCCGGTGCTCGTGCTGGGGGGAGTGGTGCTGACCTGTTCACCCTCGCTATTGTAGGTTTCGGTCGAACCGTCGTCTCTTTCGATGACGGTGTTGCCTTCTTCGTCAACGTAGACGGAAGTGACCTCAGCCTCAATGACCAGAGTCAGGCTGAAGACCTCCTCGCCGGCGGCATTTTTCTTGATCGCGATCATGCCGCTGACCAGCGGGGTGGCCTCATCGGTGATCTCGGTGACGCCGTCCGCCTGGAAGAGCTGAAGGGTTTCGTCCTCCGCAAGCTGGCCCTGATCCATCAGGTCCTGCTTCAGATCAGCGAAGGTGGAGCCATAAGCCATGGTGATCTCGCGCGACTCGAGATCAATCTCCGCCTCGCTGGGCACCGGGGCAATTGAGATTGGTGTGCTCACTGTACTGGTGCCATCGTCGCCGCCGCCACTACAGGCTGCGAAGACCGACACACAGATGAGCAACGCCAGCACAAGTGCCAAGGTTGACTTTAACTGTGTACGCATTTGACATTTACCTCCTGACAAAATTATTATTTTGTTTATCACAGTGTAACACAAGGGACGAAAAATTTCAATACTTTGGTGGCCTTTTTTTGTGTATTTCCTATACTTGCCTCGAAAAACGCGATGAAATCAGGGGTTTTGAAAAGGTTAAATTTTTGTAATTATTTTTTAAATCAAAATAGCGCCTACCATCAGGCTGTACAAAAACTGCTATCACATACTATGCTGTTTGGAGGTTTTTGACCACAGGTTTTACAGAAATGGTCTTGCCGGTATCCCGGTCGGCGGTAAACAGTACCCCGGAAATCTGACAGGGACCAGCGGCGTTTTCAAAACGAATCGGGATCTTGCCCTTGAGGCGGGCAATGGAGCTTTCCGGTTTGACGCCGAGCACCGACTGGCTGGGGCCGGCCATGCCAAGATCGGTGATATACCCGGTGCCACAGGGGAGGATCTGGGCATCGGCGGTCGGCACATGGGTATGGGTGCCCGCCAGGGCGGTGACCCTTCCGTCGAGGTAATAACCAAGGGCTTTTTTTTCCCCCGTGGCCTCGGCGTGAAAATCCACGAAAATCATCTGCGCCCCTTCGGCCTTTGCCTGGGCCACCAGACGGTCCGCCGTCTCAAAGGGGCAAGCCAGCGGTTCGAGATAAACCACGCCGCAAAGGCTGATGACCGCGGCGCGCCAGGCACCCCGGTCGACCAGGCACATGCCCCTGCCCGGGGCGGAGGAAGGATAATTCGCCGGGCGGAGGAAGAAGGGGGAGGAATCGAGCAGCTCGTAGCATTCCCGCCGGCGGAAGGAGTGGTTCCCCCCTGTAATCACATCGGCCCCGCTGTCAAAAATGTGATTGACCGAAACGGGGAGCACGCCGTTGCCATCGGCCGAATTCTCCCCATTGACGATGACCAGATCGGCCTGCAATTCCCGCTTAAGGCGGGGCAGGCATTCCCGAAGGGCTTTGCATCCGGTCGAGCCCACCACATCGCCGATCATGAGGATATTGATCTGCATAGGCTGTCTGCGTCCTTTCAAAAAGGCCGGGCGAGTGATCCCGCCCGGCGCATTGTGTTAGTAACGGCCCCACTATCTGGCGTATTCAATGGCCCGGCTCTCACGGATGACGTGCACTTTAACCTGCCCGGGATAGTCGAGATCGTCTTCGATTTTTTTGACAATCTCGCGGGCGGTGAGCACCATTTGATCGTCCGAAATCACCTCAGGCTTGACCATGATGCGGATCTCGCGGCCGGCCTGAATGGCGAAGGAATCCGAAACGCCCTCAAAGGAATTGGCGATTTCCTCGAGTTTTTCCAGACGTTTGATGTAGTTTTCGATGTTTTCGCGGCGGGCGCCCGGACGCGCGGCCGAGATGGCGTCGGCCGCCTGTACGAGACAAGCGATGACCGTTTTGGTCTCCACATCGCCGTGGTGAGCCTGGATGGCGTGGATGACCTGCTCATTCTCCTTGTACTTTTTGGCGACCTCAACGCCGAGCTGGATATGGGAACCCTCCATTTCATGGTCGAGCGCCTTGCCGATGTCGTGAAGCAGGCCGGCGCGGCGGGCAAGGCCGACGTCCTCCCCAAGCTCCGCGGCCATCAGACCGGTGAGATAAGACACCTCGAGGGAGTGGTTGAGTATGTTTTGCCCATAGCTGGTGCGGTAATGCAACCGGCCGAGCAACTTGACCAGCTCGGGATGGATATTGTGGATACCCGTCTCCAGAATAGCCCTCTCGCCCTCCTGCTTGATGACATGGTCCACCTCCTTGCGGGCCTTTTCATACATGTCCTCAATGCGGGCGGGATGGATACGGCCGTCGGCAATCAGCTTCTCCAGCGTCAGGCGGGCGATCTCCCGCCGGATGGGATCAAAGCAGGACAGGGTAATGGCCTCGGGCGTATCGTCGATAATCAGGTCGACGCCGGTCATGGTCTCAAGGGCGCGGATATTCCGGCCTTCGCGGCCAATGATGCGGCCCTTCATATCGTCGTTTGGCAGCGCGACCACCGAAACGGTCGCCTCGGAAGAGTGGTCGGCGGCGCAGCGCTGGATGGCCTGACTGATCATCTCGCGCGCTTTATCCTCCACGGTCTCCTTGAATTTTTGCTCAAAATCGAGCACCTTGACCGCCTTTTCGTGGGTCAGCTCGGTCTCCAGGTTGTCGAGCAGATAGGCTTTGGCCTGGTCGGCCGTGTAGCCCGAGATGCGCTCGAGCATCTCAAACTGGCTTTTCTTAATGGTTTCGGCCTCGGCGAGCCGGTCGTCGATCTCGCGGGCCTTTTGGTTCATTTTTTCTTCCTTTGTCTCCAGGTTGGCGACTTTTTTGTCCAGGGATTCTTCCTTTTGCTGAAGCCTGCGCTCCTGCCGCTGAATCTCGCTGCGGCGCTCGCGAATTTCCTTATCCGCCTCGGTGCGCAGACGATGAATTTCATCCTTGGCCTCCAGCGTCATTTCCTTGCGTTTGGCCTCGGCGTTCTTCATCGCGTCGTTGAGCAGGCGGATGGACTCCTCCTCGGCAGACCCAATGGCCGCTTCCGCTTTCTTTTTACGGAAGCGGATGCCGGCAAAAAAACAAACGGTTCCCAGCACAACGCCACCCACGGCCAGTCCGATGAAAAATGCTATCAGATCCATGGGAAAAGGGACACCTCCTTCTATATTAACCGCTTTGAAGAGACGGCCTTTCGCCTCCCTCCCCAGGCTGCGGATCAACCCGGTCCGCCGTCGAGCTCAGGCCGCGGACCCACCCGAATGGTTGCATATTGAAACTTGCCCTCATTCGCCAAACTGAGGACGATATTTCGCATAGAAACACATTAAAATTATTTTATATCCAATTGCGGGAAATGTCAATACGCCCGGCCGTATTTGTTGCAAAACTCGGAAACCGGCCCTTTTGTCAGGGGAAAACCAGTTTATCTCTCATGGACTGATGAAAAGTGGCGTTCTTGGCCTTTTCCGAGGCGTTGGCCCCTTTTTGGCGGCTCTGTGTCGGGGCATGCCACACATTTCTTGCTCTGATTTTTTGACTGGTTAGAGCACAACATGGCGCTATTCCACTTTTTTAAACCGGACCGGCATCGGCGGGCCGACTGAATCCGCACCATCCTGCGCGGTACGGCACAGGGCTCATATCGCTTTACAGATAGGGGGCCGCCCCTGCCTTTGGGCGCGCCGCAGCAGCCGCGCAAGGGAGGAAAGGGGGAGGCCGACAACGTTGTAGTAATCCCCCACGATGCGGCGGACAAACAGGCCTCCTGCGCTTTGTATTCCATAGCCGCCCGCCTTGTCATATGGCTCGTCGGTGGCGATGTAAGAGGCGATACAAGCTTCCGACAGGGGATAAAAGGTCACCTTGGTAACCGCACGCATGGCCCAGAGCAGGCCGTTTTGCGCAAGACAGCAGCCGGTTATCACCTCATGAGTCCGCCCGGACAGGCGTCGGAGCATCTCGGCCGCCTGCGCCGGGTTTTTCGGTTTGCCCAGCATTTCTCCGCCCAGAATCACCCCCGTGTCGCAGCCGAGCACGACAGCGTTTGGATGCTTTTTGGAAATCAGCAGGGCCTTTTCCCGTGCCAGATAATTCGGCCGTTCGCGGGCGGGAAGGGAATTGGCGGCCGATTCGTCCAGGCCGGCCGGCTCGATCGTAAAATGGGGGATTATCCGCTGCAAAAGCTCCTGCCGGCGGGGGGAGGCCGAAGCAAGAATAAAATTTGACAAAGAGATCGTCCTTTCACATGGTATTGTGTATCCGTATGGCTACTCGCAATGGCGTTCCCGGCGTCAGCCGCCGTAGGCTAACCTGGATAGAAGGGATGCGCGCCGGCCTCCCTTTACAGCCGTTTGGCCTAGGTGACGATGGCATCCTGATCTGCGGACAACCGGCCGCGGGACCATGGCCTGCTTGCCGTCCCGCCGGTGGGGCAGGCTTTCTCTGCCAAAGAGGGAAAACGAAGGGGAGGGCAGTGTGCCCTGCCCTCCCAAAGGATTCGGCCGCGGACGACTGGAACCGCTGGCTACCTTACTGATATTCACCGGCCGGCCCGTCGACAAGATATTTGACCGAAATTTGAGTGATTGCCCCGCCCCAGCCCTGGGTGGGGTCGGTGTTGCGGATGCGCAGGTAAAGCGTCCCGTCGGTTAAGCCGTAATCGGACGCAACGATACAGCGCATTCCGGCGTTTTCCGAGGTGACCCGCTCCTCGTATTCCTGAGAAACGTCGAAAACGGTCTGGTAGTTGAGATTATCGGATGAAACCTCTACCAGATAGTTTTGCCTCAGCGACAGGCTGAACACGGCGGCGGGCAGGTCGTCGAGATCAAAACGATAGGTCAAATGGGTGTCCAGGTCGCAAAAACGGGATTCGGCGTTGGAATAGGCGGTGTTCTCAAAAAGATAGTCTTCGTCTCCGCCGCTCGAGTTGGTTAGCAGGATGAAATCCTCGTAATGGCTGGATGCAGGGATCGATTGCCCGGTCGTGTCCCATTCGACGGTGACGGTGGTGGGCGATTGGGGGCCGGCATGGGTTTGCACCAGAAGGGAGGAGGTAGCGGCGTCCCATTCGAGGGCCGTGCCCATGGGGGAGCCGTCAGCTGAAAGAGCGGTGACCGACGCGGGTGTGAGGCCGTCGGCTGCAACGATACGGGTCGAGATCAGGGCGTTTTCCGCTCCGGTTACCTCAAAGACGGTTTGCCGGCCGGTTTCGCTGGGAGTCTCCTGCGCGATGCTGCCTGAGTAGACCACGCGGGGGACGCTGCGGTCGATATCCGAAATATCGTAATACAGCGCCGAGGTTCCTTCGGGAATCACAGGGTCGACCACAACCGGCGAACGGCTGTCAAAGAGGTTGACATACGTCCCCTCCAGGGTATACTCACCCCTCACGGGATGGACCGCGACATAGTTGCCCCGGCGAACGGTAAAAGCGTTGGAGGAAACATAGGAGTAGTCGGTATACTGCAAGGCGTGCCGGGTGAGCTGGCGCAACAGCTCGGCGCCGGAAGTGGAGGCGCTGTAGGTAGCCGAGCTCAAGGAGCAGGCCACCACATGGCCCTCCCCTACCGCCGCATCAAAGCCGACGGTCTGGCCGCCCGCGGTGAGCAGAGGGTCGGCGACGCCCTCGAATGCGGCCTGGAAACCGTCCAGGTTGACCACCAGCCCGCCCAGGGAATCGATCGCGTCCTGATTGGAGGGCGAATCCTCCCATACCAGCAGGGAAGCGCCTTCGGGCGCGGTGACTTCCACGTCCAGACCGAGGTGCATCAGAAGATTATTGAGAGGGGTTCCCCCTTTTTCAGGGGAGGACCACCACTCGCCCGACATCGTCTCGTAGGCGTCATGCCCCCCGAGATACATCAGGGTACCCCCGTCGCGTACCCACTCGGCCAGGGCGGTGTTGACCTCCTCGCTGAGGGGCTTCATGCAGTCGTAGGATACGATGAGCAGGGTAACCCCTTCCAGGTCCTCAGGGGAAGTAATACACTCCATCGCCTTCTGGCGGACGGGAATCCCGTCGGCCGTCAGCGGGGTGGTAAGACCATAGTAACAGCTTGCCGCGTTTTGCGCCCAGCCGTTTTGCTCGGTCTGCCACGAGAGGGTGTCGGACAGCAGCAGAGCGATCCCCGGCGTGCCGCCGGTGAAGCGGTATGCCTTGCCCGCAATGTCGAGCACCGCGCGGTGAATGTTGGTCTGCTCGGTGCGGTAACGGTCGGAGACGTTGGTAAAGCTGCGGTCGGGATAGATAAACTGCCAGCGGTTGACGTCCGACTGCATAAGGGAGGCGACGATCTGATCGTGGTTCAGGGTGCGCCAGTAGGGCTCGTTTTCACCGTTGGCCGTATCGGACATCGCGTCGTCGAGGGCGTAGAGCGGCAGGCCGTGATAGCGGGCCGCGTCGACAAAGGAGCCATAGCCCAGATAGGCCCGCAAAAAGGGATATTCCTGCGAAACGCCGTTGCAGGGGAACGCGCCGGCGATGGTATTGCTCCACACCTGCGCCGTCACCGACCCGACCCGGCCGGTGGCGAGCATGTGATGAATCCCCCCGGTGATGCCGCCGTCGTATTGCGAATAGGCCACGGTGCTGTGGGGCGCGACGTTGAACTCGATGTCGGGCGACACCGAGGCAATGGCGTCGGCATAGGTCTCAATGGCCCGGGTGTGGGTGTAGATGTTCAGTCTCTGGGACATAAAAACCGCCTCGGGCGAGGAGAGGGGGTCCACCCAGGGGGTGTCGAAATATTCCTGCCACAGCGCTTTGTAGGTTTCGCCATACAGGCCCTTGCGCAGCATCTCCGGCTCGACGATGGAGCACATATACGTATCGGGCGTCAGGGAGGGGAGCAGGTGGGTATTGATAAAATAATCCATATACTGCTCGGTCAGAAGAACGTAGGGGCGGCTGCCGTAGACCTCGCCGGTGGAGGTGTATTGCAAATCCTCCGGATGCAGGTCGGCGTATTCGCCGGGAAAATTAAAGTTGAACTCCTTCATCAGGTAAGGGTAACCCTGCCCTGCGGTGGAGTTCATATCGGTGTTGACGTGCATGGTGTCATAGTTGACCACACCGGAATAGCTGCGGGGGCCTTCGATGTCCACCGGGCCGCGGTATTGCTCGTATTGTCCCTGTCGCATGACGTAGGTCAGTCCCTCCATTCCATCCAACGGCTGGGCGGGGAAATGGGATTTGAGGCCCACCGAATATTGCAGGATCAGCAGTGCGTCGGAGGCGTTGACAGCTTCACTTCCGTCCACGTCAGCCGCGGTCTGCTCGGACTCGTCCAGGGGGGTGAGACCCACCGAATACTGCAAGGACAGCAGCGCGTCGGTCGCATTGATGGCCCCGTCCGCATTGATATCGCCAATCGCTGCCGTCTCGGCCGCGGCGGCGTCCCCTGGCATCGCGCCCGCTGGCAAGAGCCCGCCCAGGCACAGCACCAGGGCCAATAATCTTTTGCATCGTTTCATAAGCACTCTTCTTTCTCTCGGGCAGACCGTCCGGTATGGGAAACCGATCCACACAGGGGAGGCGGCAACACCGGAGCCTGTCTGCATAGGGTATATCCGCAATACAAGACATCTGGCTTTGGCCAACCGTCGCCCAAACCGGCGTGAGAGGGTGCCACGCGCTCGCCTCTTTATGCCATACCGGCTACAGCAAAGCCAATTCCGACCGTATCATACCTTCCCAGGGGAAATCCGTCAAGATGGTTTTTGAAGGATGGGCAAAATATTTCGGCGTCAAAGCATGCCGGCGAGGAGGAAACGGTTGTAATTTGGCGGAAAAGGTGCTATACTTGTCACATTCTAACGTTATGTGCGGATAAAGGAGCGGACAGGATGCAGCCCATGCGGTTTAAAAAGGCCCTTTTTGGCTTCTCCAGAGAGCAGGTAATCGACTATATCGCGCAGATGGACCGGCTGGCGGAGCAGAAGCGGCAGGAGCTGATACGCGATTATGAGGACAAGCTGTCGCAGGCGGAGATGCAACTGGAATTGGCCCGGCAGCAGAGCGAGCAGTATCTTGCCGAGGCCAGGCAGGCGTCCGAGCGGGCCGACGGTTTGCAGCGGCAGGTTGCCTCCCTCAGCCAGCAGGCGGAGGAGGGCCAATTGCTGCGCCAGAGGCTGGAAGAAACGGCCGCCGAGCGGGAAGAGTGGGTTGGCAAATACGCCGCGCTGGAGAAAGAGATGGACCGGGTCTCCCGCGAGGCCGTGGAGAGGGAGCGCAAGCTGTCCGAGTTTATCGACCGGGTGCAGGAAAAGAATGTGGAATTACTGCAAAAACAGGTCGCTATGGAGATCCGCGTGGCCAATGCCGAGCGGGAGATGTATTTTGGCAACGCCCCCGTCAGCGGGCAGGAAGCGCAGCCTGCTCGCCCGTCCGACCAGACCGCGAAGGAAGAGATTATCGCAGCCCTTGACGCGATCCTCACCAAGCTGGACGCCATCGGCGCGCCGGCGGAAGAGGCGCAGCCCGAGGGGCGGCTTTACCGCCTGGCCGATCCGAGCTGACGCGGCAGGAAACGGCCGAATGGGATGAACGAAGGCCATCGGGCAACGCACATGCAAGGTTCCATTCCGCGCGGGAGGGGAATCGTACAAAGGGCAAGACGCCTAGCTTTCCTGCTTCTTCACCCGAAAAATAGTCGATGGGCACCCCGCCAGGGGTGGGGACTTTCGCCACATCAAACAATCCCGGCCGACACGGCAAGGCGTCGGCCGGGATTTTGTATGCTCCCCCTTGGGTGGGAATGGGCCGGGGATTGGAGGCGGGCATGCCGCCATACTGTGAAATCATAAGGCGTCGCGCACAACACCATGCCCGCGCAGTGTATATTTGGTGGTCTTTGCCGGGGGATGACCTATCCTACCGTGTGCCCAGGACGCGCTTTGCCCCCACCCGGCCTGCGCTGCGGCGATGTTCCCGCTTGCCGGCTTCCCAGCGTTGCGATCGGTCGGGAAATCACGCGCCGGGATTTCCGCCCGATGTGGAGGGCGACGCCCCCTCCGTCGAAGGGGATGGAAGGGATATTGCCTTGCCGTCAGCCTCCAGCACATAGCGGCCCGATCCAAGCTCGGCCTGCCAGCCCCCCTCACAGGGATGGAAGGGGACGCAAGGGCCGTCCAGCATTTCGGGCGGGGCGCAGACCGGCAGGATCACCCTGGCGCGCGCCCCTATCGGAATGGCCAGCTCAAAGCGGATGCGCCCGTCGCGGGCATCCCAGCCGGAGGAGACAAGGCCCACCGCGGTTTTAACACGCGCGCGGGCCCACTGCCCGGCAATCGGCAACGGGCGGATGGTCAGTTCACGGCCGCCCTGCTGGACCGAACGCAGGCCGCAGAGGTAACGGAAAAACCATTCGTCGTAGGTGCCGAGAAAATAGTGGTCCTCCGACCGGGTCACGCGCTCATATACCTCCCAGGTGGAGGTCGAGCCGCAGGCGAGCCAATAGCCCCAGCTTGGGTAGGTGTCCTGCATCAGCAGGCGCAGGGCGAGGTCCTCATAACCGTAGTCGCATAGTACGGGCAGTATCAGCTTGGTGCCGACCATGCCGGTATCGAGGTGGCAGCCTTTTTCCACGATATCCTCCGCCAACCGGGAGGCAACCTGCCCGGCCAGCTCAGCCGGCGCGAGGCCGAAAGCCAGTGGGACGAGCTGGGAGGTCTGGCGGAAGGGGGTGCGCTGGCCCAGCGGCTGCCAGAAGCCGGTGCGGTAACAGCCGGCCTCGGGGTCGTAGTATTTTTGTTGGAAGGCGGCGCGAATTTGATCGAGCGAGCCGGCGTACAGGGAGGCCGCCGCATCGTCCCCCCGTGCTTTGGCAAACCGCAGCATGGCCTCGAGCGAGCGCACGACGAACCCGGTCGCACAGATGCCGCTCCCCTCGCTGGACGACGCCTCAGACGCGATCATCGGGTCGCTACCGCCGGCGGGAGAGACCCAGTCGGCCAACTGGTGGTCGTACCAGGTCCATCCGTTCTCCTCAATTTGGGATAGCGTGAGGGCCATCAGCCGCTGCATGGCGGCATAGTGCCGCTGCACCAGCCTATGGGTGCCGTATTGATCCAGCAGCTTTTCGGCGGCTAAAATCAGGATGCTGTTCCAAACGGGGGTGTTGTCCATCGCCCAGTTGGCCGTCGGGGCGATCTGGGGCACCGTGCCGGAGGAATCCTGCGCGTCGGTCAGGTCGTCGAGAAATTTGGAGAGAAAGAGGCTGACGTCAAAGTTGCAGCACATGCTCTCGCACGCTACGTTGGCGTCGCCGGTCCAGCCGTTTTTTTCCCACACCGGGGTGTCGGTTGGCTTGCTCTGGAAATTATTGCGCATGGTGCGCACCATGATATCGTGCAGACGGTTGAATTGCTCGATCGAGCTCTCAAACCCGCCGCAGCGGTCGATATCGTTGTGGATCAGGTACAGCTTGACGTCGCTGTCGGATAAGGGGCCGGCGTAGCCGTCGATCTGGAGGTAGCGGAAGCCCTTGTAGGAAAAATGGGGCTCAAACCATTCCCCGCCGCCCCGGCAGAAATAACGGTCCCGCTGGATGTCCCGGGCATACCAGTCGCTTTGCCGCACGCCCAGGGCTTCAACCGACCCGTCCTCCAGCAGGCGCTCGCCGTAGCAGATGGTGATTTCGGTTCCCGCAGGGGCGTCAAAACGCAGCGCCGCCCATCCGGTCATCATGACGGGCGCCTCCACCACCCAGGATGACTCGCCGATTTGGCGAATCCGGCCGGAAAAACGCTCGATCCGGCGCATGGGCTCCATACACTGGAAGGCCAGGCGGCCGGCGGGGGCGGGCACCTCGAGCGCCGGCTCCCAGCCGGTGTCGTCAAAGCCGGGAAGATCACAGCCGACGGGAAGCTTCCTTGCGTCGACCGTCTCGCCGTAATAAATGCTGTCAAAACGGGTGGGGCCGTCGCGCAGCAGCTTCCAGGCAGCGTCGGTGCCGACCGTTTCGCTCCGGCCGTCGCGGTACCAGACGGTCACCTCCATAAGGCATTTGGGGTAATCCCGCCACGCGGCGTTGGGCCAATTCCAGACGGCGATGGTTTCGTTGAAAAAGCTGTTGCCCAGCTCTACCGACAGGGCGTTGGCCCCCTGCCGCAGAAGCCCGGTGACGTCAAAAACACGGTAAAACACCCTTTTGTCGTATTGCGTATGGGCCGGATTGAGCACCGTATCGTCGGGCTGGCGGCCGTTGACGCTGAGTGTGAACAGGCCGAGCCCGCATACATAAACGCGGGCGCGGGCGATATCCCCGTTTAGGGTGAATTCCCGGCGGAAGACAGGGGCCGGGGCCGGCTCGACCGGAGCGGTATGGACGGCGGCTTCCTCCCAGGGGCTGCAACCGAACGGCAGCGCCTGATCGGGGCGCCCCCAGGATGCGTCGTCGTAACCGGGCAGCATCCATCCGTCGCCTGCCTGCGGGCTGGTTTTCCAGCTTGGGTCGGTGAGGAGCACTTGCGTCTGGCCGTCCTCGTATTCCAGCACCAGCTTGCCGGCAAATCCGGCATAGCCCTCGAAGAGGTTGTTCCCCTCGACGGCAAGCAGGTTATCCCCCGGCTGGAGATAGTCAAGCAGGCTGACCAGGCAACCGCTTTGCCAGGCGCTGCAGGTGCCGGCAAGCGCCCCGTTGCAGTAAAGACGGGCCTGTTTGTCGGCCGTAAAGCCAAATTGCGCCTTTTTCAGCCGGCGGCTGGCGTCCACCCGAACCGTTTTTCGAAAGTACAATTTACCCGCAGCGATCGCATCCCGCGGGGCGTTTGCGGTGTTCCAAATCCATTGAGCCCCATCGAGCGGGAAAAGCTGGGGGGTGGATCGGACGTTCGAGCCGATCCAGCGGGCCTGCCAGGCGTCGTGGGGGAGGATACCGGTCTCAAAGGTGTAAATTTCGCTCCATTCGCTGGGAATGTCTCTCTCATCCCAAACCCGCACGCGCCAGAAGTAAACCGTTTTGGAGCAAAGCGGGCTCCCCTCATACCCGATATCGCAGGGCAGGCCGCCCGCGCGCTTGCCCGAGTCCCACAGGTCGCCGGTGTGCGCGCTCGCCTGGTGGGCGCTGGAAGCGACTACAATCTGCCACGCCGTCATGGCGCGGTTGTTCCCCTCCCCCTCGCAGCGCCAGCCGAAAGAGGGGGTGCGGTCGATACCGAGAGGATGGCTCAGGCGGCATACCGTGCCGCCGGTTATGGTCAAAGGTGAAGCTTTCATCACGATCCCTGCTTTCGTTTGTTATCCTCAGTGGGCAAAGGGGCCATACGGCTTTGCGGGGCCGGCCCGGCTGCGTTTTGTGTCTGGATTTCGGACAGCAAGGCGCCGTCATCCCTGCCGGGAACATGCCAAGCCTGCCAAAAACTCCTTTGGGCCAGCCGGGAAAGGAAAACTGGGTCTGGCAAGACCGGAGGAGGACAGACGCCGCATGCCAGGGACGGGAACGCTGTCATAGCCTGTTTGAGGCCCCGTCCGGCGTGCTGTCCCTTGTTCACTGGGGTGATGCGCATCCGCTAAGGCGCACGTATGTATGGGTTGGAAAGCCGCCCGTACCATGCCGCGGTGCGGCAGCGGGAGGATGGAAAACCAGCCGTCCCTGAGGACGGCTGGCGGCGGGAAAGCCCACCCGGCCGGATGGATTAACCGTCGAGCCGGCCGAGAGCTTCAAAGGATTCTCGCAGGGCGGGATAGAGCTGGCGGTAAAGCGGATAGAGGACCTGGTAGCGCTGCGACGCCGCCGGATCGGGCTCCTGACGGCCCGACAGGCCGATGACCTGGTCGCAGGCCGCTTCGACAGAGGGGTACACCCCCGCCCCCACGCCGGCGAGCAGGGCCGCCCCGAGGGCCGCCCCCTCCTTTGAGCGGAGGGTGACGATGGGACAGCCGAAAGCATCGGCCAGCATCTGCCGCCAGAAGGGGCTGGAACCCCCGCCGCCGCAGGCGGCCATGCGGCCGATGGCAAGCCCCATCTCCTCAAAAATCGACAGGCAGTCCTTGAGCGAGTAGGTCACCCCCTCCATCACGGCGCGCAGCAGGTCGCGGCGCTGGTGCATGGCGCTCAGACCGAAAAAGACGCCGCGGGCGTTGGGGTCGAGATGAGGGGTGCGCTCCCCCATCAGGTAGGGGAGGTAATACAGCCGGTTTGCACCGATGGGGGAGAGGGCGGCCTCCTGGTCCATCAGGACGTAGGGGTCGGTCTCCATGCTGTGGGCGGTTTGCATTTCCGCGGCGCAAAACTGGTCGCGGAACCATTTGAGTGATAATCCCGCGCCCTGGGTAACCCCCATGACATGCCATGCCCCCGGTACGGCGCAGCAAAAGGTGTGCACCCGTCCCTTGGGATCGATAACCGGCTGGCTGGTGTGGGAATAGACCACCCCGCTCGTGCCGATGGTGGTAAAGGCAAGACCGTCGCGGACCGTTCCGGTACCCACCGCGGCGGCGGCATTGTCCCCCGCGCCGCCCACGACCGGCGTGCCCTCTTTCAGCCCGGTGGCCTCGGCGGCCTGACGGGAGAGGACGCCGGTCACCTCGGGCGACTCGTACACCCTGCCGAGCATCGCGGGGTCGATGGAGAGCTTGGACAGAACCTCCTGCGACCAGCAGCGGTGGGGGACGTCGAGCAGCTGCATGCCGCTGGCGTCCGACACCTCGGTGGCGTATTCGCCGGTCAGGCGTAGGCGGATATAGTCCTTGGGCAGCAAAATGTGAGCGCACCTCTCGTAGAGGTCGGGATGGTGTTTTTGTACCCACAGGATTTTGGATGCGGTGAAACCGGTCAGGGGTGGGTTGGCCGTTATGGCGATCAGGCGGTCGAGGCCAACCAGGCGCTCGATATCGCGGCATTCCTCCCCCGTGCGCTGGTCGCACCACAGGATGGCGGGATGCAACACCTGGTCCTGCTCGTCGAGCATCACCAGCCCGTGCATCTGGCCGGAGAGGCCCACGCCGGCGATCTCCCCCGGCTGGACGCCGCTTTGGGCGAGCACAGCGGCGCAGCCCAGCTTGACCGCCTCCCACCAGTCGAGAGGATTCTGTTCGGCCCAGCCGTTGTGCGGCTGGGAGAGGGGATAATCCTCGGTGTGGCTGGCGGCTACCTCGCCGTCCTCGCGAAAGAGGACCGTTTTCGCCCCGCTCGTGCCAATATCAATTCCAAGCAAATAGGACATACTCCAAAACCTCCCTATGTCTGTGTCAGCTCTCAGGGCAAGCGCCCCCGCCCGCCCGACGAATCAGCCCGCGGCGGTGATCCGGGCAGGCCGCTCGCCGTCCCACCGGCTAGCCGGTAGAGCCAGCCGCAGCATGGGCGCGATAAAAACCGGACGCGCGGCCCCAGTGTGTGAGGCCGCTCCTATAACTTCCGTGTGCGATACCGTGGGCGCAGCCGGTCAGTTCGCGCCGAACAGGATGGCGTTGAGCACGTTTTCAAGATACTCCTGTCGGCCGCTCTGGTTGGTGGTGACGTCGCCCAGGCCGAGGGCGTATTCCTCCAATCGCTCCATAGTGGCGTTGCCCTGCCGGATCTGCTGGCCGATGCCCGAGTTCCAGCTCGCGTAGCGCTCGTCGACCGCGGCCTGGATGCGCCCGTCGCGCTGGATGCGGTCGGCCATGCGCAGCCCGAGCGCAAAGGCGTCCATCCCGGCGATGTAGCCATACAGGATATCCTCCGGGCCAAAGGAGCCGCGGCGGACCTTGGCGTCGAAATTGAGCCCTCCCCGGGTGAAGCCGCCCGCTTTGAGCACCTCCAGCATGCACAGGGTGGTGTCGTAGACGTTGGTGGGGAACTGGTCGGTATCCCACCCGAGCAGAAGGTCGCCCTGGTTGGCGTCGATCGAGCCGAAAGCGCCGTTGATGCGGGCGACAGCCAGCTCATGCTGGAAGGTATGCCCGGCCAGAGTGGCATGGTTGGCCTCGATGTTCAATTTAAAGTCCCCATCCAGGCCGAACCGGCGCAAAAAGGCCAGCACGGTCGCCGCGTCAAAGTCGTATTGGTGCTTGGTCGGCTCCTTGGGCTTTGGCTCGATATAAAAATCGCCCTCAAAGCCGATCGAACGGGCATAATCCACCGCCATGCGAAGCAGCCGGGCCATGTTTTCCTGCTCGAGGGCCATGTCGGTGTTCAGCAGGGTTTCATAGCCCTCCCGGCCGCCCCAAAAGACATACCCGTCGCCGTGCAGCCGCACGGTGATCTCCAGCGCCTTTTTGATTTGGGCGGCCGCAAAGGCAAAGGCGTCGGCGTTGGGGGCGGTACCGGCCCCGTGGACGTAACGGGGGTTGCCAAAGCAGTTGGCCGTGCCCCAGAGCACCTTTTTCCCCGTCTGTTTCATGAGCGCTTCCAGCCGGTCGGTCACCCGGTCAAGGCGGGCGTTGGTCTCGCGCAGGGTGTCCGCCTCGTCCACCAGGTCGCGGTCGTGGAAGCAGTAAAAATCCATATCGAGCGCTTCCATCAATGCAAAGGCGGCGTCGGCCTTGCGCAGCGCGGCGTCGACCGGATCCCCGCCGCCATAGGATTTATCCACTGTCGACACGCCGAACATGTCGGTGCCCCCGGCGCACATGGTGTGCCAATAGGACATGGCAAAGCGGAGCTGCTCGCGCATGGTTTTACCGGCGATCACCTCGTCGGGATTGTAAAACCGGAAGGCCAGCTTCCGGTCGGTCTGCGGCCCCTCGTAAGCAATCTTTGGGGTCTTCAAAAACCATTCGGTATACTCTGTCATATTCGTTCCTCCTCATAAATTGGTTTTTATTTTGATTTCATTTTGGGTAAAAATATGCTCGGACGACGGCCGGGTCTGAAACAGAAGACGCTCGAGGATGACCCGCATCGCGCGGTATCCCTGCTCGAAGGGCTGCTGGCCAA
Source organism: uncultured Eubacteriales bacterium (assembly GCA_965145485.1). Classification (GTDB taxonomy): domain Bacteria; phylum Bacillota; class Clostridia; order Oscillospirales; family Acutalibacteraceae; genus CABQCM01. Next base: position 13,213 of record CBCTCU010000030.1, on the reverse strand, counting down.
TCGCGGCCTGCACCAGCCCCTTTTCAATCAGGCGGGCCACCGCCTCAACGGGGTCGCTGGCGACGATGGCCAGAGGGCCGGCCGCCAGCGAATGGGCGGTGCGGGAGCCGGACGCCGCACCCGCCGCCGCAAAATACACCCCCCGCAGGGAATGGCGGCGCATCAGTTGCGCCACCACCTCGGCCGATTGGCGGTCGTCGTCGTTGTTTTCCACCACTTCGGCCAGGGACATAGCGGGAAACTCGGTCTCGAGCTGGGAGCGGAACCCCTCTGCCCGTTGCCGGTGCCCCAACATGGACAGCGAGCCGACCACAACGGCCACCCGGCCCTGCCCCCCGCACAGATACCCCATCATTTGGGCGGCGGTACGGCCGCTGCCGGTATAATCGCAGCCGACGTAGCACAGCCTGCTGGAGGCGATGTCGTTGTTGAGCGCGACGACCGGCAGGCCGCCCTGCGCGAATCGGTTGAGGCGGCCGCTCACATCGGCGTGGCTGATGGGGGTCAGGATCAGGCCGTCCATCCCCTCCTTCTCCATCCGCTCCAGAACACCTACCTGCTCGGCGGGCGAATAGCCCTTGACCTCGTTTAAATGAATCTCAACGGGAAAGTCGGAGTATTCCTCCGCCGCCTGGCGCAGCCCCTGCCTGACCTCGTCAAAAAACGGGTTCCCCACCGAATGGAGCAGCACGGCAACCCGTACGGGCGAACGTGTGACCAGCGCCTTGCCCGCCCGGTTGGGGGAGTACCCGTACTCGCGGGCCAGGGCCTCGATGCGCTGCTGCACCTGGGGGCGGACACCACCCCGGTGATTCAGAGCCCGGTCGACCGTCCCGCGCGACACGCCCGCCAGGGCGGCAAGCTCTTTGGATGTGATGGACATGCTGCGGTACCTTTCTGCGGGGCGTTGCGTCCCCGCCGGAATAAAATAGGTTGACGCGCACATAACCGTGCACGTGAACGCATCCTTATTTTAACAGGCCTCGGTGTTGGTGTCAATGAAAAGATAAAAAAGATACGAATCTTTCATGATTTCATAATAAATATAGATTAAAGTAAAATAAAACCACAAATTCCTCTGTTTGCCGGCAGGATCAGGCTGGCCGCGATCGCCCCGTCGGGTTTCTTGACAGATTGGTTTGGTGCATACGCCTATCGATTAGGGTCAAGCCGGTATGACGGCATGCGCAAAACCGATTCTGGGCGCGGAAAGCCCAGCATCCGGCTGGCAGCAGGGATGGTGGAATCCAAAGCGAGAAGGAGGAGCGGCGATGAAACAAAATCGTTACTATGTTACCGGGGCGGCGGGGCATCTGGGCACCGCCATTGTCCGCAGGCTGTCGGATATGGGGCAGCGTGTGCGCGCCTTCCTCCTGCCGGGGGATGAGGGAGCGAACCGGCTTCCCGACGGGGTGGAGGCCTTCTTCGGCGATGTGCGCGATCCGGCCAGCGTGGCAAAATTTTTAAAGCATGACCCCAACGAAAGGGCGGTTGTCATTCACGCGGCCGGGATCGTGTCGATCGCCGCAAAGCCGGCGGCGGCCGTCCGGTCGGTCAATGTGGAGGGCACGCGCAATCTGGTCGAGCAGTGCCAGAGTCAATCGGTGGATAAGCTCATCTATGTCAGCTCGGTCCACGCCATCCCGGAAAAGCCTGCCGGGCAGATTATCACCGAAACCGACCGTTTTGACCCGGATGCGGTCGTGGGAGGCTACGCCAAAACCAAGGCCGAGGCCACGCAGCTGGTGTTGCAGGCTGCGCGGGACGGGCTGGATGCGAGCGTGGTGCATCCGTCGGGCATCCTCGGCCCGTACGACTGGGGGCACGGCCACCTGACCCAGCTGGTTATCGACTACGTCAGGGGGCGCTTGAGCGCCTGCGTCGACGGAGGGTACGACTTTGTGGATGTCCGGGATGTGGCAGAGGGAATCATCGCCTGCTGCGATAAGGGGAGGCAGGGTGAGTGCTACATTCTGTCCGGCGGGTATTACGAGGTGGCTCAAATACTGGGCATGCTGCACCGCATCACGGGCAAAAAGGAGATTAAGCGGGTGCTGCCCTACTGGTTTGTCAAAGCGACGGCGCCCTTGTGCGAGCTGTATTACCGCCTGCTGCGCCAGCCGCCGCTGTTTACCGCTTATTCGATTTATACGCTGCGTACCAACGCCCATTTCAGCCACGACAAGGCCGCCCGGGAGCTGGGATATTCCACCCGGCCGATGGAGCAGACGTTAGAGGATATGGTCGGCTGGATGAAGGCCAACGGGCGCATCTAACCAGGCCTGGCGGTGCGCCATAGCGGGCCCCGCCGGCAAGTGCGGGCCATGTGCGCCGTGCGTTCCACCAGTCACCGCGCTGCGTCTGATAGGTGTTTTGCAAAGGCGATACCGGTTGTGGCCGATGCGGGGACGGCCGGTGGACTTTTTTGGGAACATCATGCGCGGCTGCCTTTCAAAAAGCCCGGGGAGTACCTCTTCCCCGGGCTTTTGTTGTCATGACAGCCGCATCAAATACTGGCAGTAGACATAAACATTTTGAATTTTTTTGGCTTCTACCCCGTCGTCGGCCTGGATTACCGGCTGGGTTTCCGATGGGGTGACATAGAGCTTGAAAACAATTGCGTCCTGCCCGGGGCGCATATTGCGGATGCGCTTGTAGGCAAAGTCGCGCTTGGACACGCCGAGATAGTCGTAGATGACCGTCTCGATGTCCGGGTTGCTGAAACAGCGTAAAATATCCGATTCGTCGTGCATCTCAATGATGCTTTTGGCTTCTTCAAAGGATAAATTCTGGCATTTGAATTCCCCTTGGTTGAGCACGGTCATGGTACTGCTGTTATCGAGCAGCAGCAACGGCTTGGGATCGGTCATGAGACGGCCTCCTTTGGAATATATTACAATTTATTTTACAATAATTTTGATGGTGTGTCAATTGCTTTTGGCTATATAACTCAAACTTATGTCAAGGGTGAGAGCCGCGAATGCGCAAAAAAAGATCGATATTGCTATTGTACAGAGCACAAGATGATGTATAATGTAGGCAGTATGGCAGGCTGTGGCTTCGCGCAGTGGCGGGCACGGCCTGGAATGGAGGGAATGTATGAAGCTGCGTAGAATCATGGCGGCCTTGCTCTGCCTGCTGATATGGATACCGCAGGTAGTTGCGGCCGACGCAGGAGAGGTACCCTACGGCGATTTGGATGGCAGCGGTGTGTCCGACGCCGCGGACGCGCTGAGAGTTTTGCAGGCGTCGGTGAGCCTGGTCGTTCTCACGGCGCCGGAGCAGATTTTAGGGGATGTCAATATGGATGGGGTGAACAACGCGGCGGACGCGCTGCTGATCCTGCAGCATTCGGTGGGGCTGCTTGACACCTTTGGGGCTGAGGGTCAGTCGTATGCCCTCAACCCCTACACGGGGGAGCTGAGCGACACGGCCTCGGCGCCGGAGCAAACCCTGACGGGGATTGTCACCACCATGCAGATGCAGCAGATGTATAGTGGTATGTATGCGCTGCCCTCCGACGCGGTGATGGTCTATGTGCCGTCGCTCTCCTATGTGGGGCAGGCCTTTGACAGCTGGAAGCAGGGCCAGAGCGCGATGCGGGTGGACTATATGCTCTCGGCCGGCCGGGACGACGGGGAATATTTTACCCTCTATCCCGAGCGGGGGGATATGGACTGCCACATCGACCAAAACGGGGAGTACAAGCTGCATCCGGGCGGAGTGAACTATATGATGCCCACCGAGGCATATATGGAGTATAAGTGGCGTGTAGTGGAAGCGTGCCTGGAGCGCAACCCGGGGGCCATTGTGCTCGAGGAGCCCGAAACCTTTAACTTATACTGCTATGCCGAGGGGTTCCGCGACGCGTGGCAGGAGTATTATGACGAGCCCTTCGCCGACCCCGCTCTATCGCCGGAGAACCGGTACCGGGCCAACAAGCTCTTTGCCCATATGTGGACGGTCTTTATCGATGAGATCGGTCGGCGCATCAAGGAGAGCCACCCGGAGGTGGAATACCTCATTGCGAGCCATTCCATCGCTGGGTACGGTAGCTGGGATATGACCTCCTCCATCAGCGATTATACCAAGAGCGAGTATGTCGACGGCATCATTGCGCAGGTGTGGAGCGACGCGGTCAACGTGCCCATTGCCTATGCGGGAGACAAGGTGTCGCGTCCCTTTGAAAACGCCTATTTTGACTATGCCACTTTCGTGGGGGCTCAAAACGGAAAGTGGATGTACATGCTGTGCGACGCCGCCAGCGACAATAATTATTCCTGGGAGCTCCGGCGGGAGCTGTGGCACGAGACCCTGGTGGCCCAGCTCTTGCAGCCCGAGGTCCGGCGCTTCCAGTCGATCATCTGGCCTGACCGCTCGATCGGGCTGGCGGGGCAGGAGTACAAGACCGAGCAGTTACAGGCTTACACTATGCAGCAGAGCATCGGCGAATCCGCCGCCACCGTCTACGCGGGGACCCAGGGGATTGCGCTTGGCGTGAGCGACACCTATTCGTATCACCGGGTAGAGAACGGGACTTCGTATGAGCTGGCCGATTCCTTTTACGGCTTAAGCCTACCGCTGGTGGAGCGGGGAATCCCGCTTGGGGCGGTATCCCTCGATCACCTTACCAGCGCTGCCGATCTGGAGGGCGTCGAGGTGCTGCTGCTGACCTACGATATTATGAAGCCGGTCAGCGAGCAGGTCAACCAGGCGATTGCCGACTGGGTGCGCGCGGGGGGCGTGGCGCTTTACCTCGGCGGCGTGGACGACTGGGAGAGTGTCGACGGGGAATGGTGGACCGAACAAGGTACTTCGGCATACGGCGATCTGATCGACCGGCTGGGGCTGGAGCTTACCGCCCGTCCAATGAACGACATGAGCGATTTTTCCTGGAGCGGCCCCTCCGGCTATGGCGCGAGCATCCAGGACAAACTCGTTCCCTATGACATGAATGAGCGTTGCCTGATTTTCGAGGGCGGCACGCCCATTGTAACCGGCTTTGCCGGCACGCTGGGGGTCGATTGCGCGGTCGGGGACGGGCATCTGATTTCGGTCGGCCTGCCCAGCGCCTATTACGGGGCCAATGCCGACGGCCCCGCCGTTTTGCGCGACCTGGTCGCCTATGCGGTGCATTGCGCGGGCGGCGTGTATATGGAAAGCGATTTGATGGTGGCCAAGCGTGGCGACTTTGTGGCGGCGCAGGCGATGGCCGGCGCGCAGCCGCAGGTGCTCCAAGGGGATTTTATCGATCTGTTTGATCCCGACATGACGGCGAAAACCGAGGTAACCCTCGAGCCGGGCGAATCGGCGCTGCTATATGACCTCAGCGCGGTACGGGGCGGCGACCTGCCCCGGTTGGCCCACACCGGCGGTATCGTGCAGGGGGAAGTGGTGGAGCAGGCCGACCGCACAACCTTCACCCTCGCGGGGCCGGACGATTCGGTGTCCTCCACCCGGCTGGTCGGCAACGGAAAAGCGCCGGTCAGTGTGACGGCGACCCGCGGCGGTCAGCCATGCACCGACATTATCACGCGGTGGGAGAACGATTCGCAGACCCTCTTGGTGCAGACAATCAACCGCAGTGACGCTCCCATCACGTTGACGGTCGAATGGTCGGATACGCCTCAGCCGGACGATCCGGTGAAGAGAATTGTGGAGGAGCTCACGCCAACGGATGAGCAGGGGTTTGACGAAGAGAACATCGTCCGGTTTACCGGCCAGGTGGCCGACCGGCGGCTGTGCGACCTGGACGCCGAGCTGGTGTACCGCCTGGATTTGTCCGAATACGAGAACCCCACGGTGGTACTCAATGTGGCCAGCAACTATCTTATCAGCGTCTCCGATCATGACGGTGATTGGATCGAGGCGTACAATTACAAGACCCTCTCGGGCGGGCAGTGGATCGAGGGCATCGGTAACCGTACGGCCTTGTCGATCGTGCCCTCCGAATACGGCCTGGGAGACACGCTGTATATCAAGCTGAGCAACTGCGAACCGAGCAAGGGATGGGGAGGCTGCATTTACAGCTACGCCATCCGGTATGTCGAGACGGTTTCATAACGGGCTTCTTTCGGCCTTCATTTAAGAAAAGGGGGATGGCCGCTCATCCGTGCGATGGCGGCCGATCCCCCTTTCATCGAAAAAATTTTGGAAAACCTCTTGACTTTTTGCAAAATCGGGATATAATAAAAAGGCTTGTTATAGCGGAATTGTGTAAGGGTAGCACGACAGACTCTGACTCTGTTTGTGAGGGTTCGAATCCTTCTTCCGCTGCCACGTCGGAGCAAAGTACGCTTTGCTCCGACTTTCTTTTTCAAAGAAAATCATCCAACCGCTCCCTTGCGCCTCCTTTTCCGCAAAAAGTCACGTTCGCATCAGCTAACGGCTTGTAAACGCGCCGTTTTCACGCCGATTGGCTCTCTACCAAGCTTTTGCGGCTGCGCCTGCCGGCGCCGATCCTTTTTGTCTCACCCCCCCACGTCGGAATGGACTACGCTCCATTCAAAATCCCCGGCCATTCGGCCGGGGACTTCTCATACTGCTCTGTCATTTCTCCTTTCCGCAAAAAGTCACGCTGGCTGCGACTATGCCCTTGTAAACGCGGGCATGAGGCCTTCGCTGCGCTACCAACTTTTGGCGGGATGCGCGAGGGTTCAAATTTGTGCAAACAATATTAGGGATTCTTTTTATCTCCGCCTTACAGTATGGAAAAAAGCCGACTGTTGTAAAACAGTCGACTTTTTTATCTATTGTGATACGCTGCGGGCATGGATGATCGATTTCTATGACAGAATTGTCCTGAGAGATATGTGCTCTGGAAAAATTGAGCGATGCTGACGCCGACAAGCTGCATGCGGTTTGCCTCCTCTGCTTTTATCGAAAATGGCAGCGTAGTATAAAATATGATATACTGGTGCAATAGAAAAGAGACGTCCGATTCATTGAAAATATTGTTTCAAACATTGCCAACCTTTCCAATTGCATTGCCACTATATGGTCAAACGGTACCGGAGTAATTGCGTATGGATAAGCAAAAAACGGATGAAATAATCACGGAATATTTTCCTAAGCTCTATGGATTTGCCATGAAAAAAGCTTTTTCTTATGCGGAAGCGGAGGAGATTTGCGCTACTATTGTGGAAGAGTTGTATGAATCTTTAATCAAAGCAAAAGACATATACAACTTGGAAGGCTATATTTGGCGCATCAGTGAATACACCTACTCCAAATATGTCGCGTCCGTGAAAAAGCATCAGGGCGTTTCCATTGACGGAATTCTCCTGCCTGTGGAAGACACTTATGACTTTGAGGATAAGAAGGAAGAATTCTTGCGGTTGCGCCGGGAAATTGCGTTCCTTACCAAAACGCGCCGTGAAATTGTTTATGCATACTATTACGAAAACCAATCCATTGCAAGTATTTCCAAACAGCGCGGGATCCCGATCGGTACGGTAAAATGGCATCTGAACCAAGCGCGTCATGAATTAAGGGAGGGATTTGTCATGGAAAGAAAGATAGGAAAGCTCGGAATGAAGCCGATTAAGGCAACCTGTATGGGCCATAACGGAAAGCCTGGATCAAACGGAGGGCCGGAATTTTATCTGAACGACAACTTAAATCTGAATATCGTTTACAGCGTATATTACGCTCCCAGAACAAAGGAAGAAATAGCAGAAGAATTGGGCGTTACCCCTGTTTTTATCGAAGATAAGATCGATCTGTTGGAAAGCAACGGCTTTTTGGTACGAAAAGCCGGCGGCAAATTTACCACTTACGTAAAATTTGACCCGCCGACGTATTCGCTTGAAAAACAGGAGAACAAGCTGAAAAAGCAGCTTGAAATAGCCCGGCTGCTCGCAGAGGGTTATGCTCACTCTGTCAGGCAAGCAATTTCCGATGTCCATGAGGTATATATTCCAAGCGGAAATCGTGAACTTTTGGAGGCGGCAGCGATTTTTTACGGCGTGGCCAACAAGTGTCATTTGGATGTAAAAAAGGATCTGTCCCCTTACTACATCAAAACAACGGATGGGGGGGATTATATTGTTGATATCGAAATAGAAAGCACGCAGGTTGACAAGGACTATGTCCCCACCCTGCAGCTCCCTCCCATGGAGACTTGCGGTAATATGAGGCGTTACTCTGAAAAGTATCCCGTCTGTTCATGGTCTATAGACAGCAGATACTCTTCGCGCAAGGGCGGATGGGAAAATAATCTGACGTCGGATTATGAATACCTTTACGAATTCATGACGGGCGCAATTGCGGATGACCTTGTAAATGCAGACAAATTCAAACGGCTCCGGGAGAGACAGTTTATTTCTGACAACAATCAGGTTAATATTATGGTAGTCAAGGGAAAAGCCGAAGATTTTTTTGATAAGATTCCGCAGCTTGATGAAAATTTTAAAAAGCAGTTTGCGGATTATGCCTTTGAATATGCGCAAACCATTGCCCTCGATTATCCGCCGCAAATGCGGGATCTTGTTTTCAGCTGTGCTGCAGGGGGATTTATCAGCAATGTAGTCGCGCTGATGGTGATGGATATCCTTTACGGGAACGGCACATTTCATGCTTTGACCGATCGAGAAAAAATCACGTCCAATTTAATTTTATTTGCCGATGCGCTGCCGTTGGACACCGAAAAGGCAAACGCTTGAAAAACCGAAAGCAGACGGACAAAATCAGTGGCCGACCGGCACGAGAGTTCCAATCTATCAGAAATCGCCAGAATATCTTTTTTATAGCCGTTTGCCACGCCGGAGCATAGCTTGCTTTGCTCCGGCTTCTTTTTTGCCTTTGACAAAAAAATCCGTCCGCCCGCTTCCAAGCTCCTCCTTTGTGCGAAAAGCCCCGCCTTTGCCGCCCGTTTGTCACTGAACCCGCAACGCTTGGGCTTGCAGCGGCTTTTTGTGGGCTTGAGTCCACGGCCAGAGTTCTCACAGGCATCTTTTTCGCAACCCTTTGATAGCGGCGAAAGGTCTCAAAACTATCCTTCCAAAGTTTTTAAGGCGTTTGATTTTGTGCAACCGGGATGGTCTGGTTAAAAAAAGCCGAAGTGGCGTTTGCCGGGAAGCATTGGATTATGACGACGCAGCTTAATTTTGTGCGGTACTGGTTTGTGGCAAGCAGCCGGTAAACCGGGCGGTGTAAGGGCGTTCACGATACCCCTTATGCAGCGAATATAGCGCGAACATCGAGTGAAATTATGCATTTTTCACGTTTCATGCCGTAATATTTTATTTAAAATTATGCGAAATTAAGAATTTCTTATTGCAATTTACGATATTTTCTGATACTATGTATCAAAAACAAATGGAAAATAGAGGGGGGGATACCATGCGGAAGACGGCATCGAAAGAAAAGGCAAAGCCCAAATATAATATGTGGCAGAATTCCGCATACATGATCTCGCTGGCATGGCGTGAAAAAGAGAAAAAGGTTCTGGTTTTGGCCCTGTTGTTAGCCCTGATCTCCGTGGTAAACAGCCTGGTGAACCTCTACATCACCCCCTCCATCCTATCCGCCGTGGAAAACCGCGTGCCCGTGTACGAGCTGATTGCCATCATCGTGATCTTTGTCGGGCTGCTGATGCTGTGTGCCGCAGCCTCGTCCTATCTTGGCGCAAACACGCTGTTCGGCAGGGTGCAGGTGCGCTGCGCCATCATCGGCGCGCTCAACCGCAAGGCGGCAACCACGTCCTATCCCAACGTCAGCGACGAAAAATTTCAAAAGCTGTGCGCCAAAGCAAGCGAAGCGGCCTGCTCCAACAACCAGGCCACCGAAGCGGTGTGGAACACGCTGACCAGCCTGACCAGCAACCTCCTCGGGTTTATCCTGTATTTGCTGCTGCTCTTCTCCCTCGATGGGTGGCTGCTCCTCGTGATCATAGCGACCACCCTGGTCGGGTATGGTGTCACCAGGTATGTGCACGGGTACGACTACCGGCACCGGGAGGAGGTTGCCGATTACGAAAATCAAATGTGGTACATCGCCGGTAGGACGGAAGATTTTGCCGCGGCCAAGGACATTCGGCTCTTTCATATGCGCCCGTGGCTGGAAGAGCTTGGCGCCAAGGCCATGAATGCGTATATGGGCTTTCATAAGAAGGCCAATAACGTATCTATCTGGGGCAGGATCGCCGACCTCATCCTCGCTTTTGCCCGCAACGGGATTGCCTATGCCTATCTGCTGCATCTGGTTTTGACCAACGGGCTGAGCGCCTCGGAGTTTTTGCTGTATTTTTCGGCAGTGGGCGGTTTTACAACCTGGATTTCAGGGATACTCGGCGATTTAACGACGCTGCATCGCCAGAGCCTGGATATCTCGACGGTAAGGGAATGCCTGGAATATCCCGAGCCCTTTGACTTTGAGAGTGGGGAGCCTTTCAAGCCGGATCGGGATACCCCCTATGAAATCAGGCTGGAAAACGTATCGTTTCGCTATCCGCACAGCGAGAAGCTGACGCTCGAAAAGATCAACCTTACCCTCCGTCCGGGCGAGAAGCTGGCGGTCGTCGGCCTCAACGGCGCGGGGAAAACCACGCTGGTCAAGCTGATATGCGGCTTTTACGATCCCACCGAGGGGCGGGTGCTGCTCAACGGCAGGGATATCAAAGAGTACAACCGGCGCGATTATTACAAGCTGTTCTCGGCCGTTTTTCAGGATTTTTCCTTGCTGGCCGGCACCATAGCGACCAACATCGCCCAGAGCGAGGACGGCATCGATATGGACAAGGTGAAAGCCTGCGCCGGCCAGGCCGGCCTGCTCGACAAGATCACCTCTTTGCCGGACGGCTTTGATACCTATTTGAACCGCACAGTTTATGAAAACGCCGTCCTGCTTTCCGGGGGTGAGACCCAGCGCCTCATGCTGGCAAGGGCGCTGTATAAAGACGCCCCGATTGTGATACTGGATGAGCCGACGGCGGCCCTCGACCCGATTGCGGAGGCACACATGTATGAGAAATACGGCGAAATGACCATGGGAAAATCCTCGATATACATATCACACCGCCTCGCCTCCACCCGGTTTTGCGACAGAATCATCCTCATTGAGAACAACCGTGTGACCGAGGAGGGCACCCACGATGCGCTGATTGCCCTTGGCGGAAGATACGCCGAGCTGTTTGAAGTGCAGAGCCAGTATTACCGAGAGGAGGCCCCCGGCAATGAAGAAAGGCAAGGATAAAAATCCCCTCTCCTGGAAAGAGGCCTATGTCATCAACCAGAAGGCGTTGTGTCTTATCTGGAAGCAATGTCCTCAGATGTTGGTGTCGCGGCTGCTGTGCGTAGTTTGGGAGGCGCTGACGCCTTATGTCGGCATTGTTCTTTCGGCCATGCTCATTGAGGAGCTTTCCACCGGCCGAAACCCCGAAACCCTGGCCGGGCTGGTTTGGATGATCCTGATTTCGTCGGCTGCCATTTCCCTGATATCCGCCTTTTTGGTCAGGTGGAGGGATACGCAATGCAGCGGGATGTATTTTCAGGTGAAGCAGATCCTGTCCAGAAAGATGCTGGACATGGATTTTATCAGCATCGACGACGCCAAGACCCACGACAAGCTTTCGACCATCCAGCAGAATCAAAACGGCGGCGGGTGGGGACTTTTTCGGGTGATTGGAAATTACGAGGCCATCCTTTCGGCCATTTTTACCCTGCTTGGCGGCGTAGCGCTTACGGTGACGCTCTTTTTGCAGCCCGTTGACGAAAGCGCGGGGAACTGGACGGTGCTCAACAACCCCCTGTTTGTCCTGGCTGTGATTCTTGCGATGCTCGCCGTTACCTACCTTTCGCCGGTGCTGTCCACCAAGGCAAACAGCTATTGGGCCCGCCAGGCCGGCTCGCATCGTTTGGGTAACCGTTTGTTCGGCTTTTTCGGCTGGCTTGGCTACCGTCAGGAATACGCGCCGGATATGCGCATATACCGGCAGGATATCCTCTGCGATAAATACAACAGCGACAAAACGGACGTCTTTGGATCGAAAGGCCTTTTTTCCCGATACGCCAAGGGTCCGATCGGGCTGTATAACGCAGCGTCGGCCGCCGTATCGGTCGTCTTTACGGGGTTTGTTTATGTTTTTGTCTGCCTGAAGGCCTGGGCCGGCGCTTTTGGAATCGGCTCTGTGACGCAGTATATTGCTTCTGTCACGAAATTGTCGGGCAGCGTCTCGTCCCTGATCGGGACTGCCGGCGACATGAGAAACAACGCCTCCTTTTTAAAGCTGATTTTTGAATTTCTGGATATCCCCAACACTATGCATATGGGCGATCGTCCGGTTCGCAAGCAGGAAGGGGAGGGGTATGAGATCGAATTCAAAGACGTCTCCTTTCGGTATCCGGGCAGCGAGCAGTATGCGCTCCAACACGTCAATATGACCTTCCGGGCGGGGGAACGTATGGCCGTTGTCGGGGAAAACGGCAGCGGGAAAACGACCTTCATCAAGCTGCTTTGCCGTCTTTACGATCCGACCGAGGGGGTGATATTGCTCAATGGCGTTGATATCCGCGAATACAACTACCTAGATTATTTGGCCTTATTCTCGGTCGTGTTTCAGGATTTCAAGCTGTTTGCGTTTACCCTCGGCCAGAATGTGAGCGCCAAGGTGGAGTACGATGCGGCGCTGGCCGAGACCTGCTTGCGCAAAGCGGGGTTTGGAGAGCGGCTGGATACCATGGAGGATGGGCTCGACACCTACCTTTATAAGCATTTCAGCAAAACCGGCGTGGATATCTCCGGGGGTGAGGCGCAGAAGATCGCCCTCGCCCGGACCCTGTACAAGGACGCCCCCTTTATCATCCTCGACGAGCCGACGGCGGCCCTCGACCCGGTTGCGGAGTCGGAGGTTTACCGCAATTTCAACGACATCGTGGGTGACAAATCCGCCGTTTATATCAGCCACCGGCTTTCTTCCTGCCGGTTTTGCAACGACATTGCGGTTTTCCACGAGGGCCGGCTGATCCAAAGGGGAAGCCACGAGAAGCTGTCGATGGATGAGAATGGAAAGTACTATGAATTGTGGAACGCGCAGGCGCAGTACTACGGCTCGTAGACTTTTCCAACCGAGGCGCTTTTGCCGACCGGCCGGATTGCGGGGTGCGGGTGAATGCACCTTTGTGCGCCGGTGTTTGGCGGTAAAAAATCCCTCCTGTTGTAGTTTGAACCGCCCCAGATTGTGCAGACAGCACAAAAAAGCCCCGGGTGTAGGAAT
>CBCTCU010000029.1:0-35492 GCA_965145485.1 uncultured Eubacteriales bacterium | reverse complement strand
GCAGGAGGGACCCGCCGCGCGCCGTTTGCCGGTCCTGCGGCAGCTGGGAATCAGCCGGCACGCTTTTCGGCCAGTGCAACCGCCCGACGCCGGCATTTCCCCGCCGGAAGGGAACCGCCACACCGTTTCCCGCTCACGCAGCAGGAGAGGCCCGCCATGCACTGTTTGCCAATCCCGCGGCAACAGGGAACCAGCCGGCACGCTTTTCGGCCAGTGCAACCGCCCAACGCCGGCATTTCCCCGCCGGAGGGGAACCGCCAAACCGTTTTCCGCTCCCGCAGCAGGAGAGGCCTGCCGTGTACCGTTGCCGGTCCTGCGGCAGCAGGGAATCAGCCGGCGCGCCGCTTTTCGGCCAGTGCAACCGCCTAGTGCCGGCATTTCCCCACCGGGGATTCAACGCGGCCAGCACACGGCACAACCACCGTACGCCCTGAAGGACGAAGGGGGATGCGGCGGCGCGAAGCGGCATACCGGCATACGCCCTGCTTGCCCCGGATGGGTTGCGGCCGGCGGCCGCGGCTGCTTTGCGCGTCTTGCGCGGCAAGAAAAAAGACTTTTATTATGATTCCCAATTCAATCATAATAAAAGTCTGGCGGTTTAAATGCATTGGCGGATGATCATCATCGTATTGACGCCAAGTACTACGGCCAAGCCGCCCGCTACTCCCTTTTACTGCTTTGTACGCAACCTGTTTTTGATACGACATCATTATAAGGCATGGCTGGAAAAAAGTAAAGAACAAAAATGGTTTTCTTCTCCTACTGCCAAGGATAGCGATACAGCCGCCATCCTGACGCGTTTGAGCATGGACAGGCCGCGCGGAGTGTGCTATAGTTAACAGTATCACGGTTATGAAAGGATAGACCTATGAATTCCATCATCCATTATTGCGCCCCCTGCCTGTTCGGGCTGGAGGGGCTGGTGGCCGACGAGCTCAAAAAGCTGGGCGCTGAGCAACTCGAGACCCAAAACGGCCGGGTGCTGTTTCAAGGCGGCGAAGCGATGCTCGCGCGGGCCAACCTCTGGTTGCGGTGCGCCGAGCGGGTCGAGGTCGTGCTCGGCTCCTTTCCGGCCGCTACGTTTGACCAACTGTTCGAAGGGGTAAAAAAGCTGCCCCTGGAGGACTGGATCGGCTCCCTCGACGCTTTCCCGGTCAAAGGCTGGTCGATCGAATCGGCTCTGCACAGCATCCCCGACTGTCAGTCGATCGTCAAAAAGGCCGCGGTTGAGCGGCTGCGGCAGCACTACCGCAAAGACTGGTTTGAGGAAACCGGGCCGGTGCACGCTTTGCGCTTCTCCATCCTCAAAAACCAGGCCACCGTCAGCCTGGATGCCTCGGGCGCGGGGCTGCACAAGCGGGGCTATCGCGAGCGCTCCACCCTCGCGCCGCTGAAGGAAACCCTCGCCGCCGGCATGGCCATCCTCGCCCGCCTGTACCATGACAGCGTATTGTACGATCCCTTTTGCGGGTCGGGCACCATCCTGATCGAGGGGGCGATGCTGGCCAAAAACATAGCGCCTGGGCTGCGCCGGTCCTTCAGCGCAGAACGATGGGGCTGCCTCGACGCGGATATTTGGCGGCAGGAGCGATCCCAATGCCTCGAATCCATCCAAAGGAACGATTTTCGCGCCGTGGGGAGCGATCTGTCGCCCGAAGCGGTGGAGCTGACGCGGGCCAATGCGGTCAAGGCCGGGGTGAAGGACTGCCTGTGGGCCGACGTCGCCGATATCCGCGACTTTGCCCCCTCCACCCCACGCGGGGTGGTCATCTGCAACCCGCCCTACGGCGAGCGGCTGCTGGACCTGCGCGCGGCCGAGGAGCTTTACCGCGTGATGGGAAGGGTATTTGAAAAAAAGCACGGCTACCGTTACTCCATCATCAGCCCCCACGAGGGCTTTGAAAAGCTTTTCGGGCGGCCTGCCGACAAACGGCGCAAACTCTACAACGGCATGATCCGCTGCCAGGATTACATGTATTTTAAGGCGTGACGGCGCGCAGCCGGCGCTTGAACGGGGCTTCGCGCCCGGCAAAGCGCCCAGGTGCGCCCCGATCAAAATACCTTCTGGATCAGGAGCATGTACACCACCGTCCCCACGCTGATGCTGAGCATGGTGTTTCGCTTCCACAAATGCAGCGCGCCCACCGTCCCGATGGCCAGAAGCTCGGGCAGGCCATAGGGCTGGGTGACAAAGGAAACGTCCTTGAGGCAATAGACGATGAGCATGGCGATCATGGCATAGGGCAGCACCTGGCCGAGGTAGCGGACATATTCGGGCGGTTTCTTCCCCTGCGGGAAGAGCGCAAAGGGGGCGGCGCGCAGCAAAAAGGTCACCCCCGCCATAACGGCGATGATGCCCAGCGCTTTCCAGCCCTCCGCCATACCGATCCCCCCTTTCCACAATAAGCCTGCTTGCAACGCCTCATGCCGGCCCCTCCCCATCGCGTAGATCCAGCCGGGGACGCAGCAGGGTCAGCACGGCGAGGATGACCGCGAGGGCGGCGAGGATGAACGTCTCCCCCGAAAAAAACATCCGGCACAGCGCCGTAGCCAAAAGCCCCACGAGGCTGGGAATCCGACTTTGCTTGTGTTTCCACTGATCGAGCAAAATGGTGACAAACAGGGCGGTCATGACAAAATCGATCCCCGTGGTGTTGAAAAAAGCGAACGCCCCCGCCGTCGCGCCGATGGTGCAGCCGGCGATCCAGTAGAGATGGTCAAAAAAGGCGATGCAAAACATGTACCACCGCTCGCTGACCCCCGCGGGTGGCTTGGTTGCGTAAAGGAGCGTAAAGGTTTCGTCCGTCATTCCAAAAATGAGGTAGGGGCGCAGCCGTCCGGCCGACTTTAATTTATCCAGCATGGATATGCCATAGAAAAAATACCGGAAGTTGACCAGCAGGGTCATCACCGCGGTATACAGCAGGCTGGCGTTGCTCGCAAGCAGCTCAACCCCCATAAACTGCATGGTTCCCGAAAGAACCGAGGCCGCCATCAGGGCCGACCAGCCGGAATGATACCCATTGGCCGAGAGCATCAGGCCGGCGGCAATGCCCATGAACAAATAGCATACCAGCACGGGGATGGTGTGCGGGAAGGCGGCGGCCGCCGCCCGGCGAAACCCTTTCATCAGCAGTACGTCCTCTCATCTCACAGCGACAATGCCGCTTGGACTAATTTCTCAATACCATGGGGCCGGCGGCGTGGCGGCCCGAATGATGTGATTATAGCATAACCCGCAAAAAACCTCAACCCGCGCTCCCCTCTTGGCGCTGCGAGACCGGCTCGCCCGGACGCGACGGGGCGCAATGCGTTCTCTCCGGTTTGGCTCACAGAGCAATCGCGGCTTTTCCGAGAAAGGAAAGGGGAGCGAAGGCCCCCGGCGGATGGGGCGAAAGCCGGCCGGCGGCGGCCCTGGGAGGATGCATCCATGCCACGGGAAATCTCGCGCCGCGCATCTGACAGCGGCTATTGACTTCCCGACACCGGCGCGGTATGATGGGATTGATTCGAGACCGGAAAGGCGTGATTGTGATGAAAACGGGTAAAAAAATGCTTTCCTTCCTCCTGTGCCTGATCCTCGCGGCCGGATTGTTTCCCGCTGCCCGCGCGTCTGACGGCGGCGCGGGGGTCGCATTTTGCCTTTGCGATACCGCCGCGGGCTGGTCCCGCTCGTCCGGGAATTTCGCCGCGGACGGCGAGATCTATACCGAGGCCCCGGCCAGCCTGCGTTATGAGACCGACCTGACGCAGGCGCAGACGGATACCTTTGTGATCCATTACCAGGCCCCGGCCCCCGTCGACGCGACGGGATATGACTATTTTGAATTGGATCTTTATCTGGAAAATCCCGATCTGTTCGGCCTCGGCGGGGGACAGCTTGAGCTCACCTCCTCGGGAGAATGCGATGTTGAGGAGCTGGCTTTTGATATGGGCTACCTGTCCCGCCAGGACTTGCGTCAGGGCTGGAACCATCTGTGCCTGCCCCTGTCCGCCGGCGCCCTCAACAGCCAGACCGACCGGCAGTTCGACCCGTCGGCCGTCAACTTCCTGCGTTTGTATATCAGCGGGCTCCCCGCGTCGGTTGGGGAGGTCGTGCTGCGGTTTGACAACATGTTTTTTACCGACGGGCAGGGGGGCTCTCTGCCTTCGGCCGGGCCGGGGGATTACACCCCGCCCGCACAGGAGCCGGCCGTGGACGGCCGCTCTTACGGCGACCTTGACGGCAGCGGCGCGCCCGACAGCGCCGACGCGCTGCTGGTATTGCAATACAGCGTCGACCTCGTCCGCCTCGATTACGAACCGCTGGCCCTGGCCGATGTGGACGCCTCCGGAAGCGTCAACGCTTCCGACGCGCTCCAGATATTGCAGCGCTCGGTCGCGCTGACCGACCGCTTTTCCATCGAGGAGGGCTACGAGGGGGCCCAGCGCACCGAAGTCGGGGTCAACGGCCCTCACCTTGTGCACACCATCTATCCAACCGAGGAGGCGGTCGTAGCCATCACCGACGTCATCTATTGGGGCGCGCATGGGGATGGGGTGACCGACGATACCCTTGCCTTTCAAAAGGCCCTCGCCTACGCGGAGGCGCAGGGGGGCGGCACGGTCTTTGTGCCGGCCGGCCGGTATGCGCTGCGGGGCAACCTGTCGATCCCCAACGGGGTCACCCTGAAAGGGGACGCCCCCACCCAGGATACCGGCGAGGTGGAGGGGACGATTCTGTTGGCCTATGCCGGCCGCGGGCAGGAAACGGGCGCCGCCTTTTTGAGCATGTACATCGGTTCCGGGGTGGAAAACCTCTCCATTTATTACCCCGAGCAGAGGATGGAGGACATCGTCCCCTATCCCTGGACCATCGATATGACCGAGGTCCACGGCATCTGCGTGCAGAATGTCCGGCTGGTCAACAGCTACCAGGGCATCCGGCTGGGCAACGGAAACGGCAACGCATTGCAGAATATTCGGGGGCTGGTGGGCACGGTGCTCAAGACCGGGCTGTACATCGATTATAACGTCGATATCTGCCGGCTGGAAAACATCCGGTTTACCCCCGCCTGCTGGATCGGCAGCGGGCTGTCCTCCACCGGCGCAAGGCAGGCCATGGAGGACTATGTGTACGCCAACGCTACCGGCTTTAAGATCGAGATGGTCGACTGGACCTATCTGGCCGACATCACGGTGGAGGGCTGCGCCGTGGGCATCCACACCTCCCAGTCGACCCAACGGGAGAACGGCGGTTCCCCCAACGGGCAGATGTACGACATCCACCTGCTCGACTGCGCCACCGGGCTGTATTTGGAATACGTCAACGCCATCGGGATGATGATTACCAAGGGGGAAATTACCTCCCAAAATCCGGTGGTGCTCTCGCCCGATTTTGAAACCAGCCTCTCTCTCCACGCCATGACACTGCGCAGCACCGGCGCCCATGCCCTTGTCAACGAGGGCGCCGGCGCGGTCACCCTGGGGAGCTGCACGGTGGAAATGGACCCGGCACAGACGGCCGGGCAGCCGTGCGCCCTTTCCTGCCAGGGCGGGCGCATGTCGGTGCTCGACACCGTCTTTTCGGGGCCGGGCAGCCACGTCGAGGCCGTCGGCTGCGAGGACATCAGCCTGATCAACTGCCGCTTTGACGGCGATCCGCTCCTCGCGGGCGACACCTCCCGCATTCGGCTGGCAGAGGACGACACGCTCGTCTCCCCCTCCCTGCCCGCGTCGCTGGAGTACGCCCCGGTACGCGAGACCAAGCCTTCGGGCGATCACTTTATTAATGTGCTCGACGCACCCTATTCGGCCGCGCCGTCCACCGTCACCGGCTGCTCGTCGGCCATCCAGCAGGCCATCGACGATGTCCACGCGCTGGGGGGCGGGGTCGTCTATGTGCCCGCCGGGGTGTATACCCTGGATCAGCCGATCACCGTGCGGCCCGGCGTGGAGCTGCGCGGGTCGTCCGACGCGCCCCATCATTCGCAGGTGTCCTCCACCGTTTTTTATACCGACTCTGGCCGGGGCGACGAGGAGGGGGAGGCCCTCATCACCCTCGAGGGGCGCGCGGGGGTCAATGGCTTTAAAGTGATGTACACCGGCCAGGGGAGCGGCGTCGCCGACATCGTCCCCTACGCCGCTACCATACGGGGGAAGGGGATCAACGTCTACATTCTCAACGTCGACCTGATCAACCCCTATATCGGGGTCGATCTCGACACCTACCGCTGCGACGGCCATGCGGTCAACGGCCTGACCGGCGCTCCACTGCGCCACGGGGTTGTGGCCGGGGGAGGCAGTGTCGACGGCCTGGTGCGCGATGTGCAGTTCAATCCCCACTACTACGGCGACAACAGCCGCTATGGCCTCAACCCGCAGGTGACCACCGATTCGGTGTTTGAGTATCAGATGCACCACGCCGAAACCTTTGTCGTGCGCGACACCTACGGCGAGGTGATGTTCCATAACTTTGTCTATGGCGCGCTCAGCGGGCTTTCCCTCGAGGATGGCGCCGACGTTACCGTCCTCGGCCACGGCACCGACGGCGGCAACCAGTCGCTGACCGCATCGGGTACCCCCAAGCAGCCCATCACCCTGATCAACAGCCAGTTGGTGGTATTCGGCGCGTATGGGGACATCATGACCTATATCCGTCTGGCGGAGGATTTTACCGGCCGGCTCAATCTCATCCAGACCAACCTTTGGGGTTCCCCGGCCCGGATGATCGAGGCGCTGGGCGGCGCTATCCACATGACCCAGGGCAACGTCTCGAGCAGCGGGACGCTGGGCATTGTGAATTTTGGCGCGGATACCGCCGTGTCGGGCATGAAATTTTCCCAGGACAACCCGCTTTACGACTGGTATCTGGATTTCAGCGCCCGATCCGCCTGCGCTTTTGGCAACCTGTATGCTTCCAACGGCGGGCAGGGCCTCAAATACGATGCCGCCGGCGTGATGCGGGGCACCGACTTTGGCGCATAGGGAGGCTCGTTGCCCGTATGCGCCCCGCCATGCCGCCTAGCCCGCGCCGCGTTACCGCATGGGCGGCGCGGAGGATGCTGCGATGGGGCCGGCGCAATCGAGCGGACGCCTTGCCCCGGCTATGCACGATTCACCGCTGGGAAGCCGTCCTCCCATCCTCTCAGCACAGACGGTAAGGCGTTTTGAGCCGCATGGTCTGGCCGGTTGGATTGGAGCCTTACGGGAATCCGCCAAAAAGCCGGGGGATACAAACCGCCCGCCGTCCGGGCGGCGGCATCTATTTCATTTGGATAAGGACGTGAATTGCTTGCTCAACATTGTTTTGGTCGAGCCGGAGATCCCACAGAACACCGGCAACATCGCCCGCACCTGCGCGGCAACCGGCTCCCGCCTTCACCTGGTGCGGCCGCTCGGGTTCGCCATCGACGACCGCAAGCTCAAGCGGGCCGGGCTGGATTACTGGCATCTGCTGGACATCACCTATTACGACGGGCTCGACGACTTTTTCAGCAAGACGAAGGGGCGCTTTTTCTACTTTACCACCAAAGCCCCCCGCACCTACTGCGAGGTGGAATATCGCGACGGGGACTATCTTGTCTTTGGCAAAGAAACCGCCGGCCTGCCGGAGGAGCTGCTGCATGAGCATCCGCGCGAGTGCGTCCGGCTGCCCATGATCGATGGGGCGCGCAGCCTCAACCTGTCCAACACCGTGGCGGTAGGGGTTTTCGAGGCCCTGCGCCAGATCGGTTTCCCCGGCCTGCTGGGGAAGGGAAACCTCACCCGTTTTTCCTGGGACTGACTCGGCTGTCCAACTTTGTCAAACCATTGTCAATCTTACCAGAAAAATGTCGGCATATAAGGTTGAATACAATAATTTACCAAACTTTTTTGTGAATGGGCGCACACCACTTGAAAAATGGGGAATGATACATTACAATGACAAGGATTAGCGATATCTCTTGGATGTGACATAGAATCTGTAAGAAGGGTGAAGGAAAATTATGAAGCATCTCAACAAAAAGACCATTGAAGACATCGACGTCAAGGGCAAAAAGGTACTCGCCCGCTGCGACTTTAACGTCCCGCTGGACGGGGACGTTATCACCGACGACAAGCGCATCCGCGAGTCGCTGCGCACCATCCGCTATCTCATCGACCATGGCGCCAAGGTCATCCTCTGCTCCCACCTCGGGCGTCCCAAGGGCGAGTTTAATATGAAATATTCCCTGGCCCCGGTCGCCAAACGCCTCAGCGAGCTGCTCGGCCAGGAGGTCAAGCTTGCGTCCGACGTGGTGGGCGAGAGCGCTAAGGCGCTGGCCGCCAGTTTGAAGGACGGCGAGGTCATGCTGCTGGAGAACGTCCGCTTCCACAAGGAAGAGGAGAAAAACGATCCTGAGTTCAGCAAGCAACTCGCTTCCCTGGCGGATATCTACGTCAACGACGCTTTCGGCACCGCCCACCGCGCCCACGCCTCCACGGCCGGCGTGGCGGCCTATCTGCCGGCTGTCTGCGGTTACCTGATCCAGAAGGAAATCGAGATCATGGGCGGCGCGCTGGAGAATCCCAAGCGCCCCTTTGTCGCCATCCTCGGCGGCGCCAAAGTTTCGGACAAAATCGGCGTCATCACCAACCTGCTTGACAAGCTCGACGTGCTCATCATCGGCGGCGGCATGGCCTATACCTTCAAGGCGGCCCTCGGCGAGTATGTGGCCGACTCGATTTGCGAGACCGACAAGCTCGACCTGGCCCGCGAGATTGTGAAATCGGCCGCGGCCAAAAACGTGAAATTCATGCTGCCCAAGGACAGCCGCGTGGGCGATAAATACGCCCCCGACTGCGACATGCGCATCGCTCTGGAGAAGGACGGCGTGCCCGAGGGTTATATGGGCCTCGATATTGGCCCGGCGACCGAGGTTTACTTTGCCGACGAGCTCAAAAACGCCGGTACGGTCATCTGGAACGGCCCCATGGGGGTTTCGGAGTGGGAGCGTTTCGCCAGCGGAACCCGCGCGGTAGCGAAAGCCATCGCGGAATCGGGGGCCGTCTCCATCATCGGCGGCGGCGACTCCGCCGCGGCGGTAGAAAAGCTGGGCTATGCCGATAAGATGACCCATATCTCGACCGGCGGCGGCGCCTCGCTGGAATTCCTCGAGGGCCTGGAGCTGCCCGGCATCGCCGCCCTCAACGACAAGGACTAAGCCTCGCCCGCAACGGCAACCGGCGGTCTTTGCCGCCACACAGGTGGTAACAGGCATATTAGGAGTTGCGTGCATCCGGATATGGCGACGGGGCAGGGTGTTGTGGCTGACGCACCGTAGGGCAACCCACCCGGGGCAAGTGGAAAGGCCAAACCCGGACGAACCCTTTGAAACGCTGCAGTCCGGCAACGATTCCAGCCCGGCGTCGGGAGGCCCCAACCGGATCAACATGCCTCAGGATATCTCCGCCATTCCCATAAACCGGAATGGTCAATGCCCGATCCAACAAATCGGTCGTGTTAGCCGCCCTTGGCCGCTGGGCCATCGGCGGCACATGATTTGCAAACGTACGGCCTGGATGACATCCCCTATTTCACACGGGCCCTGACACTGGAAAAAGCAAGACGGTTTTCACCGGGGCCCTCCAACCGGCTCTGAGAAAGGACAGGATCAAGCATGAACAAATCCCTGCGCCGCGCGGTCATCGCCGGCAACTGGAAAATGAACATGACGCCCGCCGAGACAGCCGAGCTCATCGATCAGATCAAGCCTCTGGTCGCCGGGGCCGGGTGCTCGGTGGTGGTCTGTACCCCATACGTCGATCTTGGCACGGCGTTGGAGGCCGCCAAGGGCTCCAACATCGAGATTGGTGCGCAAAACTGCCACTGGGCTGAGAAAGGGGCCTTTACCGGCGAGGTATCGGCCAAAATGCTGGCGGCCATGCAGGTTCCCTATGTGATCGTCGGCCACAGCGAGCGGCGCACCTATTTTGGCGACAGCGACGTAACCGTGCGCGACCGGTTGCGCGCCGCCCTAAACGAGGGGCTTTGCGGCATCCTGTGCGTGGGCGAGACGCTCGAGCAGCGCGAGCAGGGTATCACCGCCGAGCTGGTGGCCATGCAGGTCAAAATCGCCCTTCAGGGCGTAACGGCCGAGGAGCTGGAACAGGTCATCATCGCCTATGAGCCGGTCTGGGCGATCGGCACCGGCAAGACCGCCACCTCCGAGCAGGCCAATGA
Source organism: uncultured Eubacteriales bacterium (assembly GCA_965145485.1). Classification (GTDB taxonomy): domain Bacteria; phylum Bacillota; class Clostridia; order Oscillospirales; family Acutalibacteraceae; genus CABQCM01. The sequence goes on along the minus strand of CBCTCU010000029.1, from coordinate 25,309 downwards.
GGTCTGCGCCCTCATCCGTTCTACGGTTGCCTCCCTTTACGGAAAAGAGGCCGCCGACGGTCTGACCATCCAATACGGCGGCTCGATGAACGCCGCCAATGCCGCCGAGCTGCTTGCCCAGCCGGATGTCGACGGCGGTTTGATCGGCGGAGCCTCCCTCAAATCGGGGGATTTCGCCGCCATCGTGCGTGCGGCCACCGAGGGCTGACCGAACCTGGGCCCTGCCGGCGGCACGGCCAGCCGATGGGAGCCGAGTATGGAAGCAAATTCAAGGCCGCCTAAGAGTTGCAGGCGGCCTTTTCTTATAGAATATCCGCGATATCTCCCCTACATCCGTTTTTCCGGACAGCCGCCTGTGTCTCATAGGCAAATGCGCCCTGGCTGGCGGGAAGCCGGCGCCGGGGCCCGACGGCCGGATTGCCCCCTTGGAGTCCGGCCAATACAACGAATGCTTCTCGTTCAGGCCTTTCGGGTGACGGTCTACTAACGGCGTTATGTGTGTGGCCATCCCCCGCCTGCGCTTTGGCGAGCCAGTGCGGCGTGTATGCGATCTATCCCGAGGATTCCTATGGGGACAGAGTGGCCGACGGCTTGTAACCGGCCCCTATGGGCTCGGCCATCCCTGTTGACGGCGTAGCGCGAGGGCCTCCTCCTTCTGCGGAAATGGGGGGCAGCGGGGCGTAGGCTACCCCGTGGGTTTCTACGGGGGCAGGGCAGCCAACGGCTTGCAACCAGCCCGTATGGGCTCGCCATCCTTGTTGGCGGCCTGGATACGCATGCCTCCTTCTTTTTTGAAAATGGGCGGCAGCGCGGCGGGCAGGCGATCTACCCCGGGATAACTACGGGGACAGGGCGGCCGACGACTTGTAACCGGCCCCTATGAGCTTGGCATTCGTGTTGGCGGCTTGGTACGCGGGCCTCCTCCTTCTGCGGAAATGGGGGGCAGCGTCGCGGGCACAGCTTGCCTTTTGTCCGGCGTTGACGGTATGGGGAACACACGGCCCGGGCAAACTGTGAATGGATAGGCGCTGCGACCGCCGCCCCACCGTTTTCCCTCCGGCCTGCTGCACAACTTGCGATAGAAAGGAAAATGTCTATGAAAAAACCACTGGTCCTTACCATCCTCGACGGTTTCGGCCTCAACCCGCAAACCGAGGGGAACGCGATATACGCGGCAAATCCAAAAAACTTCCTCCACCTTTGGGAGAGTTGCCCTCATACCCAGATCGGAGCGTCCGGCATGGACGTCGGCCTGCCGGACGGGCAGATGGGAAACAGCGAGGTCGGCCATACCAATATCGGCGCCGGCCGGGTCGTTTACCAGGAATTGACCCGCATCACCAAGGCGATCCAGGACGGCGACTTTTTCACCAATCCCGTGCTTGTGGGCGCAATGGACAACTGCAAGAAAAACGCGGCCGCCCTGCATCTGCTCGGCCTGGTTTCCGACGGCGGCGTGCACAGCCACCAGGAGCACCTTTATGCTCTGCTCAAAATGGCCAAGGATCAGGGCGTCGAAAAGGTTTACATCCACGCCCTGCTCGACGGGCGGGACGTCCCCCCCACCTCGGGCAAGGGATATCTGGAGCAGCTCCAGGCCAAAATTGAGGAGATCGGCGTAGGGACCATCGCCACCATCGCCGGGAGGTATTACGGGATGGATCGCGACACCCAGTGGGGCCGTGTGCGCAAGGAGTACGAGGCCATCGTGTACGGCGAGGGTCCGCATGCCGCCAACCCGGTGGAAGCGGTAGAAAAATCCTACGCCACCCGCGATGAGGACGGTAAATTCCTCACCGACGAATTCGTCATCCCAACCGTCTGCACCGATGGGGCGCAGCTCAAGCCGGGCGATTCGTTTGTCTTTTTCAACTTCCGGCCCGACCGCGCCCGGGAGCTGACCCGCGCCCTGGTTGATCCTGACTTTACCGGCTTTGAGCGGCGCGACGGCTACTTCCCCCTCTACTATGTCTGCATGACCGAATACGACGCCACCATGCCCAATGTCCACGTGGCCTTTGCTCCCAAAGAGCTGACCATGACCATGGGCGAGACGCTCAGCCGCCACGGCAGGACCCAGCTTCGCATCGCCGAAACCACCAAATACGCCCACGTTACCTTTTTCTTTAACGGCGGGGAAGAGGTAAAGTTTGAGGGTGAGGACCGCATCCTCATCCCCACCCCCGACGTCAGCACTTTCGACCTCAAGCCGGAGATGAGCGCATATGAGGTCTGCGACGCGGTGACCAAAGCGATTTTAAGCGGCAAGTACGACGTGGTCATCCTCAATTTCGCCAACTGCGACATGGTCGGCCACACCGGCGTCTTTGACGCGGCGGTGAAGGCGGTACAGGCGGTGGACGAATGCCTGGGCCGCGTAGCCGACGCGGTCGAGAAGATGGACGGCGTGCTCCTGGTCACAGCCGATCACGGCAACGCCGACCGCATGGTCGACACCGACGGCTCGCCCTTTACGGCGCACACCACCAATCCGGTGCCCTTTATTGTCAAGGGATACGACTGCAAGCTGCGCGAGGGCGGCCGGCTGGCCGACATCAGCCCCACCATGCTCGATATCCTCGGCATAGAGCAGCCGGCTGAGATGGACGGGGTCAGCCTGATTCAAAAATAAACCGCTCCGACTCGGATAACCGCCGTTGAGGCACTCCCAACGGCGGTTTTTCATCGGATGGGGCACCCGCCAAAGTGCCAGGCAAAATGGGTATCGTGCAAAATGAAATTTACCTGTTGGCCACACAGTATCCGCAACCATTGCTGTGGCGATCGAAGGGATGGCGCCCTCTTTTTTCAACTCGACGCCCAACCGGTGTGGGGAAAATTCGCCGCCCTGTGCCGCGCCAGAGAAGATATAGGCTGCGCTCCGGGGACGGCCCCGTTGCTTTTCACCACGTGAGAATATACCATGGCGTTATCGGACAAAATCTCCTTTTCAGGAGTTGTAGTCACTGGGTGTACCCGGGCTGCAATCCCACCGCGGTAAGCGGTATCAGAGGCGATACGAGCATCCCCAGTCAGACTGCCCATTCCTCCTCACCGAGAGCCAACAATCCTGGCGGGCATCCGCTGCATGAAATCCCTTCACGGCCTCACGGCTGCGGGGTGCATCGTGCGTGATTCCGTCCCTATTGCGGGGGAGATACTGCGCACGCTGAGCAAAACCCCATCGCTGTTTTTCCTTACACGCTATGGCGTGCTGGGAATCCAGCATGATTTATTGACTTTGATCGCATCAGCCTGCGCCTAATAAAATTTCGCTGCCATTGGCCGCAGCATGCGGTAGCCTATGACAGAAAGCCGCGACGGGGTGCCGGTTGGCGCGATTGCCCTATTCCGTATGGCTCTATGGGGCGGCAAACACTTTCGTTTACGTCCATTCCAGCAAGTAGGGCCGGGAGGCGGCACCTATACCACTATAGAAGACGGCCGGTTGAAATGGGTTCTCCGGCTACCAATAAGGCAGGGATCGGAAATGAAACAAAATCATCTTTTCACCGCCCTCAAAGGACTTTTTATCGGCGGCACCATGCTGGTGCCGGGCGTGAGCGGCGGTTCCATGGCGATTATCCTGGGAATTTACGACCAGCTTGTGTCCTCGGTCAGCTCATTTTTGAAACATAAAAGAAAAAGCGCCATTTTTCTGGGCATTTTTTGCCTGGGCGCCCTGCTCGGCATGGTGCTGTTTGCCAGGCCGCTGCTTCACCTGATCGAAAACTATCCCAAGCCCATGATGTTCTTCTTTATGGGAGCGGTAGCGGGAAGCGCGCCCATGATCTACCGCAAGGGCGGGAAGCAACGCATCCAATGGCAGGATGTGCTGTTTTTCCTGCTGGGGATCGTTTTGATCGTACTGTTGTCCTTTTTGCCGGAGACGTCGGTGGATTCGGGAACAGGCGACCGGTTTGTTTACCTGTTCCTGGTGCTGTCCGGTTTTTTGGCGGCCATTGCCCTGGTGCTGCCCGGTATCAGCGTCTCGTATATGTTACTGCTCATGGGGATGTACGACGAAACCATGCGGGCCTTTGAAACCTTTTACCTGCCCTATCTGCTGCCTCTTGGCATCGGGCTGATCCTCGGCATTATCGCAACCACCCGGCTGCTGGAGAAGGCCATGACGCGCTTTCCCCGGCAAACCTACCGGATCATCCTCGGTTTTATCCTGGGGTCGATCGTGCAGATTTTCCCCGGTATCCCCACGGGGCTGGACATCCTTTTGTGCGCCGTCTTATTGGCCGCCGGCTTTTTGGTCATCTTTTATCTGTCGAAAAAGGAGGATGCGGCCGGCTAACCCGCTCCCTTATCAGCCAAAAATCCGGCTTTCTTTGTAGCATAAACGCGGGCTGCTGTCCATGAAAGGATGGACAACAGCCCGCGTCCATGTTGTTATCATTTTTTAAGACGAAAGTAAGCCATCCTTCGCATTCTTTGGCCGGAGGCTTCCAAGGTTCCAAGGGGCCCCATGGCGCCAAAAAAGCCGGTGCAGGCACCCATAAGGCATAATTAAAAGTATTTCAGCAGGTGGTCGGGTTGATTTCTGACACCTTACAGGCGAATGGGCATCCTCTTCCGAAGGACGTCTTTGCGGACAATATGCGAAAGCGCCATAGCGGGCTACATGCTTTCAAAAAAATAAAAACAGGAAAGACGGATGCAGCTATCAAAAGTTGCACCCGTCTTTCCATCTTCGTCACGAAATCGAACCATAAGGCCCGCACCGGTTTTTTCATACAAGGCGGCAAGAACCCTCTCCGCCCACAGAAAGCTCCAAGTCCATGCTTTCGGCCTTCCGTCGGAATGCCTCCGCGCTCACTGCGCCGCCAACCTTCCGCGGCGGCAGCGGTTCAAAAAGAGCTCTCGCCGCGATATCAATTAATATTTCGAGCGTTTGACATAGGTGGTATGGAGGATCTCATGCGCGCGGTGGCTGCCCGGCTTCTCCAGATACTCGTCGTAAATGCGCTTGATATCGGGATTTTCGTGGGATTTGCGCACCGGCAGGTTTTTATCGTCCTGGTACAGGCCGGCCGCACGCAGCGCACGGATGTCGACCTCGTTGCGCACCGAGGAGGGTTGGATCGGCTGCCCGCCGCCGTTGACACAGCCGCCGGGGCAGGCCATGATCTCGATGAAGTCGTAGGTCTTCTCCCCCGCCTTGACCATATCCAGCAAATGGCGCGCGTTGGCCAGGCCGGACGCAACCGCCACGCGGACCTCGTTGCCCGCAAGGTTATAGGTCGCCTCTTTGATCCCCTGGACGCCGCGGACATCTTCAAACTCCAGCTTCTCGAGCGGCTGCTTGGTGACCACCTCGGCCGCCGTGCGCAACGCCGCCTCCATCACGCCGCCGGTCGCGCCAAAGATGGTGCCGGCGCCGCTGCCCAGCCCGAAGGGGGAATCAAATTCGCCGTCGGGCAGATGGTTAAAGCGGATGCCCGCCTTTTTGATCATGCGGGCCAGCTCGCGGGTGGTAAGGGATACATCGATGTCATACAGGCCCTTGACCGCCGGATTATCCTTGCGCTCGGCCTCAAATTTTTTGGCCGTGCAGGGCATGATGGACACGACAAAAATATCCTTGGGGTCGATGCCCATTTTCTCAGCATAATAGGTCTTGGCCACCGACCCGAACATCCCCTGCGGCGACTTGCAGGAGGACAGGTGCTCGATCATGTCGGGGTAATAATACTCGCAGAACTTGATCCATCCCGGTGAGCAGGAGGTGATGAGGGGCAGCTTTTCCTTCTTGGTGTACCGGTCGAGGAACTCGGTCGCCTCCTCCATGATGGTCAAGTCAGCCGAGAAGTTGGTATCAAAGACCTTATCAAAGCCAAGCATCTTGAGAGCCGAAACCATCTTGCCGGTTACAATGGTGCCGATGGGCAGGCCAAACTCCTCGCCCAGCCCAACGCGCACGGCCGGCGCGGTCTGCACGATCACATGCTTGTCGGGATCCTGCAGGGCGTCAAAGACCTTTTCGGTGTCGTCCCGCTCGCTCAGGGCCCCGGTCGGGCAAACCGTGATGCACTGCCCGCAGGAGACGCAGGAGGTTTCGCCCAGGCCGCAGTCAAAGGGCGAGCCGATGTTGGTGGCAAAACCGCGCTCGTTGGCGCCGATGACCGAAACCGACTGAACGTCCCGGCAGGCGGCCACGCAGCGGCGGCAGAGGATGCACTTGGCGTTGTTGCGGGTCATGTGGGTGGCGCTGTCGTCGATCTCGTAATGGTTCATCTCGCCCTCAAAGCGGCTTTCATCCTCCACCCCGTACTCCTTACACAGGGCCTGAAGCTCGCAGTTGCCCGAGCGCACGCAGGAGAGGCACTTTTTATCGTGGTTGGACAAAATCAGCTGCAGCGTCGTCTTGCGGGACTCGATGACCTTGGGGCTGTTGGTGACGACCTCCATCCCCTCGTTGACGGGGTAGACGCAGGAGGCGACCAGGCTGCGGGCGCCCTTGACCTCGACCACGCAGATGCGGCAGGCGCCGATTTCATTGATATCCTTTAAGTAACACAGGGTCGGGATTTCAATCCCGGCCATGCGGGCGGCTTCGAGCACGGTGCTGCCCTTGGGCACAGAGCACTCCAGGCCGTTGATTTTAATGGTGACGTTTTCCATGAAGTCCGCTCCTCCTTACTTCTTCACCACGGCGCCGAATTTACAGGTCTCCAGGCAGACGCCGCACTTGATGCACTTGTCCTTGTCGATGACGTGCGGCTGCTTGACCGCGCCCGAGATGGCGTCGTTGGGGCACTTCCTCGCGCAGGCGGTGCAGCCCTTGCACTTGTCGGCGATGATCTCGTAAGAGAGCAGATGCTTGCAGACCCCGGCGGGGCAGCGCTTATCCTGTACGTGAGCGACATACTCGTCGCGGAAATACCGCAGGGTGCTCAGCACGGGGTTGGGCGCCGTCTGCCCCAGCCCGCACAGGGAGTTGTTTTTGATGTAATAGCACAGCTCTTCCATCTTATCCAGGTCTTCCATCGTGCCCTGGCCGCGGGTGATCTTGTCCAGCATCTCGTACAGCCGCTTGGTGCCGATACGGCAGGGGGTGCATTTGCCGCAGGATTCGTCCACCGTAAACTCAAGGAAGAACTTGGCGATATCGACCATGCAGGTGTCCTCATCCATGACGATGAGGCCGCCCGAACCCATCATCGCGCCGATGGCGATGAGGTTGTCATAATCGATGGGAATATCAAAATGCTCGACCGGGATGCAGCCGCCCGAGGGGCCGCCGGTCTGGGCCGCCTTGAAATGCTTGCCGTTGGGCACGCCGCCGCCGATCTCCTCGACCACCTCGCGCAGGGTAGTGCCCATGGGGATCTCAACCAGGCCGGTGTTGTTGATCTTGCCGCCGAGGGCAAAGACCTTGGTGCCCTTGCTCTTTTCGGTGCCCATGGAGGCGAACCATTCGGGGCCGTTGAGGATGATCTGGGTGATGTTGGCGTAGGTCTCGACGTTGTTGAGCAAGGTCGGCTTGCCAAACAGGCCCTTTTGGGCGGGGAAGGGGGGACGCACCCGCGGCTCGCCGCGCTTGCCCTCGATGGAGGTCAGCAAAGCGGTTTCCTCGCCGCAGACAAAGGCGCCCGCGCCCAGGCGCAGCTCGATGTCAAAGTCAAAGCCGGTGGAGAGGATATCCTTCCCCAGCAGGCCGTATTCGCGGGCCTGGGCGATGGCAATCTCCAGGCGCTTGACCGCGATGGGATACTCGGCGCGGATGTATATGTAGCCCTGGTTGGCGCCGATGGCATAGCCGGCGATGGCCATGGCCTCGATGACCGAATGGGGATCGCCCTCGAGCACCGAGCGATCCATAAACGCGCCGGGGTCGCCCTCGTCGGCGTTGCAGCAGACATATTTCTGGTCGGCCTGATTGCCGGCCGCCAGCGACCATTTCACCCCGGTGGGGAAGCCGCCGCCGCCGCGGCCGCGCAGCCCCGAATCCTTGACGATCTGAATGACCTGCTCGGGAGTGTACTCGGTCAGGCACTTGCCCAGCGCCTCATAGCCGTCGTAGGCGATGTACTCGTCGATATTTTCCGGGTCGATCACGCCGCAGTTGCGCAACGCGACCCGCTTCTGCTTTTTGTAAAACTCGGTGCTGTTGAGCGACTGGATGACGTCCTCGTGCACCGTCTCTTTATAGAGCAGGCGTTTGACCGGGCGCCCCTTGAGCAGGTGCTCGGAGACGATCTCGGGGATATTCTCGGCCTGCACCTGGGAATAAAAGCATCCCTCGGGATAAACGATCATGATCGGACCGACGGCGCACAGGCCGAAGCAGCCGGTCTGGATGACCTTGATCTCATCCTCCAGGCCGTTATTTTTGATCTCGCGCTCGAGCGCTTCAATCACGTTGGCGCTGCCCGAGGAGGTACACCCCGTGCCGCCGCATACCAATACGTGAGAACGATACATAATTGATAACCATTCCTTTCTTGCGGCCCTGATCCGTCCGCGCCCTCGCACTGGCCGGACAGCCCTCTTCGCCCCATGGATCAAAGCCGGAGTTTGAATTCATGCGCATTCAAACCGGTTTTCTTATTTGGCGCTAGCGCCGATGGTGTACTCGGTGACGACGTTGCCGTTGACCAGATGGTCGTTGACGACGCGCAAAGCCTTTTCGGGCGTCATCTTGACGTAGGTGACCTTTTTGTCGCCCTCAAAGACCTCGACCACCGGCTCGTACTGGCAGATGCCGATGCAGCCGGTCTGGGAGACGGCCACATGGGACAGCCCGCGCTTGGCAATCTCGTCGGTGAAGGCGGTCAGCACCGGGCGCGCCCCGGCGGCGATGCCGCAGGTCGCCATGCCGACAACCACCCGAATCTGGGCCTCGCTGTCGTCGCGGATGCCGACTTTATTCTGCATTTTTTCCTTCAGCGCCCGGAGTTCTTCCAAACTTTTCATGGTATCGATTCATCCTTTCGCTTGTTGACCCGCATGGGGAAAATTCTCATTCAAATAGTCCCGGATAAACTGGGTTACCTCGGGAGCGTTGAGGGGGACGTCGCCCAAAATCTCACGAAACTCCCTCGTGTCGAGGACCGCCGTTGCGCCGTCGACCTCCCGCTCATAGCGGAAGTCGATGCCGGGGTTGAGGGTGACCAGGGTAAAGATGGTCTCCTCCAGATCGCCCAGCGGCATGCAGTCGATGTGGTCGGTGTGAAATACGGCGCGCACCACCGTTCCTTTGCCGGGCTGCGAATCGATGGTAAACTCGCCGCCGGTCATTTCGCTGGCCATTTTGAAAAACGGCACCCCCAGCCCGACCCGTCGGGTCGTGCGGGTGGTATAAAAGGGATCGGTGACATGCTCCACCTGCTCCGGGGTCATGCCCCGGCCGTCGTCGGCAATGGTGATGGTCAGCAGGCTGGCCGGGGTATCCTCCCGCGCCGAGATCGTAACCAGGCGCGCGCCGGCCGATATGGAGTTCTGCGCGATGTCGAGGACGTTGAGTGAGATCTCCTGCATGGCTTTATTTCTGGTCGTACTTGGCCAGGATATCGTCGACGTCGTCGACCGTCAGGCGGCCGTAGACCTCGTCGTTGATGGTCATGACCGGAGCCAGGCCGCAGGCGCCGATGCAGCGGCATGCCTCGAGCGAAAATTTCCCGTCGGGGGTGCACCCGCCGTTGTCGATGCCCAGCCGCTCGCTCAGGCGGTTGAAGATATCGCCCGAGCCCTTGACGTAGCAGGCCGTGCCCAGGCAGACCGAAATCTTATAGGTTCCTTTGGGCTGGGTGGAAAAGAAGGAATAAAACGTGACCACGCCGTAAACTTCCTCCAGCGAGACGTCCAGCCCCTCTGCCACGGTGATCTGCACCTCGAGCGGCAGATAGCCGTAAATCTCCTGCGCTTTTTTCAGCACCTGCACCAGCGCGCCGGGGACATCCTTGTAATCGGCGATGACCTGTTGCAGCTGGTCGTGTTTTTCCGCAGTGTCCTGGAAAGGAACCGTTTCCAACTTGTTTTTCATTGTGTAAGCTCCTCCTTACAAAAATCGATCGTATGCTCAACACACATTAAGTTTCATTTTAACAGAAATGGCGCAAAGATTCTACTCATTTTACAAAAATAATTCAAAAATTCTACGGCAAAAACCTGGCAATCCGCCCGTTTGATCCTTGTCTCGCCAGAATCCTCCTTCCACGCGCCGCGCGCACCGTCGCCAAAGCGGCATGGCCACAAGGAAGCCTATGCGGATTTCCGCGCCATTATGCCTTGTCCCACCCTGCATCGGGCCCGACGGCGCCAGCGCCAAAGCCGCACGGCCGGCCGGGAAGCAAGGCGGCCGGCGGCCCGCCGGAGCGCGGCCTTTCCAATGCACGGCCGGCTCAACCCCTGGAAAGCCCGAGGCGGCTCGTCCAACGACAGCACCCCAACCGGTATTCCAAAAAGGTCGGCTGGGGCGCTGCACTCCCCCCTCCGGGCTTTGTCCGGATCATATGCCATCCCTTGACGAGGATTTCCCCCGTGCCCGCAGGGCGGCGATGACATCGGCCGGGCCTCTAAAATCCCCGACCAGCCGGTTCGTCTCCCCGGCTTCGGCGATATCCCAGAGGTGATGGGCGTCCGAATCCTGGATATACTCGAGGAAGTCAAACCTTCCGGCATAATCCTGCGCCCTGGCGCGAGGGGACAGCTCGGCCAGCGAGTACCCCATCATCGGGTCGATGTCCCCCAAAACGCCCAGCACGCCGTTGGACTGCCGGTCAATGTGAGCCAGGATGGCCACGCCCCCCAGCGCCTCGACCGCGGCGGGGACCTCGTATATCCCAAAGCCGGAGGCATTGAGCAGCAGACGCTCTAACGCCCCAACCGGCTCATCCTCCTCGTCGAGCACAAGCTGCTCGCCAAAAATGTCCGGCCGGTTGTCGATGGGAGGCAGGCTGCCGTAAACCTGCGCGGCAAACTCCTCGGCCGGGCCGAGGGCGGGGAAGAGGCAGAGCACGTGGATTTCCTCGCTGGTGGTCAGCTCCATGCCGGGCAGGACGATCAGGCCGTTGCGTTCCCCCGCCCGCATGGCCGCGCCGCAGTTGCCCACGGCGTTGTGGTCGGTCACAGCGATGACGTCCAGGCCGCCGAGCAGCGCCATATTCACCAGATTGTTGGGGGTCATATCGTTGTCGGCGCAGGGAGAAAGGCACGAGTGCATATGCAGGTCATAATGATACTCCCGCAGAGCCATAGTGTTTTTCCTCCTCCCATGGGGTTTACGAAATTCGGTTGTCCAGCGTCAAAATGGCGCAAAAAAGCCCCGGTTCACAGCGGGGACAGGCCAAAGATGGTTTTGCGCATTCCCATGCCGGCCACAGCGCGTCCCGGCGGGCGTACTTTAGGCCGCAGGACAAACGGCGCTACGCACAACAGTTCGGGCGGCGGCCGGGGTCAGGGTATCCTCATCGGTATCCCGCTGAAGGCCGGCCAATGCAAGGACTCGGATGGATGTGGGAAGCGGTGCCGCCAAGGCTCCCAACGGCACGGCACCCCTCCCCTTCGAGAGGGCCTGCAAAGACAGCCCGGCCCTCAAGAAGCCGCAGGATTGTCCTCCCCACCCAGGCAGGCCGCCAGGGCGGCGCAGAGGGTGTAGGCGTCCCGCTCGCTGCCGAGAAGGCAAATCCCCTCCCGCTGGGCACGGGCGAGGAGAACCTCGTCGGGCTGGGAACCCTGGGCGAGGATAATGCAGGAGACGTCGCACAGCACGGCCACGGCGGCGACGTTGTTGTTGCTCATGACGGTGATCCAGGCCGAGTCCTGCGGGGCCCGCCCCATCACCCAGCTAAGCAGGTCGCCACAGTAACCGGTCGACACTTCCCGTTCCTCCCCCTGCTCAAAAACGTGCAGGGAAAGGGCGTCGACGAGTTGATAATTGGTCATTGGTATCTCCCCTCTTTGGTTTGTATGCGACCGCGCGCAGAGAAAGGCCGCTCAGAGCACAACCATAGCGCAGCCATCCCGTCCCCTAAAGAACAGCGGCGTTTTTACACACCGGCATCCCGGCGCTGCACAAAGCAGGCTTGGTTCTCAAGGGCACGCCCGTTCATTCCGACGGGGAAGGCATGGGAAAAGAGCCGCCCGCTGTCTGCGGCCCATACCGCCGCCGTCAGCTCCAGCCCCCTCCGCAGCGGCCGCGGGGGAGCGGCTAGCTGTCCTTCTGCTCCTCGTTCTCTCCCTTGCCATGCTGGCGGAAGGGTGCGGGAATGATCGAGGCAAGGTCCATCCCCAGCCCGGAAAGCATGGACAGCTGCTCCCGAAAGCGGATGATGCAGTCGTTTTCCGAGGCGTCGCCCCGCACGACGTCCTCTGCAAAGGCACGGCAGCTTGGCGCGCCACACGAGCCGCAGTCGAGACCGGGCAGCTGTTTGGCCATCTGATCGATCTTTTTCATCTTATTCATGGCCTCGACCAGGTCGTCGTCGAGCTTGTCGATGGTCTCATATTCCAGCGCGGCTTCCCAAAACATCCGGCTGTCGTTCCCCTCCGACTTGTTTTGCATCACCGGCAGGTATTTGCGCAGGCTCTTGATACGGGAGCGGGCCACAAAGGCGTTGGCAATATTGAGCACCCCGCCCACGCATCCGCCGGGGCAGGCGTTGAGCTCGACAAAATCAAGATCGTCCAGCTTGTTGTCCTCCACCGCCTCGAGCACCTTGATTACGTTTTCAATGCCGTCGGCCGCGAGGTATTTGTCGGTCAAAAGGGCGGCCGACTCCCCCCCGCTGGCCCCCCAGTTGATCCCCACAAGGCCGGATTGCAGCAGATTCTCAGGCACATCGACCGTTTTCAGAGCGGATAGCATCCGAAAATAAACCTCGCTGGCCGAGAGCACCCCATCCACATAGCTTTGCTTAATACCGATCGGCGATTTGGCCGACGTCACCTTGGCCGGGCAGGGGGAGATAAAAAACACGCCGATCTTCTCAATCGGAAGGCCGGTTTTTGCCACCGCCTCCTCCTTGGCCATGCGGGAGGCCAGGTGCAGCGGCTCGTTGACCGGCAGCACGTTGGCGCACAGCTCGGGGAACCGCACCCGGATCAGGCGCACGACGGCCGAACAGGCCGAGCTGATGATGGGGCCGTCGACCTTTTCCCGCATGGCGGCGAGGTTTTTCCGGGTGAGGTCGCTGACGATCTCAGCCGCCCGGGCCACCCCGAAAACGTCGTCAAAGCCAATTCGTTTGAGGGCGGTGAGGATCATGTTAATGTCGTCTATGTTATCAAACTGCCCGTAGAAGGAGGGGGCCGGCATGGCGACCTTCCATTCGTACCGGTCGAGCACTTCAAAGCCGTCGCTGACCGCCTGCTTGGCCAGGTTGGGGCAGACGCGGATGCACTCGCCGCAGTCGATACACCGCTCCTTGATAATCATGGCTTTCCCCTCCCGCACCCGGATGGCCTCGGTGGGGCAGCGCTTCATACAATTGATACAGCCCTTGCACTTATCTTCCCGCAGGGTGACGGAATGAAAAATCCCATTCAATTCCATCCCTCCATCTTCCTTGGTTGCAAATGATAGGCCGCCCCCGGCGGCCGGGGATTACTTGTGGTTGAGTATGGTCAAGGTCACCGTCGTGCCAACCCCCAGCTGGGTGTCGATGCGCATGTCGTCGGTATACTTCTTCATATTGGGCAGGCCCATGCCCGCCCCGAAGCCGAGCGCGCGGATCTGGTCGGGGGCGGTCGAATACCCCTCCGACATGGCGAGCTCCACATCAGGGATGCCCGGCCCCTCGTCCTTTAACACGACCACGATTTTCTCATCCGATATTTCGACCTGCGCCACCCCGCCCCTGGCGTGGATGACCATGTTGATCTCGCCCTCGTACATGGCGATCGCGGTGCGCCGGATCACCGTGCTGTCAAAGCCGAGCTGGCGCAGGATGCGCTTGACGTCGGCCGAGGCCTCGCCGGCCGACATAAAGTTGTCGCCGTCGACCACGTAGCTGTATTTCATCGTCTCTTTCATACGCGGTCGGCGCCTTCGGACTTGAGTCCCGCCTCGTAGAGCATTCCGCAGGAGGTATACATGCGGTAATCGGTTTTGAGCACAACAATGTTTTTTGCCTTGGCCAATTCAATAATCATATCGTTGGGCGACTTGCCCCGCACAAAGACGATGCAGCCCATATCCATCATCTCGGCCGTGCGCACCACCTGCGGGTTGATCAGCCCGGTCAGCAGGAGGGAATGGTCTTTGACATAAGCGAGCACGTCGCTCATCATATCCGACCCGCAGGCTGAATAGACCTCGTTGTCCAGCATGTCTTCGCCGCAGACGACCTCTGCGTCGAGAAGCTCTACTACCTTGGATATTTTCATACTCATTCTCCTGTTCTTAAAGACTGGCCCCCCGGGGGCGCTTTTCATCCGCTGAATACCGTCTCCACCGCGCCCGGCACAGGCGGGCACGGCCCCGGCATACCGCCTGCCTGGGGCGGTCACCGCCGCAGTGGCAGCCCTATGCCATGGTGCGATGGGATATATAATAGATTATAAACGATTTTTGCCGATTTGTAAACCGGATTTCTGTGCTTTGTGTATGGCAATCCTTGCTTGGCCGCTATTTTGTCCATCATCTTTTTTCAATGGGGGCTTGATTTTATCCACGACATATGGTAAAATACATCACACTGACATCGGATCTCTTTCAATTGAATATATGCAGGTGTAGTTCAATGGCAGAATGTCAGCTTCCCAAGCTGAACACGAGGGTTCGATTCCCTTCACCTGCTCCACATCCCGAAGTGTTGAGGAATCAGCATTTCGGGATTTTCATTGATTTTACGCAGCTTTTCGGCTTTTCGAGCCGGAAATCCTATTTTCATATCGAGAATTGAATTTTGCACACGGGCCTAAATTTCGCACACGAAATTTTCTGAGTTCAAAAGGCCCAAGAGGTTACATGGTTGGCTTTCTCCCTGATCTATTATCTATGCTATAGTTAACATGCAAGGCATCACAGTGTAATTGGGCGCTGTGAGTGGGTTTAAGCTATTCGCGGTAGCCTAAGCCCTTTTATCACTGCTTTTAGGTATAACCGAAAACGCACCCCTCGTTAGTGGGGTGCGTTGCTTTTTATGGGTATTGGGCGGATCAATCGAAATGGAGTAGGACAGCTAACCATCCATTCAGCCCTATTATCATCCCGCCTATATATAGTGGAATCCATGGAATGAACGATAAGGTTTGTTCCATACAAAAATCAGCGAAATTGTTTGGTTTATGCCAGCGTGTTTGATCTTTGCAATGTTTCATATTCGCAGAAATTGGCGCATTGGCTTAACGGCACAATTTGATGACACATCATGCGAACTTTATCGATTGGCTTGTCGATATGATAGTGGCCGCAAAGCCATACGGAATAGTCCAACTTTTGTTCGATTTTTTCCAGCCATTCTTCTGTGGAGCGATCGATATCCAGTGAATATGTTGTTTGTTTTTTTGACGTGCTTTGCTTTCGGTTTGTTGTTGCGTTACGCCTGGTCGACAAAAACATTTCGGTAGGCAAATACCGAGCCGGACAGGTATGCGTCAGCATACCGAAGATAGTGTATCTCTCTTCCTGCAGCCGATGCTCCACCCGTTTACGGGTAGCGGCATTTGGCATTTCATCGTCCCAAAATGGCTTGTTTTCTGCCAGGCATTGGTATTTATCCACACTGTGCGCTCCACCGACCACCATGTATTTTTTCCCTTCAAAGCGATAGATTTCACCGTCGATGGCAAACAAAAGATTCGGATATTGAGGCTCATAGTAAACCTTGCCGCCGTAAAAGCTCCGTATGCCGTAGGTACCAACATTTTGCGGCCGGTTTTCCTTGTTCCCGTGCAGACAAAACAGGGTAATCCTCCATTTTGAAACCTCCGCTTTGAGCTTATCGTCCCGGCCGTCACCAAAATAGTTCAAACCCGCGTCCCCGAGGAGGATGAGCACGTCGTGAGGGTTCGTTTTTCTGTCCCGGCAAAATTTTTTCACAGTTTGAAAATTTCGATGCTTGTCTCCCGTAACAAAAAAACGAGGGGGAGGATTTTCGTGGTCGTATGACCTTCTTTTTTTGCGCAGCAGCCATGGTAATCCCCCAAAAGCGGCCGCTGTCCCGCACGAGAGAAGCCCTAGAAGATAGCCAAGGCCCATTTCCCCGGGGAGGAGGGCATACCATGGGATCAGGCAGGCCGGCGCAAGGACGAGCGCCCTTGGCATCCAAAATGAGGGTATGCTCCTTTTATGCGGATCCTTGGCCAGCGCGGCCAGCCCCATGGCGAGCAGGGCCAGAGCTATGGTCCATACGAGGGTTAGCAACGCGATCAAAATGAAATGCCGCATCGTATCCTCTCCTTTCTTTTCTTTTTTATCACGCTATAGCCATGGTTTGGTCGGGCGGCATGAAAAAATGGAAAATCACAGCTTTCTGACACTACTCAGCGAGATCCATCCGGCCCCGGATTTCAGTCTGCCCCAGTGCGACGAATTGGGCCCAGCCTTTTCCTCCACAATGGTATATACGCCGCCATCGGTTATGTACCCTGTGATATCGGTATTGGTTCCGGCGCCTTTGCGTATTTCTAAGGAATCCACCGTTACCTTGACCAGATATGGACAAGGCGAGGCGACTGGTTCCGCATTGGCTTGGGCGCTGCGTACCAGCGTTAAATCCTGCGCGCATACGGGGCTGCATATGGCGTTGGTGCCCCGTTCGTTGCGATCGATGACCACGCGGTCGCCAACCGGTTCTTCTTTGACATACCAGTTTTGAGAGAGGACCCAATAGGGGATAGACTGGCCCTGATAATAGTTTGCGCCATTGGCGATGGAAACCAAATCGCCTTTGTGGAAAAGGTGGGACGTGGTCTTTTCGGCTTCGCCGGATGGCTCTGGATGGTTTTCGGCCGTTTTGAGCTGTTCCCCCACCTGACGGCGCAAGTCGTCCATGGTTTGGCCGAACCTTTTCATCCAGTGTTCCGGATCGCTGTGGTTGCTTCCATATCCCCGTGCATGGGCTTCCTGGTGGCTGACAATATTTTCGGTGGATAAACCATACGTTTGGCAAAGGTGAGCACAGTATTCTGCCGCTACCCGAAAGGCCTCGGTATAATAAGCAGGATCTGTCAGGTCATCCTCGCAGATTTCAAACTGGATATACGGCGGATTGCTGTTGTAGCTGCCCTTGCTGCCGCTCCCCACGCCCCAGCAACAGATATCCAACGGAAGGATTTCGGCGACCCGTACCTTGTTGTCTTTGTCATACCCGATAAACGCATGAACGCACACCTTGCGGCCCTCCGGAGTGGCGGTGTTCCAATGGTTTGCGTATTGGTTGCTGCCTACCTCGGCCGGGCAGTCGACATAGCGTTTCAGATAGGGGTTGTTGGCGCCGGTCGAATGTACCACAATGCCCGCCGGCGTCATTTTTTGGGCTGCGATATAGCAAAGATTGTTGACGGCATATGCTTTGATAATGTCCATGGTTATTCCTCCTTGCGGGATTGTAAAAACAGTTGGTTGGCGTATACGCTTGCGCCCGCAGTAAGAACGCCCTGCGTCACGGCTGTAAAAAACGCGCATGCCAGTTCTTTTAGGCTGGAAATTTCGCTGGTCGCAAGAACCCATACCGCCGATAAAACAATGGATATAGCCCCCAGAGTGACCGGTATCCATTTATCCGGTAGAGCGCTTTTTTTCAATCCTAGTCCGATCAGGTACAAAACCGGAACCAGAATCCATAGCTCGGTTGAAATATACTCTTGATAATTCACCTTTTCTCCTTTCCATTAAGCGAGCAAGCGTGCAATCATCGTCGAAATGAATCCGCCCGAAAGGGCCGCGATGATTGCCGTAACGATTTGCTGCATGCGTTGTTTTGGCTGATGGTCCATTTCGTCAAGCTTTTGTTCATGCCTTGACAGATGCTCGTTGGTGTGCTTTAATTCGGTAGCGAGCGTAACAAGCGTCTCGTTCATCGAGCGTATCTCCGCCTGAACGGTTCTGAGCTCGGATATGTCGCGTTCGAGGGCGTTGAGCCTTTGCTCGTGTCGCTCCAACATTACTGGAACCTCTTGCATACATAGCTCCTTAAAAATAGATTTGCGGTGTTTTTGGCAAGGACGCCGCAGTAAAAACTTGTGGTGCCGTGTACTCTATGGGGTATCCATGAAGATGGGGCCTTGCTTTTTGAGACCGCAAGCCTATTTTATACGTTTAAGCGGACAAACCCTGTCCCAGATAGCATCGCAATTTACGGTTTTAAGGCAATGCAAGCCATACGAGCGTTCCGGCCGGATTTTACAGAGCAAGGGGGACGGGTTTTATGGCCGAATGGTTCGCGTATTTTTGGGCTGAGCATGTACGAAGCCCACAGATACACCTTCCCATCATGAAAATGTGGCCATCCCTTTCGAAAAAATCAGCCGCACTCATACAGAGTGCGGCTGATAAAAGGGTTTAAAGTGCCAAAAGCTAAGGTGCATTATACAAAATAAAAAGCTGATCGAAAAGGTTACAGATGGTTTCGTTTTCACCTGCGTAGGCCAAAAGAAGATCTTCGTTATAATATATCTTCCAGGATCGACAGATAAATTCGTTGATAAATTGGCTGCAATAGTCATAAGTGAAGACAAAAACTTCCTCCTGGCCCCATGTCAATATTTTATACGGCTTGCAAAATAAGGGGAAATTTTCGCTTCTGGGTTCTGGAAATTCGGTGATTTGTGGTTCCATGCCGGTACCGGCAAACATCGCCTTGAGCGATTCATCCGATACCATTGTATTTGGTTGGGTACAGGCGGACAAACCAATGAATATCAAACAAACTGCAATGAAAAGGGTTCGGTTCCATTTTGTCATGACCCACATCCTCCTGGTTCTCAGACGTTACCGCTCATCGTTGGACGGCTTGCGATGCAGCTTGTATCACTGGGCACGTTGGTATGCGTTTAGCTTATCATAGAGAGCTGACCAAAAATCCTACCAATAATAAAAGTGGCATATATCACCCATACTATAGTTACAAAGAAATAGGAGCACGTCTCTTTATACTTCTGCTGTTTGTAAAGGATTCTCATCGCTACAAAACATATGGCAACCCCCACTAAACATAGAATTGCCAAGGCGATTTCCAGATACACAAGCCCGCCAGTGATTTCAACTAGCTTTGACATATCATCCTCCTTCGCGATAGATATCATGCAATGCAAAACGCCCGGGTGTGAACTATCCTTCTTTTGGATATAAATAGTATATTCTTTCCAAACCAACATGTCAATTGGGCAATATGATCGAAAAAAATAGCCATACTTTTATATCGGCGCGGCCTATCATACCGTGTTGCTTTCCCTTTTGGTTATCGTAAGGTCCGTTGTGACCAAGAAGCTTACCAAAACGCTGATTCGATGGCGGTGGAATATAAAATGGATCACCGAATCTCCAAATAATTTTATACCCAATAGGAATTCTCTGTGTGTTTTTCATCGATTGTATTCAATGGTACGGTATCTCTTCGAGGATATCCCCCAAACTATTTTGATGCTTATATTGTAGCGTGAAAACCAAGCACCCTGAAGAAAGACAAAATAATGCAAGGCCCCGGGAATCGTAGCATCCCGGGGCCTTGCTATGGAGACGAAACCAAGCCTTACTGTTGGGTATTATTGAAATTGCAGAGCCGTATCTTTGGCAAGATAGGTAGCCCAAAAGCCGAGATCATATTCTTTGTTCCCCATCGTAAAGTTGATTTTTTGTATGGGAACGGATTTCCCATTTACCATGATAGAATCATCTTGAGGATTGGTATAAGCGCCTAAATAAAAGGTTTTGTCCTTATGGATTGAAGAGAATGAAATCGGCGTAATGTCAATATAGGTATATTTACTTTCCGGCAATGGGTTCGAGAAAGTGGCATTTGCTAGGCATGTATAATTGTTATCTTTTTTCTCTAAATATGCTACGAGAAGATTATGATCTGCCGTAGTACATAAGCAAATAACAATATCTTCGGCCAATTCCACCTTGCCTACCATATCAACTAAGCCTTTGTCAAACAAGGACAAATCTTTACTTAAATACGTTACGTTTAAAACTGCGGGCCGAGAAGCCTTTATTGCTTGATATGCGATTCCTGCGATTGCTATAACTAAACATATGCAACCAACAACGATTCTACCTTTGCTCAGTTTCGTTTCCATTATGTTGACACCTCACCACTTAATAAAAGTAAACTTTAACTCTGTCGATTTGTAGGGCGAACAGTTCGGATTGTAACAAATTGTTTAGGCTACCGCGCGAATAAGTGTTGCTATTCCAACCGATGCCCCCTCCAGTACTAATGGGTTACTTATAAGACCAATTACAGTTCCAGTAATTTTTGATATTACAGGAGCAAGGGCTGGTACCAATACACAAGCACCGAGCAATGCGCCCGTTACAATCGCGAGAGTGATATAACTGATTCTAATCGCAAATCTAATTCCAAAATGATATTTTCTATTGTTTTTAATAACACCGGCGGTTAGGCTAAAACCATAAATTATTTCAGCGTTTGTTAATGCAACGAATGCCTCTAATGTTACGCCAAATACCGAAGTGCTTATGGACATGCCAAAATGATTGGATCCAGACGAAAAAGATATACCGCCAATGTTACAAGAGACTGAGGTATCACTGATAGTGAAGAACTTAGATGGATTTAATGTCATTCCATATATAGCAGATAAGGCAAACGATACCCCCGCCCAACCTAATGAGACACTAAAAATATCATATCCACGCTCGTCAAGAACTGAAACGTAATTGCTTATAAATTTAGCAAGCCAAGATTGCGATTTAAGGGCATTCATATCTAAGAACTCGCTAGGATATGCATCCAGACTACAATGCCCATTTGGATCGCTCAAAATTACCGGCGTGTTTTTACAATATGAAAAGAGATTATATCCACTGATACCAAGAAACGACGCTTCATCAGCGTTAAGGAACCTGCCAATAACGGGATTATAATACCGGCTTTGGAGGTAGTACAAGCCGATATCGCTGTCGAAGTAGTAACCACGATAGCGGAAGGGGTTGATGCTGGCAATGTCAACCGCGCTGGAATCCTGAGTGATGGTGCACACGCCCCAGGCGTCGTAGCTGTATCGAGCGATGACGTCGCCATCCATGTCGGTAATCGAAATAATATCCCCCTGCAAGTTCTTAAAGAAGTAATAAGGTGTGTCGTTGTAGATAATCCCGCAAACGCTGCTCTCGTTGTCATACAACGGCACCAGCGTATTGCCACCCCAAACTTCACGAAGAATTTTGCTGCCCTCTAGGGTATAGGTGTGCTGTACGCCATTGACCGTTTTCGATGTGCGTACTCCGTTGGCGTTGTAGGTATAGGTATTGCTGTCAAAGGACTTAAGCTGCCTTCCCTTTTCCCAGGCCAGGGTGTGGCCTGGGCAGGGGGGCAATTGATGCGTTATTGTTCACCACAAAAAACAGCCGAAAAAATCCGACTGTTTTTTGTGGGTTGTTTTTTGTCGACATAGAAAAATCGTTAACCGTGTTTAGCTTATCATAGAGAGCTGACCAAAAATCCTACCAATAATAAAAGTGGCATATATCACCCATACTATAGTTACAAAGAAATAGGAGCACGTCTCTTTATACTTCTGCTGTTTGTAAAGGATTCTCATCGCTACAAAACATATGACAACCATCGCTAAACATAGAATTGCCAAGGCGATTTCCAGATACACAAGACCTCCGGTTATTTCAACTAATGTCGACATAATATCTTTTCCTCCTTAACAAATCGGGGGCATTACTACAGGTATCCTTTTATACTCGCTAATAATCATCTTAGAAAGTTGGACAACAGCATTGTTATCGGACATCAATGCCAATTTTCGTAATTCAACATATCCACATGTTTCCACTATGGCCGCCACATGTTGTTTGATCCTCGCCCATAATTCATCCAGGTTGTGGGGGCCGTCCGGTTCGGTTTGGTTATACCATATATATGGACGCGACCATATATTTTTTGGTATGTTGACATTGATACCTTTATTACCACCCAAATGATTGATTAACACCAATGTAATAGATACAAGCGCCATAATAGCGCCTGTTATCTCCGCAATAAGTTTAGTAGCAGCAAGACTTGTTCCTCCGGTAGCGGGTGCGGCGACTGCTGAAAGTACTGCAACTGAAAAACCAACCGCTGCAATACCCAAATCCAATGCTATTATAAAAAGCACCGTCTCCCAATCGTTGAATGCAAATACAAAATAATTGTCATTGGAGCTAAATTCCATATACCCCCAATAATCTGTATGATTAATTGGGTCGTTGTGCGTATATGAGAATAAATTACAGCTTGTTAGCGTCGGGTCGATCATTCCCCATACGATTAAACCGTCCACATTAATGAATCTACCAATCGTTGGATTATAATACCGGCTTTGGAGGTAGTACAAGCCGATTTCACCGTCGAAGTAGTAGCCACGATAGCGATACGGGTTAATACTAGCAATGCCGACCGTGCTGGAATCCTGGGTGATGGTGCACACGCCCCAGGCGTCGTAGCTGTATCGAGCGATGACGTCGCCATCCATGTCGGTAATCGAAATAATATCCCCCTGCAAGTTCTTAAAGAAATAATAAGGTGTGTCGTTGTAGATAATCCCGCAGACGCTGCTCTCGTTGTCATACAGCGGCACCAGTGTATTGCTGCCCCAAACTTCGCGAAGAATTTTGCTGCCCTCTAGGGTATAGGTATGCTGTACGCCATTGACCGTTTTTGAGGTGCGTACTCCGTTGGCGTTGTAGGTGTAGGTATTGCTGTCAAAGGACTTGAGCTGCCGTCCCTTTTCCCAGGCCAGGGTGTGGCCGAGGTAGGAGGTCGGGTTGCCCTGTGCGTCGTAGGCGATGGACTGGCCGTCGTAAGAGGTCAGCAGGTCCTTCCACGTGCTGTCGCCATAGGTGTAGGCTTTGCCGTTTTTGGTCAGAATGTTCCCATAGGCATCATAGGTCATGGTGTTGACCGCGACGCCGTCGTTGGTTTCGCTCAGAAGCTGCCCCTGCGCATCGTAGGTATACTCGGTCACGCCCTCCACGCTGTCGATTACCCTGGTAATGCGTTCTTCAGTGTCGTATTCGTACGAAATGGACCGTCCTCCTGAAAATACGATTTGGCTCACCAGCCGAGTAGTTGCACTGGATTTCAGCTTTTCGTTATCTGAATGTTCCTCTGTTACCTCGCCGGCATGATAGCTGAACTGTCGGGATACGAACCCCGTGCCGAGCTGAAGCTCGTCAAATACTTTTCGTCCAAAGCTATCGGTCTTAGAATGTGAGGTTATGTCTTTATCACCTGCCGTAAACTTTACAACGGTGCTTTCATTTTCCGGGTTTTGGTAATAAACCAGATTTTCCAGTCCATCGGAAGACAAAGAACGCTTTCGCGTTAACCTATTTTCTGAATCGTAAGAGTAAATTAATGAATTTACCAGCACTTTTGTCGTAACAATCCCGTTTGAGTCTACTGTGATATCGCTCTCAGCCGCGCGTACGACATGCCCCTGCTCATAATTATAAGTATACTCTTTTTGGCTTAAAATGTCAATTGGAAAAGAAACAGCCGCACTCTTTGCTGAGTGCGACTGAAAAATATTATTTTCCTGATGATATTACCTTATCCATGCTCAGTGTAACTACCAAAGGCTGTTCACTATGAGGAGTCAACCATATATCGTAGGACCATAATTTATTGTAGCACCAACAAACAATACGATCAAATTCACAGATACCGCGAGTGGAGAGTTGCTCTTTCAAAAAAAGCTCTCCCTGTGGTATTGTAACACTCCAATTCGAGGGATCAATTGTTTCATCATACACAGGAACTGCTTTTTTTTTACCAACGGTAAACTCTGATTCCACGATACCACCCTGCTTTACTTCGTAACGTATATCGAGATTACAGGCTGTATTTTCCGAGACTTCGGCAGTATATAGACAGTCCACCGTGAGGTGATAGGATGAATCATAAACTAACTTAACTACATTCAGGTTTAAACCCTGGTTAAATGTATTAGCGTATTGTTGAATTTCGTTAAAAAATAGTTCGGTTTGTTCCGTGGTAGAATCAATTGTATAAAAAGTATTATTTTTTTCGCTGGTGTATGCATTACACCCAGTGACTATTATACAATAGATTAGAGTAACACAACAAAGTTTAACCCTATTCATCATAACGCCCCCAAATATCATCAGTATGGTTCATTCCCTAAATAGCCTGTAAGATGCGATATTTGCCTGCATTCTTCCGAAATTGTTTATAATTATCTAATACTGCTTCTCCATATGACTCTGCACCGTTATATTTAGTAAATACATTTTTAATTTTACCATATTCATTAGGTTGAATACTGCTATATCCAAGATTTTTAGCCTCGGCGGCTAACACCAGCGCACAATAATAAATATTTTCAGATGGTATTTGTAATTTTAGCCACATTTTCCAAGTGTCTGTTGTAGTGTTTGTCATAAAGTATGTTTTTTCGGCTCTTATAGCAGTTGATGCAAAGATTTGAGCTAGACCTGTAGACGAGTCGTTTTTATTCGAGTTCATCCCCTTAAATAAATAATATTGCATTACTAAAGTGTCCGCCACGAGGTCATCATAGCCAACGCATAATAGTTCTCGATATAGTACTGCTCGTATCATGTCACTTGGAAGGTGGAACTTGTTTGCAGAAGCAACAATATCCGACTCATATTTGTATATAGTTCTTAGGCATTCTTGAGGAGAATGAAGCGCTTTAAATCTAGTTAACCATGATACGTTTTGTGCGTTTAACAATACTGAATCGAATAGATAAGCTGGAAGGCGATTAGTATTAGTAATATCATCCGAACAATTTCCGTAGAAATCAATTTTGGTTATGGGGTTGTTATTACAATAAAAAAGTAAATTTTTATTAAGTATTAAAATAGCTTCATCAGCGTTAAGGAACCTGCCAATCACGGGATTATAATACCGGCTTTGGAGGTAGTACAAGCCGATTTCACGGTCAAAGTAGTAACCCCGATAGCGATACGGGTTAATACTAGCAATGTCAACCGTGCTGGAATCCTGGGTGATGGTGCACACGCCCCAGGCGTCGTAGCTGTATCGAGCGATGACGTCGCCATCCATGTCGGTAATCGAAATAATATCCCCCTGCAAGTTCTTAAAGAAGTAATAAGGTGTGTCGTTGTAGATAATCCCGCAAACGCTGCTCTCGTTGTCATACAACGGCACCAGCGTATTGC
>CBCTCU010000028.1:0-39482 GCA_965145485.1 uncultured Eubacteriales bacterium | reverse complement strand
TGCATCCGACGCCCTCGCCATGCTGCAAAAGAGCGTGGGGAGGTAGGGCGGATGGGAATCACCAGAGGATGCCCGCCGCCCGGCAGGGGGTGGTGAGATGGCAAACTGCATCCTGGACCCCCAGAGGGATTGCCTGGGGCTGCAAAAGGCCGAGATGCTGGAAAAGCAGCTGGACGAATACCGCAGGCAGGCGCGCGAGACCCACGGGGAGCTGTACAGCAAGATCAACCACCTGGAGCAGACGGCGGCCAAGACGGATGTGCAGTACGGCCAGATCATGGAGACGCTGGGCAGCGTCAAGACCGACATCAGCGAGCTCAAATCCAAGCCTGCCCGGCGCTGGGAAGCGGTGGTGGACAAGGTGCTGCTGGGGCTGATCGGCGCGGTGGTGCTGTATATTGCGACAAAGATTGGATTTTGAAAAGGGGAAAGAAAATGAAAATTAACTGGACGGTTAGAATTAAGAACAAAAATTTCTGGATATCGCTTGTTCCGGCGGTGTTGCTACTTATCCAAGTGGTTGGCGCGGTGTTTGGTTACACGCTGGATTTTGGAGAGCTTGGCAATCGGCTTCTGGCGGTGGTAAACGCGGCGTTCGCTCTGTTGTCGGTGCTCGGCGTTGTCACTGATCCCACTACCAGCGGTGTCTCTGACAGTGATCAGGCGCTTTCTTATGACAAGCCAAAAGAAAATTAAACACACAATCAACAAATAAATGCGCCGGGTGGGGGTTCAATCCTCACCCGGCATTGTTTTATTATGTGCCTAAATTTACTACGCTCGCCTCCCCTATTCATCCCCGAATCATCCCCGAATAATTCAAAATTTAGTGTTTTTCAAAGTGTTATGAAAAATGCAAAGCAAGCGAAAAACGCTGTTATAATGCGGTTTTTTAGCACTTCGATAGCAACACATAAACTTAAAAAAACACCGAGTTCAAATCCCTCTCTCTCCGCCATGTCGCCGCAAGCTGCATATCGCTTGCGGCGATTTGTTCGTTGCGTTGCGCCTCCTCCGCAAAAGGGCACGCCCAGCGCCCCGCTCGGTTGCAAACGCCTTTGCGACCGTTCGCTCTCAGTACCAGTCCTTTGCGGGTTGCAAGAATTCCTCTCTACCCGCCGTGATCGCAAAAGTATCTTTTTATATTTGATTTACATTTTTTGAATTTAAAGCAGTCGATTGTTTTCGAATCGTCGACTTCTTCTTTGTTTTGCGGTACTAAATTGAAAAGGAAATGCCTTATAAAAGATGCAGGAATCGTTCGTTTCGCATATACCAGGAGGGAACCATACGGTAACTCTCTCCAAGACGGAGGATCATCATGTTACTTAAGCACACCAATTTAACCATTCGAAATGCAACGGAGAAAGATGCGCAACAGCTTGCCGCATGGTGGAATGATGGCAAAATAATGGCACATGCAGGTTTTCCAAATGGAACGGGGCAGACCAAACAAAGTATCGCGGATAGTTTGCGAGAGGATACGGACGAAACACATAGACGGCTAATGATTGAGATGGATCATATAACGATTGGGGAGATGAACTATCGTAACAAGGGCAGTCAGACTGTTGAAATTGGAATTAAAATTTGTGATTTTTCATAACAAAATCAGGGCATTGGAAAGATCCTGCTTAGCATGTTGATTACTTCTCTATTTAACGATTTGGGTTATCAAAAAGTTGTCCTTGATACGAATCTCGAAAACACAAGAGCACAACATGTCTATGAGCAACTTGGGTTTATTAAATTGCGAGTGAATGAAAATTCATGGACAAATCAAATTGGTGAATTACAATCGTCGGTTGATTATGAACTAGATCAAAAAAATTTCATCAACTTTGCGAAATGAGTGCCCTCCTCATTTCGAGCGTTCCACTCCACCCTCCCAAAATTTGAAAAAACCATTTGACATGCCGGAGCAAGCAAACCAATCGCTTGCTCCGGCTTTTTGGATTTTCTGGCGGTCTGTGGCGGCGGTGCTAGCAATTACCGCTATGATTTGGGCGGGTTTTATGTTAACATAAATGGGCTTTCAAAAGCGCACAATGAACAAACATGCAACATCAACACAAAACGATCTCATCCGGATTGCCGCTTTTGCGCATTCCCCTGGCAGTCCGTATGATCGGAAAGGAAAGGATTTTTGATGGTAAAGCGCATTCTATTGATATTCATGGCGGCAACGGCCGTCACCGCCGCCATACAGATTCCCCATTGGGGCCGGCCCTCTCAGACCGACCCGGTGGAATCGGGGACAGAAAGCACTTGGTCGGCGCCGGCCGACACGCAGCAGTCCCAGGCCGGCAGCATGGCCGATGCGCCTGCCTCATCCGCCCTGTCGCAAGAGGGCGACGTGGAACCGGCCGATACGCAGCGGCAAGACACGGTTGGGACCGGGCAAGAAACGCAAGAGGAGCCGTCCTCCCATTCCGGGAATCGGCCGGCGGCATCGTCCTCTTCCCAGACTTCTTCCGCTTTTGTTTCCCGGCCGCCCTCTTCGTCTTCGTCGACGGTTACTTCCAGCGCTTCCTCGTCGGCGGCGAGCTCCGCTCCGACGGTCTCCTCCCCAGTGGTCTCCTTCCCGACCGTCACCCAGCCACCGACCTCCCGCCCCGCGGCCTCGTCTCCTTCCTCCAGCTCGGCCCCAAGCCAACCGAACGCCGGGTCGTCCCAGGCGCAGAGCAGCCAGCCGGCATCTTCCGGATCGGGCGTCTCCCAGCCGAATAACGACGGGCTGTCGTCGTTCGCCCAGCAGGTGGTCGATTTGGTCAATGAGGAAAGGGCAAAAGCGGGGTTGCAGCCATTGGCCGTCCACACGGGCGCCACTGCGGCGGCGCAGGTCCGGGCGGTGGAAACCGAGCAGTCTTTCTCCCACACCCGGCCCGACGGCAGCAGCTTCACCACCGCCCTGACCGAGCAGGGAGTTTCCTACCGCAGCGCAGGCGAGAACATCGCGTGGGGGCAGAGAACCCCTCAGCAGGTGATGGAGGGCTGGATGAACAGCTCGGGCCATCGCGCCAATATCCTCAGCGAGCGTTTTACGGCCATTGGCGTCGGATACTATCGCAGCGCTGCGGGCGTGAATTACTGGACCCAGCTCTTTATCGGATAACGGCTGGGTGAGCCCAGCTCTTAACCCTTGGATAGGACTCAAAGGATGGTAAGACCTGGGGCAATACCAGAGCGCGTCGTTTCCTGGTGAATTACCATCATCGGTTGACGATGAACAAGATCAAAAAGAGTTCATCAACCTTGCGAGCGTTCCGCTCCACCTCCTTAAATCTAAATCATTTGACATGCCGGGGCAAGCAAACCAATCGCTTGCTCCGGCTTTTTGGATTTTCTGACGGTCTGTGGCGGCGATGTTGGAAAATAATACTATGAATTAGACAAATTTTATGTTATTATAAAATCCAAAAAGTGCATCTTTCACATTCGAATATCGATCGATACCAATATCAAAGGATCCCTTACGAAATTTCGCTTTGGCGCATGCCGCTGGCAATGCAAACGGCTGGGGAGAATGGGCGGTGGGACATACCGGATGACCATGGAAGCCATAGCCCTGCTCCCATAAGACAGTTCCCCACGGCAAGGGGCGCTCTCCCGTGCTGTCGTGTGAAAAAAGCGCCGAACGTACATTCGAGCCGGCCCAGGCCCGGCCGCCGCCCTGTGGCCCTCGCCGCTTTGGTATCACGGGTATCCGAAAGCCCGCTGGCATTCCGCAGGCGATCGGAGCAAATACACGAAAACCGTCTGAAAATGAAGAATACGAGGAGGAATCGTCATGCAACGCGCTGTAGTTTTGACCGGATGCTGGATACTTTGCCTGCTGCTTCTCTTTGTGGGCTGTTCCCCTGCTGACAGGGAAGGGGCTGACGTTTCGACGCCCGCTGCGGAAGCATCGGCGCCAGCCGGGGAAACCTCCGTCGTGGACGCGGCGCCGTCCACCGTCACGCCGGGCACTTCCTCTGACTCGACCTCATCCGCCGGTTTCGCTTCCCCATCCCCATCCGAAAGCACGCCGATCTCTTCGGCAACAGCGGCCCCCTCCCCGGCCCCTTCCAGCGGCCCTGTCTCTATCATGCCGGAGAGCAGCCCGCCCCCCTCCCTTTCTTCCCAGGAGGGCCCGTCCTCCATGGCTGACCCTGCTCCGCCGGCCGACCCGGTTCACATCCTATTTGTGGGTAACAGCTTTGTTCACGTCGGCGAAGTTCCCAACCAGATATACTACCTTTCGGGGATGTATGGGCAAGAGGCGCTTTATACCGATCTCAGCACGGGAGGCGCTTCCCTGAACGAGAGTATGGCGAGGGCCCTGCAATACATGGAGCTACAGCCCTACGATTATGTTGTCATTCAGGATTACGGCACCCGCCCCGTGGAGGATACCAGCGGCTTTTTGGCCGATGTGGAGGTTCTTTGCGCCGCCGCCAGGGAGCACGGCGCACAGCCTGTGCTATACAACCCGGCCTGGGCCAATGTGGACGGCCGGCCGGATGTGGAATATCAGGATATGGAAACGGGGATTTACGAAAAGGCCGCCCAGGAGAACGATGCTCTGCTTGTCAACGCGGGCGACGCGTGGGTATACGCTTATCAAAAGCATCCTGACCTGTCCCTGTATCAGGCCAATGATTACCACGCCAATACCGCGGGGGCTTATCTGACGGCCTGTGTGTTCGTGTCTACCCTGTTTGACCTCCATGTCAGGGATATTTCCGAGTGGAACCTTTATCAAGGGGAGCATGCCCTGGAGCTTGGGCAGGCCGCCTGGGAGTTTGTATGTTATTATAAGGAGCACGGCGTTCGCCCCCGGCAGATTGTCTCTGTTCCTGACGGATCGAATCGGAAAGTGGGCTGATTTTTCTCTTTCCTCCGGCGGCTGCGCGCGTGATGCATGGGATGGCCTGTACTGCGGCTGGATGTGGATCGAAGCAGCCGGACAGACGCCGGCACGGCGGCTTATCCCTTTGGGCCCTTGACGGGCGGCGGCATGCCGGTGGCTTTAAAAAGGATGGCCCAGGCGCGCCGCCGTCCATTGTGGTGCAAGGCGGCTTTTGGCATGGTGTTTGGCCGGACATGGCGTAATGCCGCAGATAACATCATTCATCGCGGCTTTTGAAGCGGCACAGGCGGAAAATAGAAGCTTAAAATTATAATTCTCCTCCCGGAAGCTTCATAAAAACAGTTTCTTGCGCCATCCCTTCGGGTATGCTGTTGGATGTTTACAGGCTTTTCCGGTAGGGGGGTTGCCGATGTCCATTCGTGTTGCACTTTTTGTCGGTACTTCCTCTATTTTGTCGAAAGTAATCTTATTTTGACGTTTTCCTATGCTATACTGCCTCTTGCGTGTGTATAGATGGGCCGCCGACCGATCGGGTGAAAAAGCACAGCGCGCATCCATCGGCCTTGGAGCCAGGCTGGGAAGGGAAAAAGAGGCGAGCCGGCTTGCGGAAAAGTGCGCAAGAAGCCTCCCCGTATCCCGGTTGACGATAGCCCGGTATGGATGGAGCGTATGGCGATGCGGAAGGGGGCTTTGTTCTCCCCGCCGTTGGGATAAGCTGTCGGGAGCCGAATCCGATATGCCGAAAAAATACCGGCAGGGCGGCTTTTCCCTTTTTATCCTTGGTGTGCGTCAGCACATCTGCGGCCTCTAAAGCCGAAATCCATCCGCGCTATCCTTTTCGGTGCGCGCAGTTTTCAGCGAGAGGGTTTTCGCGCGGGCAAGGCATCCATTGGCAGTCAGACTGCCGTATGGCAAAAATTTTAACGCAGTCGGCGCCTTAAACAGCCGCTGAAAACCATACTGTGCTCGGCTGCCGGCAGCTTAAGCGGCTGAGCGCCAAATCCGCCGAGAGGGGAGCAGGGCTGTTGTTGAGCAAACTGCTTGACCCGGGGGCATAAATAGGCACGGCGTTTCGTATACCTTACTGTTTCGTGTGTTTTCAGCAGGATATGTTCGGCCGGCTTTGGATGGGCTTGATCGCGAGTTATTTCCTTTTTATTTTAATCCAGTGAATTGTGCAATATGCACAGCAGATATATGAACAGTTTGTGACACATGACAACTAAAATTAAAGGTTATGGATAAAATGTTAATAAATTGATATTAAAATCAAATAAATGGCAATCGTTTTGACGATTTCACTAGGGATCACAAGATATAGGGTCACAAGTCTGTATTCTTTCCTAAATGGCCCCATACTGGGTATTGAAAAAAAGTGTCTACAAATTGCACAAACGCTCTTTACTTTTGTTAGCTAATCTGATATAATACCCGAGTGTAAATTGTCGATTCCTTCTTGAATTGGGCAAATTGTCGGTAATGACAAATATTTTTTACGGGAGTGGTTGGCATGAGAGATATGCCGAATTTGGTAAGAAAGCCATGCGCGTTCCTGATGTGTATGGTTTTGCTGCTGAGTTGCGCGGGGGGCGCCCTGGCCGAGCCGGATGAGACCGGGGCCGAGGCCGAGACCGTGACGGATACGGCTACCAGTCAGGCGGAGGACAACAAGTTAATCAACCGTTACCCCCTCTATCAAAGCGACTACGTGGAGGAGGACATTCCCTATTACTTCAACTATCTCAATGAAGGAATTGAAAAGGGATATCAAAACGCCACCAGCGAGGTCACCATTGATATCGCCGGCGGCCTCATCGACGGGGTGACGCCGGTGACCGTCACCGACGGCGCGATTGAGTGGATCGACGAGGAGATTGATTCGATCACCTGGTCGTTCACCGTGCCGCAGGACGGGTTTTATAACATCGAGCTGGAATACACGCCGTTGGGCTCGGGTGTGGACAATCCAAGCCGCACCATTATGTTTGACGGCGAGCAGACCGTCCAGGAGTTGCTCAACGTCGAATTCAGCCGTAGCTGGCACGACGCCAACAGGCCCTGGGTCAACTCCCTGGGCGATCAGGTGCGTCCCAAGCAGGTGCAGGAAAACAAAAGGATGACCACCCGTGTCAAGGATCAGCTGGGCCGCTCGAACGAGCCGCTGAAAATTTACCTGACCGCCGGCGAGCATACCATGACCTGGGAATACATCCAGGAGGAGATGGCCATCCATTCCCTCAAGCTGGTCGTTCCCGTTACCTATAAAACCTACGCCGAAGTTAAGGCGGAATACGACGCCAATGGATATCAGCCGGTGAATGCCTCGGTCGAGGGGATCAAGATCGACGCCGAGTATCCCACGGATAAGTCGGACGCCGCTTTGCGCATCATGTCTGACACCGACCCCAAGGCCGACCCTCCCGTTTCGACCCACACGGTCTTCAACGCCATGGGGGGC
Source organism: uncultured Eubacteriales bacterium (assembly GCA_965145485.1). Classification (GTDB taxonomy): domain Bacteria; phylum Bacillota; class Clostridia; order Oscillospirales; family Acutalibacteraceae; genus CABQCM01. The sequence continues at coordinate 32,172 of CBCTCU010000028.1, read as the reverse complement.
GATACCTGGAGCAGCGGCGGCCAGACCATCACCTGGAGCTTTGAGGTTGCAACGGCCGGCCTGTATAAAATTGACCTGCGCGTTTATTCCAAATACAACGACGGACTTCCCTCCTACCGCAAGGTGCTTATAGACGGCGAGGTTCCCTTTGAGGAGATGCTCTGCTACGAGTTTGATTACAGCAGAAAGGGCTGGTATTCCACCTCGCTGCAGGATGAGGAGGAAAACCCCTACCTGTTCTATTTCGAGCCTGGGACCCACACCATCGCAATGGAAGTGGTCACCTCCACTTATGCCGAGATCCTCCTTGAGCTCGACCGCACCCTGAATATGCTCTCGGATTCCATTCAGAGCATTATTATGATTACCGGTATCGATCCGGACGTCAACTTTGACTATCAGCTTGACGAGCGCATCCCCGGCCTCATCGACCAGTTTACCGCGATCTCCGAGAGCCTCGGCACCCAGATCGATCTGCTTACCGGCGGCGGCGGAAGGTCGACCAGCTCGGTCAGTTCGTTGCGCGATATCAAATTCCGAGTAGACCGAATGATTGATAACCACGACCTCATCGCTAGGACCCTTACCACCCTCATCGAGGACCAGACCACCTTGTCCAACTGGATCAACGGCTTTAACAACCTGCCGCTGATGCTCGACTATCTTGTCGTTTCCTCTCCGGAGGAGGAGTTTGAAGACTATAGCTCCAACTTTTTCCAGAAAGCCTGGTTCTCCATCCGAAACTTCCTGGTTTCCTTTACCCGTGACTACGACGTCATTGCCGGTACGGGCAGCGCGTCCGGGGAAGATGGCGAGGAGGCCGTCAACTCCGAGCCGGTTGTGCTGAAAGCATGGGTTTCCCGCGGTAAGGAATGGGCAGAGATTCTCAAGCAGTTATCCGACGAGGAGTTCAGCGCCAACAACAACATCTATATCGAGTACAATATGCTCCCCGCCGGCCAGCTCGGCACGACCGGTATTATGCTGCTGGCCGTTGCATCGGGCACCGAGCCGGATGTCGTCATCGGATCGGACCAGTTGGTGCCGACCGAATACGGCATGCGTGGACAGGTGCTGGATTTGACCCAGTTCTCGGATTATGAGGAGGTCTCCTCCGCGCTGCTGCCAGGGGCGATAACGCCGTACGAGTTCAAGGGTGCGGTTTATGCCCTGCCCGAAACCATCGATTTCAGCATCCTATATTACCGTACCGACATCATGGCTTCGCTCAACCTGCAGATTCCCGACACATGGGAGGAGCTATATTCCTTGATCCTGCCTGAGCTCAAGCGCAACGGTATGGACTTCTGGTATGATTCCACCGCTGCGGCCGGCGGCCTGAATACTCTGCTCTTCCAGCAGGGCGGCGAGCTTTACATTAATAATGACACCGAGTCGGGCATCGGCACCGAGCAGGGCTACGAGGCCTTCGAACAGTTCTGCGATTTGTACACCGTCTACAAGGTTCCGGTTTCGGCCAACTTCTACAACCGTTTCCGCGCCGGGCAGATGCCCATTGGCGTCAGTTCCTTCCAGTTGTACTTGCAGCTGACCTCGGCGGCCCCCGAGCTCGAGGGGAAATGGGCGGCCACCGTGCTGCCCGCCACCGTGCGTGAGGACGGCACCAAGGACCGCAGCTGTGTGGTCAACACCACCTCCTGCATGATCTTCAACAGCACCGAGTATCCTGAGGAGGCGTGGGAATACCTCAAATGGTATGTCAGCGCCGATACCCAGATCCGCTATGCCAACGATATCGTTGCCTACATCGGACCGGAGGCGAGATGGTTCTCCTCGAATATGGAGGCTTTCGATAACCTCTCGTGGGATAAGACGCTGAAAGCGGCGGTGCAGGAACAGCGTGATTATTGTAAGGGCGTACCCAACGTCATCGGCGGGTACATCACTGCCCGCCATCAGGAAAATGCCCGTGTGCGTTCGGTGGTCAATGGTTTGAACTACCGCGAGTCTCTGGAGCGCGCGGTGGACGATATCAACCGCGAATTAACGGTGAAAAATGAAGAGTTCGCGTTGCGTGCGGAAAAAGAAGCTGAGAAGGCCGCCGCAACAGCCGAACAGGAAGGGAGATGATAGGAATGAAGATACAGCGAAAACACTACTCCAGGAACGACATAAAGGAGCGTGCCTCCGCCAGCCTTTTCTTTGCTCCCTTTGCCCTGCTGTTTATCCTGTTTATCATTGTTCCGATTGTTTTGTCCGCCTATTTTAGCCTTACCAGCTATTCGGTGGTGCAGGAACCCATTTGGGTCGGTATCCGAAATTTCCGCTACCTGATTACCGAGGATAACTTTTTCCTCACCGCTCTCAACAACACCCTGGCATTTGCCGCTTTAACTGGTGCTGCGGGCTACATCATGTCCTTTATCTTTGCCTGGATCATCGACAACTTAAAATTCAAAAAGTTCTTCTCGTTGATGTTCTACGCCCCCTCCATCACCAGCGGTATCGCCATGTCGGTCATCTGGCTGTATTTCTTTGCTCCCGATTCGCTGGGGCTGTTCAATTCCATCGCCATGCAGATGGGATGGATCACCACCCCCATCCTCTGGACGCAGACGCCCAGCCTGATTCTTCCCATGGTCTGCATTGTGACCATCTGGATGAGCATGGGTAACGGCTTCCTTGCTTTCCTCGCCGGCTTCCAGAACCTGTCGGGTGAAATCAGCGAAGCGGGCGCCATCGACGGCGTACATAACAAATTTGAAGAGCTCATCTACATCATTGTCCCTCAGATGAAGCCGATGCTTTTGTTCGGCGCGGTCAACGCCATTATCACCGCTTTTGCGATTTACGACGTTCCGCTGACCCTCGCCGGAAACCCAGGCCCGGACAACGCTGCCTTGACATTGATCGGGCACCTCAACGACTATGCCTTTACCCGTCTTGACCTGGGGTATGGCTGCGCCGTTGGTATCGTGCTCTTCCTGATTACCTTTGGGTTAAGCCGCATTGTGTTCCACGTCTTACAGGAAAAAGATTAAGAGGGAGGGAAAGAAATGTCTACCAGTTCGAGTGCAGCAGCGGGTACCGTCCGGCGCCGTTTGCGCCATATCCACATCAAGCCTTCCTATGTGCTTTTGTATCTGTTTATCATCGCCATGGTGGCTTTTACGGCGTTGCCGCTGTGGTATATGATCGTTCAGTCCTTCAAACCGCTGGAGGAGCTTTTTGCCTATCCGCCCCGGTTCTATGTCCGCAATCCAACGCTGTCCAATTTCAGCGAATTGTTGACCGCCATTAGCAGCTCCTCGGTCCCCTTCACCCGGTATTTCTTCAACAGCCTGCTGGTGACGGTGGTGACGACGGTGTTGTCCATCTTTGTCTGTTCGTTGGCCACCTATGCCATGACCAAGATGAAACTGCCCTGTAAAAATGGTATCTTTAATTTCATCGTAGCGGCCATGGCCTTTAGTGCTCCGGCGTCCCAGGTGACGACCTACATCATTGTCAACGGGATGGGCATGATGAACACCTACTGGGCGCTGATTATCCCCAAGATCGCCACGGCCATGTATTTCTTCCTGATGAAGCAGAACATGGAGACCATCCCCGATGCGCTGATTGAATCGGCGCGGCTGGATGGCTGCAACAACATGGGCATTTACTGGAAGATTATTTTGCCGCTTTCGGGTCCAGTGCTTGCAACGGTGGTTGTGTTTGCATTCGTCGCATCCTGGAACGACTATTATTCCCCGCTTATTTACATCAATAAAGATGTCCTCAAGACGCTGCCTTTGGCGTTGAATATGCTGCAGGGCGGCGCGGGTCAGGTGGCGCGTGCCGGCGCGATGGCGGCGGCCACGATGCTGACAACCTTGCCGACGATCATTGTGTTCACGGCCTGCCAGTCCAAGGTGACCAAGACCATGGCTCATTCGGGTATCAAATAAACCGGCCGGGCAAAGGGCCCGAGTCTTTGATTTCAAGATCAAATAAATGTTTAGGAGCCTTGCTATGAAACATGGTATGATGAAAACGAAACGGCTGCTCGCCGCCATACTGGTTCTGATTCTGGCGCCGCTTGTTTTTGCAACGGTGGCTTCGGCGGATTATTACCTGACCGGCGTTGAGGGGCTTACTACACAGGATACTCCCAGAACGTATGAAATCACCCGTACTTTGGGTAACTTTGCCGGCATTGGGGAGATGAACACCCCCAACGATCTTTTTATCGACCAGAACGACACCCTGTACATCCTCGACAGCAACAACGCGAGAATCATTGTCGCCGATAAAAACGGGAATGTGCTGCGGGTCATTGAGGGGTCTTATGGCGTGGGGGCCGACGGAAGCGGACCGATCCCCTTCAATAAGCCGGAGGGCCTTTATGTCGACGAGATCGGCGATATTTTTGTGGCCGATACCCAGAACGGGCGTATCGTCCACCTGACGGCAGACGGAACCTTTGTTGAGGAATTTTTCCAGCCGACCGAAGAAACCTATGACGAGACCTATCCTTTTCAGCCAAACCACGTTGCTGTCGATACCATGGGGCGTCTGTTCTGCACCAATGCAAACGACTATCATGGCATCATCGTTATTGACGGCAACAACCGTTTTGCGGGTTACATCGGCGCCACCCGCATTGAGGTCACCCTGATGGACCGGTTGGTGGAGTTTTTTGCGACAGAGGAGCAGCAGGAGGCCCTGGCCCGGCAGGTTCCGGCCTACTATTCCAACTTTGTCATGAAGGACAATTTCATTTACGCCGTCTCTTACTGGGATGAGCAAAACCAGATCAAGCGTCTGACGCCGGCCGGAGCGAATGTATATACAGAAAAGTTCTACGGTGAGGAGAATAATTCCACCACCTTTAACTATCTGCCTGCATTCAAGGACATCGCGGTCGACGACAACGAGATCATTTACGTCGCCGACGGGGTTACCAATCAAATCTATGTCTACGACCAGGACGGCAACAATTTGGCGGTATTTGGTGGCAGTGGCAAACGCGATTACCATTTTGACACCATCAGTTCCATTGCCGTCGATTCAAGCGGCGACCTTTACGTGCTTGACAGCGTGATGAACACCATCCAGGTCTTCACGCCGACCGAGCGGATGGAATATATCCTCAGCGGCACCACCCTTTACAACGAGGGGCGGTATGAAGATGCGGTCGAATCCTGGAGCAAGGTGCTGGAATACGATTCGACCAATATTCTGGCCAACGTGGGTATGGCAAAGGCCGCCTATCGCAGCGACAATTATGTCGAGGCGATGGAGCTTTATCAGAAGGCTTTTAGCCGTGCCGGTTATAGCGAGGCGTTTTACTATTATCGTCTCGACTTTATCCGTGAATACTTCGTCTGGGTCTTCCTGGGCGTTGTCGCGATTATAGTGCTGCTTTGTTTTCTGATATCCAAGCTTAAAAAGTACGCAGACCGCATTGCTTCCGAGCCTCTTTCGGACAAGAAGAAACTGGGCTTTCGAGGGACGTTCCGTGCGGGGGTATTGTTAATCTTCCACCCGATCGACTGTTTTTATGCATTGAAATACAGCCGAAAGAAAATATCGTTCCTTCCGCCCATTATCTTAACCCTGTTGTTGATGCTGGTACATGTTTTATACTTGTATTCGGTGCATTTTCCCTTATCGAGTTTCTTTGCCTCCTCTGGGGATATGTGGCAACAGGTGCTGATATTCCTGGTACCGTTGGTATCCTGGATCATCGTCAGTTTCGCGCTTACCTCCATTGCAGATGGCAAACAGACCTTTAAGGAAGCCTTGACGGCCAATCTGTATTCCTTCCTGCCCTACATCCTGCTGATGTTGCCGCTGGCGGGTGTTTCCCATATTATGTCGGCTACCGAGGCCGGGCTGTATAGTATCCTGACCAATGCGGTGCTTTTGTGGTGCATTTGCCTGGTTCTGCTCTCTACTAAGATCATGAACCAATACAGCTTCGCCAAGCTGGTGGGTATGATTCTCATTATTCTCTTTGGAATCATCTGCCTGTGGATGCTGTGCATGCTCTTCTACATCGTGGTGTACCAGGCGGTGAACTTCTTCAAGGATGTATACGAGGAATTCGCAGTCATTCAAAACGGCTGATCTTGACCGACCGCACGACAACCCACTAAGTGCAAAGGAGTGTTCTCATGCTTAGCAAAAAGAAGCTTAAATTGGTGCGCTGGCTATCCGTGGTTGTGGTTATCGCGGTGGTCTTCGGTTGTGTCAACGTAGCTTCGGCTATCAGCAGGCACAGCCAGGAGAGGCTGATCGTCGACGTGGATACCTATCAGTATCCCGGCGTCGCGGCGCCGGCGGGCAATGCTGCTGATCCGGCCGGTTTTACCGAACTCGACCCGTTGGCTGGCACCGATTACATCAAGGCTGCTGAAAACGACACCTTGATCCTGTATTATATGAATAAGGTCGAAAATGACCCGAGGCTGGCCCAGTCGGGTAGCGGGAATTCCAGCGTAACGAGCAACTCAACCGTCGCTTACCGCGAAAACATCAAGATATACGACAAACGTACTGGTTATACCTGGAGCGCTGTAGTGGATGACGCCGCGTTGCTGGCTAGCGATCTGACCGATGTTTATTATAAAAACATGCAGTCGCTCTTCCGTTTTCAGTACATTGATCTTACGCGGCGCAGCACATCCAACGACGAGAGGGATGCGTTCACCTATAATGAGACGCACACCCTGACGGTGGAGACCGTTACAAACGGCGTTCGCTTTAATTACGACTTCAGCAACCTTGGCATTAAGTTTGCTGTTGATTTCCTCATCGAGGGCTCGACCTTCCGCTGTCTGATTCCAAATGACCTCATCGAGGAAAACGAGGATGGCCTGGATGCCTATGAGGAAACCCGGGCGACCATCAACGAGTATATTGACCGCATTCGTGAGATCATCAACCAGATTCGCAGCAAAGCTTCGTCTGCGAATGATGAAATCACCGAGACGGCGATCACCAACACTTCCAACACCATCGATCAGTTGCTCATAACCCTGCGTGATCAGACCGGAACCGGCACCCTTCAGACCAGCAACATCACCAACCTTATGACCCAGATACGCATGATGGAAATGATTGCTGCCGATCTGATGCAGGACGACGCTCTGTTTGAAGAGATGACCGAGAAAGCGCAGTTCGTCGCCGATTCGGCGATGCAAATGGCAACCGTGCGGTCGACCGGTATTACGAAATTAGTGGTACTGCCCTATTTTGGCGCGCAGAACTCTCAGACTGATGGTTACGCGTTTTATCCCGACGACGGCGGCGCCATTTCCTACTTCAACCGGGTGCATTCGACCATGTCAGGCGAATATACGCAGGACATTTACGATGAGCATTCCCCGGCCTGGAGGGTCAATACATCGGCCATCACCCTGCAGGAGGGGCAAACGGGTTATAACGCAAACTATGTCAATTCGGCGATGCTGCCGGTATTCGGTATCAAAGCGGGTAACAGTGCCTATCTTGCCATTGTGGCACAGGGTGATTGCGATGCGGCCATCACTTATGCCCCCGTTCGGACTTCCATTGTCGATATTTCCAATGCCTATACCACCTACACCATGCGCCAGAGCACCCGTTATCTGACCGAAAACGGCGGCGAGACGTTGGCATACGATAACATCCGCACCAAGCACGATTGGGAGGTACGGTATGACCTGCTTGCCAACGAGGACGCCGACTATTCCGGCATGGCCATGTCCTATCGTGAATTCCTGCTGGAGACCGGCCAGATGAAGGAATCCTCCATCATGTCATGGGATTCCCCTCCGGTTGGCATGGAATACATGATCGGCGCATTAAGCGCGCGTTCCTCCTTTGTCAAGGAATATATTGCTATGACCCGCTTTAGCGACATCCAGGACGATTTGGAAGAGCTGGCGGATAACGGTATCAATAACGTCCTAGTGAATGTTTATGCCTGGCAGGAAGAGGCGTGGAAGAAATCGCCTGCCCCGCTTTCGATCAACAGTTCGGTCGGCGGCGAAAAGGGGCTGAAGGAACTGGCCGAATATACCAAGGATAAGAATATCGTGCTCAGTCTGGAAATCTACGATCAGTGGATCAAACTGTCAGATGTTAACTCTTCGGTGAAAACGGTCGGAACCATGAAGGGCAAGAGCCTCATCCCCTTTGAGACTTACGGCTGGTATATTCTTAACCCATTGTATTATTTCAATCGGGTCATGAATCTGGATTACGGTGATATCCGCACTTATAAGGAATATGGTGTGAACAGTGTATCTACCGTGCAGTCGGCGCTCATTTACGACTACAACGAATATGCCACCCTTGACCGTTCCAAAGCCGCAGGGTTGTATGCCAAAGTTGGAGAGGTTTCCCAGCAGGAGCTTGGTTATGCCTCGGGTTATGTTGTCGACGCCTATATGCTCAAAAACATCGACTGGAACCAGATGCTTGATCCGGAAAACAGCGGTTACTCTTTTACCGATGAGGACGTCCCGTTCTATCAGATGGTCATGCACGGCTCCATCGCCTATACGACCCCCGGCAATAACTACAATTACAACAACACTTTTGAAAACCTGCGTTATGTTGAGTATGGCTACCTGCCCCTGTATACTCTGACCGAAGAGCCTCCCTTTGACCTGCTCAATGCGGGCTACACCGATTTCACATCCTCGGTCAACAGCGAGTGGATGGAACGCATCATCGCCATGTGCAAGGACTATCAGGAAAATCTATATGATGTCTGGAACGCGGTCATGAAAGAGCACACCCGTTTGAGCGATACTCTTTCGAAGGTGCACTACGTCACCCGGGAGGGAAATGACGTTTACCTCTACGTCAACTATGCCGAAACCGAAGCGTCAGCCGATGGGGTAACCATTCCGGCCGAGAGCTATAAGGTTGTCCGTTAAGCCAGGAATGGCTACCATTAGAAAAGGAGGGGATTGCCCGTGAAAAAGAAGCAGCAAAACGAACCGGCTGCCGAAGTGGAAACCACCGGGCTAAACAACCAATCCGACGCCCAATCGAAAAAAGTGGAGCCTGCGGCCCCGGAAGCTAAAAGCGCGGCAGAAATAGCGTCAGCCGACGGCGTTGCCGTAAAAAAGGTAAGGTCCTTTTCTCTGGAACGCCGCCGGGCCGCGGCAGGATATGTGTTTGTCCTGCCATTTATCATTGGGTTTGTGGCGTTTATGCTGTTCCCGCTCATTCAAAACCTGATTTTGAGCCTGGGCAATATCACTGAGATACAGGGGCTGAAAACCGAGTTTATCGGTTTGGAGCATTACCGTAAGCTTTTTGTGGAAGACGTTCAATTTGTCCCCGCCTTCCTGGAAACGCTGCAAACCACCTTCCTGTGGACGCCATTTATCTTGGTGTTTGCACTCTTCATTGCCATTTTGCTTAACCGCAAGATCAAAGGCCGTGGCTTTTTCCGCGTGGTCTTCTTCATGCCGGTTCTGCTCGGCAGCGGATACATTATGCAGCAGCTGAGCGGTTCGGCGAGCATCTTGGCCTTGCCGGAGGGCTTCCAGGATTTCCTGCAGTATACCTTTAGTGCGCAGGTCGCGGACTTTTTCAGCGAGTTGATTGCGCAGATCATGAATGTTTTCTGGAAGACCGGCGTTCAAATCGTTATCTTCCTGTCCGCTTTGCAAAGCGTGCCCGATTCCTATTACGAAGCGGCGAGAGTGGATAACGCCAACGGCTGGGATTGCTTCTGGAAAATTACCCTGCCCATGATCTCCCCGACCATCCTGCTGAACGCAATCTACACCATCATTGAGAACTTCAGCTCCACCGACAATGCTATTGGTGCCTACATCGTCCAGACCGGTATGACCAACGCTAACTTTGAGGTAGCAGCCGCGATGGGTTGGGTCTACTTCCTGGTGGTGCTCGTGCTGGTCGGCCTGATATTCCTGGTGTCGAGGAAGGCGGTTAAATATGACAAGTAAAGTGGAAAGCTTAAAACTGAAAGCGCGGGAGTATCAAAAAAAGGTATATAAACTCAACGAACAGACCCTCCGTTTGAGCAAAAAGGGCGTCGGCACCGTTGCCGGGAACATTGTTACCTATGCCGTGCTCATCTCCCTGACGGTGATCTTCCTTGCCCCCTTTGTGTACATGCTGAGCCGTTCGGTCATGTCAGCAAAGGATCTGGCGGACTATTACAACGTAAAATGGCTGCCGCGCAGTTTTGTTTTTGAAAACTACAGCTATGCGTTCCGGATTCTGGATTACTGGCGGACCCTGGCGCGCAGCCTTGTCTATGCGGGGCTTGCCACCCTCTTCCAGGTCGTTTCCTGTTCCTTTGTCGCCTATGGCCTGGCCCGCATTAAGTTTCGGGGCAGCGGTATTCTCTTTGGGCTGGTTATTTTTGCCCTGATCGTGCCGCCCCAGACCATCATCGTCACCCAGTATGTTTTGTATTCCAATATGGGGCTGGTCGATACGGCGATTCCCTTTATCCTTCCCTGTCTATTTAGTCTGGGCCTCAACGGCGGATTGTTTACCTTTATATTCCGCCAGTTCTACAAAGGGATGCCCGCCGAACTGGAAAACGCCGCGTTGATCGACGGCACCGGGATTTTTGGGGCTTACTTCCGCGTGATTATGCCCAATGCCTCTGCCTCCATCCTGGTGACCTCCATCCTGTCCTTTATTTGGCACTGGAACGACTACTTTGAGCCGACCATTTACATTACCGACCGTGATGCCTATTCGCTGACCATGATGCTGCAAAACCTGAGCTCCAACCTGAGCGCGATGGGCAGCGGGGTCTTCACAAACGGTATTAACCTGGCAGCGACCTTCCTGTGCGCTCTGCCGGTCATCGTGATCTTCTTCATCTTGCAGCGGCGCTTTATGAAGGGCATCGAGACAACGGGTCTGGCCAACTAACAAATGAAGCAAGCATCTTTGGACGGAGTTTGTCAAAGGTGCTTGCTTTTTATTATTCTCCATGAGAAAGAGGGGAACGGTAATGCGACGATCATTTCAAAGGAAACTTGCCTGGCTGTTGGTCCTGGTTTTGCTTTTGACGGTGGGCGGCATGACACCGATCGCCTCGACCGAGCCCGTGGCCTACGGCGATATCAACGAGGATACCAAGGTGGATGCGGTAGATGCATTGCTCGCCCTGCAGCATTCCGTGTCACTTGTTTTGCTGGAGGGGGAGGCGGCCGGCCGGGCCAATGTCAATGCCGACAGCACCATCGACGCCGCCGACGCCTTGCTCATTTTGCAATACTCGGTGTGTTTGATCGATCGTTTTTTGGCGCAGGATATGCCGCAGGGGCCGACCGATCCCGATCCTCCTGTTGAGCCGGTGACGGCGACGATTTATTTCGATACCGGCGTGGGCAGCGAGGTGCCGCCGCTGACCGCCGAGGTGGGCAGCGTCCTGCAAAAGCCGAGCGACCCGACCCATCCCGAGCACGCCTTTTTGGGTTGGCTGTACAACGGCGAGCCCTATGAATTTACCACCATGCCCGAGCAGGATCTGACCCTGACCGCCTTGTGGGAGGGTCAGCGCAAAATCACCTTCCACACGGGGGTGGAGGGGACGACCCTGCCCGCGGTATATGCCTTTCCCGGCGAGGAAATCTCCGCACCGACCGCCACCATGGAAAAGGAAAGCTACAATCTGGCCGGTTGGCTGCTGGGGGATCAGCGCTTCACCTTCGGTATCATGCCGGATCAGGATTTGGAATTGGTTGCAGACTGGGTCTACCAGACCAATCTTCCCTCCCTGATCATTGAGCTGAGAGGGGAGGACGGCGAAGCCTATCCGCTGGATTTGGTTGACCGGGACAACTACATCGACGCAACCTACACCTTCTGCAATATGCCCGACAGCGAGGAAAATCGAACCATTGAAGGCCAGTTCAAGGGTCGCGGCAACGGTTCCTGGGCGGCTGAGAAAAAAGGCTATGCTATCAAATTTGACAAGAAGCAGTCGGTATTCGGTCGGGCCAAAGACAAGAGCTGGTGCATCATCGCCTGTACCAACGGCAACGACGAGACCATGATGCGCAACTACCTCGCCTACAATATGACGAATGCTTTGTTTGACAACATCGAATACTGCACCACTGCAAACTGGGTGGATGTCTACGTCAACGGCCTCTACCACGGGGTGTATGTCTTTTGCGAAAAGGTAAAGGCTTCTTCCGGCCGCGTGGACGTCGAGTCGGATGATGTAGCAGCCGATGCGGGCTTTTTGGTGGAATACGACGCCTATGCCGAGGGCACCGAGGGAATCAACTATTTCCGGATCGATGCCAACATCAAGTATCCCTTCACGGTCAAATATCCCGAGTATGAAGATTACATGGAGCTGGAAGGCAGCACCGACGAGGGCTATCGGGAACGAATCGCCTATATGCAGGATTACGTCGGGCGGGTTTATAACGCCGCGCTCAGCCAGGACTACGAGACCCTGTGTGAGCTGGTCGACATCGATTCCTTCGTGGATATGTATATCCTCCATGAGTATTTCAAAAATGCCGATGCCGGCTGGAGCTCCTTCTATATGTATAAGAAGCCGGGCGAAAAGCTCTATCTTGGCCCGCCGTGGGATTTCGACGGCACGGCTTCCATCTCGGGGCGAGGCGACGCTGGCGCCACCGGCATTTACGTTGCCGACACGATCAACCAGACTTCGGCTCACACCGCCAGCGAGCTGTACTACCAGCTCTACCGCACGCCGGAATTTTTCCGCGCGGTGCAGGAGCGCTGGGCCGAGCTTTCGCCACAGATCAAGAAATACATGAACGATACCTTTACCACCGAGTTTTACAACGAAAACAAGGCCGCCATAGGGAGAAACTTCGTGCGGTGGAACGGCCGCGAGCAGGAAGCCGCCGAGTCGAAATGGATACAGGAATGCGAGATTCTCAAAACCTGGTTTTTGGACCGTGCCGACTGGCTCGATGCCGAATGGGCAATCACCGAAACAAAATAAGCGCAACCGAGCCGGTCGGCCTCATGGCCGACCGGCTCGAAAATCCTTTTGGAAAAATAAAAAAAACACTTGCATTTGACAAGTGGTTGTGGTATTATTATCGGGCACGATTGTGCAGATATGCGTTGATGCGGGAGGTGGCTGCCCTCAGAGGCAGGGAATTTCCGCGGAGTATGTCCGATTTAAAACCGGGCGAACAAGGATTTCCGGCATGCGGCGGAGGCTGCTTCCACCGTATGCGGATCGCGTTTTGTGTCTTCCCGGATTTGCTCGAGCGAGCAATTCCGGTTTTTTGGTGCCGTGGGATGGAACACCCGGCACAGTGTTCACAAAACGAGCCCGCCAACTACATGAAGGAGGCGAACCCCAATGGCAGCAAAAGAAAAAATTCGCATCAGACTCAAGGGTTATGATCACCAGCTGGTCGATCAGTCGGCTGAAAAGATCGTCGAGACCGCAAAGCGCACCGGCGCCCGCGTTTCGGGCCCCATCCCCCTTCCCACCGAGAAGGAGGTCGTCACCATCCTGCGCGCGGTTCACAAATATAAGGATTCCCGCGAGCAGTTTGAGATGCGCACCCACAAGCGGCTCATCGACATCCTCAGGCCCTCCAACAAAACCGTGGAAGCCCTGATGGGTCTGGAGCTCCCCGCCGGCGTGGAAATCGAGATCAAGCTCTGATTTCTTGCGGCGAGAGGTCAAGTTGGCATATGCCAACCAATAACCGAAGGAGGAAAAGGTAAATGAAAAAAGCAATCATCGGCAAAAAGCTCGGCATGACCCAGCTCTTTGATGAGAACGGCAACGTCGTCCCGGTCACCGTCGTCGAGGCTGGCCCCTGCATGGTCATCCAGAAGAAGACGGTCGAGAACGACGGCTACGAGGCCGTCCAGGTCGGGTTTGGCGAGGTCAAGGCAGGCAAGGTCAACAAGCCTTTGGCCGGCCATTTCGCCAAGAACGACCTCGCCCCCAGAAAGACCCTGCGCGAGTTCCGTCTGGAAGACACCTCGGCCCTCAATGTTGGCGACCTAATTAAGGCCGATACCTTCGCCGAGGGGGACCGCATCGACGTCACCGGCACGAGCAAGGGTAAAGGCACCGCCGGCGTCATCAAGCGCTGGAATTTTGCCCGCCTGAAAGAGACCCATGGTACCGGCCCGGTTCATCGCCATGCTGGATCGCAGGGCGCTTGCTCCTCGCCCTCGCGCGTGTTCAAGGGCACCAAGGGTGCCGGCCGCCTCGGCTGCGAACGCGTCACGGTGCAGAACCTCGCGGTCGTCAAGGTCGACGCGGAGAATAACATCATTGCCCTCAAAGGCGCCATTCCCGGCCCCAAGGGCGGCATTGTCATCATCGCCGACAGCGTGAAGGCGTAAGGGAAGGAGAGAACACCATGCCGAAAGTTACCGTAGTAGATATGCAGGGCAAAAAGGTCGAGGAGATCGATCTCGCCGATTCCGTGTTCGGCATTGAGCCCAACCAGGCCGCCATGCACATGGCGGTGGTCAATTATCTGGCCAACCAGCGCCAGGGCACTCAGTCGACCAAAACCCGTTCGGAAGTTTCGGGCGGCGGCCGCAAGCCCTGGAGGCAGAAGGGGACCGGCCATGCCCGTCAGGGCTCGACCCGTTCGCCCCAGTGGACCCACGGCGGTATCGCCCACGGCCCCAAGCCCCGCGATTTCCGCATTGCGCTTAATAAGAAACTTCGCCGGCTGGCGATCAAGTCCGCCCTGTCGGCCAAGACGGCCGGCAACGAGCTGATCGTGCTCGACAGCTTCCAACTCGATGGATTTTCCACCAAGACGGCGGCCAAGATGCTCAGCGATATCGGCGCGAAGAAAAAGGCTCTTGTCGTCCTGCCCGAAAACGATAAAATGCTGGTTAACAGCGTGCGCAACATCGAGGGCGCCAAGTCCGCTTTGATCAACACCATCAACGTCTATGACATCCTCAACGCCGACACCCTCGTCATCGTCAAGGATGCCGCCAAACAGCTTGAGGAGGTATACGCGTAATGAAAGCCGCTCAAGATATCATCCTCGCCCCTGTCATCACTGAAAAGAGCATGCAGGGCGCCCGGGAATACAAGCAGTTTACCTTTAAGGTCGCCAAGGACGCCGGCAAGGTCGAGATCGCCAAGGCCGTTGAGGAGCTGTTCAAGGTCGACGTCGAAAAGGTCCGCACCATGCATGTGCGCGGTCAGATGCGCCGTATGGGGGCTCACCAGGGGTATACCCCCTCGTGGAAAAAGGCCATTGTCACCCTTACGAAGGACTCGAAGAACATCGAGTTTTTTGAGGGCATGATGTAATCCGGCTTTCGGATTGCGCCCTCTGGGCAGCAGCAGGGCAGGACCTGCTCGATGAGCGTGCCGCTGTTTGACGGCTGGCCGCTTACGGGTTTCGTGCTGGTAAGCCGGCTGCGGCAGATACGCCGCGTGCCGCTCGTTGTTGCCCTTCAGGCGAGGTATGGGGACTCCTCCCCGCAAAGCCAACATTAGGAGAGTGAAAGGTTATGCCAATCAATCATTATAAGCCGACGACCCCCGGCCGCCGCGGCATGAGCGTGGTCGATTATTCCGAGCTGAGCAAGGTCGCCCCCGAGCGCAGCCTGCTCGCCCCAATTAAGAAAAATGCCGGACGCAACAGCTACGGCCGCATCACCGTCCGCCATCGCGGCGGCGGAAACCGCCGGAAATACCGCGTGATCGATTTCAAGCGGGATAAATTCGATATGCCGGCCAAGGTGCTGACCATTGAGTACGATCCCAACCGCACCGCCCATATCGCGCTGGTGCAGTATGAGGATGGGGAGAAGCGTTACATCGTTGCCCCCCACGGCCTGAAGGTAGGCGATACGGTTGTCAGCGGCGAGAACGCCGACATCGTGACCGGTAACGCCCTGCCCCTGTCGGCCATCCCGACCGGTACCTTTATCCACAACGTGGAGCTTTACCCCGGCAAGGGGGCCCAGCTGGCCCGCGCCGGCGGCGCCATGGCCCAGCTCATGGCCAAGGAGGGCAACATGGCCCTGCTGCGCCTGCCCTCGGGCGAGTTGCGCAACGTCCCGGCCGTCTGCATGGCCACCATCGGCCAGGTCGGCAACATTGAGCATGAAAATGTCAACATCGGCAAGGCCGGCCGCAAGCGCCACATGGGTTGGCGCCCGACCGTTCGCGGCTCGGTTATGAACCCCTGCGACCACCCGCACGGCGGCGGTGAGGGCAAGTCGCCCATCGGCCGTCCCGGCCCGGTCACCCCGTGGGGCAAGCCGGCCCTGGGTTATAAGACCCGCGCCAAGAAGAACCGCAGCGACAAGTTCATTGTCAAGCGTAGAAACGCGAAATAAGGCGACGAAAGGAGAGGTTGAACTATGGGAAGAAGCATTAAAAAGGGGCCGTATGTACAGCCCGTTCTGCTCAAACGAGTGCAGGAGATGAATCAGACCGGCGAGAAGCGGGTTCTCAAGACCTGGAGCCGCGCCTCAACCATATTCCCCGATTTCGTCGGCCATACTTTCGCGGTGCACGACGGGCGCAAGCATGTGCCGGTGTATGTGACCGAGGACATGGTGGGACACAAGCTGGGCGAATTCGCCCCCACCCGCACCTTCCGCGGCCACGCGGGTTCGAAGACGTCGAAGTAGGCTGAAAGGAGAGACACATTATGGAAGCAAAGGCAACCGTGAAACACGTCCGGATCGCCCCCCGCAAGGTCAAGGTGGTTCTGGATTTGATCCGTAATCAGCCTGTCGACAAAGCAGCCGCCATTTTGAAGCACACCCCCAAATCGGCGTGTGAAGTATTGCAAAAGCTGCTGGGATCGGCCCGGGCCAATGCGGAGTTTAAAACGATGGACACGTCGAGGCTGTATGTCGCTGAATGTTTTGTCTGCCCCGGCCCGACGCTCAAGCGTTTCCGCCCCCGTGCAAAGGGCAGCGCGACCCGGATCCTCAAGAGGACGTCGCACATCACCCTGACGCTCAGGGAACAGGATTAAGGGAGAAGGAGGCTAAACTATGGGACAGAAAGTGAATCCGCACGGCCTGCGCGTCGGCGTTATCAAAAACTGGGATTCCCGCTGGTTCGCCCGCGACGACGTCTTTGGCGACACCATCGTGGAGGACTATAAGCTGCGCACCTATCTCAAGAAGCTGCTTGAGCCGGCCGGCGTCCCCAAGATTGAAATTGAGCGCGACGCGTCCCGCGTGCGTATCTTTATCCACTGCGCAAAGCCCGGCATGGTCATCGGCCGCGGCGGCTCGGAGATTGAAAAGCTCCGCGTCACCTGCGAGGCGATGCTGAAAAAGCCGGTTCATATCAACATTGTCGAGGTCAAGAGCCCCGACCTCAACGCCCAGCTTGTGGCCGAGAATATCGCTGCTCAGCTCGAGAAGCGCGTGTCCTTCCGCCGCGCCCTTAAGCTCTGCATTGGCCGCGCCATGAAGCTCGGCGCCAAAGGTATCAAGACTCAGGTCTCGGGCCGTTTGGGCGGCGCGGAAATCGCCCGCACCGAACAGTATCACGAGGGCACCATCCCCCTGCAGACTCTGCGCGCCGACATTGATTACGGCTTTGCCGAGGCCAAGACGACCTATGGCCGCATCGGCGTCAAGGTCTGGATTTACCGGGGCGAGGTGCTGCACGACAACCGCCGCAAGGCCCGCAAGGAAGGAGGAGCCCAGTAATGTTACTGCCAAAGCGCGTCAAATACCGCAGGGTCCACAGAGGACGCTTAAAGGGTAAGGCCACCCGCGGTAACACCGTCAATTACGGTGACTTTGGCCTGCAGGCGCTCGAGCCGGCCTGGATCACCTCCAACCAGATTGAGGCCGCGCGTATCGCCATGACCCGTTACACCCGTCGTAGCGGACAGGTTTGGATTAAAATCTTCCCCGACAAGCCCATTACGGAGAAACCGGCTGAGACCCGCATGGGTTCCGGTAAAGGTTCGCCCGAATACTGGGTGGCCGTGGTTAAGCCCGGCCGCGTGATGTTCGAGATCGGCGGCATTGACGAGGAACAGGCCCGCGAAGCTCTGCGGCTCGCCGCAAACAAGCTTCCGATCAAATGCAAATTTGTTACCAAGCAGGAAACGGGTGGTGAGATGTCATGAGAGCGAGTGAATTCAGAGAAAAGACGGTTGACGAGCTGAACAATGAGCTGATCTCCTTAAAGGAGGAGCTCTTTCATCTGCGCTTCCAGAACGCCATTAACCAGTTGGAGAATCCAATGCGAATCAAGGCGGTAAAGAAAGACATCGCCCGCGTCAAGACCATTTTGCGCGAGTATGAAATCAAAGACGCCAAATCGCAGGGAACGGAGGGGTAATCAGTGGAAGCGAACAGGAATCTGCGTAAAACCACCGTCGGCATGGTGGTCAGCGATAAAATGGACAAGACGGTTGTCGTCGCCATCAAGGACAACGTCAAGCATCCACTTTACAAAAAGATCATCAAGCGCACCGTGCGCATCAAGGCACACGACGAAAACAACGCCTGCGGCGTGGGCGACCGCGTCCTCGTGATGGAGACCCGGCCGTTGTCCAAGGACAAACACTGGCGTGTGGCCGAGATCATCGAGAAGGCGAAATAAGGTTTACCGAAGGAGGATACGACTGTGATACAGCAACAGAGTTACCTCAAGGTTGCCGACAACACCGGTGCCAAGGAACTGATGTGCATCCGGGTGCTTGGCGGTTCCGGCAGGAGGTATGCAAATATCGGCGACGTCGTGGTTGCTTCCGTGAAAAAAGCGGCGCCCGGCGGCGTGGTCAAAAAGGGCGACGTGGTCAAGGCCGTGGTCGTTCGCACAGCCAAGGGTTTGCGCCGCGCGGACGGCACCTACATTCGCTTTGACGAGAATGCGGCCGTCATCATCCGCGAGGATAAAAATCCGAGGGGCACCCGTATTTTTGGGCCGGTGGCAAGAGAGCTTCGTGAAAAGGATTACTTAAAGATCCTCTCTCTCGCTCCCGAAGTGCTCTGATGGGAGGGCGTAATATGAACAAGAAAATGCATATCAAGACCGGCGATACCGTCCTCATCACGAGCGGCAACGAGCGCGGCAAAAAGGGCAAGGTGCTCGAGGTCAGTCCCAAGGAGGGCAAGGTCATCGTCGAGGGGCGCAATATCATGACCAAGCACGTCAAGCCCCGCAAGGCGGGCGATCCCGCCGGCATTGTCAAGGCGGAGGGCGCCATGTACGCCTGCAAGGTCGTCCCCATCTGCCCCAAGTGCAACAAGCCCACCCGCGTGGGCGCCCGGTTCGACAAAGAGGGCCGCAAAGAGCGCATCTGCAAAAAATGCGGCGAAGTATTTTAAGTGAAGGAGGATGCATTCGAGTATGGCAAGGTTAAAGGATACCTATCAAAAAGACATTGCCCCCGCGCTGATGAAGAAATTCGAGTACAAAAGCGTGATGCAGATTCCGAAGCTTGATAAGGTGGTTATCAACGTCGGCTGCGGCGAGGCCAGGGACAATTCCAAGATTATCGACGCCATCATGGCCGACCTCTCGGCCATCACCGGGCAGAAGCCGGTGGTCTGCAAGGCCAGGAAGTCGGTGGCGAACTTCAAGCTGCGCGAGGGCATGGACATCGGCTGCAAGGTCACCCTGCGTGGGGACCGGATGTACGAGTTTGTCGACCGCCTCTTCACGGTGGCTCTGCCCCGTGTGCGCGACTTCCGCGGCATCAACGCCAACTCCTTTGACGGGCGCGGCAACTACAGCATGGGCCTGAAGGAGCAGCTCATTTTCCCCGAGATCGACTACGACAAGATTGACAAGGTGCGCGGCATGGACATCTGCTTTGTCACCACCGCGAACACCGACGAAGAGGCCCGCGAGCTGCTGACGCTGATGGGCGCTCCGTTCGCGAAGTAAGGAGGGTATATTGTGGCTAAGACATCCATGAAAGTCAAGCAGAGACGCCCGGCGAAGTATTCGACCAGAGCGTACAATCGCTGCAAAATCTGCGGCCGGCCGCATGCCTATCTTCGCAAGTTCGGCATCTGCCGCATCTGCTTCCGCGAGCTTGCCTACAAGGGCGAGATCCCCGGCGTGAAGAAGGCCAGCTGGTAAGTTACGCATTTTTGCAAAGGAGGTTGACGGTATGCAAATCACCGATACCATTGCCGATATGCTCACGCGCATCCGCAACGCGAGCTCGGCAAAGCACGACTCGGTGGACATTCCCGCGTCGAATATGAAAAAGTCGATCGCTCAGATCCTCGTCGACGAGGGCTTTGTCAAGAGCTTCCAGATCATCGACGATGGAAAGCAGGGTGTCATCCGTGTGACACTGAAATACGGTTCGGGCAAGGCGCCGGTCATCACCGGGTTGCGCCGCGTTTCCAAGCCCGGCCTTCGCATTTACACCAATTGTGAGGATATGCCCAGGGTCATGAAGGGCCTCGGCGTGGCCATCCTCTCCACCTCGAAGGGCGTCATGACCGACAAGCAGGCCCGCCGCGAGCACGTCGGCGGCGAAGTCCTCGCTTTCATCTGGTAAGGGGGTGCATGGATTATGTCTCGAATCGGTAAAAAACCCATCGCCATCCCGGCCGGCGTCGACGTCAAGATCGACGGCAAGGAGGTCACCGTCAAGGGCGCGAAATCGACTTTGACCCACACCATCGCCGGCGACATCACCGCCGTGGTGGAAAACGGCGAGGTCGTCGTATCCCGTCCCAACGACAACAAGGAAAACCGCGCGCTGCACGGTTTGACCCGCACCCTGATCGCCAACATGATCGAGGGTGTGACCAACGGCTTCAAGAAAGAGCTGGACGTCAACGGCGTCGGCTATCGTGTGGCCAAGCAGGGCAAGGAGCTGGTGATGAACCTCGGCTTCTCCCATCAGGTCAAGGTGGCGGAGATTGAGGGCATCACCATCGACGTCCCCTCTCCCAACAAGATCATCATTTCCGGCCCCGACAAGCAAAAGGTCGGCCAGTTTGCCGCCGAGGTGCGCAGGAAGCGTCCGCCAGAGCCGTATAAGGGCAAGGGCATCAAGTACGTGGACGAGCGCATCCGCCGCAAGGAAGGCAAGGCCGGTAAGGGCGCGAAATAAGGGCGCTTGGGGAGAAATTTCCGAGCTCCGCCGAAGGATCGAGGGCTTTCCTTCTTCCGGCAGCGGCGTGAGCTCCACCTTTGTGGAAAGGAATGAAACACTATGGTTAACAGACCTGACAGCAAAAAGGCGCGCGACAGGCGTCATAAGCGTGTCCGCGGCAAGATCAGCGGCACGGCGGCCTGCCCCCGCCTGAGCGTATATCGCTCCCTCAGCAACATCAGCGCTCAGATCATCGATGATAAAAAGGGAGTCACCCTGGCCGCTGCTTCCTCCTATGAAAAGGAATTCGCTTCTTACGGCGGCAACAAGGAAGCGGCCAAGCAGGTCGGCAAGCTCATCGCAGAGCGCGCCGCCAAGGCCGGCATCACCGAGGTTGTGTTCGACCGCGGGGGAAACATCTATCACGGCCGCGTCAAAGAGCTGGCCGAAGGTGCCCGTGAGGGCGGCCTCAAGTTCTGATAAAGGAGGAGAATCCATTTGGCTAACATGATTGACGCATCGGTTTTGGACCTGCAGGAGCGCGTTGTGGCTATCAACCGTGTATCCAAGACGGTCAAGGGCGGCCGTATTTTCAAGTTCGCGGCGCTGGTGGTTGTCGGCGACGGCAACGGCATTGTGGGCTTCGGCATGGGCAAGGCCAGCGAGGTTCCCGACGCTATCCGCAAGGGCATTGAGGACGCGAAGAAAAACCTGATCAAGGTTTCCCTGCGCGGCACCACCATCCCGCACGAGATCATCGGCATCTACGGCGCGGGCAGCGTGCTGTTAAAGCCTGCCGCCCCCGGTACCGGCGTTATCGCCGGCGGCCCGGTGCGCGCCGTGCTCGAGACGGCGGGCATCAAGGATATCCGCACCAAGGCGCTTCGCTCCAACAACCCCTGCAACGTGGTTCGCGCCACTATGGACGGGCTTTCCCGTCTGCGTGACGCCGATCAGGTTGCAGCCATCCGGGGTAAGAGCGTGAAAGAAATCTTAGGATAAATCAGAGGAGGCAGCACAATGGCTACAAAAGCGACAAAGGCTGCGTGCCTTACCATTCGGCTCAAAAAGAGTCTGATCGGCTCCAATAAGAAGCAGATCGCGACCGCCGAAGCCCTCGGCCTGCACAAGGTCGGCGACGTGACCAGTCAGCCCGACAATCCGCAGACGCGGGGCAAGATCGACAAGATCAACCACCTCGTCGAGGTAGTCGAAGCGTAACAAGGAGGTGCGATAAATGAAGCTACATGAGCTTTCACCGGCGCCGGGTTCCTCCAGGGCTCCCAAGCGCGTCGGCCGGGGCGCCGCCTCGGGCAACGGCAAGACGGCCGGAAAGGGCCACAAGGGCCAGAAGGCCAGGGCCGGGCGCGGCATGCGCATCGGCTTTGAGGGCGGCCAGATGCCGCTCCAGCGCCGGATCCCGAAGAGGGGCTTTAACAACATCTTTGCCACCCGGTACGCCACCGTCAATGTGGCGCAGCTTGAGAAGTTTGAAAACGGATCGGTGGTCGATGCCGACGCTCTGAAGGCGGCCGGCCTGATCAAAAAGACCTACGACGGCGTCAAAATCCTTGGTAACGGGGAGCTTTCGAAAAAGGTCACCGTGAAAGCCGCTGCCTACTCCGAATCTGCGAAAGCAAAGATTGAGGCGGCCGGCGGAAAGGCCGAGGTGATCTAATATGCAGCTGTTCGAGACCATTCGCAATGCATGGAAAATCGCGGACCTGCGTAAAAAGATCCTCTTTACCCTGTTTATTATCATTGTTTTCCGCATCGGGTCGGTCATTCCGGTGCCCTTCATCGATGTGGCGGCGCTCCAGGCCGGCATGCAGAATGCCACCATGGACGCCAACAACCTGTTCAGCTACCTGAGCATCCTGACCGGCGGCGCGCTGGAATACGGCGCCATTTTCGCCATGAGCGTGACGCCCTACATCAACGCGTCGATCATCATGCAGTTGCTGACGGTCGCCATCCCGCCCCTCGAGCGCATTGCCAAGGACGGGGAAGAAGGCCGCAAAAGGATCGCCAAGTACACCCGTTACTGTACCGTCATCCTGGGGCTTCTGCAAGGCGCCGCTTACTACTTCTACCTGCGCAACAGCGGCTATCTGACCTATACCGACGGCTTTGCGGGCGTGTTTGCCGCGATTGTCATCATCCTTTGTTTCACCGCCGGTTCGGCCATTATGATGTGGCTGGGCGAGCAGATTGACAACAAGGGCATCGGCAACGGCATTTCCATCCTGCTCTTCGCGGGTATTATTTCCCGTGGGCCGCAGGCCTTCTACGCGCTGGTCACCTACTGGCAGATGGGCAGCTATGCCGTCGTCATCGGCGTGGTCATCGCCTTCCTGCTGGTCATCGCCTTTATCGTCTTCATGACCGGCGCCGAGCGGCGCATCCCGGTGCAGTATGCAAAGAAAGTGGTCGGGCGCAAGATGTATGGGGGCCAGTCCTCCCACCTGCCCATTCAGGTCAATATGTCGGGCGTGCTTCCCATTATCTTCGCCAGCTCGATTTTGTCCATCCCCAGCACCATCCTTGCTTTCATGGGCAACAACAACACCGGAAGGCTCTATAAGTTCCTCTCCCTCTTTTCCTTTGAGAGCTCTTTCTATATGATTCTGTATCTTGCTTTCATCATTTTCTTCGCTTATTTCTATGTGACCATCCAGTATAACCCCGTTGAAATGGCCAACAACCTGCGCAGGAATTCGGGCGCGATCCCGGGCATCCGTCCGGGCAAGCCGACCTCGGATTTCATCGGCAAGATCATTTCCCGCATCACCCTGATCGGGGCGCTGTTCCTCGGCGTGATCGCCATCCTGCCGATCGCGGTGGGCAAGTTTGGCAATATTTCGGGCATCTCCCTGGGCGGTACTTCCATCCTGATCCTTGTGGGCGTGGCCCTCGACACCATGAAGGCGGTCGAGTCCCAGATGCTCATGCGGTATTATAAAGGATTCCTCGACTAACCGTACCAAGTTGGATGTTTTCCGTGGCCGGAGGGTGAAACTCTTCCTCCGGCCCGGTCCGACCGTGCTGGCGGGGGCAATCGTGACCTGGCAGGCCGTTTTGGTCCGGCCGGGCGCCTTGTCCCTCAGCCATGAGAAAGGATTGGTCATTGTATGAAAATGATTCTACTCGGCGCTCCCGGCGCCGGAAAAGGCACCCTGGCGGCCGTGCTGAACAAAAAGCTCGGCATTCCCACCATCTCGACCGGTAATATTATCCGTGAGGCTATGCATTCCGGCACCGAGATGGGCCAAAAAGCCAAGGCTTTTGTTGAGGAGGGTAAGCTGGTCCCCGACGAGGTGGTCATCGGTATTATCCGCGACCGTCTGGCACAGGACGACTGCAAAAACGGCTACATCCTCGACGGTTTTCCCCGCACCATTCCGCAGGCACAGGCTCTGCGCGATATGGGCATCGATATGGACCTGGTGGTTGAGATCGCCATCAGCGACGAGCGTATCGTCAGCCGTATGTCCGGCCGGCGGGTCTGCCCGAAGTGTGGCGCAAGCTACCATGTCGTCAATATCCCCCCCAAGCAGGAGGGAATCTGCGACGAGTGCGGCAGTGAGCTGATTATCCGCAAGGACGACGATCCCAAGACGGTGCTTGACCGCATCCAGGTCTACCACGAGCAGACCGAGCCTCTCAAGGGCTTTTATGAGGAGCTCGGGGTGCTTCGCTCGGTGAACGGCGACCGCAACGGCGTGGACGAGACGGTGGCCGATATCATGAAGCTCATCGAGGCGACTGTATGATCGTGCTCAAAACCAGCCGGGAGCTTGGCCTGATGAAAGAGGCCTGCGTCATCTCGGCAAGGGCGTTAAAGCTGGCGGGCGAGGCGGTGGAGCCGGGCGTATCGACCTACGAGATCGACAAGATCGCCCACGACTACATCGTCAGCCAGGGCGCACAGCCCAATTTTCTCAACTACAACGGCTTCCCCGCCACCGCCTGTATCTCCATCAACAATCAGGTGATTCACGGTATTCCAAGCAAATCGCGTATCATTCAAAAGGGCGACATCGTCAGCATTGACCTTGGCGCCCGGATCAACGGCTATAACGGCGACAACGCCGCCACTTTCGCGGCGGGGGAGGTTTCCCCCGAAGCGCAGCGGCTGATGGACGTGACGCAGCAGTGCCTTTACGAGGGCATCAAGGCGGCGCGTGCCGGCGGCAGGATCGGCGATATCGGCCACGCGGTGCAGGCCTTGGCCGAGGCGCACGGTTACTCGGTGGTTCGACAGTACGTCGGCCACGGCGTAGGCGCGAGCCTGCATGAAGCGCCTGAAGTTCCCAATTTCGGTACGCCTGGAAGGGGCGTACGTCTGCTGCCGGGCATGACCCTGGCGATTGAACCCATGATTAATGTTGGCGCCCCGGGAGTCAAGGTCCAGCCGGACGGCTGGACGGTGCTCACGGCCGACGGCAGCCTTTCGGCGCATTTCGAGCACACCGTCGCCATCACCCCCGACGGGCCGGTCATCATGACCCGCCCGTAAAGAAGGGAAAGGTGAAGGCGATGAACCTCGAGATCGGCCGGGTGGTCTGCTCCAGGGCCGGCCGGGACAAGGGCGGTTTTCTCGCCGTCGTGGGGCATGAGGGGGAATACCTCCTGCTGGCCGACGGGAAGAAGAGGCCGCTTGAGCGTCCCAAACGCAAACGAAGAATTCACCTTAATGTTACGAGCACCGTATTGGGAGAACAATCCCTGCGGTCGAATCGTGAATTACGACGAGCGCTGCAACAATTGTGAGGGGGAAAAAGCATGTCCAAGCAGGATATGATCGAAATCGAAGGGACGGTTGTCGAGGCTCTTCCCAACGCGGTATTCCGGGTTGAGCTTCCCAACGGCCACAAAATTCTGGCCCATATTTCCGGCAAGCTGCGCATGAATTTCATCCGCATCCTGCCCGGGGACAAGGTCACGGTCGAGATGTCGCCATACGACCTGACCAAGGGGCGCATTACTTGGCGTTCGAAATAAGGGTCCGGCGCTTTGTTTGGCGGGACCTCGCCCGGCAAAACGCGGCGCTACTTTGCGGTGTCCGCGGCCGGAGGGGGAACCGGCGCCAAGGCGTGCCGCCCCAAGCTTGTACGACCAAAGAGGAGGGTATCCAATGAAAGTCAGACCTTCTGTCAAGAAAATTTGCGATAAATGCAAAATCATTAAACGCAAGGGACGGGTCATGGTCATCTGTGAGAATCCCAAGCACAAGCAGCGCCAGGGTTAACCTGCGCAAACTCAACAACGGAGGTGCAATCAAAAAATGGCGCGTATTTCAGGTGTTGACTTGCCCCGCGAGAAGCGGGTGGAGATCGGTCTTACCTATATTTTCGGCATCGGCCGCAAAACGGCCAACGACATTCTCAACGCGACCGGCGTCAATCCCGACACCCGTGTCAAGGACCTGTCGGAGGACGACGTTTCCAAGCTGCGTGAGTACATCGACCACAACCTGCATGTGGAGGGCGACCTGCGCCGGGACACGGCGTTTGATATCAAGCGTCTGATTGAAATCGGCTGCTACCGCGGCGTTCGCCACCGCAAGGGCCTGCCGGTCCGCGGCCAGCGTTCCAAGACCAACGCCCGCACCCGCAAGGGTCCCAAGAAGACCATCGCCAACAAGAAGAAATAAGCAGGATGGTTCACAGCGGGGAAGCCGGCCTTTCCCGCCGGAGCCGGTCCAGGGGCGCCTGCGTTTGACCGCCGGGGCGTCCGGCAAGCGGGCCGGGTCCAGTCCTATACGAAAGGATGAGTGTTTACATGGCAACAAAGGGGAAAAAGGTTACCACCACCCGCCGTCGCCGCGATCGCAAGAATATCGACCGCGGAGCGGTTCATATCCAGTCGACCTTCAACAACACGATTGTGACCATCACCGACGTCCAGGGCAACGCCATTTCCTGGGCTTCTTCGGGTGAGATGGGTTTCCGCGGCTCGCGCAAATCCACCCCCTTCGCCGCCCAGACTGCCGCCGAGACGGCTGCCAAGGCTGCGATGGAGCATGGTCTCAAATCGGTAGAGGTTTATGTCAAGGGTCCCGGTTCGGGACGTGAAGCGGCCATCCGCGCCCTGCAGACCGCAGGGCTGGAAGTGAGCCTGATCAAGGACGTCACTCCTATCCCGCACAATGGCTGCCGCCCGCCCAAAAGACGGCGCGTATAATCACTTACAGGAGGTGTCACTATGGCAAGATATACCGATGCGGTGTGCAGGCTTTGCCGCCGCGAGGGCCAGAAGCTGTTTTTGAAGGGCGAACGCTGCTACAGCGCCAAGTGCTCGATTGACCGCAGGGGCTATGCCCCCGGCCAGCACGGCCAGGGCCGCAAAAAGGCTTCGGAATACGGCCTGCAGCTTCGCATGAAGCAGAAGGCCCGCCGTTATTACGGCGTTTTGGAGGGGCAGTTCCACCATTATTTTGAAATGGCCGAGAAGAAGCAGGGCGTGACCGGTGAAAACCTGCTGCGTCTGCTCGAAAGCCGTCTGGACAACGTCGTTTACCGTCTGGGCTGGGCGTCCTCCCGCGCGGAAGCCCGCCAGCTCGTGGTGCACGGCCATTATCAGGTCAACGGCAGACGGGTCAACATTCCTTCCTACCTGCTGCGGGCCGACGACGTGGTCTCCATCTGCGAAAAGAGCCGCTCGAGCGAAAAGATCAAGTCGGTCATTGAGGCGAACGCGTCCCGTCCCAAGCCCCAGTGGCTCGATCTCAATGCCAACACCCTGGAGGCAAAGGTCCTTCATCTGCCTTCCCGTGAAGAAATCGACGTCCCCGTCGAGGAGCATCTCATCGTCGAGTTCTACTCCAAGTAATATTCGGCGGAGCAACACGCATTGGCAGAATGATTTCTGCACTACAAGGAGGGTTTTGAATGATCGAAATTGAGAAGCCCAGAATTGATACGGAGGAGCTGTCGGCAGACGGAACCTATGGTAAATTTTCGGTAGAGCCTCTTGAGCGCGGATACGGCACGACGCTGGGCAACAGCCTGCGCCGGGTGCTGCTTTCCTCCCTCCCCGGCGTGGCCGCCACGGTGGTCCGGTTTGAGGGTGTGGTGCACGAGTTCACCACCATCGAGGGGGTTAAGGAGGACGTCACCGAGATCGTGCTCAACCTCAAGGGTTTGACCGCCAAGCTCCACGGCGAAGGCCCCAAGCTGGTCTATATCGAGGCGGAGGGTCCCTGCGAGGTGACCGCCGGCTCGATCAAAGCGGACAGCGAGGTTGAAATCCTCAACCCCGACATGCACATCGCCAGCGTGGCCGAGGGCGGCCGCCTGTCGGCCGAGCTGACCCTGGCCAAGGGCCGCGGCTATGTCCCGGCCGAGCGCAACAAGCAGGCTCAGTCGACCATCGGGGTCATCCCGCTGGATTCCATTTACACGCCGGTGCTCAAGGTCAACTACACGGTGGAAAACACCCGTGTGGGGCAGATCACCGACTACGACAAGCTCACCATCGAGGTCTGGACCAACGGTGTGATCTCGGCCAAGGAGGCGGTTTCGCTTGCGGCCAAGATCCTCACCGAGCATCTGAACCTGTTCGTCGATCTGTCGGGTGACGCGTACAACGCGGACATCATGGTGGAGAAGGACGACATCGGCAAGGAAAAGGTCCTGGAAATGACCATCGAGGAGCTGGATTTGTCGGTGCGCAGCTTCAACTGCCTCAAGCGCGCCGGAATCAATACGGTGGAGGACCTGATCAACAAAACCGAAGAGGATATGATGAAGGTTCGAAACCTGGGGCGCAAGTCGCTCGAAGAGGTTATCAACAAGCTGGCGTCGCTCGGGTTCAGCCTGAGCAAGGAGGATATGTAGGCCTCTGCTCTCGCTAGATCACGTATGGTAAAGGAGTGAATTTCAATGCCCGGTACCAGAAAACTCGGCAGAAAAACCGACAACCGGCTTGCCATGCTTCGCTGCATGGTCACCTGCCTGTTGGAGAACGGCCGGATTGAAACCACCGTCACGCGGGCCAAAGAGGTCCGCGCTATGGCGGAGAAGTATATCACCATCGGCAAGGACGACAGCCTGGCCGCCAAGAGGCAGGCCATGGCGTTCATCACCAAAGAGTCGGTGGTTAAAAAGCTGTTTGATGAGATCGGCCCGTCTTATAAAGAGCGGTCGGGCGGCTATACCCGCATTACCAAAATCGGGCCCCGCCGCGGTGACGCCGCCGAAATGGCGATCATTGAGCTGATCTAAGGCAGCGTCGGCCATAAAAAGCAGTTATCCCGGCAGGGGTAACTGCTTTTTGTTTTGCAGGCATTCGCGCAATGGCCCCCGCTTCGCCGGAGGGCCTGATTGAAAGACGTTCGGTTAAGCACAAGGAATCGTTATGGCAACCAGCTTTTGCGTCGGGAACCAGCGGACCATTCCCATAACAGGGGAAAAAACAAATAGCAGGTTATTTTATGGCTTTTGGCGCTAAGACTGTCAACGCAATAAAAATAGGTTGAAATCGTTGGCGGCTTACCCTACCGTGCCCTCTGGAATCGGCATCAAGCCGTCGGTCAAGCCCGTTATGACAGGGCTTGCGCAAGAAGTCAGGTGGGGCATCCCGCCGTTAGAAAAGGAAAAGCGGTGGTTGCCTATTTAAAAAAAGCAAAACCGGAGGAACAGAGAAGTGTAACTCTGTCAGGATGCCGGGTGTAATGGAGCGATAGCCGATGTTTACCAGCGAGAAGGCGCCGACGTGCAGTATGACAGCGATAGCCATTGATTTTTGATAACTGGAGAATATCGGCGGTAAGCTGTAAATATTCTCTAAACAATCCGTTAATTATTGATAAAATATACAAGGGTACCCTGCACTTCCGAGGTTTTGTCAGCTACAATCCCTTTACTTTTTCGCCGTGTTGTGCTAAGATAAAGGCAATATGACCGGTGCTATTTTACGGCAGCGGAACATAGAATCTGGCCGGGCAGGGGGACACAGGTCACGTCTGCCGGCACACATAACGATGCAGAAGGATTTTCTGTCTGCAAAAATTATAGGAGGGTATAAACTATGAGCAACAGCGTCTTAAGGCGCCCGTTGGCGAGCCTGCTGTCCCTGCTGATGGTGATTGGTCTGTTCACCGTCTGTGGGTTTGGCACGCTGGCCGCGGACACCGCCGAGAGCGCCGTCATCCAGAGCTGGGATGTTTCTCAGTTGGATGCCGCCGCTACGGAGCAGGGCACACAAAACAAGTACAGTAAGCCGATTTATGAGAAAACCGGCACGACCATCGGCCGTCACGCCGTGGTCAAAGGGGGGAACTGGCTGTTCCACAGCGTGATCATTCCCCGGGAGAAATTCAAAGAGGGCGACGAGCTGGAGGTCCAGCTCAAGGTCTGGTTCAACAACACCCAGTACGGCAACTCCATGCCCATCGAGCCCCAGTGGGTCGCGCAGAAGGGCGACGCGGAGTTCCGCCCGGTGGAGGAGACCAAGACCTTTATCGCCGACGTTACCATCAACGCTGCGCCGGTTTTGACCGACGAGGCGCTCGGCTATCAGTACAAAGAGGTCTCGGCCGTGTATAAGGTTGTAGCCGCTGACGTGGAGGAAGGCGTCGACAAGATGCAGCTTCGCGTCATGCTCAACGGCGACGAGGACGTCAACTGCTACGGCGGCAAGGTGGTCAATAAGACCACCGGCGAGGTCCTCTTCGACTGGGACGGCGCCGCGATCGACGGCCTGCTCGCCAACCGGGATCAGAACACCACCATCGAGGCCATTAAGGACGACAGCAATCCCTACCTGGTATCCTACTCCGGCCCGGAGAGCTACACCGGCCGCACCGGCGAGCCCTACGCTTCCTACAACTGCGACGGGATTGAGGACGGCCAGGCTATCCTGATGGATTCGCTGGGCGCAGCGCTGGAGGAAGGGCGGTATGCCTTTGCCTTCAACATGGCCTCCCAGTTCAGCCTGGGTGAGGATAAGGTCACCTACCGCGCCAAGGACGGCGACAAGGTTCTCGCCGAGTACACCGTTACGGTGGCCGACGTGATCGCGTCGGTGGGGGACGCCGATTCGGGCGCTTTTGAGACCCGCTACCTGCCCTTTACGGTCGACACCGAGAGCGCGGGGCACACCATCACCTTTGAAATTGTCCTGCACAACTCGACCGACTATTTCCTCAAGGGCGTGACGCTCGAGAAGTATTTTGACCCGGTCAGCTACACGGCTGCGCAGCTCGCTACCTCGGCCGATGGGCTGGATGTGGAGTATGACGCGGTCATGGGCGGCGAGGGCAACGCCGAGGTTGTCGGCCTGGCCTTTACGGGTGCGATGGCCGCTACCTTCAGTGACCTGACGGTCGCCCCCTCGATCGCGGGTCAGTATTCCTTTGAGGCCATGCTGGCGAGCAGCGCCGATGCGAATGTGACGCTCAACGCCTATGTGCTCGAAGAGGGAGAGCCTGTGCTGGTTGAGGCGGCGAAATTCACCGCCAACACCGAGGGAGCCGCCACGGCGGGTTCGGTTGTGTTCAACGTGACCGACAGCATGGTGGGCAAGCAGTATGTCTTTGGTCTGGAGCAGGCCGACGGCTCGGCTGTGACCCTCAGCGGCCTGACCTTTGCCCGTCTGGGCGATGCGCGTGATCCCGACCCCGTCCTGGTCAAGGAGTGGACCGCTAAGGACCTTGGCGACAATGCTGCGGCGACCTTCCGCTATGACTATGCGACTTTGCAGGCGTCGGTGGGTTACCGCGTCGATGGGTATGTCGCCAACGACCCCAACGATCCTGAGACGGCCACCTATCTGACCCAGTGGTCCCGTGCCGACGTCATGACCGGTGCCCTGGAAGTGGGGACCGTCATGGAGGGCGACGAGATCCGTTACGGCGGCTACTTTGAGTACGATGAGGGCCTTGCCGATGGAGCGGGCGTTGGCTTTACCATGTTCTACGACGACGCCAACAGCTATAATACCGAGTTTGCAGGCGGCGGAATGAACATGCCGGCGGCCGATTTCATGAATCTCGAAGAGCAGATGGATGACACATACGGTTATTTCTACCGTGACGCCTCCAAGACCTATACCATCGCCAGCCAGGATGAGGCCGACAAGATCGTGGCCTCGGGCTTCAAGATCCTCATCGGCGACTTCAATGGGCCGCACTACGACGTCAGCCCCCAGACGGTCTATGGCTTCTATGTCTACAACGTGA
>CBCTCU010000027.1:0-42050 GCA_965145485.1 uncultured Eubacteriales bacterium | reverse complement strand
GCCGGCAGCATCGCGCGCAAACAGGAGGAAATGGCCGAAGTCGGCGCGCGTATCCAGGCCGAGCAGGAGCGGATCGACACTTTGTCCGCCCATGCGCTTGCGCTGCGGGAACAGGCCGCCGGCAGCGAGCAGAGCGTCGCGAGTAAGCAACAGGAGCGCCTGTCGCTCGAGCAGAAGGCGAATGAAATCCGCCTGTCCGAGAGGGAAACCATGGAGAAACGCGAGCGCCTTAGCAGCGAGATCGCCCGCTTGGAGGAGCGCAGGGACGCCTTGTCCCGCGAGAGCGAGGAGATTGTCGCCAAGCTGTACGACGAGTATTCCCTGACCCGCAGCGAGGCGGAGGCCATGGGCGTGGACATCGGGGAAAGGGCGGCCGCCTCGCGGCGGCTGGGCGAGCTCAAAAGCGCCATTCGTTCCCTCGGCAGCGTCAACGTTGCCGCGATCGAGGAGTACAAGGAGGTCGCCGAGCGCTATCGCTTCTACCAGGAACAGATTGGCGACGTGCAAAAGGCACGCGAAGAGCTGCTGCGGCTCATCCGCGATCTGACCGGCCGGATGGAGGAGCTGTTCCGGGACAGCTTTGAAAAAATCAGGGGGCATTTTGCCACCACCTTTGCCGATTTATTTGGCGGAGGTACCGGGGAGCTGAGCCTGACCGATGAGAAGGACGTGCTGACCTCCGGCATCGACATCCGGGTGCAGCCGCCGGGGAAAAAGGTGTCCAACATCGAGCAGCTCTCGGGCGGGGAGAAATCGCTGGTGGCCATTGCCATCTATTTCGCCATCATGAAGGTCAGCCCACCCCCCTTCTGCATGCTCGACGAGGTGGAGTCGGCGCTCGACGATGTCAACGTCGACCGCTTTGCCGGCTATCTGCGGCGCATGTGCGGCTCGACCCAGTTTATCGCCATCACCCACCGCCGCGGCACCATGGAGGAGGCCGATGTGCTTTACGGGGTCACCATGCAGGAAAAGGGCGTATCCAAGGTGCTGGAGATGAACGTCCGCGAGATTGAGCAGAGGCTGGGCATTCCATCGCCGCAGTGACCGGCGTCCGTATGGGCGTCGCGGCACCACAGGCATGCCACTGCCACAACAAGCAATGGAGAGGAAAGGATGATAGCCATGGGCTTTTTCAGTAAGATTGCCAACGGGCTGCGAAAGACGAGGGAATCGCTGTCCGGCGCGATTGACGGGATGCTGGGAGCTTTTACCAAGATTGACGAGGCGCTGTTTGAGGAGCTGGAGGAAATCCTGATCATGGCCGACGTGGGCATGCCTACCGCCAGCCGGCTGTGCGAGCGCCTGCGCGAGCGGGTGAAAAAGGAGCGGGTCACCGACCCTTCCCAGGTGCGTGAGATGCTCTATGAGGAGGTCGCCGAAATGCTGCGGGGTGGGGAGGAGCTGCGTCTGTCCACCCACCCGTCGGTCATTCTGGTTATCGGGGTGAACGGCGCGGGCAAGACCACCACCATCGGCAAGCTGGCACTGAGCTTGAAAAACAGCGGCAAAAAGGTCATCCTCGGCGCGGCCGACACCTTCCGTGCGGCCGCCATCGAGCAGCTTGGCGTCTGGGCTGACCGGGCGGGGGTGGAGATGATCCATCAAAGCGAGGGCAGCGACCCGGCCGCCGTGGTGTTTGATACCATCTCGGCTGCCAAGGCGAGGGGCAGCGACGTGATCATATGCGACACGGCCGGCCGCCTGCACAATAAGAAAAACCTGATGGACGAGCTGAGCAAGATCGCCCGTATTGTAGCAAGGGAGCTGCCCGGGGCCGACTGCGAAACCCTGCTGGTGCTCGACGGCACCACCGGGCAAAACGCCGTCAACCAGGCGAGGGAATTTCAGGCGGCGGCCGGCATCACCGGCATTGTGCTCACCAAGCTGGACGGCACAGCCCGTGGGGGCGTGGTGCTGGCCATTCAGGACGAGCTGCACATCCCGGTCAAGCTCATCGGGGTAGGCGAGGGGATCGACGACCTTCAGCCCTTTGTGGCCGAGGATTTTGCCCGCGCCCTTTTCGGCAAAGAGGAAAACGCCGAATAAATCAAAACGCAAGCCGGGCCGTATCTGCGCACGGCCGTAGCGAGGCGCTTTACGGCGAGGCGAGTCCACCGCGCGGCAAAGCATGCCGGCGCGGCTGGGGCAGTCGGCGTTGCACGGCGCTTCTTCGCGCACACCGGCTTTTTTGGCGCGGCGCACCGGGCGATTCGGTATTTCCTTGCGAGCGGGCCGGCTGTGGAATGCGGAACCCGGAAGTTGCTGTAACCCGGCTTTCGAAGGGGTCGGCGCGCCGGCGCGACGCCGCATCGTCCATACCGAATGCGGCTGGCCTTTTTATCCGGCTGCGACAATGGCTCGCCATCGCCCCCGCGCGGCGGCTTGCAGTGGATGCGCACCAGCCGCAGTGGATGCGCACCAGCCGGGGTTAGGGATTGCCGGCAGGGTGATTCGTACGCCCAATGTGCGGCAACCGGCATGCGCATCCGGGCAAGGGATGGATGCCGTTATGCGGTGGATTGACTGCCTGGGCTTGCGCCGCGCCCCGAGTGAGAACGAGAAAGGGAGGCCACAAGGCCATGAAATTTGTCATTGCAACCAAGAATCCGAAAAAAAAGCAGGAGCTTGAGCGCATCCTGACCCCGATGGGGTTTGAAGTGCTGTGCGAGGCCGATCTCGACGCGCCCCTCCCCGAGGTGGAGGAGACGGGGGAGACCTTTGAGGCCAACGCCCTGCTCAAAGCGCGCTCGGCCTGCGAGGCCACCGGGCTTGCCGCCATTGCCGACGACTCGGGGCTGTGCGTCGACGCCCTCGGCGGCGATCCGGGCGTCTATTCGGCCCGCTACGGCCTTCCCGGTTGGGATGACCGCCAGCGTACCGAGCATCTTTTGCACAACCTGGAAGGGGTTCCACGCGAGAAGCGTACGGCCCGGTTTGTCAGCGCGGTCTGCTGCGTGCTGCCCGATGGCCGCAGCCTGACCCTGCGGGGAGAGTGCGAGGGAAGCATCGCCTTTGCACCGTGCGGGGAAAACGGCTTTGGCTATGACCCGGTTTTTCTGGTCGGGGACCGGACCTTCTCCCAGCTGGATGCGGCCGAAAAGGACCGCGTGAGCCACCGCGGCCGTGCTCTGCGCCTGTTGCGGGAAAAGCTGCCGGGCTTTGTGCGGGGCGAGTGAACGGGGAGGAAATTCGTATGGGAACGAAGGGCTTTCGCATCGTCAGCGTGGTAATCCTGATCCTCGGTGTGTTCAGCCTCTTGGTTTGCCTGGCTGCGGCATGGGGAGGCGGCCGTTTGCTGGCGCAGGGACGGCTCAATATGAGCCGGACCGACTGGATTGGCTCGCTGGTGTTGTCGTTCGCAGGAGCGGGGCTGGCGCTGGCGGCGGGCATCCTGGGGCTGAGGCTGGCCGGAAAAGAAAGGGGCGCTGCCGCCTGCAAGATGGTCGGCGCCGTGTTGCTGGTTTTTCAAATTGTCTCCAGCGCGATCAACCTTCTAAGCGGGGACCGTTCGGTAGAAAGCATCCTGAGCATGGGCCTGTGCGTCTTGCTGACCGTGCTTTACCTTATCGGGATATTCAGCGTCAGGGCCAGCTCCTCCATCTCCAAAAAATAGCCCTTGCCAGCCGTTGGTATGCGCAAACCCGGACCGGATGCCTTTTGCGGTTTGGGATACTTTGATCCGTTCCTTTTGGGCAGGGGCTTCCTCTATGTGCAGGGGCGCCTTGTCCGGTTGCCCCGGCCAAGGCGCCCTTGGCTGTCGCGCGACGGTGTCCCGGTTTATCCGGGCGCGATCGATCGGCGGCCCGCTATAGTGCTATCGTTGGGGCGGCGGTAAAGCGTCCGCTTTTCAAAGTATGCGCAGCGGGATAGGCGGGCAACGAGCAATACCCGTGCCGGCCACTGCGAGCGATGGCCGCCCGTTTCCTGGGCGAGGGGCGGAGCTCTGCGTGCTTGCGCGCCGGGCCGGTCGCGCCGGGCACGGCCACTAGCCCCCCCCGATTGCCACAATCTTTCGGGCGCGGCTCTATCGATGGGATACCCAGTTTTGCCGCCGGCCGCATGGTATCCAATTTTCAGGCAATGGAGCCGTCCGGCGCGCCAATGGATGGTAGACCACTTTCCTCCCGTGTGATCCGGTAGACGATGTGGGGCATGTCCATACCATAATAATGCTTGACAAATTGGCCGACCGGCCGCATCCCCAGCCGAGCGGCTACGCGCTGAGAGGCAAAATTATTATCCCGGATAATGCAAAAAACTGCATCGCTGTTTAACGGCCCAAAAGCATACTGCTTGCAGCCCTCCGCCGCCTCGGTGGCGTAGCCCTGGTGCCAGTAGGCTTTAGCAAAAAGATAGCCGATTTCCAGCACCTGCCCATCCGGCGTTTCCTGCATGGTCAGCCCGGCCTGGCCGATGAGGCGGCCGTCCTCTTTTCGGATCACCGCCCACAGGCCGAAGCCGTATTGCTCATAACGCGCAAGCTGGCGGGCGATCCATTCCTCCACCTCCGCGTCCGAAAAGGCGTGTTCGTACGCCGTCATCACTTCGGGATCCTGCAAAATGGCCGCAATCCCGGCCCTGTCGTCAAAGCTCATACGGCGCAGGGTCAGCCGGCGGGTTTGGATGAGCGGCATGGAAATTCCCCCTTTTTCATACTGATTTGTATAGCCTCGGTGAACAAGGGGCGCATGGTATTGCGGAATACAGTGGGCGTCCCGTTTGGTTGGTGCGGCCGACCGGCGGAATATCCCTGCGAATATCCGGCTGTATTTTTGCTGCAAAGCGCCAGCCCAGCCGCTTCAGGGGACCCATCTATCCTCGAAACAATCTTTTTGTATCTGCTACCGAGAACGATCGGCGCAGCCAGGGGCGAGGGATGGTTGATTGACGTTCGTTGGAGCCTGCCCACGGCAAGGAAAGCCAAAAACCGGCGCGCTTTCCTTTGTCCACCGTGAGTATCTTATCTTTTCGAGGAAAAAAAGTCAAGAGCGTTGCCAATCCGGTTGGTCGGGGATTTTTTGACCGGGCACATGCGATAATACGCCAACTGGCCCTCCTGCTGTTGCCGCGCGGTAGGGGATTAGAGGTTTTCGCTCTGTGTTTGCCGCCGTCCCGAAACCAGGTGGGGAGCGGTTGGCCTGCGAAGGGTCGATGCCGGGTCGTCCGAAAACCGGGGATGATGCGGCTTTCCTTCTTTCATGCGGCAATGTGCTGGATGCACAGGCCGCTCCGTTGGGGCCAAGTATGTGCCCAAACATTCGGGACGATGCCGTTTGCGGCCCGGCCTGCATTCTTGCTATATCGGTAGAGTTTATTTGTATCAAATGAGGAGATGTCTTATGAATCCAAATCAAATTTTAAGCACGATAGACCACACTTTGCTGACCCAGACCGCCACCTGGGAGCAGATAGCCCGCCTGTGTGAGGAAGGGGTTGAGGCCGGTGTGGCGTCGGTCTGCATTCCCTCGAGCTATGTGCGTCCGGCGGCCGATTACCTTGCGGGCAGGCTGCCCGTCTGCACCGTCATCGGTTTTCCCAACGGCTATTCGACCAGCGCGGCCAAATGCTTTGAAGCGTCGGAGGCGGTGCAAAACGGTGCGGCTGAGGTCGATATGGTCATTCATTTGGGCATGGTCAAGCAAGGGCATTTTGCCGATGTTGGCCGGGAGATTGAGCAGGTAAAACGGGCTTGCGACGGGCGTTTGCTCAAGGTGATCGTGGAGGCGTGCCTTTTGACGTTGGATGAAAAAAAGGCGCTGTGCCGCGTGGTTTCCGAGTCGGGAGCGGACTTTATTAAGACCTCTACCGGATTTTCCACCGGCGGGGCAACGGTGGAGGATGTCAGGCTCTTTCGCGAAATTTGCGCCAAAGAGGTTCGCATCAAGGCGGCGGGCGGAATCCGCACGCTGGAGGATGCCGTGGCGCTGTTGAATGCGGGGGCCGACCGGCTTGGCTCCAGCAGCCTGGTCGGTATCTGCACGCAGGCGGCGGGGGTACGATGAATCTGGTGCAGTCATACGAGGTGGAAAAGCCATCTTCGGTTGCCGCGCGCTGTTGAGGTGAGGCGACGGCTTACAGAGCAGGAGGAACTGGACGGCCAGATTCGGGCAACCGGACGCGCGGTGGGCTGGAAGCTTGCCCTGGCAGCTCTGGCCAAGCGGTCGTCAGGCGGGGCTCCGGCTTGACAGGGTGCGGCCGATTTGATATAATCTGGGTACTTTTTTACCGTGTGAGGCCGGTTGTATCCGGCATTTTCAGCGGTATGATCCTCCGGCGGTTTTGGAATTGCCGCCCGCCGCCTCCCGGGAGACGAACAGGTGGGCTGTCGTGTGATGCCAGGCGTGGCAAGGTATCTTATAGCCCGCCGGCACGGCAATCGAAATCAACCGACAGAAAGTGGGAATGACATGCTCTCTACTATGCTCGACCAGGTGCGGCGGGTGTCGCCGCTGGTGCACTGCATCACCAACTATGTTACGGTCAACGACTGCGCCAATATTCTGCTGGCCTGCGGCGCTTCCCCCATTATGGCGGACGACCAGCGGGAGGCGGCGGAGATCACCGCCCTTTGCGCGGGGCTGGATATCAACATCGGCACGCTCAACGAGCGCACCATTCCCTCCATGCACGCGGCGGGGAAGCGGGCGGCTGAGTTGGAGCGGCCGGTGCTGCTCGACCCGGTGGGCGCCGGCGCATCGGCATTGCGCACCGACACGGCCCGTTCCCTGTTGGCCGATATCCCTTTTACCGTCGTGCGGGGCAACGCCTCGGAAATCAAGACCTTAGCCGCCGGCAGCGGGGCAACGCAGGGGGTGGACGCCGCTGCGTCCGATGCGTTGGGCGAGGATACCATCGCGTCGGCGGTGGCCATGGCGCGCGGCTTTGCCCTTCAGACGGGCGCGGTGGTGGTCATAACCGGTGCGGTCGACCTCGTGACCGATCAAAGCGACACCTATTTGATCCGAAACGGCCACCCCATGATGGCGCGCATTACCGGCAGCGGATGCATGCTCAGCGCCATGATGACCGCTTATCTCGCCGCCAACCCCGATCGTCCGCTCGAGGCAGCGGCGGCGGCCGTATGCGCTATGGGGGTATGCGGCGAGCAGGCGGCGGCGCGCGTCGCGTCTTTGCAGGCGGGCAACGCCTCGTTGCGCACCTATCTGATTGACGCTGTATATTGTTTGGATGGAGCAACCCTGGAGAAAGGAGCCAAGCTGGAGCATGTTGACAAACTGTAAAGACGCCCTGCGGCTGTATGCCGTCACCGATCGTTCCTGGCTGGGGGGCAATACCCTGGCCGTTCAGGTCGAACTGGCTTTGCGGGGGGGCGCTACCCTCGTTCAGCTGAGGGAAAAAGGGCTTGAACTGGATCAATTTGTGTCCGAAGCGGTGGAAATCAAGGCCCTGTGCGACCGGTATGGGGTCCCGCTGATCATCAACGACAGCGTAGAGGTGGCGCTGCGGTGCGGCGCGCAGGGGGTGCATGTCGGGCAAAGCGACATGGAGGCTGCCCGCGCCCGGGAACTTCTCGGCCCGGATAAGTGGATCGGCGTTTCCGCCCGTACTCTGGAGGAGGCCCGCCTGGCGGAGGAGCAGGGAGCGGACTACCTTGGGGTTGGGGCGGTGTACTCCACCTCCACCAAGCTCGACGCCCGCGCCGTGTCTCACGACACCCTGCATAAAATCTGCGAGACCGTCTCCATCCCGGTGGTAGCGATCGGCGGCATCAGCGCGGACAACCTGCTGTCCCTGCGCGGCAGCGGTATCGCCGGCGTCGCGGTGGTGTCGGCCATCTTTGCCCAGCCGGATATCGAGGCGGCGACGCGCACACTGCGCCTCTTGGCAGACGAGGCGGTGGGAGCGTGAACATCACCGGGGCAATTTTCGATATGGACGGCACCCTGCTGGATTCCATGCAGATGTGGGACAACGTCGGCCAAAACTACCTGCGCAGCATCGGGATGGAACCGAGAGAGGGCTTTCGGGAAATTCTGCGTCCGCTCAGCCTGCGGCAGGCGGCCGAATATATGATAGAGGACTACGGCGTCGATCGCACGCCCGAGCAGATTATGACGGAAATTGACCGTGGTATCGAGCGGCGTTATTTTACCGATCTGCCCCTCAAGCCCGGGGTAAAGGAGCTGCTCGACCGGTTTCGCCGCCGGGGGGTGCGCATGTGCGTGGCCACCGCAACCGACCGGTACCTGGTCGAGGCGGGGCTTCGCCGGGTGGGCATTCTGGATTATTTTGAGTTTATCCTCACCTGCACCGAGGTTGGGTCGGGCAAGGATCAGCCGGAAATTTATGAGACCGCCTTGCGCCGGCTGGGTACCGCGAAAGATACCACCTATGTGTTTGAGGATGCCTTATATGCCATAGAAACGGCCAAACGCGCCGCCTTCCCCGTGGTGGGGGTTTACGATCCAAGCGCTGCGGCCGCATTGGACCGCATCCGGTCGCTCAGCGATATTTTTGTCTGCTCCTTTGAGGGCTGGCAAGAGCCCTGAGCGAGGCAGGCGACGGCATGCGGGGAAAATCGGACTTGTGCGCCTCGGGCTGCGCATACTATATACAGACGCATAGCCATGTGGTTTTCACCCGGCGGCCTGTGGCTGTCGAGAAGGCTGAGACGCGGCCCATCCCAGGCCATGGCCTGCGTGGAATTGGTGACCGGCAGCTTTGCGGCTGCTGTCAACACAGAAAGGATGCATGAGATGAAGACGGTTATGACCATCGCCGGATCGGATTCCAGCGGCGGGGCGGGGATTCAGGCCGATATCAAAACCATCACCGCCCATGGGCTCTTTGCCACCAGCGTCATCACCTCCCTGACGGCGCAAAATACCACCGGGGTGGCGGACGTGCTCGATGTGCCGCCGGAGTTTGTCGCCCGGCAGATCGACTGTGTGATGGAGGATATCCCCCCTGACGCGATCAAGATCGGGATGGTGTCCAACGAGGGCATCATCCGTATCATTGCCCAAAAGCTGGCCGAATATGGCGTCCGCCGGGTGGTGGTCGACCCGGTTATGATTGCGACCAGCGGTAGCCGGCTGCTGGGGGAGGGGGCCATGCGCGCTTTAATCGACTGCCTCCTTCCCCTGGGCATGGTGATTACGCCCAATCTGCCCGAGGCGGAGGCGCTGTGGGGGCAGGCCATTCGCAATCGTGCCGATATGGAGCGGGCCGCCGCCGCGATTGCCAAAGTCACCCGTGGGGCGGTGCTCATCAAGGGCGGGCATCTCGATGACACGGCGGACGATCTGTTGTACGACGGCGAATGCCATTGGTACCAATCCCCCCGCATTCATAATCCCAACACTCACGGGACGGGATGCACCCTGTCGTCAGCCATTGCCTGCGGCTTGGCCTCGGGCCTGCCGCTTGGCGAGAGCGTCCAAAGGGCGAAGGACTATATCACCGACCTGTTGCATGCGGGGCTTGATCTGGGCCATGGAAGCGGGCCGCTGTATCATATGGCGCGTTTTTATCCCTTATCCTAGGAGAATGGACGAGCCTGCTGCGGCAAGAGCGGAGCAACCTTCCTAAGGCTCGAGACGCATAACGTGCAGCGATAGAGTAACACAAGGAAAAGCCACCGGCTAGTGAACCGCTCCAAACTGTACGGACAGCACCAAAAGGCCATAATGTAGGGAAATATGAAGATTTAAGCGGAGTGACGCAGCGTGAGCGGCGCCACTCCAGTTTTGAGCTGAATGCGCTCATGGTTGTAGAAGTGGATATAGCGGTCGATCATTTCGTTTGCTTCAGAAAAAGTAGCCGGTTTGTGTCGGTAGATACACTCTGTCTTAAGGATGGAAAAGAAATTTTCCGCCATGGCGTTGTCATACGGGTTCCCACGTCTTGACATGGAAGGCGTAATACCGTAAGATTTAGTCAGGTTGAAGTACGCTTGTGAGGTATACTGAAACCCCTGGTCGCTGTGGAGCTGCAACTCTGCGGCGACCCTCTTTTTCTCCCTGCGCATAGCCAGGCGGATGGTGTCCAGCACCAGATTTACCGTCTGCTCTGTGCCGGTCTTGTAGGCCACGATGCTGTTGTCGTAGAGATCCCGGATTATGGACAGATACAGTACACCTTGCTTGGTGTGGATGTAAGAAATATCTGTTACCCATTTGCTGTTTGGCCTGTCCGCATGGAACCGGCGGTTCAGCAAGTTTTTGTATCTATGTACCTGCTGGCCCATATTGACCCATTTTCTGCGCCGCCGGATCTCCGCAAGCAATCCGTATTTCTCCATGATACGCAGGATGGTCTTGGGATTGCGGTGGATGCCTCGCTGCTCCAGCGCCAGCCACATTCTGCGGTAGCCATAGGTACGAAAGCTGCGCTCCCGCTGTTCCGCGATGATCGCTGCAAGAGCCGCGTCTTTCTCCGGCCTGCCCAGGCGGTGGACAAAATCATAGTATCCGCTTCGGGATACCTGAAAGAAGCGACACATAACGGATACCGGATATTCGTTTCTGTGCCGGTAGATCACTGCGTATTTTGCCCTTGACCTCACTTCCTTTCTGTGGAGCGCAGAAAATCCCGCAATAACTCGTTTTCCATCTTTAGCCGTTTGTTCTCAACCTTGTACTCCGCCAGTGTTTTGGCCGGTTTACGCCCTCGCGCCTTTGGCAGGACAGGTTCCTTCAGCCAGCACTGAATGGCATACCGGCTGATCCCATACTCCTGGCTCAAAGCGCGTTGGCTTTCTCCTGCGCGGATTCGTGCCACTACTTCTTCCCGTATCCCCATCGGATACTTTTTCATTCCCTTTTTCCCGGACATAGTAAGCCCCCTAACGTAGTTCTATTTTCCTACATTAGGGGGCCTTTTGTCTATTGTCCGTTTTTACTGGAGCGGTTCACTAGCCGGTGGCTTTTCTCATGACACGTACGTCTCACCCCTGCGGCGGGCAGGATCAGTCGGCCGCCTCCAGTGGCTTGGCTTTGAGCCGCCGCACAAACAGCAGCATCAGAAGCGGGAAAATGACGGCGGCCAGAATGCCGCATTTGAGCCCGATCTGATCGCCTGCAAGCCCGGTGAAAAAGGGGAGCTTTTCCACAGTGCCGTGGTGTTGCTGCACCAGGTCGGAGACCAACCCGGCCAGCCAGGGGCCAACCGAGCAGCCGAAGTCGCCAAACAGGGCCAGCGTTCCAAACAGGGCGGGGCCGCCCTTGGGGATACTCTGGAGGGTAAGGCTGATCACACCCGGCCACATCAGGCTGACCGACAGCCCGCTCAATGCGCAGCCAAGCAGCGAAATCAGCGGAATTTTGACCAGAGACAGCACCAGATAGCCCACGATGCAAAGGGCGGAGCAGAGGGTGAGCATCCGACGCATATTCAATCTAGCGCCAAAGATGCCGTAGAGCATACGGCCTATGCCCATACACGCGGCGAACGCGAGAGGCCCGAGC
Organism: uncultured Eubacteriales bacterium; assembly: GCA_965145485.1. Lineage (GTDB taxonomy): Bacteria > Bacillota > Clostridia > Oscillospirales > Acutalibacteraceae > CABQCM01. The sequence continues at coordinate 30,618 of CBCTCU010000027.1, read as the reverse complement.
AGATCGCCGGTGAGCTTATCCACACCCAGGCCGAGCTCGGCAAAGAGGGAGGCCCATTGAGAGATGGCCTGCTCCGCCGCCCCTGCGCACATCATCAGCATGGCGGCGATCAAAAACAGCGGCAGGCCAAAAAGCTCTTTGAAAGAGGCTTTTTCCCCCTCCTCCAACGAGGAATTGATGGGCACGCGGGCAAAGTAAAAGGCGTTGAACAGCGGGAGCACAGCCCAGACGATCGGAAGTATCATCCAATACTGGGGGCCGATAAAGCGGATATACAGGGTGGAGAGCAGCACCACCAGCACCTGCCCCCAGCTGTAGAAGGAGTGCAGCAGGCTCATGGCCGCCTCCTTTGCGTCGCCTGGCACGGCGTCCACAATAGGGCTGACCAGCACCTCGATGAGGCCGCCGCCAAAGGCAAATACCAGCGTGGCGATTACCAGCCCAAGGTAAGGGGAGGGCAAGACCGAGGGCAACACCCCCATGAGAACCAGCCCGACGCAGGATGCGGTGTGGGCGAGCACAGCGGCCTTACGCATGCCGATTTTGGCGATGAGCTTGACCGCGAGAAAGTCGGTGAGCAGCTGTGCGCCAAAATTGATGAGGACCAGCCTACCGAGATCCTCGAAACTGACACGGAACTGATCCATGAAAATAACAAAGAGAAGCGGTGCGAGATTCACAATAACCGCCTGCGTGATATAGCCGAGGTAGCAGGCGCGGATGGTACTTTTATAGTTTGGCATAAGAAAAACTCCTAACTAGGCGTTGCCAGAGAAGATAAGTTAAATGCAACAAAGACGAAACCGTTTGGAATACGGAAGCCCTTTTTATTTTGCAGGAGGGCCTATGTGGCCCCAATATGTTAATTTCGGGATGAGCCGATGGTCAGCCGATAGGGTTCTGACAGGAACCGGGTGATCCCGACCCGGCCATCTCATGGATTGAGCGTAGTGACAGACGAACATCCCAGCCGGCAGAGCGGGGGTATGGGCCGGACGCCCTACCTCCGCAACCCTATGGGTCGGGCATAGCGACAGACGGCATCTCAGCCGCCGGGGTGCGGATATGGGCCAGAGAAACCTAACCCCAACTGTCCCACGAATCGGGCGTAGGGGCAGACGAGCTCCCAGCCGGCAGAGCGGAGGTGTGAGCTGAATGCTTCAACCTCGCAGCCCTATGGGTCGGGTATAGCGACAGACGGCATCTCAGCCGCCGGGGCGCGGATATGGGCCAGAGAAACCTAACCCCAACTGCCCCCCGAATCAGGCGTAGCGGCAGACGAGCCCCCAAGCCGGTAGAGCGGGGTATGGGCTGGAGGCTCCGATCCCGCAGCCCTATGGGTCGGGCACAGCACGGAAAGAATCCCCACTGCCAAAGCGCCGAGGGGGCCGAATGGCTTTCACCTTCACGACCCCATAGATTCAGCACAACGGTGGATGGAAAGCCCATAACCGGATTTCCGCCCTATTCGCAACATGGGAAGTAGCCTGCCTCGTGTGCCGTCCGTCGTATACATTTGGAAATGACCGGAAAATCACCCGATAAGCCGATCTGCTGACAGCATCGAATTGGCTAGTTGGGGATTTATTTTCCCTTCTGCCAGGAATCCTTGAGGGCGACCGTGCGGTTAAAGACCAGATCGCCGCCCGTCGAATCGGGATCGACGCAGAAGTAGCCCTGCCGCATGAACTGGAAGGTATCCCCCGGTTGCGCGCTGGTCAGGGAACGGTCGATCTTACAGCCCTCGAGCACTTCCAGAGAATTTGGATTGAGATTGTCGGTAAAGTCGCCGCCCCGTTCGTCCGACGGGTTCTCCACCCGGAACAGACGGTCGTAAAGCCGCACCGTGCAGTCGGCCGCGCTGGCCGCGCTCACCCAATGCAGGGTGCCCTTGACCTTGCGCCCGTCGGGGGCTTCCCCGCCGAAGGATTCCGGATCGTAGGTGCAGTGAATGCAGGACAAGTTGCCGTTCGCATCCAGCTCCACGCCGGCATACTGGATCAGATAGGCCCCTTTCAGGCGTACCTCGCGGCCGGGGGAGAGGCGGAAGTAGCCCTTGGGCGGATTTTCGCAGTAATCCTCCCGCTCAATGTACACCTCGCGGGAGAAGGTCACCGCCTTTTTGCCCAGCTCGGGCTGGTTGGGGTTGACGTCAATCAAAATTTCCTCGCTTTTCCCCTCTGGATAATTGTCGATGATGACCTTGAGCGGGCGGAGCACCGCCATGGCGCGGGGAGCGTTTTGGTTGAGATTGTCCCGCACGCAGGACTCGAGCAGGGCGTAGTCGATGACCGAATTGGATTTCGATACCCCGATTTTATCCACAAAATCGCGGATGGCGGCCGCAGGATAGCCCCGGCGGCGCAGCCCGCAGATGGTGGCCATGCGCGGGTCGTCCCAGCCGTTGACAATCCCCTCCCGTACGAGCTGGAGGCACTTGCGCTTGCTGGTGAGGGTATAATTGAGATTCATGCGGGCAAATTCGATCTGACGGGGACGGGGACGAACCGGCAGCTCCTCCAGCGGCCAGTCGTAGAGCGGACGGTGGTCCTCAAATTCCAGCGTGCACAGCGAATGGGTGACCCCTTCCGCCGCGTCGGAGAGGGGATGGGCGAAGTCGTACATGGGGTACACGCACCATTTGTCCCCCGTGCGGTGGTGAGGGACGCCCTTGAGGATGCGGTAGAGTATGGGGTCGCGCATGTTCAGATTTGGCGAAGCCATGTCGATCTTGGCCCGCAGCACCTTTTCCCCGGTTTCAAATTCCCCGGCGGTCATGCGGGCGAACAGATCGAGGTTTTCCTCCACCGAACGGTTTCGGTAGGGGCTTTCCCGCCCGGGCTCGGTCAGGGTGCCGCGGTATTCGCGAATCTCTTCCGGGCTCAGGTCGCAGACGTAGGCCTTGCCCTGTTTTATCAGTTCAATGGCACACTCGTACATATAGTCGAAGTAATCCGAGGCGAAATAAACATTTTCCCACTCGAAGCCGAGCCACCGAATATCCTCCATAATGGCGTCGACATACTCCACATCCTCTTTGGTTGGGTTGGTGTCGTCAAAGCGCAGATTGCACTTTCCCCCATACTTCTCCGCCGTGCCGAAGTCGATGCAGATGGCCTTGGCGTGCCCGATGTGGAGATAGCCGTTGGGCTCGGGTGGAAAGCGGGTTTGCACATGGTCGTATACTCCGTCCGCGAGGTCCTGATTGATAAATTCATGAATAAAATTAACCGATTCTTTCTTTTCTTCCATATTCATCACCATGCCATTTGCCCCTCTGGCCGGCTGCGGCCGCAGAGCATCCTTTCTATGGGATATCGTTTTTGGGCCAAAGCGGGCGGTAGAAGCCAACGCTGTCGGCGGTGCTTCGCATGCCGCGGCAAGCCGGCGCCGCTATGGCCTTTGGTTACCTTCCTCGTTGGGTTCGCCGGCGCGCTGAAAATATAAGCATCGTGTCAGGCGCGGGGCCCGGTCACCCTGGCTACTGTCGCTGGTCGTTGCACCAGTCCAGGGCGCGATGCAGGCGGCGAACCACTTCCTCCTCACCCAGCACCTGTAGGATGGAATGCAGGTCTGGGGTGTTCAGGCGGCCAGTAATGGCCGCGCGGATAACGGCGCTGACGTCCCCCACGTGCCCCTTGAACTGGTTGGGGGCGGTTTTGTAGGCCTTGACGTCTGGGGAGTAGCCCAGCGGCGCGCACAGATCCTTGACGCGGGCAAACCAGGCGTCCCGGTCGTCGTCGTGCCGGTAGACGCCGCAATAAGCGGCCAGAATCTCGGCCGCGTCGGCCTTGGAGCGACCCTCCGGCAGGATCAGGGGGAAGTCGGCGTTGTAGAAATAATCGAAATACTCCATCAGCTCATCCCACTTGGCAATGTCCTTGCGGGGCTTTTTGCCGGTCCGGTCGATCGACAGCATGGCCTTGGCGTATTCGGGACGGGCGCTCAGCCGCTCGTGCAGCTCGGGGGAAAACTCGGCCGCCCAGGCAAGCGCCAGCTCAACAATGCGCCCGGCGCTCATGCGGGAGATGACGTTTTTGCTCACGTCGGTGAATTTCACCAGGTCGAACAGCGCCCCCGACGGGGACATTTTTTTCAGGGAAAAGGGGAACTCTTCACACCGGGCGTCGGGATTGGCCCTGCGCCAGTCTTCAAAATTGGAATTCATCAGGGTGAGCAGGTATTCCTTTACCGATTCCGCCGGGTATCCCTGGTGGATAAAGTAGGCCACGGCGAACTCCGGGTCCTTGCGCTTGGAAAACTTGCGCTTGCCGCCGTTTTCTTCCTTCATCAGCGGGGCGATGTGGGCGTAGCGGGGCGGCTTGAAGCCAAGCAGCCGGAACAACTGCAAGTGGATGGGGGTCGAGGCGATCCATTCATCGCCGCGCACCACCAGATTGGTGCGCATGAGATGATCGTCCACCACGTGGGCAAAGTGGTAGGTGGGGATGCCGTCGGCCTTGAGCAGCACGATGTCCTGCCTGTTTTCCGGCATCTCGATCTTGCCCTTGATCAGGTCGTCAAAGACCACCTTGCCGTCCTCGCGGCCGGGGGAGCGCAGGCGCACGACATACGGCTGGCCCGCCTGTATGCGGCGCTGTGCCTCGTCGACCGTAATATCTCGATAAACCGCCCATTCGCCCCAGTAGCCGGGGGTCAGCTTTTGCTCCTCCTGCTTGCGGCGGATCTCCTCCAGCTCCTCCGCTGTGCAAAAGCAGGGATAGGCCAGCCCCTGCTCGACGAGAGATTTCACATAAGCATGGTAAATATCCCGCCGGTGGCTCTGCTGGTAGGGGCCGTAGGCGCCCTTTTCCTCCAGCGGCGCGACCACCCCTTCGTCGGGGGCGAGGCCGAAGCGGGACAAATCGTCCAGAATCTGCCCGACGCCGTTTTCCACCTCCCGCTTATGGTCGGTGTCCTCAATGCGAACGTAAAAAACGCCGCCCGAGGTGTGGGCCGCCCGTTCGCTGACAAAGGAGGAGAGCAGATTGCCAAGATGCATATGCCCGGTCGGGCTGGGTGCGAAGCGGCATACTTTTGCCCCCTCTTTCAGCTCGCGCGGGGGATAGCGCGTTTCGTATTCCTGCGGCGGCAGGGCGCTGTCTGGAAACAGCAGCTGTGCCATTGCCTTGGTATCGGTCATTGTATTTTCAACCCTCTCTGTCCAAAGCGGTATCACGCTATATAGAATTATCTACCATTATCGCAGAAACCTTGCGGAATATCAACCACTTTTTACTGATTTGGCTGGATTTTTCGGGCCGTTTTCCGGCAAGTGCGGCCGAGGGGATTCCGCATGGCCAAGTTGCGTCCTTCGGGCAGGGCACATGAGCGCCTGCAATGCCTTCTTTCCCGGTGAACATGGCGGGAAAGGAAAGAATCCGTCTTGTTTTAAGGGTGACTGCGGGTCTGCCGGATGTGGGAACCCGCCCCTTTTGACATCAAGAGGAGCCACCGCTTACAATATTGTCACTTTATTATTTTCCCCTTGCCTTTGTATCGTATCGGTGATACAATGATCCCAGCCAATCCCCCAGGAGGTTCCGGGGAGACAAAAGGGAGGAAACGCTATGAAGGTTTTGGCCAAGATCAACCGGGGGGTCATCCTCACCGTCGTGGTTTTGCTGGGTGTGGCGGCCTACCTCATCGGGCTGGAGGTGATGCACAGCTCCGCGCGAAAGGAGATCGGGGCGCTGTGCGAAGAATATGTCCAGGCTGAGCTGGGCTACCACATGCTTCCCGAGGAATACCGCGGCGCCACGCCGGGCATGACCGAGGCGGAGCTCGACAGCTACATCGCCCAGATGAAAGAGGATCTTACGCCTTATTATGTGAACAACGAGCAGACGTATCAATATTTATTTAGCAGCCTGGAGCAGAGCTTGCGCAACCAGGCGCAGGGCTACGATGTCACCTATGAGTTGACCAAGGATATTATGCAAACAGAGATCACCTTTGATGGCGATAAGGCAAGAGTGCAACTGTCTTGCTATACCACGTTGAAAGGTACGACGGCTTATACGCCCGACATCGCTGCCACCACCCCCAACAACAGCGTGTCGAGGGAAACGCGCGATACCCTCTATTTGCAGCGTGTGGACGGAGAGTGGAAGCTGACCTATTCCAATCTCACAATTCCTTACGCCGGATACGGCGATTTATGATGAAAGGGGTGGCAGCGATGGAACCGGTTTTATCCTTACGCCATATCAATAAAAGCTTTGGCAAGCGTCGGATCATCCACGATCTGTCTTTTGACGTCTATCCCGGCGAGGTGTTTGGCTTCCTCGGCCCCAATGGCGCGGGAAAGACCACGACCATCAAGATGGTCATGGGATTTTTGCGCATCGATAGCGGCGAGGTCATCATCGACGGGATTGACGTGAAAAAGGATTATGAGGGCGCCATGTCCCGTCTGGGCGGCATTGTGGAAAATCCCGAGATGTACAAAAATCTCAGCGGCCGCAAAAATCTGGAAATGTATGCCCGGCTTCACAACAAGCTGGACCGTCATCGCATTGACGAGGTGACGGCTCTTGTCGGCATGACCGAGCGCATCGACGATAAGGTCAAGCGTTATTCCCTTGGTATGAAGCAGCGGGTGGGCCTCGCCCAGGCGCTGGTGCACCGGCCCAGGGTGCTCATTCTGGATGAGCCGACCAACGGCCTCGACCCGAGCGGCATCCGCGAGTTGCGCGATATCTTCAAGCGCCTGGCACATCAGGAGGGGGTCGCTGTCATCGTCTCGAGCCACATGCTCAGCGAGATGGAGCTGATGTGCGACCGGGTGGCCATTATTGACAAAGGGGTTTTGCTGGGCGTCAAGGAAATGGAAGAGCTTAAGACCCAGGCGACCGGCGGAGAATTTTACCGCATCGATACGCCCCAGATTCAAAAGGCGGCGGATATCCTCTCGCAACACTTTGCGGGCTGTGTGCACACTCTTGGGGAGGATCATATCGTCATCGCCATCGAGCACGACCGGGTAGCCGAGGTTACCGCCTTGCTGGTGTCCGGCGGCGTGCCGGTCAACGGCATTGCGCGCAGCGAGGCGTCTTTGGAGGACGCCTTCCTCAACATCACGAAGGGAGGGAATTCCATTGCGTAAGATCGCCGCTTTGTATCACAATGAAATGATCAAAATTGTCCGCAAGGTGAGTGTGTGGGTCATCCTCGGCATCATGGTGGTCGGCGTGTTTGGCATCGCCGGGCTGATGAAGATGTCCTCCTCGATCGAGCAGGGCTATGAGGTTCAGGCCGAAACGGACTACGCGACGTATGCCCGGCAGAATATGGAGGATTCCCTTGCACAGTACCGGGGGGATCTGGAATCCTATCGCAGCCAGCTCGCTTCCACTCAGGACGAGACTGCCCGGGCGCGGCTGGAGTCACAGATTACCGAAGCGGAAAAGCAGGTCGCTTTGTATGAGGAGGCTCTCAAACGGGATATTTTGATATATTACAACTATAACGATCCCTTTGAGATCTTAGCGCTCAACGAATACATTGAGTACCAGTTTGAGATCGAAGCGCTACGGGATGCGCCGGCCAGCGATGTGGAGTCGGCCAAGCAGCTCAAAAAGGCGGAGGAGTATCTGGCCCTGTTAACCACGGCGCTGGACAACAAGGATTATGCCAGCTATCTCGACTTGCAAAACCGCATCGTTCAGGAGGATACCACCATCAGCGATGAGGAAAAGGCCATGCTCATTTCCCTCAACGAGCTGCGCCTGAAGGTGGATCCTCAGGGCGAGCGTCCCCAGCCGATTGAATCGAGCCTTAGTCAGATTGAGGCGGAAAAGCGTTCGCTGATCTATAATGTCGATTTCACTGGCGATACTCCCGCCCTGCTCAGTGCCGACGAGCGTGAAGAACTGGAAAATGACATCGCCGTGCAGGTATACCGGCTGGAAAACGGCCTTACTTTTAATATTAACTCGGTCGACGGCCTGGTGAAGACTGCGGGCACCTCGGTGCTCTTCTCCTTTGGCATTTTCCTGGTTGCGATCCTTATGATGATTCTCGCCGGCGGCAGCGTCTCTCAGGAGATGTCGAGCGGAACCATCAAGTCGCTGATCATCTCCCCCACCAAGCGGTGGAAGATCTTTTTGGCAAAGCTGCTTTCCCTTCTGACCGTAGGGATACTCGCAACCCTGATTCTGTATGTTGTGTCGGTCGTTTCGTCGGCCGTCTGGTTTGGGCTAGACAGCTTCCAGCCCTATGTGACCGCCTCGGGCGGCCAGGCGATGGAGATTCACGCCTTGTTGTACCTGCTTGCCGACGCCTTTGTGCAGTTTATCGACGTCATTGTGTTTATGCTCTTTGCCTTCATGCTCTCGATCATCACCCGCAATACGGCCGCTTCGGTTGGCATCGCCATAGGCGTCTACTTTGGCGGCAGCATGGCGACGGCTATGGTGACGCAGCTTTTCCGCGGCGAATGGATCGATTTCCTGCCCTTCTCCAACCTGTCGTTGAGCAGCAGGTTTTTCCCCTATTCGGGTGTGAACAATATGATAAACAGTATGATGGGCATGGGCACGGCCAGCACCGGCACCAGCCTTGTGTTTTCCTTGTGTTACCTTGCCGTACTTTGCATCTGTATGCTCTATATCGCCAAGGATTCGTTTTGCCGGAGGGATATCTGATGGCGACTCCTCCTCCGCAGGGTGCTGCGGGGGAGGAGTTTTCCTTGTGTTCACAAACCTTTTGGCGGGATATGGTATAAAATTAAGGCATAAGAGGGACTTGATGAAAGGACGGTTGCCCCCCTCGGATCAGCGAACGCCGGCTGCCGGCTCCTTTCGCGTAGGCATCGCCGCAGTGTGTATATTCGGCATTTAAGATACCAAAAGAAAGGATGACTTTGAATGAGACAGATACCCCTTGGGCCAAGCGGCCTGATGGTTCCCACCATCGCGGTGGGATGTATGCGCATCAATGCCCTGTCACAAAACGAGGCCGCCCGGCTGATTGAGACGGCCATCGAGCAGGGCGCCAATTTTTTCGATCATGCAGATATTTATGGGGGAGGGGAGTGCGAGCGGCTCTTTTCCAAGGCGTATCGCATGACCGACGACCGCAGGGAAAAAATCATCCTCCAGTCCAAGTGCGGAATCCGGCAGGGAATGTACGATTTTTCCCGCGAACATATCCTCTCGTCGGTCGACGGCATTTTAGAGCGGCTGGGCACCGACTATCTCGACGTGCTGCTGCTCCACCGGCCGGACGCGCTTTGCGACCCGGAGGAGGTGGCCGATGCCTTTGACCGGCTTCACGAGAGCGGTAAGGTGCGCTATTTCGGCGTGTCCAACCATCATTCCGGTCAGATCCTTTTGCTGCAAAAATATTTAAAGCAGCCTCTGGTCGCCAACCAGCTTCAGTTGAGCATCACCAATTCCGGTATGATAAAAAGCGGACTGAATGTGAATATGGAGAATGCTGCTTCCATTGACCACGACGGCGGAATTCTGGATTTTTGCCGCTTGTCCAATATTACCATCCAACCCTGGTCGCCCTTCCAGTACGGATTTTTTGAGGGGGTCTTTTTGGGTAGCGATAAATTCCCCGAGCTCAACCGGGTGGTTGGAGAGGTGGCCTCCCGTTACGGCGTCAGCGCCACCGCCATTGTCATCGCCTGGCTGCTGCGCCACCCGGCGGGTTTCCAGCCGGTCATCGGCACGACCAATCTCGAGCGGCTGATCGATATCTGCCGTGCCAGCAGTCTGTGCCTTACGCGCAAAGAGTGGTATGATATCTATCTATCCGCCGGCAATACGTTGCCTTGACCGGCCGGCAGTCGGTTCGAGTAGGCGATATTCCGATAGCCGGACGTTCTGGGATGAAAGAATTAGTCTGGTCTCCCTTCCCAATATAACCTGACGATGGCTTTGAGGACTCCAATGCCCGTAATGGTTATCATTGCAAAACCGAACGCGAAAAAACAACCGCCTGCCATTACATCCATAGGACGCGAAGGAGGCGGTGAAGCTTATGAATAGCTTGGAGCCAGTTTTTCTCCCCATTTGGAATATGGAACATGGTATTCGTTGTACCAACGGGTATAATATAACTCACCGTCATGGTAATATAAATCGTAAAAGCTAATATAGAACCATGAACTATCTCTGCTATTGACGGGTGGTCCTACATATTGCGCGTGGTCAGTGCCCTTGATGGATTTGGTTTGCTCAAGGCGATAGGGGATCCAATGCCCCATGCCGATCTGGGTCTTTATTTGGAAAAATTGGCTGGGGCGGTTGAAAGTCTCGATGCCGTTGAAGCCCTCCAGATAGAGCAAAAATACCGCCAAAACCGCGCAGACGCCCAGCTTGAATGCCCTGGATCGGATTGCCTTTACTATACGGTACTCCTCTACATTGCAAAACCAAAGAATAAAAAGGATGATACCTATCAACAGAGGCAATCCCAAGATCAAGAAAAACAGAACAAGATGCTCCAAGAATAGAGCAACGATAGCGAGAAATGGCACCGTAAGCAGATAGAGGATGAAAAGGAGCCACCCGCTTTTGGCCGACCTCAGCCGTAGGGTGAGAACCACGCTCACAACAATCCCCGCTAACATGACAAATCCCCAGATACTCATTTGTTCCTGCCCCCTGTTGAAAAGGATGGTGGTAACTTGATTGGGTAGCCATAGGGCGACCACGTGGCTAGGCGCATGGATCAACAGTAATATCCTGAAATGGAACTAATTGAATTATATTGCGTGGCATTGATTTTGTCAATAAAAACATCAACCGCCTACCGCCGCATCCAACTGAAACGACGGTAGGCGATGAAGTTTACACGGAGCCTACATCCAGTTTTTCTCCCCATTTGGAGTATGGAATATTTGTATCATCCCAATAGGTATAATACAATTGGCCGTCGTGATAATACAAATCATATGCAGTAAAGAATAAAGAAAAGAATGTTGTATTGTGTTTGATAAAAACGGGTGGTCCTATATATCGCGCGTGGTCAGTGCCCTTGATGGATTCGGTTTGATCAAGGCGATAGGGAATCCAATGCCCCATGCCGATCTGGGTCTTTATTTGGAAAAATTGGCTGGGGCGGTCAAAGGTCTCGATGCCGTTGAAGCCCTCCAAATAGAGCAAAAGTACTGCAAGTACGGCACAAAGAGCTAGTTTGTAGGGCCTGGATTGATCCGGTTCGTATTCCCCGATACGACATATCCGAAGGATCAGTACAATGATACCAATCACCACGGGTGAGGCCAAAATAACAAAAAAGAAAAACAACGATTCTGAGAGTAGAGCAGCAAGGGCGAAGAAGGGTAACATCAGGAGATATAAAATGAAAAGGAACCACCCGCTTTTGGCCGACTTCAGCCGTAGGGTGAGAACCACACTCACAACAATCCCCGCTAACATGACAAATCCCCAGATGCTCATTGCTTTTCTCCTTTCGCCGGTGCAACGCCGTTATGGGAAACAGCAACTATGTATGGATTGAAATGGGAAACACTTACATAGAAATATACTGCATTTTCGGCATGCTTGTCAATATGCTAATTTGTAAGATAGATGGATTAACTGACAGCAGTAATATGGCCGGAAAAGGAAAACCACCTGGCCGATTCGGGTGCAATGGAATAGCGCTGCTCGTATCGCAAATCAGTGAATTCATACCGTCGTACAGTATTTGTGAATACAATACCATTTGTTTCTGCCGTGCTTTTTGCTTCGGTTTGGTTGACACTTTTGTGAAAAGCTGCTATAATGCAACTTGTCCAAAAGTATATTCTTACTATCCGGTCAGGAGGAGAAAAATGAACAAATCCATACGCAGATTTTTATCCTTGCTGTTGTTGACCGTTTTGTTGGTCACCGCTACCGCAGGAATCCTGCCCGTGGCGGCGGATCCAGTCGCTTACGGCTATGTCAACGACGACAATGCGATCGATGCGGCAGACGCTCTGCTTGTGCTCCAGTACTCGGTGAATCTTACCACCTTGTCGTCGGAGAAGCTTTTGTGTGCCGACGTCAGCGGCGAGGGGGAAGTCAATGCAAACGACGCTTTGCTGATTTTGCAATATTCGGTTCAGCTGATCAGCCGATTCCCGGCAGAGAAGGATACCGATACCAATCCCTGGACGGGCAAGGCCGCTTATGCCCAGTATAAGGAAGAGTACGATTACGACGGCATCATCACCACTTACCAGAACGCCGGGAACTACAGCGAGAGCTACGATGTGTATTCCGACTCGGTCATGGTCTATGCCGACAACGTCCATTCCTCCGACGCACTGCTCGATTCCTGGACGCAGAACGGCGGCGACCGTACCATCGACCTGATGCTCTCGGCCAACCGTGCGGTCAATCAGGCGGAATATCTCAATGAGTATGGCGGCGATTTTGACTACGAGCTTCAGCGCGTTGCCAGCGGGGAGCGCATTGAGCCCAACGGCGTGCCTTACATCATCCCCACCGAGAATTTCATCAACTACAAGTGGGAAATCATCAAACACCATTGTGAGAACTATCCCATCTCCATGGTGGTCCTTGAGGAGCCGGAAATCTGGCGCAGCTGCGGTTATTCGCAGGCCTTTAAGGATGAATGGCAGGCGTATTATGACGAGGCGTGGCAGGATCAAACCTCTTCTGCCGAGGCCATGTATATGAGCTGCAAGCTCAAGGTTTATCTCTGGGAGCGGTTTTTGAGCACCCTCATTACCCGCACCAAGGAAGCTTTCCCCGAGGTAAAGGTCGTGGTCGCTACCCACAGCGTACTCAGCTATAACTCCATCGGTATTATCGCCGGGGTTAGCCACTACGGCGCGCTTGAGGGTATGGACGGTATGATTGGCCAGACCTGGAGCAATACGGTGGCCGTGCCTGTCAACTATAATGGCCAGAGCGTCACCCGCCGGTTTGAGTCGGGCTACATCGGCTATGCCTCCTACGTCGACGCGGTGGGCGAGGATCAGATGCTCTTTACCCTTTCCGACCCATACGCCGATTATGCCGACGCTTCGTGGGATTACTATGAGGATACCTATAAAAAGACCCTCGTCGCCCAGCTTTTGCAGCAGGATGTGTTCCGCTATGAGGAAACCCTCTGGCTGGACCGCAGCTTTACCGCCGACGTGCCGTCGCATTACCGCACCCTGCAAATGAGCGTGTTCAACACCCTGCCTCTCATGGCTGGCCGCGAATCCACCCTGTACGCCGGTACGCCGGGCATCTCGGTGGCGATCTCCGACAGCCTTAGCTGGCAGTATGGCGGCGGTACCGATATGCCGATGAACAACACCAACCAGGGCTTCTATGGCCTCACCCTGCCCCTGCTTGAAAAGGGGCTGCCCATCACCATCACCTCGCTTGACAACGTCAAGACCAAGGAGGACCTCGAGGGGGTCAAGGTGCTGGTGGTCGCTTATGACATCATGAAGCCCCTGAGCGAGGAGACCAACGTAGCCATTGCCGACTGGGTCAAAGACGGCGGTGTGCTGCTGTATGTGGGCGGGAACGATGGCTACAGCACCGGCGTGTCGACCGAATGGTGGGCTGAGAAGAATACCACCCCCACCGCCAATCTGTTCGAGCATCTCGATCTGGACGTGACCATTGAGACCTTTGAATACATCGACGCTCTCGAGTGGGTCGGCGCCAGCGGGTACGGCGAGGCGTTTTCCGATACGGTGCTGCTTGGCGACAGCTTTATTCAGTGTTATTCGGGCGACGGTATTTCTCCCCTGCTGGTTAGCTCCGGGGAAAATATCGGGTTTGAAGCGGAGGTTGGCAGCGGCCGCGTGCTTGCGGTGGGCTTGCCCTCGTCGACCTATTCCGCGACGGACGGCGCGCAGAAAATGGTCGATCTGGTTCAATATGCTGTTCGATATACCGATACCGACTATGTCGAATCCAACCTTATGGCGATCCAGCGCGGGGACTTTATCGCCGCTGAAACCCTGGCCGAAGGGGAGACCCTGACGGGTAACTTCATCGATATTTTTGACAGCGAGCTTCCCGTTCTGACCGAGAAGGTGATGGAGGCCGATTCCTCCGCACTGCTGATGGACATCTCCTCTCTGCTGGAGTCGGATATCCCCCGTTTTGCCCATGCAGGCGGGAGCATGCAGGGCGAAGTGGTAGAGACCGCGGATAAAACCACCTATTCCCTCTATGGCCCGCAGGGCTCGACGACATCGGCCCGCCTGCTTGGCAATGGGAAATATCCCCGGAATGTCACCGTGACCAAGGAGGATGGCACCCGTTTTGGCGATGTGATTACCCTTTGGGATAACGAGACCTCCTCTTTGCTCATTCAGATTAATCACGACTCGGCCGATACCTTGACCGTCGAGGTGGAATGGGGCGACACTCCCGTCGAAACCACGCCGGATTACACGATAGCCGAGCTGACGGTGGCGACCAATGAGGACGGCGAGGATGCCGAGTTCCTTCTGGAAGACCACGGCACCGCCACGCGCGCTTACCGTTATTGCGAGTATAACGGGACCTTGACCTACCAGATCGACCGCACCGAATATGCGGGCGCCTATGCCGATCTGGAGGTGTTTTACAACTACGTGATCGAGGTTTCCAATGACAATGAAAATTGGACCAAGGTGTACGATTACCGCGATGTGAGCTCGGAATATACCGACAGGACCACCAACCGGGTAACGTTGTCGGTCTTCAGCCCTGACGATGAGGCGCAGACGATGTATATTCGCCTGTCCAATACCGATCCGACCAAGGCGTATGGGGCCGGTATCCGCAACTTGACGGTGAAGTACCGGCAAACGGTTTCTTAACTTTAAAACGTTATAGGCATAAAAAGCCGCGCCAAGCGCATGTCAGCGCTTGGCGTGGCTTTTCTTGATGAAGGGAAACCACCGGTCCTGCCGGTGAAGGCGCCCGTCGCACGAAAAGAACGGCTAACGGCCATACTCCGATGGCAAGGATGGTATGACAACCACCATTCCCGTATGTGCGCTGTGGGGAGCGCGATGCAGGAAAAGGTATGGTAGCGCGTCCTGAGGCAATAGCATACCAGAAGCTTGGATAGGGATCATACGGGGAAGCCGATTTGCCGGTGCGTGGCAGGCCATGAAACGCATGGCGTCATTTGAAGCCTCTGGCAAGCTGGGAACCCATCCCTGCTTGGAGCAGGCGGTTCCCATACGCTATCGCATGCTGACGATCCAAAAGGCGGACTTACACAGCGGCACGTGACGAGGGACAGAGCGTAGCGAAAACACTGCGTTTCATCGCCGGCTGGCCCGGCGGATGAGTGTGCCGGGCGAGACCGGATAATCGCAGGCGAAGGAATAGGGCATGGTGGGGTGAGGGGTGCTCTCAATAGTGTTGCCCTCGCCATCGCGTAGCCGATCGACGACGCAAAGGATCGGTGGGCGGCCTGGCTCGAGCAATTCCACCCGATCCCCCTCATACAGCTTATTGCGTTGGGAGGCGGTAATACGGCCACATTGCGAGCCGGTGACCACCCCCATCACCTCATAGTCGCGCACATAGCCGCCATCCGCCGTATGCTGGCCGCCCCGGCCGCCGAGGTAAAAGCCGGTGGAATAGGGGCGATGGCTGACCTTGTTGAGCTCCTCCACAATCCAGGGGGAGGGGGTGTAGTCGCTCGAATAGCCCCCCGCCTGCCATTCGTCCAGGGCACAGCGGTAGGCGTTGGCGGTGACGGCGGCGTAGTAGGCCGACTTGGCGCGCCCCTCGATCTTGAAGGAGGATATGCCGGCCGCTGCCAGCTCCGGCAGATGGGATATCATGCACAGGTCTTTGGAGTTTAAGATAAAGCTTCCTTCCTCGGTTTCACAGACGGGATAGTATTCCCCCGGGCGTCTTTCCTCCATCAGGGCGTATTTCCAGCGGCAGGGCTGCGCGCAGTCGCCGCCGTTGCCACTGCGGCAGGAGAGGGGAGGATTGGTATCATCCCGCGCAATCCGCTCCCCGCTGGTTTGACCGTGGGGATGGGGATCGGAAATGATGCCTGCCGACGCAGGGCTCCCGGGGTGAGAAGCGGATTGCCCGTCTGCGGCCGCTGTGCCGGCGCCAGCAGCGGGATTACCGCTGGCCTGCGCCCCGGTATTTTCTCGGCCTGCGTATGTCCCATCCGGGGTATGGCGTGCTTTTTCGCCCGTTGGATCGAGGGGAGTCTCCTGCATGGTCATGTAATCGGACAGCAGGCAGCGCCCCGAGACCGACACGCACATCGAGCCGTGTACGAATGCCTCCAATTCCATATCTGCCGGGGCTTTGGCACGGATTGTCGCGATTTCATCCAGCGTCAGCTCCCGGGATAGAATGGCCCGGCAGGCCCCCAGGTCGGCCATGGCGCGTACCGCCTCGTAGTTGGAGAGCCCGGTTTGCACAGAGATATGTACCGGCATATCGGGCAGCCGCTGCTTGACAAGGCGCAGCGCCCCCATATCGCCGACAATCAGGGCGTCCACGCCGCAGCCTGCCCATTGGACGAGCAATTCTGGCAGGACGTCAAAATGATAGTTGCGCAGCATCGCGTTGCAGGCGAGGTACACTTTTTTACCGCGCTCGTGGGCGTATTCGACCCCCTTTGCTAGTTGCGGTAAAGAAAAATTATGGGCGGCCGCGCGCATCCCCATCGTTTCTCCCGCGAGGTATACCGCGTCGGCTCCAAAATGGATGGCGGCTTTCAAGCGGGTAAGATCCCCGGCGGGGCATAATAGCTCAGGCAGGGGCATCGCTTCCACCTCCTTGTATTTTTGTGGTAAGGTATCCGGGCGCCGGAATACGAGACGGGAAAATCGGGCGGCGTATCCCGCCAAAAGCGGGGCATCAGAGCAAAAACGCCCGCGAAAGGGCTCTTGCGTATTGGCCGCGGGATTCATGGCAGTAGCCATAGCCCCGGATATCTGGTGACAAAAACAGCGCCCGCAACGATATGCGGACGCTGTTTTGCTCAATTCCATAGCGCGGGCAATCCTCTGGCGCACGTCTTGCCCAAACGGCGCGATTAGCCCTGGGCCTTCTTCAGCTTGAGCATAAGAGCCGACTTTTTGCGGGCAGCATTATTCTTATGCAGAATCCCCTTGGTAACCGAACGGTCGATGAGGGAGATGGCGTCTTTGACAAGGGCGTCCTTATCGGCGGCCGAGCTCTCAATGGCAGCATTGGCCTTTTTGACCGAGGTGCGCAGTGCGGATTTGATCGCCTTGTTGCGATTGGCCTTGACGGCAGTAACCAGAACGCGCTTTTTGGCGGATTTAATATTAGGCATGAATACACCTCCTACTCACTGTACGATATCACAACGGTTATGATACCACTACTCGGAGGAAAAAGCAAGTTTTTTTTCTTAAAATCGGATAGGAAATTGAATTTGCATAATAATAATGGCAAGGCCTGCCGCTGCCTTGTGGCGGCCAGCAGGATAAATTCAGGAGAAATGAGGAGTACATCATGCAGTTTCGCACCGATCTCGCCCTCGAGCGGCAGGAGGCCCTATCCGGGCCCTGCAGCGGGGTGCGCAGCGACCGTATCGACGTGGGGCCGGCGTCGATCACCCGCATCGAGGTGGTGGATGAGGAAGGGGCCAAAGCGCTGGACCGTCCGGTCGGGCATTATGTTACGGTGGAGATGCCGGCTTTTTCCGACGATACCAACATGGACGACGACTGCCGTACCGCCATATCGGTCGAGCTGGGGCGGCTGCTGCCCAAAGAGGGGCTGATCCTGGTGGTGGGGCTGGGCAACGACGACATCACTCCCGACGCGCTGGGCCCGCAGGCAATCGGACGCATCCTGGCCACCCGGCACATCAGCGGGGAGCTGGCCAGGTCGGTCGGTCTGGGGGATTTGCGCCCGGTGGCCGCTGTCGCACCCGGCGTTTTGGGCAAGACCGGCATCGAGGTAGCCGAAATCCTCGAGGGTATGGTGCGGCAGATTCGGCCGGCGGCGGTGGTGGTCATCGACGCTCTGGCCTCGCGGCAGCTCTCCCGCCTGGGGTGTACCGTGCAACTGTCCGACACTGGAATACGCCCCGGTTCCGGGGTGGGCAACACGCGCAAGGAAATCAGCCAAAATACCATCGGCGTGCCGGTGATCGCCATGGGAGTGCCGACCGTGGTCGATGCGGCCACCCTGGCCAGCGACCTACTCGGCGGCGACGGGGCGGACGCCATGCGTAAAGCCGACCAAAACGGCCGCCAGATGATGGTCACCCCGCGGGAAATCGACCTGGTCATCGAACGGGCCGCTGCACTCATTGCCCTGGCGATTAATTGTACGCTGCATCCCCATCTTTCCCCAAAGGATCTGTTGGAGATCATGGCATAGCCGTTTTTTCGTGTTTCTCTATCTCTATCCTATTGCATGCCGTCTTGCAACCCCACGGCTTTGGTTACCGGCAATGGGAGCCGTGATGAGGAACCTGCCATCCAAGGGGCTGTCCGCCTCAAGAAGCTGGGCGTCGTGAAGCGTCATGGCCTTGTCCCCGCGCATGCGTGGGACAATCCGTTTGGTGTACTACGCCGCGCGTCCGCCGCATATGATTGGGTATGACGACGGCGGCAGAAGTTGGCCGCCCAATCCGGATCATACAATGGGGTGGGACGAATTGAACGCATTGGGACGAAAGAAGGCGGCGGTGCTCAAACGGGTGGTGGCCGCAGCGATGGCGGTGGCGCTCTGCTGGCTGGGGGCCAAAGGGATCGGGGCGCCGGGTTTGCTCAAGGTGGCGGGCGACGCAGCCTTTCTATCGGCTATGCTTGCCTTACCCGAGGGGGCGGTGCCCTATATCACCAGCCGTGTCGAGAGCCCAGAGGATAACGACGAGGCCGAGACCCACGCGCCCCTTGTGCCTCAGACAGCCGACGCATCCTCCTCCCAGGCCGCCGGGACGCAAAGCGATGAGACCTCCTCTCTGCCCGCCGTGTCCCAGCCCTCGCAAACGCCGCCTGAGGGGGTGGAGACCGGCCAGGTGAAAACCATGACCCTGTCCAATTCCGGGGCCAACCTTCAGACCGACAAGGTGCACATCAACAACCAGACCTCCGGGCACACGGTGGATATTGAAGGCATCCTGTCCTCCGACCCGGCCGTCAAGATCGTGATGGACGGTACGCCCCAGGTTCTCATCGTGCATACCCACACGACCGAGGCTTATATGAAGGAGGATGTGGGGTATTATATTAAAAGCGACGATACCCGCACGACCGACACCACGCAGAATGTCTGCCGGGTGGGCGACGCTATCACCGAGCAGTTGACCTCAGCCGGGATCGTGACCATCCACGACAAGACGCTGCACGATTACCCCTCCTATTCCGGGAGCTACAATGCGGCCGCCGAAACCATTGAGAGTTATTTGCAGAAATACCCATCCATACAGGTGGTGATCGACGTGCACCGGGACGCCATCACCCAAAGCGACGACACCCGGGTCAAGCCGACGGCCGTCATCGATGGCAAGAACGCCGCCCAGTGCATGATTATTTCGGGCTGCCAGGAGGGGACGGTTTACGATTTTGATAACTGGGAGGAAAACCTCAAGCTGACCGTCCGCCTTCAACAGGCGCTCGAAACCAGCTATCCCGGCCTGGCGCGGTCCATGCTCTTTACCGCCCGCCGCTATAATATGCAGCTAACCAAGGGCTCTTTTCTTGTCGAGGTGGGCAGCGAGGCAAACACGTTGGAAGAGGCGATTTATACCGGCGAGCTGATCGGCCGGGCGTTGGCGGGCGTATTGACCCAATAAGGCCCTGCGCCTCACTGCGGCGTCCGCAAAGCGAGCGGGTGCTTTGGCCCGCAAGGCGGGTGGGTCAAAGACAAACGGCCGCCCCGTCCCAAGATACACCTGCCGCCTGCCTGGCTCCCCAGCCGTATACCCACCCTGTCCCGCGCAGGAACCAATGGATGATTCATGAAGAGGAAGTTGTAAATTGAAGCAAAATCAAAGCCCAGCACAACATGCAGCCAGAAAGGCGCGGTGGAAGGTGTTTCGCCGCTCCTTTCTGGTGTCTTTTTTTGTCCTGACCTGTGTTACGGTCGGGCTTTTGGGTATGGCGCGGGCCGATCGCAATACCCGTACCGTCGGCTTTGCCGATTCAAAACCGGCCATCGCGGTGGAATACCACGACGGCCGGCTCTACCTGCATTTTTTCGGCTATGAGATCGAGTGGGACATTGGCAAGCCCTCGCGCCCCCGCACCATCTGGATACAGCCAGTGGGGCAGCCCTGCACGCATGCCCCGCAGCCCGTGCATTTTTGGGGGTCCACCGAGGCGACGTAGTTCTCAACCGATACCGCGCCATGGGGGCAAGAGCGAACGCATTTCATGCAACCGATACAGCCTGCGGAGCACTTTTTGCGGGTATCGCCTCCCTTGTCCTGGTTCCGGCAGAGCACATCGGCCCGCTCGCGATCGATCTCAACCATGTGGATGAGCCCTTTGGGACAGGCCTTGAGGCATTGACGGCAGGCCTTGCATTTGGCCGGGTCGACGATGGATACGCCGTTGCAGATGCGGATGGCGTCAAAAGGACATGCGCGCACGCAGTCCCCCAGCCCGATGCAGCCGTATTTGCAGTCCATCGGCCCACCGGCGAGCTGCGCCGCCATACGGCAACTGTCCGCCCCCTGATAATCATAGCTCCTTTTGGCGCAGTCGGCGGTGCCACGGCAGCGTACCACAGCGGCCGTCGGTACGACCGCCGTTGCTTTGGTGCCGAGTATGGAGGCGAGCTGCCCGGCAACCTGCGGGCCGCCGGGGGTACACAGCCCGGTATTATCCAACCCATTTGCCAAAGCCTCGGCATAGCCGTCGCAGCCCGAATAGCCACAGGCCCCGCAATTGTTGCCCGGCAGGGCCTCGCGCAGTTCCTGCGCCTTCTGATTGACCGGGACGGCCATGAGAATGGATGCTATGGCCAGCCCCAGCCCGGCGACCAGCCCGATGCCGGCCACGATTGCAACCGGTAGGAGATAGTTCATCATAACTTTGTCCACGCCTTTCAGTGGATTTCATAAAAATGATGTTTTGTCCGTGCATGCCTGCCGCCATAAGCGGCTCGACAACAAACATAGGAGATAAGCTTACGACGATTTCCTGCAGGACCCCTTGCAGGCCGAGCGCAGCAGGATGCGGTCAACCGATCTCACAAAGACCATAGTGAAACATGGAGGGGGCAAAAGCGGGATAGCTTACCCCGCCATACCGGCAAAGCCGAGAAAGGACAGGGATACCAGCGAGGCCGCGATCAGGGTGATGGGCAGGCCCTGGAGGAACTTCGGCAGGTCGCACCGCTCCATGCGCTCGCGAACGCCGGCAAAGAGTACCATCGCCAGCAAAAAGCCCAGACCGGCTCCCAGCGAGCTGACCATGGCCTGTGCGAAATTATAGTAGATCTCCTGCCCGTGGATCACCACCGTGTCGACGTTGATGAGTACGACGCCGAGCACCGCGCAGTTGGTGGTAATCAGCGGCAGGTAGATGCCCAGCGACTGGTAGAGGGCGGGCATGTATTTTTTCAATATGATCTCAACCAGCTGCACCAGGGCGGCGATCACCAGGATAAAGACCACCGTTTGCAGGTAGCCCAGGTCGTAGGCGTCGAGCAGATATTTTTGTATGGGGTAGGTTACAGCTGTCGAAAGCAGCATGACAAAGGTTACAGCAACGCTCATGCCAACGGCCGTGTTGAGCTTCTTGGACACCCCAAGGAAGGGGCAGATGCCCAGAAAACGGGATAGAACAAAGTTGTCGGTCAGAATACCGGTGAGCAGGATGGAAAAAAAGAGGGTCATTGGGCCGCCTCCTCTCCCTGAGCGCCTTTGTCCGTACACTGGGAACAGGCGCCGGCCGACGGGCAACCCGCACAGCCCATAGAGGACACCGGCTGCTTGCCCTGCCGCTCGGCAAGGCGGTTGGCCAGCGCGATGAGAATGCCAAAGACGAAGAATCCCCCGGGGGGCAGGATAAACAGCAGCATGGGTGAGATCGCGCCGGGCAAAACGCTCAGGCCAAACAGGGTTCCCTGCCCCAGCAGCTCGCGGATGCACCCCATACAGAGCAGGGCCGCGGTAAAGCCAACCCCCATACCCAGCCCGTCGAGGGCGGAGGCGGCGACGCCGTTCTTCCCGGCAAAGGCCTCGGCGCGGCCAAGGATGATGCAATTGACCACGATGAGGGGAAGGTAGATGCCTAGCTGCTCGTCAATCGCAGGAAGATAGGCCTTGACCAGCATCTGTACAATGGAAACAAAGCCGGCGATGATGGTGATGTAAGCTGGAATGCGCACCTTCTGCGGGATGACCTTGCGCAGCGCAGATATGACCACATTGGAGCAAACCAGCACCGCCGCGGCCGCCGCCCCCATGCCCAGGGCGCTCTGAGCTGAGGTGGTGACCGCCAGAGTAGGGCAGGTGCCCAGAACAAGGCGGAAGGTGGGGTTTTCCCGCAGAAGCCCCTTGGTAAACTCCCGTCCCAAATGCCTATTCGCCATGACTGACCCCTCCAATCTCGCTTTGATACAGGGCAAGAGCCTGGTTGACCGCATTGGCCACCGCGCGCGAGGTGATGGTAGCGCCCGTCAGGGCGGTGATCTCCCCCTCGCCGGCCGCCGATTTGGTCACCTGCACCGAACCCGAGAGCCCCACAAACTGATTTCGGAAGCTTTCCCGCTGGGCGTTCATGCCGAGCCCCGCGGTCTCGCTGATCTCCAGCAGCTCCACCCCGGTGATGGCGCCGCTGGTGTCCAGGCCGGTCATGACCTTGATCAGGCCGCCATACCCCGAGGCCGAGGTGGTAAAGACATACCCCACCGGCAGGCCCGAGGAATCCAGGCCAACGGAATAGGCGGTGCCGTCGGCGGCGGTGCGGCTCTCGAACGAGGCGGCGCTGGGCAGCACGGTTTGCTGCGCCTCGAGCGCCGTCTGCGCCTCAAGCTCGGCGATCGGCCCCTTGGTGGCCTGATTGGACGCGGCCAGCAACAGCGTGGTGATGGCGCAAATCAGAAAGAGGGAAAGCGCCGGAGTTAGGATTTGCCGTTTCATTCACGCCTCTCTCCTTTCTCATGGGGTACGTGCGGCCTGCAAGGCGCAGAGGGCATCGAATGTTCCGCCCGCACTATGCCGTCGTGATGTGGAATCAGCCGTACGGCTGGCAAATCATATGAATTCATCCTGCCTTGGCCCCCTTCTTCCTGGATGCTCCAAAGGGCTTGGGCGCGGTCAGGCGCTCAATGTGCGGCACCAGGATATTCATGAGCATGATCGAGAAGGATACCCCTTCGGGCAGGCTGGCAAACAGCCGGATTACCACCGTGATAATACCACAGCCCACGGCAAAAATCACCTTTCCCTTGGAGGTGATGGGGGAGGTAACATAGTCGGTGGCCATAAAGAAAGCGCCCAAAATCAACCCGCCCGAAAGCAGCTCGTAGGCCGTCAGGGTCAGGCCAAAGCCGGTAGCGGGCAGCATGCACAGGGCCACTGTCGCAATGTAACAAAGCGGAATGATGGGGGAGATGACCCGGCGGGCGATGAGATATACGCCGCCGAGCAGCAGAGCCAGCGCGCACACCTCGCCCAGGCAACCACCGCGGTTGCCGAGCAGCATGTCGGTCAGAGAGGGCAGGGCGGATGGGTCGGCCGCACCCGCTTCCAGCATCGCGGGAAGCGATGCCAGCGGCGTGGCGGTTGTGGCCGCGCGATCGGCGCCCAGATAAGCGAAGGGGGCGGGCCAGGTGGTCATTTGCGTGGGAAACGAAACCATCAGCACGATGCGCCCGGCGATGGCCGGATTGACAAAATTCTGCCCCAGCCCGCCAAAGCACTGCTTGACCACGACGATCGCCACCACGCAGCCGATGACCGCCATCCAAAGCGGAAGGGAAGCCGGCAGGTTGAAGGCGAGCAGCACACCGGTGACCGCCGCGCTGAGGTCGCCGATGGTGTTGGGGCGCTTCATGACCTTGCGGCTGAGATATTCTGCGAGGACGCACGTGGCCACGCAGACGGCGGTGAGCAGCAGCGCACGCGGGCCAAATATGATTACCGACGCTATGAGCGCCGGCAGCAGGGCGATCAGCACATCCCGCATCAGACGGGGCGTGGTAACCGGGCTGTGCAGGTGGGGGGAGGAGCTGACCATCCGTAGGGTTTCCATGGGGAATCCATCCTTTCTGTCTGGATTGGCCTGCCAATATCGGCTTGCGCCTCGACGGGCGCACTTTTGATATCCAGGCCAGGGTGAACCCGGCGTCGGGGCCGGAGTTAGACGAAATCGGTATCGGTAATCATTGCGAGAAATGGCGTTGGCCTTGCGCCCGGCGATGGCCGGATTGACAAAATTCTGCCCCGTTGCCGTGTCCGAAGGGAAAAACGGTTCAGAGCAAGCCGCGCGATAGACTGCTGTATTTTGCCGTCATGGGCACGACAGCAACCTGACGCGCGATTCCTGCATCAATCAAGCAATAAAGAGCGCCATAGCCGGAGCCATCCCGCTGCCCGGCTCGCAACGCCGGCCTTATTTCGCTTGGCTGCGCACAACCTCCTTGGCCAGGCGCATATACTGCACCAGCGGCCGCCCGGAGGGGCACGAATAGGCGCAGCAGCCGCATTCCATACAAACCATTGCCCCTCGCTTTTCCAGCTCCTCAGCGTTGCCCGCACGGGCGTAGTCTTCCAGCGCGGCGGGCAACAGGTTCATCGGGCAGGCGGCGTTGCATCGCCCGCAATGGATGCAGGCCCGCTCGGGCGGCAGCAGAGCGTCTTCCTCGGCAAAGGCCAGGATGGCGTTGTTCTGCTTGATGATGGGCAGGGTGTCGTCCGGCAGGGCAAGCCCCATCATCGGCCCTCCCATCAGCAGCTTTTTCGGCGTGGCCTTATAACCGCCGCAAAAGGCGATGGCATCGGCAATGAGGGTCCCAAGGGGAAGGCGCAGGTTTTGCGCTTTGGCTATGGCCGTGCCGTCGATGGTCACGCTGCGGCTGACGAGCGGTTTCCCGGTTTGGAAGTAGCGGGACAAAAAGGCGATGCTGGCTGCGTTCATCACCAGGCAGCCAACGTCGATGGGCAGCTTCCCAGGGGGGATTTTGCGGCCGGTGGCCGCCCGGACAAGCACCTTTTCCGCCCCTTGAGGATAACGGGAGGGAAGGGCGAGAACGGTGATGCCGACATCGCCGCCGTCAGAAGAGGAGGCCGTTGCCTCGAGCGCCTTGATGGCCTCGGGCTTGTTATCCTCCACGGCGACGATCACATGGTCGATGCCCAGCATGTCCCTGACTGTGCGGGCGCCATCCACGATATCGCGGGTATGTTCGATGCATTCTCGGTTGTCGACCGTAATATAAGGCTCGCATTCGGCCGCGTTGATCAGCAGGGTGTCGACATGCTTTCCGTCGGGGATATTCAGCTTTATGTGGGTGGGGAAGCCGGCCCCGCCCAGCCCGGTCAGCCCGCTGGCGCGCACAGCGGCAACCAAGTCGGCCCTGGTGTCGAGCTTGGGAGGGCGTATCCCTTCCCATAAGGCCATTTCACCATCCGATTCAATTTCCACCGCGGCGCATTGGCGGCCGTTGGGGAGCACGACCCCGGTCAGCCTGCTTACCTTGCCGGAGACGCTGGCGTGCACCGGCGCCGACATGGGGGCGTCACAATCCCCCACGACCTGGCCGACCTTGACGGTATCCCCCACCTGCACGGTGGGAACGCAGGGAACGCCAATGTGCTGCAGCATGGGCAATATCACCCGCTCGGGCGGCGGCATGCGCACGACGGCGCAGTCGGCGGTGTTTGTATAGTGGGGTAGGTTCACCCCTCCGCCCGCCTTTGTAATGCGGGACCAGAGCCCGTTTTTGGGCTTTTGCATATTCGAACCCTTCCTTTCTAGGATGGTTTTTGGAATTGATTTGAGCGGCGAGTCGCTAGCAGGAAAGTGGGGCCCGCCCTGCCGGCACTTCCGATGGAATGTTCGCAGATCATAACGCCGAAAACCGGCAAGGTGAAAGCATATACCACAAGGGCCAGCCGCAGGCAACCGTCCCCAGTCCTTTAGCCAAGATGTGAACCGAACGGGGAGCCCTTGGCCAGCCCCGTTTGGAATCGGGGGCGAGAGGCAGCGCTTGGATCAGAAAAGGCTAAGCGCTCAGGAAAACCATTATAAAGCCAAGCCCTTTGGGGCGCCGTGCTCGAGGCGCGTCCTGCCCTTACCTGAGCAGTCAATGGGTCCCAAAGAGACGCGCTCCTCCTGGCCGCGCAGGACGATCAAGGTATGCCCGGACAGGCAGGCGGCCGTATCGCCGGGATGCGTCAGCCAGCCTGTTTTCACGCAGTCGATGTCGTCGCATTCGGCGGTGTAGTAGCGTATGCACCCTTCTTCCACTCGAAGGGTGGCCCGCGGTTCGCTCGAAGGATAGAGCATGTAGGGAAAACTCACCTCATCCAACGCGACGCTGTAGCGCAGGCCGCCGTCGACATAGACGTCGGCGATTAGGGAAGACGCCTCGTGATGAGGCCATATCAGCAGGATGGCGAACGCTATGCCGATAGCCACCATCAAGCAGTTGCCCCAGTTGGATCGCAGCAGCTTTTTCATGACGTCACCCCCTGCTGTGGCGTCTGGTGCGAAGCCGCCGATGTCAAATCCGACGTTTGGGTGAAACGATCGGTCAGGCCGTCAGTGAGCGTGACCTGGCCGTCGAGCCCGACAAAGACGGCCTGGGCCTCGTAGCGCTCGAGAAGGGGCAGGCTGGCCTCTACCCCGAGGACAAAGCAGGCGGTGGACAATGCGTCGGAAAGCAGCCCGTCGCCGCAGACGACCGTCACCGAGCACAATCCCGCGTCGGCCGGATAGCCGGTTTGCGGATCGAGAATGTGGTGATATCGCACCCCGTCGAGGTCAAAGTATTTCTCATAATTGCCCGAGGTCGACACAAAGCAGTCATGTAAACGCAAGGTCGCAAACGAATCGTTGACGCCCCCAAACGGATCGCGTATGGCGATATTGCGCTCTTTTGGGCCGAGCAGAAGCAGGCTGCCGCCCACGCTGACCACACCGGAGGTCACTCCGCGTTCGGTCAGAACCTGTTTGGCGATGTCGCATGCAATGCCCTTGCCGGCCGCGCCAAGGTCGACCGAAAGGCCGTCGGAGAGGCTGGCGTTGCCCTGTTCCACCGTCAGGCCGCCCTGCGACAGGGGGGCGAGCGCCTCGGCAATTTGCGCAGCATCGGGCAGGGCGGGCGGGTCGGTTCGCCCGTCAAAATTCCACAAATCGCTCAATCGGCCGAGCAGGATGCAAAATGCGCCGCCCGAGGCTTCCTCAATCTGCTGCAAAGCAAGCAGCCATTCCTCCATCTGGGCCGGAAGCTCGGCTTGCTGGGAGGCGTTGAGCTGGCTTACCACGCTGTCGGCCCGGCGGCGGGAAAGGAGCTGGTTTTCCGCGTCGCGCAGGGCGTCCCAGACAGCCTGCGCATCCTCCTCGTCCCCCGCAAGCTGGGCCTCGGCGAAGGTGCCCATGACAAAGGCGTTGGCCCGTATGGTCTCGTCAGGCGGCCGCAGCGCGTCCACGGCGACCAGTACGACGAGCGCAAGGCAGAGCGCCGCCAGCAGTCCGCCGGCGATTCGTTTGGAGGGCCTTGCGGGATGGTCCATGGGCAGTTCCTCCTTTTGCGTACCTTGGATGAAGTCGGACCGTGAAATGGCGTTGACGCACGACCGTTGGCTACCCGCTCGCCGCAGACAGCCGGTCAGCAGCCGCGAACGCTAGAAGCCGGGCGCCGGGGGCGGGAGAAAGCGGCCAGTAGGATTGCGTTCGAGGGTACTTTGTCTTGCAGCCCCGTTTTTCCACGCAGGAAAACAATATTTCACAACCGAAGACCGTCCGCCGCCTCCGGCCCGGCGAATCAGGCCGATCCTGCCGCCTGGCCGGAATGGAGAACGCCCCGTGCGGAAAGGCGCGCCCTACATGGGCTTGACCGTTTCGTTGCAGTAGGTGCAAAACCGGAAGGATAGGGGGCCCTGGCGGTGAAGGCTGGAACAGGCCGTCAGCGTCCAGTTTGGCTGCGCGTCCATATCCCGCAAAAAGACCTCGGCTTGCCCATCGGCGTCTACCTTGGTGACGTAAGCTGTGTCGCAGTAGTCCATCAGCAGGTTGTACACGGCGGCCCCGCCGATGACGTAGCACCGGCTGGTATCCCTTCCCCGCAGACGGTCGAACAGGGCGTCGGCCGAGCGAAAGAGAGCGACCCCTTCGGCCGTAAAATTTCCCTTGCGGGACAACACGATATTTTCCCTCCCCGGCAGGGGCCTTCCGCCGGGAAGGGAGAGCAGGGTTTTCGCCCCCATGATGACGGTGCCGCCCATGGTGGTGTTTTTAAAAAAACGCATATCCTCACGGATGGAAAAAAGCAGGCCGTTTTGCCTGCCGATCCCCCAATGTTGATCGACCGCGACAATCATTTTCATATGTATCAGGCTCCTTTTACCCACAAGGCCGCTGCCTCATGAAAAACCTCCGTCGTGTCGGACGCTCTGCTCTAGCCAACTTCTGGCGTTTTGCAGGGCAAACCCTCACGCCATCATTCCGCAACGGGTATGGTTTCCTCCAGCTCGTGATAGCGATAGCCCTCCAATGAGACGCTGTCCTTGGTAAAGGCGTAAAAATCCTCTACCGCCGGGTCGAGGCGGAATACGGGAGGCTCGTAGGGCGTTTTGGCAAGAATCGACTCCACAATCGGCACATGCCGGTCGTAAATATGAGCGTCGGCGATGACGTGAACCAGCTCGCCCGCCACCAAGCCGCTGACCTGAGCGAACATGTGCACCAGCACGGCGTATTGGCAGACGTTCCAGTTGTTGGCCGTGAGCATGTCCTGCGAGCGTTGGTTTAAAATTGCATTCAGGCGGTTCCCGCTGACATTAAAGGTCATGCTGTAGGCGCAGGGATATAGCCGCATTTCGCTCAAATCGGCGTGATTATACAGGTTGGACAGGATCCGGCGGGAGGCCGGGTTGTGCTTGAGATCGTACAAAATGCGGTCTACCTGGTCGAATTCCCCCTCGGGGTATCGATGCCGCACCCCGAGCTGATAGCCGTAGGCCTTGCCGATCGAGCCGTCCTCATCCGCCCACTGATCCCAGATATGGCTGCCAAGGTCGTGGATGTTATTGGATTTTTTCTGCCAGATCCAAAGCAGCTCGTCCACCGCGCTTTTAAGGTAGGTCCGCCTTAAAGTGAGGATGGGAAACTCCTTGGACAGGTCGTAGCGGTTGACAATGCCGAACTTTTTGATGGTGTGGGCGCTCTGGCCGTCCGCCCAGCGGGGACGCACGGGCAAATCGGTGTCCCAGACCCCGTCGCGCAGAATTTCCCGGCAGTTTTGAATGAAAAGCTCGTCGGCGTATGACAATGCGGTTTCCTCCTTCTCAGGGCTGGTCAAACTTGGCCTGCTGGTCGATGGAGCGGGTGTAGGACGGCAGGAATTCTTTCAAAAAGCACTCGGCCTCCGGCAGATGCATGGCGTGAATCGCCTCGAGCGTGGCCTCTTCCGCCTGCAAAAATTCACGGTTGCCGGTTTCGCGCTCCTGCACGCATTTGATCAGGGCGGAGAGCTTGTCGGCCGCCTTGCACAGCGCCCAGAGCTCGGCGTCCTCCTCCCTGGGGTGCAGCAAAGGCTCGTAGTCCTCCCTGAGATCCTCCGGCAAAAGGGCGAGCAGCCGGTCGCAGGCAAGCTGCTCGACCTCTTTATAGGAATCCTTGATCGCGCGGTTGTAATATTTTACCGGCGTGGGCAGATCCCCCGTCAGAATTTCGCTTGCGTCGTGATACAGAGCCAGCATGGCGGCCCGCGCGGGATCGACGTTTCCGCCAAACCGGCGGTTGCGCAACGCAGCCAGCGCGTGTGCGAGAATGGCCGTCTCGAGGGTATGTTCGCAAAGATTTTCTTCCCGGGTGTTGCGCATCAGGCCCCACCGGGTGATGTACTTCATGCGCGAAAGCATGGCGTAGAAGCTGTCCTGGCTCATCGATCGAACTCCTTTCCGAAACAAGATGATTATATCATTTTTTTACTCATTTGTCATCCTTAAAATACGAAATGGGCCAGATAGAGAAGAAATCCGCCGGAACAACAGAAACATGTCACAAAGTGGGCTAAGTTTTCCGATGATTACGGTTGATGGCACCAACTCACTGCCATGGTTGGAGCCGATTTTCATAATGATGCGCAGAGATAAGACAGAGCTTTGACCATCCTGCGGCAAAGCGTATGGCGCTCATCCTCGAACCGTTCTGGCGGTCGCCGTTTCCCCTTGGACAATGCAGGATGCTTGCGGTCAGCCGTTAGCCCCAGCGAACGAGCCGCGCGAGCATTGCGAGCGGCCGCTGCCGTGCAACAAAGGCATAGCGTCGGTGCCTTGGAACCCATAGCACATCCAGCGTAGGGCATTGCCGTCTGATTTCGGCGACCCATTGATCCGTGTATTTTATAAATTCGAACCTTTGACGTTCTCTTGATGTTCTCTCCGGCCGGGCGGGATCCAAGCCGCATGCAAACAAAAGAACCCCCCGGGTTCCCCGGGGGGCGGCGTGAACCGCCCCAGATTGTGCAGACAGCACAAAAAAGCCCCGGGTGTAGGAATATT
>CBCTCU010000026.1:0-42836 GCA_965145485.1 uncultured Eubacteriales bacterium | reverse complement strand
ACCGCCTTTTCTTGTTATCCAGCCCTCCGGCTGTATCGGTTGAGCAAAAGTCAGCATGGGATTGATGTGGTATCTTTATCTAAGTGAACCCCCTTGCTCCCATTTAGAAACTGTTTGCCGCACAACGTTCAGTTTGACAGCAAGCTCCTGCTGCGAAAGTCCTTTTGATGTTCTGATTGCTTTTATATTTTCATTGAGCATTGGGGACCCCCCTTTTTCTTTCCATCGTTACCATTATTATAGTCGGAATTGCCCGTTGCCACAAGCAACGCATCTTAACATCATTAAGAAAACGGCAATTTGGAGCTAGTGGTTCTTATGGTATTATCTTCCTCCCCATCTCCTTTCGTGTTCCCGGAGACTAAATTTCAAAAGTTGATGTAGATTTATCCATCGTTTATGCCCGCTGAAAGTTTCAATGTGAAAATATCCCCGACAGATAATCACCATCTTCCAATGGAATATTTACTTCATTTTGTTTCTCTATTGTCTTTATATTTGCTTAACAATAAATAAAATTCGTTTGATATTACAAAAATGCACATAATCATGTATGCAAATCGACGAACAATGCAAAACAGCCGCAAGCGCGAGGCAACTTGTCTTTGTTTGTGGCTGTTCTCAAGTTAGGGACTGCTATTTGGTGAAACAGACGGAGTTTGAATCGTCCCTACTTATCTTGAGAAGGGACCGGCGTGGCGGTCGCTTGACGGATGGGATGCCTCTATTGTATAATAAAGCATTAAGAAATCCACTTGCCGCCAGATGGCTTCAACTGGCCGGGCCGCCCACCGGTTGCCCGCGAGTGGGAAAAGGCGTTTCATTTTGGTCAAGGCAGGCGGGGGAAGGCCGCCTCGTTTTCCCAATCGGATCACGAAAGCCGGTTTTGGATTGGCCGGACTTGCCGCGGCCGCTTTCAACGAGTGGAAAATACGCCAGGGGATGCTGGCTCGCTTTTTTGGCCCCGGCTGCTTACGAGCGGGAGAGGGGCGGATTGTTACCCGTGCGGCATGGTGGTATAAGGGGGTAGGACGGTGGAGAATATCGAGCAGCTTGAAGGCACGGTGGAAATTGTCACCTTTCGCAATGAGCAAAATGGCTACACCGTCCTGCGTTTGAACGACGGCGGCGAGCTGGTGACGGTGGTGGGGACCTTCCCCACGGTGCACGAGGGGGATATTCTGCGCGTTGAGGGCGTGTGGGAAACCCATCGGATGTATGGCCGCCAGCTTCATGCGCAAAAATGCGAGCAGGTGCGCCCGGCCACCAGCGAGGCAATTTTAAAGTACCTTTCCTCCGGCGTGATCAAGGGGGTCGGCCCCTCCACCGCCTGCCGTATGGTTGAAGCCTTTGGGGAGCACACGCTGGAGATCATGGAAAAGGAGCCCGAGCGGCTGTCCCAGGTCAAGGGGATATCCAGGGCCAAAGCGCGCGAGATCGGCGAGCGGTATGAGCAGCTGTTTGGCATGCGGGAGATCATGCTGCGTCTTTCCCAGCACGGCATTTCCCCCGAGGAGAGCCTGCGCATTTACCAGGCGCTCGGCCCGGCTGCCGCCGACCAGGTAGAGGCCAATCCCTTTGTGCTCTGTTCATCGGAAATCGGCTTTTCCTTTGACCGGGCGGACGATATCGCCGCCCGGCTCGGCCTGGGGCAGGACAATGAGTTTCGCCTTGACAACGGGGTGCTCCATGTGCTGCGGCACAACACCGGCAACGGCCATACCTGCCTGCCCCGGCAGAAGCTGATTGAAACCTCCAGCGCGCTGCTTTCGGTCGACCGGGACGTTGTCGATATCGCCTGCGACCGGCTGGTGGAGCAGGAGGCGCTCATCTCCCGCGTGGAGGGGGAGGAGGAGCTGCTCTTTTTGCCCTATCTCTATCGCGCCGAGCATTACATCGCCGGGCGGCTGGCCATGATGATGCAGTTCCCCCCGCCTCTGGCCATGGCGCCCGACAGCGAGATCGACCGCATCGAGGCCGAGCAGGGCATCGTCTACGAAGCGCGTCAGCGCGAGGCCATCCATGCGGCCCTGCGCCGGGGCATCCTCATATTGACCGGCGGGCCGGGTACCGGTAAAACCACCACCCTAAAGGCGATTTTGGGCATTATGGAGAAACAGGGTATGAAGATCGCCCTGGCCGCCCCCACCGGCCGGGCGGCCAAGCGTATGAGCGAGCTGACCGGGGCGGAGGCCAAGACGCTGCACCGGCTGCTCGAGGTAGAGTGGACCGAAAACAACCGTGCCAATTTTGCCCGCAATGAGCGCAATCCGCTCGACTGCGACGCGGTTATCGTCGACGAGCTGTCGATGGTCGACGTGCCGCTGTTTGAAAGCCTGCTGCGGGCCATGCGGCTGGGCTGCCGCCTGGTCATGGTTGGGGACGATCATCAGCTTCCGTCGGTCGGGGCGGGGAATGTGCTGCGCGATCTGTTGCAGAGCGAGCGCATTCCCTGGGTCTGCCTGACCGAGATCTTCCGCCAGTCGATGCAGAGCCTGATTGTGCTCAACGCCCACCGCATCGTGACCGGGCAGGCCCCCGAGCTTGGGCGGCGGGACGGCGACTTCTTTTTACTTGAGGAGCGCAACCCCCTGCGCGCGGCAAGGCTGCTGACCGACCTTTGCGCGCAGAGGCTTCCCAAAGCCTACGGATTTTCCCCCTTTGACGATATCCAGGTGCTCTGCCCGTCACGCAAAACGGCGCTGGGTACCGCGGCGGTCAATGCACGGCTGCAAGAGGCGCTCAATCCCCCCGCGTTGGATAAAGTGGAGATCACGGTCGGCGGGGTCCTGCTGCGCGAGGGGGACAAGGTGATGCAGAATAAAAATAATTACGAGCTGCTTTGGACCCGTTCGGAGGAAGAGGACGGAACCGGCGTTTTTAACGGCGATATTGGCATTTTGGAGGAGATCAACCGGTCCAAGGGTTACCTCTCGGTGCGTTTTGACGACCGGCTGGCGCTGTATACCGAGTCGGACGCGGCCGATTTGGAGCTTGCCTATGCCGTCACGGTGCACAAGAGCCAGGGAAGCGAATATCCCTGTGTGATTATTCCCGTGCTCGGCACGCCCCCCCAGCTTTGTTACCGCAACCTGCTCTACACCGCTGTGACGCGGGCCAAACGGCTGCTGGTGATGGTGGGCTCCGCCTCTTTGGTGGCAGCGATGGTGGAAAACGACAAGCGCACGCTGCGCTACACGGCGCTGCGCCCCTTTTTGGAGGAGGCCATGCCGCGCAAGCTGACCGGCGAACCCACCATCTGGGAGGAGAAGGGGCAGGGCACAGGTGCTAATGGGCAACTTTCCATCTGAGGAGCGAAAGGCTTCGCCGTGGTTTGCGAGCGGCTGCTGCGGCTTGGCCTGGGGCCTGTCCGCCGGATGGGTAGGCCATCGGCCCATCTCGGATGGATTGGATACCGGATTGAGGCTGGCCGTTTCCCTTATGGCGGCGTGCCGCGCCTTGAGGAAGCCGCGGCTAGGGCTTTGCGGCAAGGCGATTGCCTGCCTTTTCGCGGGAAGCGGCTTTCGCCTGGGGGAATTGCACGCGGCGCATGCCGCCTTTTTTCCCGTCGTTTACGCAAGCCTTTCGCCCATGCGCCATCGGTACCGCAAAGGCGCGGTAAAGCGCTCCCCGGCGCTGGCTGCAGCACTGTGCAGGGGCCTTTCGGCCGGACGCCCCTTTTCAAATTCAACGCGCGATACCGGCAGGTTGCCGGAAACGGCGCGCGTGCTATCGCACGGGCGCGCGGGGCGTAAGCGTGCGATGCCCCGGCCGGAATAAGGAGGAAGAGCATGATCCACGAGGATGAGAGATACATGCGCCTGGCCCTCGAAGAGGCGGCTGAGGCCGCTTCTCAGGGGGAGGTGCCGGTCGGCGCGGTGCTGGTGCGCCACGGTGAGGTCATCGCCCGGGGGCACAACCGGCGGGAGCAGTTACAAAGCGCGCTCTCCCACGCTGAGATGGAGGTCATTGCGCAGGGGTGCCGCGCGCTTCAAACCTGGAGGCTGAGCGGTTGTACTCTCTATGTCACCCTCGAGCCATGCCCCATGTGCGCGGGCGCGATCATCAACGCCCGCATTGACCGCCTGGTCTACGGGGCGGCCGACAGCAAGGCGGGGTCGGTGGGTTCCCTCATTCATCTGTTCGCGGTGGATTACAACCATACTCCGCGGGTTACCACCGGGGTGCTGGAGGAGGAATGCGGCGGCATTTTGGCGCATTTCTTTGAGAATTTACGGAAATTTTAACAGTTTGGTATTGTGACAGCGTCCGGCATGTATATAATATAAAGTATGTAAGGCTGTAATCAGGACGGGCGCTGTAGCGCAGAGAAGATAGATAATAGGGAGGAATAGCAATGAGCGAGGCCTTTACCATCGCACTGCGGCGTATCATCGACGACTTTAAGCTCGAGGAGATCTACATGCCGCACGATCCGTCGCAAATTTACATCAAAAGCACCGACGTCAGCCGGCCGGGCCTGCATTTGTCCGGTTTTTATGATTTTTTTGACGACGACCGCATCCAGATATTCGGCTTGAGCGAGCTGACCTTTCTCACCCAGCAGCCGCAGGTCGTCCGATCGCGCCGGGTGGATGAGTTCTTTCTCCATAAGCCCCCGGTGGTGGTGGTCACCCGCAATCTGGAGGTTTTGCCCGAGTTTGTAGAGTGCGCCAAGGAGTATGATGTGCCCATCCTGCGTACCGAGGACTCAACCTCCCGTTTTATGTCGGCCATCATCGCCTACCTCAATGTCCATCTCGCCCCCCGCATTACCCGCCACGGCGTGCTCGTTGAGGTGTACGGCGAGGGAGTGCTCATGCTGGGAGAGAGCGGGGTCGGTAAAAGCGAGACGGCCATCGAGCTGATCAAACGGGGGCATCGCCTGATCGCCGACGACGCGGTGGAAATCCGTCGTGTCTCGGCCACCTCCCTGGTCGGCTCGGCGCCCGACAACATACGCCATTTCATTGAATTGCGCGGCATTGGCATTATCAATGCCCGGCGGATTTTCGGTATGGGGTCGGTCAAGCTGACCGAAAAGATCGATTTGGTCATCAATCTGGAGCAATGGGACGCCACGAAGGTTTATGACCGTATGGGCCTGGAAAATGAATCAACCGAGATATTGGGGCTGAATATCACCTCGGTGACCATACCGGTGAAACCAGGGCGCAACCTCGCGGTCATCATCGAGGTGGCGGCGATGAACAACCGTCAGAAAAAGATGGGTTACAACGCCGCCCAAGAACTGCTCACCCAATTGGGACTTCAGGACAAGGTCCCCGGAGCCGAAAGCGCGGACGACACCTGGTTCGGCTGATCGATGGATTTTTTTCTGTAGGAAAAACCGCTTATTTTACCATGACATCAGAATATACGACAGGAAATAATGGGGAAAAGGAGTATCATGATGGTTACCATAGGCATTGATCTTGGAGGAACCAATATTGCGGTCGGCGTAGTGGATGAGCAGGGAAATATCCTGGGCCGGGCGACCACGAAGACGCGCGCGCAACGTCCTGTGTCGGAAATCATACAGGACATGGCCGAGACCGCACGCCAGGCTGTGGAGAACGCCGGCCTGTCCATGGACGACATCGAGGCGGTGGGGGTGGCCGCGCCGGGTAGCGTCAACCCGGAAACCGGCGTGATTGAATACGCCAACAACATTGGGTTTCAAAACACGCCGGTTGGCCCCGAGCTTCAAAAGCTGCTCAATATACCCGTAACGCTGGGGAACGACGCCAACCTCGCCGCTTATGGCGAGCTGATGGCCGGCGCCGGCAAAGAGGTCGACACCATGATTGCCGTCACCCTGGGCACGGGCGTGGGCGGCGGCATCATCATCGACCGCAAAATTTACACCGGCTTTAATTTTGTGGGGGCCGAGCTGGGCCATCTTATCATTGTTGAAAACGGGGAGCAGTGCACCTGCGGCACCCGGGGCTGCTGGGAGGCGTACGCCTCCGCCTCGGCCCTGATCCGCCAGACCAAAGCGGCCATGAAGCAGCATCCCGATTCCAAGATGTGGGAGCTGTGCGGCGGCAGCGAGGATAATGCGAGCGGGCGCACCGCTTTTGACGCCATGCGGGCCGGCGATGCTGCCGGCAGGGATGTGGTCGACCGCTACATCGACCACATCGCCACGGGCATTATCAGCATCATCAATATTTTCCAGCCCGAGCTGATTTGCATCGGGGGCGGGATTTGCAACGAGGGGGAAACCCTCATGGCTCCCCTGCGGGAAAAGGTGTTCGGCAGCGTTTACAACCGCTCGTCCGATCAAAGCCGCCAGACCCGCCTCGTTCGCGCCAGCCTGGGGAATGACGCCGGCATTATCGGCGCGGCCATGGCTGGTAAAATGTAATCTTTTCCACCGTTTTGAAGTTGCCCAGCCCCACGCTTCGAGCCGCGAGGCTCAAACCATAGGAGAGGGTGTCGTTATGCAAGATACCGCAGCGATCGTTTCACGGATGACCGAAATCGGCTGCCCCTGCCTGGAGCACGAGCCGATGAAAAAGCACACCAGCTTTAAGATCGGCGGCCCGGCCGATGTGTTTGTCACGCCCGCGTCGGAGGAGACCCTGCAAAAGGTGGTCGAGCTTTGCCGGCAGGAGGAAATCCCCCTCTTTGTCATGGGCAGCGGGTCGAATCTGCTCGTCAGCGACGACGGCGTTCGCGGGGTGGTGCTGCACACAGGCGGGTTGTCCGACCTCTCGGTCTCGGGGTGTGAAATTGTCTGCGGCGCCGGCGTGCGGCTTTCCCAGCTTTGCTCGGCGGCGGCCGAGCAGGCCCTTTCGGGGCTGGAGTTTGCCTGGGGTATTCCCGGTAGCTGCGGCGGCGCGGCTTACATGAACGCAGGGGCGTACAATGGCGAAATGAAGGATGTGGTCACCGGGTGCCGGCATATCTCGCCCGACGGCGAGGTTGGGGAGCTGTCGGGGGATCAGCTCGCCTTTGGCTACCGCCACAGCGCCTATGCTGACAACGGCTGCGTCATCACCTCGGTGCGCATGCAGCTGACCATGGGCGATCAGGGCATGATCCGCAGAAAAATGGACGATCTGCTCATACGCCGAAAGGAAAAACAGCCCATCGATATGCCCAGCGCAGGCAGCGTCTTTAAGCGTCCGCCCGACCACTTTGCCGGGACGCTGATTGAGCAGTGCGGGCTGAAAGGCCTGACCATTGGCGGGGCGATGGTCAGCGAAAAACACGCCGGGTTTATCGTCAACACCGGCGATGCGACCAGCAGCGACGTGCGCAGGCTGATTGAGCGCATTAAAAACGATGTTTTTTTGCAGACCGGCGTGGAGCTACAGTGCGAAATACGGTATGTAAAATAAGTTAAGGGGCCGCCGGCCTTGTGAAAATCGGTAGCAGGTCTTGCGCCCCATGGTTGGATGGTGAAACCCTCCGCACGGGAGAAAGGTTAGGTGCTCAAAATGGAATTTATGATCGTGACCGGTCTGTCCGGCTCGGGCAAGTCGCGCGCGGTCGACGCGCTGGAGGATATCGGGTATTTTTGCGTGGACAATATGCCCCCCTCCCTCATCGGCAAATTTTATGAGCTGTGCGTGGAGGAGAAGATGCCCAAGGTGGCGGTGGTGACCGACACGAGGGGTGGGTCGCTGTTTGACGGCATGGCCGATACGCTGACCCGGCTGGAGCAAAATCAGGCGGCTTATAAGATTTTGTTTTTTGAGGCGAGCAACGAAGCCATCGTCAAGCGATATAAGGAGACCCGGCGCAAGCATCCGCTCATGGGGCAGTTTGACGACTCCCTGCAGGCATCCATCCAGCGGGAGAGGGAGCTTTTGGCCCCGTTGCGTCTGCGTGCCGACTATATCATCGATACCACCAATACCTCGCCGGCCCAGCTGAGAGAGCGCCTGGCTTCCCTCTTCCTTGGCGATTCGGTGCTGGGGATGAAGATCACCTGCATGTCTTTCGGTTTTAAGTATGGCGCGGCCACCGAGGCGGATACGGTGTTTGACGTCCGCTGCCTGCCAAACCCGTTTTATGTCGACAGCCTGCGCGGCCTGACCGGGCTGGACAAGCCGGTGGCCGACTATGTGATGGAGAAGGAGGAGACCAAGGGCTTTGTCGAGCGGATGTTTTCCCTCATCGATTACCTGGTCCCCCTCTATGCCAACGAGGGCAAAAGCTCGCTGGTCATCGCAGTGGGCTGCACGGGGGGCAAGCACCGCTCGGTCGCGCTGGCCGAGCTGCTGTGCGCCCACCTGATCGAGCGGGGTAGCAACGCGGGGGTGCTTCACCGCGATATCGACAAGGGGAGGACGGCGTAATTTTAGTTCGGCCGCGGGGCTGCAAGGCATGGGCCTTTTTGCCGCCATGAGCGTTCTCGGCCGTCCGCTGGCCATACAACGGCCGTCAGGAATGGCGTATAATACATAACCGTACGAGGGGAGGATTCGCCGG
This sequence comes from uncultured Eubacteriales bacterium, assembly GCA_965145485.1. GTDB lineage: Bacteria > Bacillota > Clostridia > Oscillospirales > Acutalibacteraceae > CABQCM01. The sequence goes on along the minus strand of CBCTCU010000026.1, from coordinate 34,391 downwards.
TCATGACCTTTGCGGCGTCGGTTAAGGAGGAGCTTTGCAGCGTTCCGCTTGAGAAGGAATGCTGTGCGACGGCCGAGTGTTACGGATTTTTGCTTTTTTCCAAGCAGGTAGACGTTTCGGGCATCGTCTTTCAAACCGAATATAAAAATGTGGCGAGGCGGTACCGGGAGTTGCTTCGCGTCGTGTGCGGCGTCAGCGCGCTGCTCATTTCCCCCAACCGGCGTGGGGGAAACCATACCGTGTCGGTGCCGGCCGCAAGCAGCCCGCGGGTGCTCGAGCGTTTTGGGCACACAGGGCGGGAGCTGTCGCTGCGCCTCAACCGCGCGAACCTGGAGCAGGAATGCTGCTACGGCGCATTTTTGCGGGGGGCCTTTCTTGCCTGCGGCACCTTGTCCAACCCCGAACGGGACTACCATCTGGAATTTTTCCTGCCCCGCCGCAAGCTGGCCGAGGATTTGTGCGTACTGCTGCGGGAAATGGAGCTCCCCTTCAAAATCACCAGCCGCCGTGGGGCGGCCGTGGCCTATTGCAAAGAGAGCGAGCATATCGAGGACCTGCTGACCATGATGCAGGCCACTCAATCGACCCTGCGTCTGATGAATATCAAAATCTATAAGGATGTGCGCAACCGGGTCAACCGCGTGACCAACTGTGAAACCGCCAACCTGACCAAGACGGTCGAGGCGGTGCGCAGGCAGTCGCAGGCCATCGAGCGCCTGGAACAGGCCGGGATGTTGCCCACGCTACCGGCCGCGCTGCAGGAGGCGGCGCGCCTGCGGCTGGAGCATCCCGAGCTGTCGCTGAGCGAGCTGGGGGCTATGATGTCGCCTCCCCTGAGCCGCTCGGGAATGAACCATCGCCTTCAAAAGCTGATGGAGATGGCCGAGTCGCTGCCGGAGAAGGGTAGCTATGCCTCCGGTGGATGAGTGAGAGTGGCGGTGCGAGGATGGCCCGGCTACCGTCAAGCCCCGGCGCGGGATTGGCGCAGGATGGTCTTTGTACCGACAGGCTTCTTTTAGCGGCGGGAATATCCTGCTGTTTGCATTTTTGTTCCATTACGCCCCGATGGGGGATTTTATAGCGGCCCAGGCAAGGGTACCCCGCCTGGCGTCCGCTTCCGTTCTGGTTCCCAACCGTTGGGGGAAGCCGTTATACAAAGAGAAAAGGAGTGGGGCAAAGCCTCACTCCTTTTGCTGTGTTGCGTTATGACTGGCGGCGGCGCATCGAGCTTCCGCGCTTGGAGTCCACGTTGCGGCGCATATCCGAGATTTTTTCCTCGCTTGACTGCTTGTATTTCTGCATCATGTCCTCAAACGAGGTGGATTCGTTGCGGCGCGGGGTCCATTCATAGCTCCCCGGGCTGGTGACAACCGGCGCGGGCGCACGCTTGGTCCGGTAGGACGGGCGATGCTCGCGGTCACGATTGTCCTTACCGCCGCGGTCGGAACGCTGCCCGCGCTCCTGCTGGGCGGGATCAAGGGCCCGTTTGATGCTCAGGCTGATCTTGCCCTCCTCGCTGATATTGAGAATCTTCACCTTTACCGTCTGATTTTCGGTGACAAAATCGCGAATCTCGTTGACATACGTGGGCGCCACCTCGGAAATGTGAACCATGCCGGTCTTACCCCCGGGCAACTCGACAAAGGCCCCGAATTTCGTAATTCCGGTGACCTTGCCCTCCATGACTGCTCCTACCTCAAGCTGCATAAAACCAACTTTTCCTCCCTAAATGTTTGCTTAATTACCCGAGATGTCGGTGTAAACCTTTTCATCCGAGTAAGCATAGCCAAGCTTGTTGCGGGCGGCCCGCTCGATCATTTCGCCTTGGTTGCCCTCTTCCAGCAGCTTTTCCAGCTCCTGATTGCGCAGCATGAGTTCCTGCTCGCTTTGGCGCTTTTCGGCCAGCAGTTGGCTGCTTTCGGCCAAGCCGGTGTACATTTGGACCAACGAATAAATCGAATAAAGAATAAAAGCGAGCAACAGAAGCTTAACGATCAGACTTCCTCTTTTCTTTTTTCTTGCGACGGCTTTCATGCAATCCAGAACCCTTCTTATGTAACACGCGCGGTATCTCATCCGGTTGCGGCGCGTTTGGCGCGGCGTCGTCCGGCACATCCTGTGTATTGTGTTGATTATACACCACCCGCTTGCGCCAATGCAAGCACTTTTTCAAGAAAACAGGAACTTTTTTCATAAGCCTGCACAGTTTTTTGAGCGTTCGGGAAATCAGGCGGTAGATCCAGCGCAGCAGGCGGGCGATGGGGCGGAAAATATGCCGCCGGATCCATCGCGCCATGGCCCGCAGCGCCTTGACCAGACGCGCCGAAACCCGGTAGATCCACCGGCTGATCGTCAGGTGGCAGCCCAGCCACCCGAGAATCAGCCCCAGTACGGCGAAAAAACGGATGCTTCCGTCGCACCGCACGAGCAAAAAACAAAAGACCACCAGGGCGCAGAGCACCCAGTAAAGCACATCCTCAAAAAACAGAAGCAGCCGCGACGGGGGCCACAGCAGGCGGAAAATGCGGAACAGGTCGTACAACAGGCATAGCGCAAGCCCCACCCCGATTGCCAGTGCGAAGGTGGTGATTTGCGCGAAATTGTCGACCTCGGGCAGCGGCGTCATGGCTTATTTGAACAGGCGGCCGAAAAACCCGCCTGTCTTTTCCCTTTCGTCAGTGTACATCATGCCGTAAATATTGCCGGTGAGGTTGAGCTCCCCTGTGTCGGTATTCAGCTTGCTGATGTGCAGGTCGGTGCCGCGTACGGTCAGCTCGCCCAGGTCGGTGTAAACGATCACGGTCTGCTCGTCAAAGCTGTCCACATCCGAAACGCCGTTGACCATCAGGGTTTTGCGGTCCTCGAGGATCAGATTATGGGGCACTTTTATCGTTTTTCTTTCGTCCATCCGGTGTCCCTCCCTATTCTTTTGTTCTAGTGTATGTCCCGATGTGGGCGGATATGCCCCGCGTGAAGGGGAGAATCCCCTTGCGGCGCAAGAAATTGGGTGTTTCGCCGGATAGTTTTGTATAGATATCATTATACTTATATAGTTAAAAACGATAATTGGTTTGATGGTCTGCAACTTATATAGTTTATAAATGGAATTTATGGATTTTAGTATAGTATAAAAATAGGTTTTGCGCTCATGCCGCGCGGGCACCTCCTTTCTGCGCGGGCAGAAAGGAGGCAAAGACCCGCCAAAGAGAACCCTTTCGATGGGTTCCCTTTGGAAACCCTCCACACACGACCAAAGGGGCCTGGCCCCTTTGGAATCCCCTCGTAATGGGGGACGTTTTATTGGCGTCGTGACAGTGCGTTTAATTGGTTGGTGATTGGATTTATAGTGTGAACAATTTACACAATGTGAATAATATTCTCATAATTCATATTATGTTAATAAGAATTTACTGCGTTGAGATGAGATAAAAGAAGAACCTTCCATGAAAACTTTTATGATGTAAGATTCAGGTTATCTTTTGTAGGGATTCCAAAGGGCTTGGCCCTTTGGTCGTTTGTGGAGGGGGGTGCTCAGGGGGGAACCCATCGAAAGGGTTTCCCCCTGAGTGAATCTTTCCCCCCTTTCTTTTCAATAAGAAAGGGGGTGCCCGCGCGGCATGAGCGCAAAGGCGAAATAACCGATTGCTAGGGAAATTTGTCGGTTACGGCGAACTTTTTCGCTCATTTTGGCGGAATAATTCGTTTGTACCGAACTTTGGATGACATAACCGAAAAAGCCTGTTATGATATGCCTGCACAAGGTTGTTCGTATCATTTTAGTGGCCGGATGGTCTTAGCACGTCCCGATCAAAATACCGGCTTTGGGAATCGGAAAGGTAGTCGGCATCTAACCATTTTCACTCAGTAAGAGGATTTGATTTCGAGCGAAATAAATAGTGGCAATCCCTCGAAATATACGGAAATATGGTATATTTTGGTAAGTAAAAGAACGCCACAACTTATCCCACTTTGCTAGGTGCGTTAGGCTTAAATTCAGGTGAGCATCGGAAATGGAAGATTACATTGCATTTACAAAAGAAAATATGCAATTTATTCGGAATCGCATTACTCAATTGAGGTTGCAGCGTGGGATTTCGGAGCGAGAATTGAGCCTGGCGATTGGGAAAAGTGTGGGCTATATTCAAAGCGTCTGCAATGGCTCGATGCGGCCTGCGCTGATACCGTTGCTGGAGATCATCTGTTATTTTGACCTAACGCCGCAGGAGTTTTTTGATCCGGATATTACCAACCCCTCTTTATGGAATCAGGTAAAAGCATCGTTAAAGCAATTAACTGAGGATGATCTCGAGGCAATTTTATCCTTTACTGAGCGTATACCCAAAGAAAAACAACACCGGGATGGCTTTTAAAAAATATAGATTATAACAATACTATATAGGTGAAAACTATGCTTTATAGATGGAATCAATGGGTGACCGACGTATTCCACCCCTACGAAAACCTGGTGGCGGATTTTCTCAGGGAGTACGGTGTTGCGGTCGGGCCTTCCGCTGGCGCCAACCCGGACAATGTGTGGAGCGAGGAATTCCTCCTGTGGGAAAACCGTCTTCTTCCGAAACTCTACCGGATGCTTGACCTCGTGTGCGGCTGGGCCACCCTGCGGGGGGTGCGCCTGGCGCTTTCCAGCGTCGATCACCCCGACCGGCCGCCGTCCATCGACACGGCCTCGCTGCTCGATCTCAGCCCGGTTGAGGCGCTCGATGAATACCAGCGCCTGTCAGGCGGCTATCAGCAGCGCAAACAAAAGTTGCTGCGTTCCCTGCCCGAGCCGTCGTGCCGCCGCATGGAGGGGTTGATCGCCCGCCAGGAGGCGCTGCAATTTTCATCCTGGCCCGCACAGGTGGCGGGGAATATCCTCTATGCCTATCTTGCGACGGTTAGCGCCCTCTCTGCCGTTGAGGGGAAAGAGAATGCACCGCTTTGAACCAGCGGCTTTGGGAGGCGCTGCGCGATTGTCTGAACCCGCCGTCTGACCGAGGGGATGGTTCCTTGGATATGTGAAAATATTTCATATCGAGGAAAATATTCACTTAATAAAAGTATACTATAATATAGAATAGATAGTTTAAAACAATAGTAATGTGAATAATGGCCACATGTTTATTGCCCCCTTGTCCCGGCCGCCCAATGTTAGAGTCCAATCCAACGATGGGGGGCCGGTTTTTTGGGCACAATATCCCGGTCAGCGTGACCGCGATTCGCTTGCGCATCCGCATCGGGTGCGGCAAACTTTCGGCGGCAAAAAAGCGTAGCAGCCATCCAAACTGCTACGCTTTATAAAGGACGCTTGCCAGGGCGAACGCGATTGGGAGGCCGTCACATCGCAGACGGCCCATTTCGTTCGTGTCGCCTTGAAGGCCGAACGATTCTTTTCCGGCTACACGCCATGGCGGTCCGGAGGAAATGAGGAAAATGTTCACTCCACTTAAAAAAGGCAAAACAGCACCGAGCTAATGGCTGCGCCCACCGCCATCCATCCTACGGCGAACACCGTCCGGCGGATATGCCGGCGGCGCAGGCGCTGCGCGCGTGAGACGGGGCGGGCGTGCCGGGCGCGGGGAGGGGCGCCCAGCGAGGAGACAAACTGCGCGGCCTCGCCCTTGAGGCGTGTTTCGGAAAAATCGGCATACTGTGGGCGAACAAAGAGCAACGCGCGCTCAAAACACTGGCTTTCGGTCTGGTTGATTTCGATAATTTGATGATTGATGCCCCGTATCATGGTAAAATCATCCTTTCAATTCTGGATTTGTCTGGAAATGTTTCACCGATAGTTTGGGCAGGTAAAAAATGTTTATACAATTTTCCGGTATTTGGTGGACGAAAAATGCCCGTTTGGGTGGGTTTATACTAGATGTATTTTCACCCGTTTACATAAGATTGTGGAAAACTCGGTGGATAATGTTAATAAGCCGTGGAAAAGGGGGGTGTTTCACTCGGTTTACCCCCCTTTTTGGGTATACATTTGCGTGGAATGCAAATTTTATGTAATATTACAATGCGTTTAAAATCATTGTTTTTTGCGATGAATTCAACCTTTTGCGCTGCTTATATTTAATAATAAGAAAATAATATTACAACTTTGTAAGAAAATTTGAAAACTGGTACGCTTTTTGTCACAAAAAACTTGAAATAAATTCGTTTGTATTGTACAATGGATGCGTATCGATTGGGAAGGCACGGCGTCGGCCGGGCATCCCGTCGGGTGTTTGACTCCATTCATCGCGGCCCGCCGCGCCCATGTGGCTGCTGCCGGCGCCGTGTCCCTGCGCTGGGTGGGGAACCATTTTTGTGTTAAAGAGGGGATTATTGTGTCGAACAGATTGTTCCAGGGAATCATTCATCAGATGAAGGATGCCATCGACCGTACCATCGGCATAATCGACGAGACCTCGTCGGTCATCGCCTGCAGCGAGCTCGGCCGCATCGGGGAGCCCTCCGGCGTGGAGTTTGCCGAGGTGGTTGAGGCGGCTTCCGGGTCTGCCAAAAACGGGGCTACCTACCATCCCTTTGGGACAGGCCAGCACGCCGAATACGCCGTATTCGTGGAAGGGGAGGATGAACAGGCTCGCAAATACGCTGATCTGTTGGCCATTTCACTCGGCGCGGTCAAGCAGTATTACGATGAAAAATACGACCGCGGCAATTTCATTAAAAACGTCATTCTAGACAACATCCTGCCGGGGGATATTTATCTGAAGGCCCGCGAGTTGCACTTCAACGCCGATGTGGCACGCGTGGTGCTGCTCATTCGCATCGTCTCGCGCAACGACGTTTCGGTTTACGACGTGGTGCAGAGCCTTTTCCCCGACAAGAGCAAGGATTTTGTGATTAATATCAACGAAAGCGATATCGCGCTGGTCAAGGAGACCCGCGAGGGCATCGAGACCAAAGATCTGGAAAAGCTGGCCCGTTCCATTGTGGACACCCTCTCGGGCGAGTTTTACACCCATGCCATCGTGGGCATCGGCACTTCGGTGATGAACATCAAGGAGCTCGCCCGGTCTTTCAAAGAGGCGCAGGTCGCTCTGGAGGTCGGCAAGGTCTTCGACACCGAAAAGACCATTGTCAGCTACGACAATCTGGGCATCGCCCGCCTGATCTACCAGCTCCCGACCACCCTTTGCGAGACCTTTTTGCGGGAAATCTTCAAAAAGGGTTCGATCGAGAGCCTTGACCAGGAGACGTTGTTTACCATTCAGCGCTTCTTCGATAACAACCTCAACGTGTCCGAGACCTCGCGTAAACTGTTTGTCCACCGCAACACGCTGGTCTACCGTCTGGAAAAGATCAAGAAGCTTACCGGCCTGGATCTGAGGGAGTTTGATCACGCCATCGTTTTCAAAATCGCCCTCATGGTCAAGAAATACCTGACCGCCAATCCGGTGAAATACTAAAGCAAAGGCGGGATCCTCTATTTTACAGCAATCGCAAGCATCCGTCGGGGGGGCGGCGGGGCAACGACCTCTCATTGAGTTCCGCGGCGTCTACAAAGCCTACAACAACGGCACCCATGCCCTCAACGACATCAATCTGAAAATTTATAAGGGCGAGTTTGTCTTCGTCGTCGGCGCGTCCGGCGCGGGCAAAAGTACCTTTATCAAGCTCATGGTCCATGAGGAAAAGCCCAACGCCGGCGAGATTATCGTCAACGGCTACCGGCTCTCGACCCTCAAGCGGAAGAACATTCCCAAGCTTCGCCGCACCATGGGAATCGTCTTTCAGGACTTTCGCCTGATTAAGGACATGACCGTGTTTGACAACGTCGCTTTCGCCATGCACGTGGTGGGCGCTTCAACCCGCGATATCCGCAAGAGGGTGGCTTACACCCTGAATATTGTCGGGCTGGGGGACAAGGCTCGTTCTTATCCGGCCGAGCTGTCGGGCGGGGAGCAGCAGCGCGTCGGCCTTGCCCGCGCGCTGGTCAACAACCCTTCCATGATCATCGCCGACGAGCCGACCGGCAACGTTGACCCCAATATGTCCTACGAGATCGTCGAGCTGCTCACGGAGATCAACCGGCGGGGCACGACGGTCATCATGGTTACCCACGAGCATCAGCTTGTGCGCGACTTTGGCCGCCGGGTCATCATGATTGAAAATGGCACAATCGTTGCCGATAATGTCATGCCGGTCCCCGCTGCGGCGCCCGAGGCGGAGGTTATTGTTCCCGTCCCTGCGGCCGATGACGCTGCTCCACAGGATACAGCGGTTCCAGCAGGCCCGATGGAGGACGAGCTGGTAACGGTGATGCCGGCGCCAGCGGGCCCTGTGCCCGAGACCCCCGATGAGCCTGAGCCTGCAGCCGGGGACGCCGGGAAAGCGGGTGATGCGCAGTGAAACTGAGAAGTTTGCGGTATCTCACCGTGCAGGGCTTCAAAAACATATGGGCGCATCGCCTGATGTCCATCGCTTCGGTGGGCGTTCTGGTCGCCTGCATGCTCATGCTGGGCATTGCCATTGCCCTGTCCCAGAACATTGAGCTGATGCTTGGCACGTTGGAAAATCAAAATGTCATTTTTGTTTATTTCGATGATAATTTCACCGAACAACAGGCGGTTGAGGCAACCGACCGCATCGCGCAGCTCGATAACATCCGAACGGCCGAGTTTGTCTCCAAGGAGGAGGGGCTCGAGCGACAAAAGGAAAAGATGGGCAGCGAATACGATGCTCTATTTACCTGGGTGGACGATGAGAACCCTCTGCCCCACGCGGCCCAGGTGACGCTCGAAAACCTGGATCAGTTTGACCAGACGGTGGAGGAGCTTCGGGCCATCGACGGTGTGGACAGCCTGGGCGAGCAGCGTGATATTGCGATGAAAATCACGGCCATCCGCAGCATTGTCAACAATGCCGGGTTTTGGATCATCGCCCTGCTGACGGCGATTTCCCTGGTGATTGTGGCCAACACCATCAAGGTTACCATGTACACCCGCAAACGGGAGATCAATATCATGAAGGCGGTGGGCGCAACCAACAGCTTTATCCGCCTGCCCTTTGTAATCGAGGGAATCGTGCTCGGCGTCCTGTCGGGGCTGATCAGCATTGGGATGCTGTACTTTATTTATAAGGCGGCCATCAAAGCCTTTGTCACCACATTCGGCATGCAGGCGGTCGGGTTCTCCACCTTTGTCTGGCCGCTGCTTGGTGCGTTTATCTTAATGGGCGTCGCGGTCGGCGTGATCGGCAGCCTCGTTTCCATTGGTAAATATCTACGTCATGAAGGAAGTGAATTCAATGCAATTTCGTAAGACAGGGTTTCGCATGCTGGCGCTTTTGCTGTGCGTGCTGATCGTGTCGGCTGTGGGCAGTATTTTGCCCGCCGGGGCTGCTTCCCTCAGCGATCAGATCGCCAGCCTGGAGCGCAAGCAGGAAGCCATTAAGGCCGAGATTGCAGATCTCAAGGACGATATTTCAAAGCAGCAGGAGTTGAAAACCGCCCTGCAAAAGCAGATCAACAACGTACAGGATCAGATTGACCTGTATAACAGTGAGATCAGCAGTCTGAACGCAAAAATTGCCGAGCTGGAAGAGGAGATCGAGCAAACCCAGCAGAATCTCGACGCTAATAAGGAGGCCTTTAAAGACCGGCTGCGCGCCATGTACATCAGCGGCGACCATTCGGCCTTGTCCCTGTTGCTCAGCGCGGACGATTTTGGCGATTTTCTCTATAAGACCGAGCTGATGCGCAGCGTGACCGAGTACGATTCGGTCGTGATTGAGCAGCTCAACGCCGATATCGAAAAGCTGGAAGCCGACGGCAAAGAGCTGGAGGATAAGAAAGCATCGGTCAATAGCATGAAGTCGGAAATGACCGCCAAGCAAAACGAGCTCAACAACAGCATGAAGGAAATGAATTCCATCATTTCTGAAATGAACGAGCAAAAGAGCGAGCTGGAGACCGAAAGCGCGGAATACACGGCGGCGATCAACGAGCTCGAAAAGCAAATTGCCGCAGCGGCTACCAAAGCGCAGGCATCGAGTGTGGTGTATAGCGGCGAGCAGTTCCTCTGGCCGGTTACGGGCTATTATAACATAACCTCCGGTTTCCGTACGGCATCACGACCGACCCACAACGGCATCGACATCGCCAGTTCGGGCATCTACGGTAAGCCCATCATTGCAGTGGCTGACGGTACCGTGCTGCTGGCGGCCAACAACGGAAACGGTTACGGCTTGTATGTCATGATCAACCACGGAAGCTACAATGGCAACTCGTATACCACCCTGTATGGTCATATGAGCAGTATGGCGGTCAGCTCGGGACAGTCGGTCAAGGCCGGTCAGGTCATTGGGTATGTCGGCTCGACCGGGCGTTCGACCGGGCCGCACCTTCATTATGAGATTCGGGTCAACGGTTCGCCGCAGTCCCCCTTGAGCTTTTACAACAGGGTAGGCTGATAGCGGCGGCAGCTGGTTGCCACAGGCGCATAGACGAGAGCGAAGGACTTGTTTGGGATGAGTTCACTGCCGGCGGGCGGAATACCCGGCCTGGCTGCGCCCTTGCTGTGGGCTGCGGCGGATATCCGGGAGTGCCGGCTTTCCTGCGGGGGTGATTTCATCGATAGGGTTCCCCGCCCCCTCTTGTGGCTTGAGTCTATACCGCGATCTTTGCGCCACCTCATCATGCGTTAGCTGATGGGGTGGCGTTTTATCCTTGAAAGGAGCTCCGCTATGAATCGTAAAATATCATTGGGCACCGCGCTCACGATCATGCTGATTGTTGCCGCCATCTGTATTTCCCTGACCATGGGCCTTTCCTGGTCGGCCTTTAATCAGACGGTCGCGGATGTGGCGGAGCGGCAGGCAATGTACGATAAGCTGGACGAGGTCGACCAGATTGTGCGGCAGAACTATTTGTTTGATCTGGATGAGGATGAGCTGCAGACCGCCATCGCCCAAGGCTATATCAGCGGAATAGGGGATCCGTATGCCGCCTACCTGACGCCGGATCAAAGCGCCGACCGCACGACCAAATATGCCGGGAAATCGTATGGCATCGGGGTAAGCTGCTCGCAGTACCCGGACAGCGAGACGTTGTATGTCACCCTCGTGCATGAGGGCTCCCCGGCAGAGCAGGCGGGCCTGCTGGAGGGGGACGTGATTGTCGCAGTGGACGGCGTCTTTGCCGAAGAGGCGGGCTACGCCCACACGGTGGAGCGGATCCAGGGGGAGGAGGATACCGCCTGTGTCCTCACTGTCGCGCGCGAGGAGGAAACCATGGAGATCACCGTCCAGCGGGCGGAATATACGTCGACCACCGTCACCTCCCGTGTGGTAGACGGTGTGGGTGTGATTCACATCACTTCCTTTGACAACAATACCGAGGATCAGTTTCAACAGGCTTACCACCGTTTGACGGAGCAGGGGGCCGAGGGGCTGATCATTGATTTGCGCAACAATCTGGGCGGCACGCTGGATTCGACCGAGGGGATTCTCGATTTCCTTCTGCCGGAGGGCAACCTGTATACCACCGTTTACAAGGACGGCCGGGAAGAAGAGCATCCGTCGGACGCCAATTGCGTGAGCCTGCCGATGGCGGTGCTGGTCAACGGCAATTCGGCCAGCGCTTCCGAGCTGTTTGCCGGAGCCATGCAGGATTTCGGCGCAGCCAAGCTAATCGGCACCAAAACCTACGGCAAAGGGGTCATGCAGAATACCTATACCTTGGAGGATCAGTCGGCCGTGGTGCTGACCTTTGCTTATTTCGACCTTCCCAAGGGGGAAAACTACAATGGCATTGGCATCACCCCCGATGTGGAGGTTGCGCTCAATGAAGAACAGAGCAAGCACTTTTATCAGCTGACCGACCAGGAGGATCCCCAGCTACAGGAGGCGTTAGCGCAGGTCCAAGGTGTGGACTAATCGATAACAAGAGGCGCTTTGTCCACAGAGGTAACCCCGTATCGCTGGACTGTGCCGGGTGGATGTGCTGCGGTAAGAGACCGTTTTACCCTGTGGTCAGAAAGGACCGTAACGAGCGGCGCTTTGTCTGCTGGGATTGCCCCCGTGTCTGCTGGACTGCGCCAGGTGAATGCGCGATAAAGGCCCTTTTTACCCTGTGGTCAGAAAGGACCGTAACAAGCGGCGCTATGTCCGCCGGGATATCCCCCGTGTCTGCTGGACTGCGCCAGGTGAATGCGCGATAAAGGCCCTTTTTACCCTGTGGTCAGAAAGGACCGTAACAAGCGGCGCTATGTCCGCCGGGATATCCCCCGTGTCCGCTGCACCGTTTCGGGTGAATGCGCGATAAAGTCCCTTTTTACCCTGCGGTCAGAAAAGGCCGTAACAAGCGGCGCTTTGTCTGCTGGGATTGCCCCCGTGTATGCTGGACTGCGCCGGGTGGATGCGCGGTGGTAGTGAGCTGTTTCATCCTGCGATCCGGAGGGGGCACAAGCGCCGGATGGTTTACAGATCATACGGGGAATGCTGTCAAGGCCTGCCGCTGTAGGCAGGGCCGGTCCATACGCCGTAAGACAGGGAGGGGTAGCGATTGACGCCTTTTGTCCATCTTCATCTGCACAGCGAATACAGCCTTCTCGACGGCGCCTGCCGCATCGGGCCGCTGATGGAGGCGGTGCGCGCCCAGGGACAAAACGCCGTGGCGATCACCGACCACGGGGTGTTGTTTGGGGTGGTGCCCTTTTATAAGGAGGCGCTCAAGGCGGGGATCAAACCCATTCTGGGCTGCGAGGTTTACGTCGCAAAGCGTACGCGGTTTGACAAGACGGCCGGGATTGATTCCGAATACCATCACTTGGTGCTGCTGTGTGAAAACGACCGCGGCTATCACAACCTTCTCAAGCTGGTGACCGCCTCCTATGCCGAGGGGTTTTACAGTAAACCGCGCGTCGACCGGGAATTGCTAGAGCGCTATCACGAGGGCCTGATCGCCTTGTCGGCCTGCCTGGCGGGGGAGATTCCCAAGCTGTTGAACGCAGGCGATTTCGACGGCGCGAAACAAACCGCGCTGTGGTACGACGCGGTCTTTGGCAGAGGCAATTACTTTTTGGAGATACAGGACCACGGCTTGGAAGAGCAACGGCGTCTGCTCCCGCTTCTGGCGCGCCTTTCGAAGGAGACCGGCATTGAGCTGGTGGCGACCAACGACGTGCACTATATCGCGCCGGAGGACAGCCGGATGCAGGAGGTGCTGCTTTGCGTCCAGCTCAACCGCACGGTCAACGATCCCAAGGGGCTGGAATTTGGGAGCGATCAGTATTATCTGAAATCGGGGGAGGAGATGGCCGGCCTCTTTGCCGCCTATCCCGACGCGGTGGTCAATACGGTGCGCATCGCCGAGCGATGCCATGCCGAGCTGCAATTTCACCAGAGCGCCCTGCCTCGCTTTCCGGCCGAGGGGGATCACGCCGCCCTGTTGCGCAAGATGTGCTACGACGGCCTGCGTCAGCGGTATGGCGAGCATCCCGATCAAGAGGCCGTTGACCGTCTGGATTACGAGCTGGAGACAGTCGAGAAGATGGGATATGTGGATTATTATCTCATCGTACAGGATTTTATTGCCTATGCCCGGTCCAAGGGAATCCCTGTCGGGCCGGGGAGGGGGTCGGGCGCCGGAAGCCTGGCGGCCTACTGCATTGGTATCACCCAGGTCGATCCGCTGCGGTATGGATTGCTGTTCGAGCGTTTTCTCAATCCCGAACGGGTCAGTATGCCTGATTTTGACATTGACTTTTGCTATATCCGCCGGGGCGAGGTCATCGACTATGTGGTTCATCGATATGGTCATGACCATGTGGCGCAGATCGTCACTTTCGACACCCTGAAAGCGCGCGCCGCCCTGCGGGATATCGGCCGCGCCTTGGCCATGTCTTACCAGGAGGTCGACGCGGTGGCTAAGCAGGTTCCCATGGAGCTGGGGATGACTCTCGAACGCGCACTTGAGCGCAGCCCCGGCCTCCAGGCTGCCGTGCGGGAAAATCCATCGGTGCGCGAGCTGTTTGATATGGCCCGTAAAGTAGAGGGGATGCCCCGCCATGCTTCGACCCACGCCGCCGGGGTGGTCATCACCCGCGAGCCCCTGTCGGATTACGTCCCCCTGCTCGAGGTCGACGGGGCTGCCGTTTCCATGTATCCCATGGGGGCGCTGGAGGAGCTTGGGCTGCTTAAAATCGACTTTTTGGGCCTGCGCAACCTGACCATTATCGACGACGCCTGCAAGCTGATCGCTCATCAACGGGCGGGCTTTAGCGTAGAGGACATCCCTGAGGACGACCCCGAAACCATGCAAATGATGTCGGCCGGGCGCACGGAGGGGGTCTTTCAGTTTGAATCGGCAGGGATGAAAAACGTGCTGCAGCAGCTGCATCCCACCTGCCTGGAGGACCTCATCGCCGTGGTTTCGCTCTACCGGCCCGGGCCGTCCCGCTTTATCCCTCGTTTTATTGAGAACCACGCCCATCCCGAGCGGGTCCAATACGCCATACCGCAGCTCGAGCCGATCCTGAAGTCCACGTATGGCTGTATCGTCTATCAGGAGCAGGTGATGCAGATATTCCGCTCCCTGGCCGGGTATACGCTGGGGCGGGCGGATATTGTGCGCCGGGCCATGTCCAAGAAAAAGCATGACGTTATGCAGCGGGAAAAGGAGGTCTTTCTCTTCGGCTCGGATGGTTCGGACGGCGGCGCGGCCTGCGAGGGGGCCATTCGCCGTGGGGTGGAGGAGCAGACGGCCCGCCGGATTTACGACGACCTGGCGGATTTCTCCTCCTACGCCTTTAACAAGTCCCATGCGGCGGCCTATGCGGTGGTATCCTATCGCACCGCCTGGCTCAAGTGCCATTATCCGGCTGAGTACATGGCCGCGCTGCTGACCAGCGTGCTCGATTACACCGGCAAGATGGCGGGTTATATCGCCGAGTGCACGCGGCTTGGCATCGCCGTGCTGCCCCCGCGCGTCAATCGTTCGGGGGAGGGATTTACCGTGGAATCGGATGGAATCCGCTTCGGGCTGCTGGGCATCAAAAATTTGGGCGCCGGGTTGATTCGCGCGATTCTGTCCGAACGGGAGAGCAACGGCCCCTTTTCCTCCTTTGGCGATTTTTGCAGCCGCATGTATTCGCGCGAGCTCAACCGCCGGGCGCTGGAGAGCCTGGTCAAAAGCGGCAGCCTGGACGGGTTGGGGCACAACCGGCGGGAGATGCTACAGTCGATTGACCGCATTCTCTCCCAGCTTGAGGCGCGCAGGCGATCGGTCACAGAGGGGCAGCTGGGGCTGTTTGGGGTGGACGACGCCGGCGGGGATTTTGTCATCGAGCCGGCCGAGGACATTTCATCGGCTCAAAAGCTCGAGCAGGAGAAGGAAACCACCGGCATTTACCTCTCAGGCCACCCTCTGATGGAGTATCTGGCCCTGGCGGATCGGCTGGGCGTTGTGACCGCCGCGGCGCTGGCCGGCGCGGGAGAAGAGGGGGCGGAGTTGACCGACGGCTCCACGGTGGGGCTGTTGGCCGTGGTCTCGGCCGTGCGGGTCAAGGCCACCAAACGGGAAGAGACCATGGCCTATGTCACATTGGAGGACATGAGCGGGACGGTCGAAATGATTGTCTTCCCCAAAAAGCTCATCGAATATTCCAGGCTGCTCCAGGAGGGGCAAATTCTATACTGCCAGGGGAGGGTTAGCCTGCGGGAGGAAAAGGACGCCCAGCTCGTCTGCGACCGGCTGACGCCCGCCTCCCAGATCGAAAGTAGAATGCTGCATTCGCCCGGCGGGGATGGCTGGGCGGCCGCAGAGAGGGGAGGGGGTAACCCGCCCGCACCCGCAGGGGTCCGGGCAGGCCAGCCGGATGATAACGTGCCCGCTTCCAATCCCGGCCGGTGGGAGAATACGCAGGCCGTATCGCCGCAGGAGGCTCACTCCCGCCATCCAGTGGGACAGGCGCCCGATGAGGATGCGAAAGCCCATTCAAAATATCACGGCCTGCACTTGCTGGTGGATTCGATGGACAGCCAGGCGGCCTTTCGCTGCCAGACCCTGCTGTCCCTCTTCCCAGGCGCTACGCCGGTCTACTGGAAGTGCCAGGATACCGGCAAACGGCTACTGTGCCCACGCGAGCAGTGGGTGGAGCTCAACGACCCGCTTCTTCGGCAGTTAAGGCACATTTTAGGAACGAAAAATGTCATGGTTTTAACCTAACTTTTGGTGGATAGGACGAAATTTATTCCGTCACAAAATAAACTGTGAAAAAGTTGACACTTTGGGTCAAAAATAGATTATAATAGGGTCGAAACTTTATATTAAAGAGGTTGCATTGTATGAGTACGAAAGCCATAGGAGTTTTGACCAGCGGAGGCGACGCCCCCGGCATGAATGCCGCTGTACGCGCGGTTGCCCGCACGGCCCTGGGCAAGGGCTTGAAAGTCATCGGCATCAACCGCGGCTATCAGGGGCTCATCCAGCACGAGGTAACCGAGCTGGACCTGCGCAGCGTATCGGATATTATTCACCGCGGCGGCACCGTGCTCTACACCGCCCGCAGCCCGCAGTTCCGCACCGAGGAGGGGATGATGGCCGCCGTGGATTTCTGCCACGAGCTCGGCATAGAAGGCATCGTCTGCATCGGTGGCGACGGAACTTTCCGGGGCGCGAGGGATTTGTCCAACCGCGGGATTCCCTGCATTGGCGTACCCGGTACCATAGACAACGACATTGCCTGCACCGAGTATTCCATCGGGTTTGACACGGCCGCCAACACCTGTATGGAGATGGTCGACCGGCTGCGCGATACCTCCCAGTCCCACGAGCGATGCTCGGTGGTGGAGGTCATGGGCCGTCAAGCCGGGTATCTTGCTTTGCATGCCGGCATTGCCTGCGGCGCCACTTCGATCATTGTGCCGGAGGTTCCCATCAACCTTGAGAGGGATATCATTCCCAAAATGCGCCGCACCCAGCTTTCGGGCAAAAAGCACTACATCATTGTTGTTGCCGAGGGAGTCGGCGGGGTTGCCAACATTGCCCAGCAAATTCAGGACCTCACGGGGATTGAGTCCCGTTCCACCATTCTCGGCCATGTGCAGCGCGGCGGGTCGCCCAGTGTCCGTGACCGTGTGGTCGCCAGCGAAATGGGACATCATGCTGTCGAGCTGCTCAGCCAGGGCAAGGGCAATCGCGTGGTTGCCATGCAAAAGAGCGCGATTGTCGACTTTGACATCAATGAGGCGCTGGATATGGTCAAGCCCTTTGACGTGGCATTGTATCGCGTTGCCAACGATATCTCGATATAACATACAAGGCCAAACGCCCCGGACACGACGGTCCGGGGCGTTTTTGCATATAGACCCCCCACACTGGACAAGTGGACTTCATGGAGGAAGGGGCCGTTTTCACGGCGGCCTTTGGCTGAAATGCACTCGTCTATTGTTGCGCGCTTGGCAATGGGGAGGGCCTGTGTTGCTCCCATCGCGATACGGCGCGTTTTGCGCTTTTAACGCGTGGCTTGGATCAGGCCGGTAGCCCCCAGCCCGGTGTTGCCGTGCAATGAAGGTGCATCCGCCCCCCCGGTCAGATCCCGGCTGACACGCCAGCGATACGTCCGGCATGGATGGATTGCAAAGCGGTATGCCGCCGGCGTCAACCCTTTGGCGGAAAAGGAGGCCTGGGTGACCGGTTTTTGCATGGATGGATGTCGCTTCACAGGCAGGCGGCCCGGCGTTAACGGTTCTGAGAACCAGGACCGGCATTGCCCGCCATTCGGTGGGCTAAGCTGCCGGGGGCCGAAGCCGATATGCCGAAAATGTATCGGCACGGCGGTTTTCACTTTTTTATCCTTGGTGTGCGTCAGCACACCTGCGGCCTCAAAAGCAAACATCCATCCGCGCCGCCATCCTTTTGGGTGTGCGCAGTTTTCGGCGAGAAGGTTTTCGCGCGGGCAAGACATCCATTGCGGCCAACTCCCGTATGGCAAAAATTTAATGCAGTCCGCGCGGAAAGCAGCCGCTGAAAACCATATCGTATTCGGCTCCCGGCCGCTCAGCCCGTTTGTTGCGTCCCGCCGATCTGTTCCACCGCCTGCCGGTATTCCTCGTAAGGGATCATCCCGTTGAGCACCTCGAGCAGGGCGTTTTGCGAAAGGCGCTCAGGCAGCCCCAGCCTGCGGCATAAGGCGCGCCTTTTGCGCTGGCTGTTTTCCCCGCCGCTGAGCCCGTCGGCGTATAGATCGGCCTTGGTGACCGGGCGGCGGGGGGCGCGGCCGGTCTCGCATGTGACCCCGGCATGCTGGAGCGCTTGCAGCAGCACATCGCCGGACATGCCCTCGACCCCCAATTTACCCTCTTTTCCCGGGGAGGTCTTGCGTTTTTCCTTGCCGTAAACATCCGGGATATAGGCGTTGACGATCTGCTCTTTGGGGATGGAGCCCATCAGGTGAGAGCGAATGAGAAAACCGGCCGAATCGCTGTCGGTGAGGATGACGATCCCCCTGGATGCGGCCAGCCGGCGGATGAGATTCATTTTTTCCCTGTCCTTAAAGATGGCAAACCCATCGGTGGTTAGGATCAGGGCGTCGAGGATGGAGGAAAGACGAATCTTATCGTATTTTCCCTCGACAATCACCGCTTGGCGAATGGATATCATGGAAACACGCTTGCCTTTCTATCAATTGCGCCTTTTTCGGCGCGGGATTAAAGGGTGGAGTGGACAGGACAGAGTGAAATTGCCTTACAGGGTAGAGCGCACGCTGTCTGACGCGGCCCACCCTACCGGTGAGGGCGACGCGCGTTGGCATGCGGGGGGATTACCAGGGGTACGAAAGGGGGCGGTCATGCGGTGCCCCCACTGAAGAAAACAAGGCACTCCCCAACCTCAGGAGCCCGATTCGGATGCCCGCCGCCCCACTGCCAATCTGGGCGCGGCGAGGGCAAGGGCGGTTATCTCCGGCTTTCACCGCTCCCGCTGCATCAGGCCGGCGACTTCCCCTGCTGTCAAACTCGCCGGAAAAGGGTCCACCACGACCGTGAAGCCTGGGGATGGGACCATCCATCCGAAGGAACCATGCGGGCCATGCCGGCTGTCGATCATTCCCGCCCATGCGGCAGGCGAGATACGATCCGTCCGCCCGGCTCGGGCAAGGGCCAGCCGGAGGCCCTGTCAGCCCCGTTTTGCCGAGGCCAACAGCTCGGTAACGGCCTGTTCAAGCACCACGCGACCGTCGCAGCGGGAGGTTTTGAGCAGATGATCGGCCCGGTCCAGGATATCCAGCCCGCGGCGAAGCTGGCCCATCTCCAGCCGGGAGGCGTCGGAAGCGGCGTATTTCAGGCTGTCCGGGCGGCGCATTCCGAGGCGTTTGGCAAAATCAGAGGTTGCAATGCCTGCCGTGACGGCGCATTTGGCGCGATACATATTAATATACGAGTTGGCCATTGCGCCGAGGATCATGACCGGTTCGGTCTTTTGGGCGTAAAGCTCGTCGAGCAGGGAAAAGGCCCGGTCGGCGTTTTGCCGGTTGACCGCCCGCACCAGGTCATAGGCCGACGAGTCGAGGGTTCGCACCGCCAGGCGGTCAATGTCGTCCGGGGTGATTTCCCTGCCCCTGGCATAGGCGCAGAGCTTATCCAATTCCCCCATGAGCTGGTTGAGGTCGTTCCCACAGCGCTCGAGCAGCAGGCGTGCATGAGGCGCGGATAGCGTAGCCCCCCGCCGTTTGGCGCCGTCGCAAAGCATGCGGGTCAAAGAGGCTGCGTCGCGATGCCCCAGCTGCACGATGCTGCCCGATTTTTTGATCAGATCGAGCGCGCTTTTGTACTTTGCGGCCGACATCGAGGGCGTGACCCCGCTGTACCACAAAACCAGCACGCAGGTGTCGGGCAAATCGGAGAGCAGCTGTAGCAGCTTGCCGTGGGCGACAGCAGGCATGGAGGCAATATCCAGATCGTTGACACAGACGCACTTGCGCTCGCTCATGAGGGGGAGCTGCTCGACGGCTGCGGCGAGCTGGTCAACGTCCAGATTTTTACCGGGCAGGCGATGCAGGTTAAAGTCGTTTCCCCCGCCGCCGAGGGCGGCTTTTACGATCTGATTGACATAATGCTGCTTGAGGTAATTGTCCTCCCCATAAATGAAGTATACCCGGCTGAGATCGCCGGTTTTAAGCTGTGCTTTTAAAGCGGGTTCGTCCATGGCCGGCATCGGCTCATCCCCTCCTGATCGTCATTGAACTGCCTCCCCGGGAGGCGATACACAGCGCCCCATCCTGCGAGGCCATATACACGGCCGCCCCCTGCGCGGCGAGCGCCGCCGCTGCTCTGGTATCCTCCGCCGTCATCAAAACCGTATCCGCCGGGGGCGAGGTTAGCCCGGCCGGCGTTACCGCGATGGAGCAGGAAAGCGGCTGGCCGGCTGCATCCCCGCTGGAGGTGAGAAAGGCAACCTCCCCCTCCCCGATGCGGAGCATCAATGCGCCGGAGGATTGATCCTGGCGCACCGAAACCCCTTCCCACAGCTCCGCCGGTTCCAGGGGGAGGCTGTGCAGGGAGGCCGCCTCCAGCCGGCATTCCACCTCCGAGCGATGGGCGCCGCTTTCGGGCGCAAATACACGGTCGCATTCCTGGCTGTCGAGAATCCTTCCCGCTCCCCCGGCATAGATATCGTCCAGGGCGGGGAAAACCACGGCGTCCAGCCGGTGGATCATTTTGGAGGAGAGGAACTGGCGCAGCGCGGCGTTCTCCTCACTCCCACACCCGATGAGGGCGGCATGGCCATCCTGCAGGACCAAGGCGGATATCCCCTGCTCGTCCTCCATCAGGTAAATGCGGGCGACGCCCCGCTCGAAGATCGCGTGGGAAATGGCGCCGGCGGCTATCAGGACGGTGCAGCACACCGCCACCAGCCGGAGAAGCTTCCGGTTCCCCGGCGTGAGCAGCAGCCACAGGGCGATCAATACCAGGCAGAAGGCCAGGGCGAGAAAAAGATAATGTTCCTCCACCGGCAAAAAGGCATAG
Source organism: uncultured Eubacteriales bacterium (assembly GCA_965145485.1). Classification (GTDB taxonomy): domain Bacteria; phylum Bacillota; class Clostridia; order Oscillospirales; family Acutalibacteraceae; genus CABQCM01. Next base: position 13,418 of record CBCTCU010000026.1, on the reverse strand, counting down.
GGCAGTCCCGCAACAAACTGAACGCAGAAAACCATGTATTTGGCCGCAAGCCCGGCGGCGAACATCAGGGGAGAGACCAGAAAATCAAGATGCAGCAGGGAAAAGAGCGCGGCCAGCGGGGTGCAGACCAGGATGACGTTCGGCGCAAAAAAGAGCAACAGGTTGGTCAGCAGGCTGTAGGTCGAAAGCTGGCCGAAAACGAGGATCAGGATCGGCAGGGTGAAAAGGGAGGCCGATACCGACACCGCGGTCAGGTTGTAGGCCGCGCGCAGAAAGGCCGCCACCCCAGGGTTGTTGGGGACAAAACGGCAAAGAAAATCGGTGATGGGACGCGAAAGCAAAAGGATGCCAAGCGTAGCGGCCGCCGACAGCAGAAGCCCGACGTCCATCGCACAAAAAGCGTTGGGCAGGCAGATCAGCAGAAGGGAGATGCCCAGAGAGTTGACTGCGTCGGCCTGCTCGAAAAAGACCAGCCCCAGCGCATAGATGCTGAACATGATCCCCGCGCGCAGGGAGGAGAAGGGAAAGCCGCATATCCCGATAAACAGCCAGACAACGATCAGCGCGTAGGCGGGTGCCCGCCTGCGCCGCACCCCGAGAAAGGTCAGCAGCAGGACAACCATCTGGCCGAATATCACAATGTGCATCCCCGACACGGCAAACATGTGGGTGACGCCCGCAGTCCGGATCTGGCCATAGAGCTCGTCCGGGATATCGGCTCCGCCGCCCAGCGTCACCCCGGTGACCACCGAGGACAGCACAGGGGATAGGTACTGATGGACCGTCTGCTCCACCCGTTGGCGGGCCAGGTACAGGTAATAAGAGAGGGGCTTGCTCTCATTTTCAAGGGTAGTGATCTCGCCCGACGCGTAGGCAGTGACATAAATCCCATCGGGGAACGACCCGCTTTGATAATCCGGCGCAATGGGATATAGCGTAACCGTCATATCGGCGTAGTCGTAAGCCCCGCAGTCCAAGGGCTGGTCGACCGACAGCCGCGCGCGAAAGGACTGCACCGGCTCCTCCACCGTTGTCATCTGGGCGGTGTAAATAAAATAGCTGCCGTGATCCTCCCCGTCGGAGGTAATCATGGCGCGCACCGAAAGCGGTGTCTGGCAGAGCGCCTGTACGGGAGCAACCGACAGGTGGAAGGCCAACGCCACCATCAGGCAGGCCGCCGAACAACTGAACAGGGCGGCCGGTATTACGCCGGTCGCCCGGAGCTTGGATACAAACAATACCCCGCCGCCGGCAAGGAGCAGGAAAACACCCATTGCGACAGCAAAGTTAACGCCGAGCCGGGTAGCAAACATGAGCCCGGCAAAGTAAAAGAAGCCGATGAGACCCAGCGGACGTTTCATTCCTTCTCACCCACTGCCTTGGTCAGGTTGGTCAACAGGGCAAGGCCGCGCGCCTCGTCCCCGCCGTTCATACAGGCCGCCCGATACCAGAATGGCCGCAAAAACACGATGGTCGGCCGGCGCCGGCTGCACCATGATAAGCCCGCTTGCCGGAAGATGCATTTTCTGCCTGCCGACATGGCGGGCCGCAGGCAAACGCCTCGCCCGCATCCAACGCGCAGCCGCTGTGTGGATGGGGCTTGTCATACCACCGGACGCCGGGAGGCAGTGTTATTGGCCATACCTCCTAGGCCGTTTGGAGAAAAGCAAAGTCAGCATCATGGCGCCGGCGTGCTGCGGCGCATGAGAGGCGACTCGGTGTGACGATGCAGCGCACGCATGCAATCCAAAAGGTTACCGGGGCAACAGGGGCAGGGGGGAAAGGGTAACGATATCCTCTCGCTCACTCGCATCCCCCTCGGCGAGCACGGCGCAGCAGCCGACCAGTTGAGCGCCGGCATGTTCGGCAAGATCTTTCATAGCGCCCAAAGAATCCCCTGTGCTGATGACGTCGTCCACCACCAGGACGCGTTTGCCGCGCATCTGGGAGGCATCCTCCTGGCCAACATAGAGAAACTGCTCTTTTTGCGTCGTGATGGAGTGCACCTCGGCCTTGATCGGATCGCTCATATAAACCTTCACCCCTTTGCGGGCCACGATATACGGCTTTCCACTCTGCCGCGCCATCTCATAGGCAAGGGGGATGCTCTTGGCCTCGGGGGTAAAAAGCAGGTCAAATTCCGGGACTTTTGTCAGCAATTCCTTTGCACAGGCAATGGTCAGCTCCACGTCCCCAAAAAGGATGAAAGCGGCGATATCGAGTTGGTCGCTGATGGGATAGCGCTTGAGCTTTCGGGTGAGCCCAGCCACTTTGAGGGTATAATATTCTTCCATAATTGTCTCCGTTTCTAAAACTGTCAGTGGTAAGCGTTGTTTTACCATCGGCCGCAGGGGATGATGTGAGAACAAGCGCTTGCCGGTTTCCCGGCGCGGTCTGACTTACGGTCGGGGAGCTTTCATTCCAACCAGCATCTCCGGCTTGGGGGGTGCATCAGCAACGCAAAAGGCTTACTCAATCCGGCATACCACCGCCGGATGGAGGGCGCAATGCGATTGCGCCGCTGCCGCTGCGGTTGGATGTTTCGTCGTTCGCGCCCGCTACCGCAAGGCACTTACACATACCCCCCAAGGCTGCCTGTCAGCCCAGCTGGGCCGACAACTGGCGGCCGCCGACCAGATGAAAATGCAGGTGCTTAACGCTCTGCGTCCCATGCTCGCCGATGTTGGTCAGGATGCGGTAACCGTCGCTGAGCCCCTCTTGGCGGGCCAGCTCGGCTGCTACCTCAAAAATGTGGGCGACCACCGCGCTGTTTTCGGTTGTGATCTGATCCGCGCCCGCGATGTGCTGCTTGGGGATGATCAGGATATGTACCGGGGCCTGGGGGGAAATATCCCGAAAGGCTAAAATCCGATCGTCCTCATAAACCTTGTTGGAGGGAACCTCCCCCGCGACGATGCTGCAAAACAGACAATCCATGTTAACGCTCCTTTACCTAGTCGATCATGTGATATGGACGGCCGGCGGTTTGCCCGGCGCCGCCCGCCCGCACCCATAGTGCTTGACGCGATGGCGGAGGGATGGCGCGGCCGCCCATCCAATTATTTCTCCATTTGCTTTTGCAAGAGGGGCACAGCCGCGTCCAACGCCTCTTGCAGTTTGGAGGGATCCTTGCCGCCGGCCATGGCCGAATCGGGACGTCCGCCCCCCTTGCCGCCAGCGATAGCGGCGATTTCCCGTACCAGATTCCCGGCATGCGCCCCTTTGGAAAGGGCCTCTTTACCGCAGACGGCGGCAAAAGACACCGTGCCCTTTTCTTCCATCGCCGCGCCGAGCACGGCCACCACGTCGTCGCCGTAACCCTTCAGCTGGTCGCACATCGAGCGGAGCTCGCCCGGGTCGCCGCATTCCACCGCCTGCACCATCACCCGAAGGCCGCCGATGCTTTGGGCGCTGCCGATCAAGGCGTTGAGCTGCCCTTTGGCCAATTCGCCGCGCAGGCGTTTGTTTTCCCGCTCCAGCTCGCGCATCTGGCCACTGGCCTGCGCCGCTTTGGTCACCAGCTCCTCCGGGTTGGGGGCGCTTTTGAGGATGCCGGCCGCCCGTACGATGGCGTCGTGGTACTGCTCGAGCAGGGCAAGGAGGTTGCTGCCGGTTACCGCCTCAATGCGGCGCACCCCGGCGGCGACCGAGGATTCGGACAGGATGCGGAACAGGCCGATCTTGGCCGTATTGTCCACGTGGGTGCCGCCGCACAGCTCGATCGAGACATCGCCTGCGCGCACCACACGCACCACGTCGCCGTATTTCTCCCCAAACAGGGCCATCGCGCCAAGAGCGCGGGCCTCGTCAATAGGCATCTCGCGCACATCCAGGGAGATGCCGCGGAGAATGGCCTCGTTTACCCGCTGCTCTACCGTGTGCAGCTCCTCGGGGGTCATGGCGCTGAAATGGGTGAAGTCGAACCGCATGCGATGCTCGTCGACCAATTGCCCGGCCTGCTGCACATGGGTGCCGAGCACCGCGCGCAGCGCCGCCTGGGTCAGGTGGGCGGCGGTATGATTGCGCATGATAGCGTTGCGGCGCTCTTGGTCCACCTGTGCGTTGACCTCCTGGTCAAGGTGCAGCGTTCCCTTGCGCTGCCGTCCGGTGTGCAAAAACAGCCCGCTGGGGGTTTTGGTGGTGCCAGTGACTTCAAACGCGGCGTCGCCGGCAGCGATGACGCCGGTGTCGCCCACCTGGCCGCCGCTTTCGGCATAAAACGGCGTTTTATCCAGCACGATGACAGCCTCTTCGCCCTCCTCGACCGAGCCGGCCGCCTCGCCGCTTTTGACAATGGTCAGAATCGTAGCGCTGTCCGACAAGGCGGTGTAACCGGTGAAGTCGGTGGCGGGCAGGCCGTCGTATTGGCTGCCGGCGTCGTCCCAGCCATCCACGCCCTTCTTACGGGCGCTGCGGGCGCGCTCTTTTTGCTGCTTCATCTTCTCTTCAAAGGTTGCCTCGTCGACCGAAAAGCCCTTTTCCTCCACAATATCGCGCGTCAAATCGAGGGGGAAGCCAAACGTGTCGTACAGGCGGAATGCATCCTCGCCCGCGATGGTGTTGCCCTTGGCGTTTGCCATCAGCTCGTTGAGAAGCTCTAGCCCCTGGTCAATGGTCTTGCCAAAGCTCTCCTCCTCGGTGCGGATGAGCTTTTGAATAAAATCCTTTTGATCCACCAGCTCGGGGTAGGCCGTTTTGTTTTCCTCGATCACCGTCGCGGCAATTTCATACAGGAAGGGCCGGTCGATGCCCAGCAGCCGGCCGTGGCGGGCCGCCCGGCGCAGCAGCCGGCGCAGTACATAGCCGCGGCCCTCGTTGGAGGGCAGCACCCCGTCGCCGATGAGCATGGTAGTCGAACGGATATGGTCGGTAATGACCCGCAGGGACACGTCGGCCTCCTCGTTTTCCTTATACCGGACCCCCGCGATGCGCGAGGCATGCTCCATAATGCGCTGGATGGTATCGACCTCAAAAAGATTATCCACCCCCTGCATCACGCAGGCAAGGCGCTCCAGCCCCATTCCGGTGTCGATGTTGGGATGCTCCAGCGGCGTGTAGTTGCCCTTGCCGTCGGCGTCAAACTGGGTAAAGACGAGATTCCACACCTCCATATACCGGTCGCAGTCGCAGCCAACGGCGCAGCCCGGCTTGCCGCAGGAGTATTTTTCCCCCCGGTCGTAATGGATTTCCGAACAGGGGCCGCAGGGGCCGGAGCCATGCTCCCAGAAATTGTCCTCTTTGCCCATGCGGGAGATATGGTCGGCGGGCACCCCGACCTCTTTGTTCCAGATATCGTAGGCCTCGTCGTCCTCGGTGTAGACGGTCACATAAAGCCGTTCGGCCGGGATTTGGAGCACCTGGGTGAAAAATTCCCATGCCCAGCGGGTAGCGTCGTGCTTAAAGTAATCGCCAAAGGAAAAGTTGCCCAGCATCTCAAAATAGGTGCCGTGGCGCGCGGTTTTCCCCACCCGGTCGATATCGGGCGTGCGGATGCATTTCTGGCAGGTGGTCACCCGCTTGCGGGGAGGGGTTACCTCGCCGGTAAAGTATTTTTTCATGGGCGACATGCCCGCGTTGATCAGCAGCAGTGAGTTGTCGTTTTGCGGGATGAGCGAAAAGCTCTTGAGCCGCAAATGCCCCTTACTCTCGAAAAAGCTCAGGTATTTTTCACGCAGGTCGTTGAGTCCGGTCCATTCCATTGTCATCATCCTTTTTTGTGATTTCCTGTGCGGCTGTGGTTTTGCTTGGTGCCAACCTCCCGATACGGCGGGCAAAAAGGGCGCGTGCCAATTGCCGCGGCCGCCCTGTGAGGGGATTTTCTACCGATGGGTTCCACGATCGATGCATCCAGGCGCCGGGCCGCGATATCCACCCCGTTACCCCAGCGGCCACTGGGCATGCCGGACGGGGAAAAGCCCCTTGTCCGCCTCGCCTCGTGGGTCGAATGCGGAGACATCCGCACGCAGGCAATAAAAAAGGACACCTCCACCGTCCATGGGACGGAGAGACATCCGCGGTACCACCCAAATTGCGCCCCATCGGAACGCCGCTCTAGCCCTTAACGCGGGCGACGCCGCCGCTCGTCACGGCGATGCTCCAGGGCGGCAACCACCCTCGCGCTGCACAGGATGCTTTCAGCTCGGGCATCCCTCTCTGTGAGAGCGTCGGGGCGGTCTTCCCTATCAAAGCGTTTCAACCAATACCTATATTATAAGGAGGCGTTTCCCATTTGTCAAGCGCCTTCTTCCAGGGCCAAGCCGGCCTGTTATTTTTGCCGGTGACGATGGAATCATATAATCCGCCGGATGCAAGACAGCTTGCCGCGTTGTGTGGCACTGGGAAATATCGCTTAATAAAGATGGTCAACCCATCGATCAGCCTGGCTATATAGACCCTAAAAGTGCGTTGCGGTGTTGCCGGTACAAAAAGGATCGTAAGGAAGTTTAATTTTGAAATGAAAAACAAATATCGACATTTTTATTGACAATGGAAAATATGTGTATATTATATTATAAATATAGGTGCAAAGCGCTGATATACGGTACGTCATAGCATGGAATACCAGTCTTTTTGTATGGACAGCGCCGTTGCGGTAATCCTAATTCTATGGTACAAATCGTCGGAAAACATTGACTTCTCTTGCCCCAATCACTATAATAAGATGTATTGTCTGGCAAATATTACATTGCATGAGAGTGTCAATGAAAGATTCCCATGAGCCATACCATTGACAGGACAGGGTGATCAGGATGAACAATAGCAATAAGGCTCTGGTGGTGACCACAGTCGCTTCGACCATCGATCAATTCTGCATGAGGAATATCCGCATGCTGCAGGGCTTTGGCTATCAGGTTGAGGTGGCGGCCAATTTTCAACAGGGGAGCACAACCTCCGATTCACGCATACGCGAATTCCGGCAGGAACTGTCGGATATGGGGGTAACCGTACATGACATCGGCTTCCAGCGTTCGGTTACCAGCCTGGATAATCTGCGTGCTTACCGTCAGATACGCAAAATCGTGCGTTCGGGCGGTTACCGTCTCATTCACTGCCACACGCCGGTAGGGGCCATGCTGGTCCGTCTGGCCGCCCGCAAGGAACGAAAAAAGGGGACCAAGGTCATATATACAGCCCATGGCTTTCACTTTTTTCAGGGTGCGCCGCGGAAAAATTGGATGCTGTACTATCCGGTGGAAAAGTTCTGTTCGCGCTTTACCGACGCAATTATTACCATGAATCAGGAAGATTTCGATCTTGCCAAGCGAAAGATGCATCGGGCTACTATTTATTGCGTGCATGGCGTGGGAGTCGATACCAATCGTTTCTTTGCAGACTATGGCGACCGTCAAAAGCTGCGAAATGAATTGGGGTTAGCCCCAGACGACCGGTTGGTGCTCTCGATTGGCGAGTTGATCCCGCGGAAAAACCATGAAGCGTCCATTCGGGCAATGCAACAGGTCGAAAACAATCGGGCTGTGCTTTGGATCGCGGGCAAGGGACCCTTGCAGGGGCAGCTGGAGGATTTGATCCGTTCGTTCGATTTAAACGACAGGGTTTCGTTGTTGGGGTACCGGTCGGATATTGCCCAGCTATGCCGTGCCGCGGATATTTTTTGCTTTCCGACCTATCAGGAGGGCCTTTCAGTCGCATTGATGGAAGCGATGGCAAGCAGTTTGCCCTGCGTGGTGTCCGATATCCGTGGAAACAGGGATTTGATCCAGGACGGCAAGGGGGGCTTTTTGTGCGGGTGCGACGATATACCGCAGATCGCGCAGAGCTTGAATCGCCTGCTCGCAGACAACAATCTTCGTGGGCGCATGGGAAGCTACAATCGCGAGGCGGTCAAGGCCTTTGATTATGCACAGGTCGATGAAGAAATGAGAGCGATTTATTCTGCTGTTGCCGAATGTCAGTCTGGGCAAAAGATAGATGGATAAGGCAATCTACGCCCTACCTGCCCTACGTGGTATGGGCAACGGCGGGGCCAAAATAGTAGTCATGCACCGGTATTGTGGCAGTTTGCCCAATGTCCGGACAGGGCGGCAAATTTATGTGGATGGCATGGTATGTCATCACGTGTCATAGCGATATGGACGCGCTTTGTAAGGACAGAGAAGGCGTGCGCGATGACGATGATATGGAGTTTGCTTCCGGTGCAGATGTTGTCCGGGATCAAAGGTGTTTGGCCGCTGGATGTGGGCGGCTTGTTATAGCGCCCAAAGCCTCTTGTGGAAAAATAGGGGGGATACCTTGCTCATTTATGTTGCTCTGTTGGGATGCTCAGCCGTTGTAGCGGCTTTTGGGCAGCGGCTTAGGCGAAGGCACTATGCTTTTTTGCTGTTTTTGTTAGTTTGGATTATTCTGGCCTTTCGGGGAAATACCGTGGGCGCAGATACCCAAAACTATATCAACGGCTTTTGGAATATGCGCTACACCACCCTTGGCAATATTTTCGCTCAGGATAATATTGAGTACGGCTATATGCTGTTAGAGAAATTGCTGTATACGATTTGGGCGCAGCCGCGGTTTTTCCTCGCGGTCACATCGGCAATCGTTGCCTTTTGCTACGGCTGGTTTTTTTACCGCCATGCCAGCCGCCTGTACCTTGCTTTTTTGGGATATCTGGCGTTTGGGCTGTTCAGCTTTCATCTCTCCGGCATCCGGCAGTCTCTTGCCATGGCGATTTGCCTGTTGGCGGTCGACCGCATACCAAAGAAAAAACTGCTGGCTTTTGTGCTCATCGTCCTGCTGGCGATGTGCTTTCATCGTTCGGCCATCCTGTTTTTGGTGGCTTACCCGCTGGGGCGGATGCAGGTCTGCCGCCGCAATCAGCTTTTGATTTGTTCGGTAGGCCTGCTTTGCGTAATTCTGATCGAGCCGCTGATGAATCTGTTTGGCGACATGTTTGAGCGATACGACCAGTATGGCATTGAGAGTACGGGTAACGGGCAGATATTTTTTGCTGTTGTGCTTCTGATAACATTGGCGGCCGAGATTTACAAACGGCAAATCCTTGAGAACAATCCCAACGCCGGACTGATTTTGCATTTGAATTATGTAAATCTCTTCCTGTGGGCGGCGCGGCTAATCACCCGTACAACAGAACGCCCCAGCTTTTTCTTCATGCCCTTTACCATTCTGTTGATGGCGGAAGTCGTTCGTGCCGGCAGTGTGGACCGGCGCAACCACATTGTAATTTATACGGTGGTGGCTTGTTTGCTTAGCGTCTTGTATCTGTACCGTATGTCCATTATCCCTTATCAGTTTGGCATTTAGATGGATAAGAAAATATGATCCAACGATACGGGTAAAGCTTTGCGAAACCGCGTACAGTGGATTTTAGCGGGGGACAGCGGCGCGGCAAGCATAACTCCTCAGGAATAGGGTGATGACGATGAAGGTATTACAGATCAACTCGGTGTGTGGCGTAGGAAGCACCGGGCGAATTGCATACGACCTCAGCCGTGAAATGACCCGCGCAGGCATTGACAACCGTATCTTTTATGGCGTGGGTCAAAGCGACTATAAGCTATCCCGCAAATTTGGTGGTGTTGTCAGCCTGCGTACCCATCAGCTTGGCACAAGGCTGACCGGGCGGCACGGTTTTTTCTCCACACATACCACCAGAGAGATGGTGCAGGCGATACGTGATTACGATCCCGATATTATCCATTTGCATAACATTCATGGCCATTACCTGAACATGGAGGTGCTGTTTCGTTATCTTGCCGGCGCGGGTAAGCCGGTCGTTTGGACGTTGCACGATTGCTGGCCCTTTACCGGGCATTGCGCTCATTTTGACTTAATTGGCTGTGAAAAATGGAAAACGGGCTGCTATGACTGTCCTCAGAGACGCAGCTATCCGGATTCCTGGTTTGTGGATCAGAGCCGGAGAAATTGGCGGAGAAAGAAAGCTTTATTTTGCTCGGTTGACCGGTTGCATCTGGTAACCCCATCTCGTTGGCTCGCCAATTTGGTTCGGGAGTCTTTTTTGTCCGACGCTCAGGTGAGCGTTATCCCCAATGGGATCGATTTGTCGGCCTTTTCACCTTCACAGAGCGATCTGAGGAGGGAATACGCCCCCAATGGGCAGAAGATCATATTGGGTGTCACCAGTAGCTGGTCTCAACGCAAAGGGCTGGGGGATTTGTTCGAACTGAGCCGCCGGTTAGGGGATGGCTACCGTATCCTGTTGATTGGGCTGAGTAAGGAGCAGGCGACGGCCTTGCCCCATGGGGTTTGTGCAAAAGAGCATACTGACAGCGTCAAACAACTTGCCGAGTATTATACAGCGGCCGACGTCTACGTCAATCCCACCTATGAGGACAACTTCCCCACCACCAATCTTGAGGCGCTGGCCTGCGGTACGCCGGTGGTAACCTATGATACCGGGGGCAGCCCCGAAGCGGTGGACGAGCATACCGGGGTGGTGGTTCCCAGGGGCGATCTGGATGCGCTCCAAAAGGCGGTAGAGACAGCGGCACAGGGAATGTTGGATTCGAATGCCTGCTGCGAGCGGGCCAAGCAGTTTGATCGAAGGCTGACGGCTGAACGTTATATTCGATTGTATCAAAGCATGGTAAACGAGAAAGAGACGATTTGATACCAAGTCAGCATCCATAATATGATAATTCTGCTCCCGGAATCCAATCGGCTGTACGTGTGATATATGGTTATTGAGCGATGGAGGGTCGATGGCGACCGGCTTTGTTTCTGCACATGGTCACGATGGAGACGGAGCATGAAAAGACTGGAGGAGAATTCATGGAACAAAACAAGCCGTTAATCAGCGTTGTGGTGCCTGTCTATAACATGGAAAGGTATTTAGAGCGCCGTATTGACAGCATTCTGGCTCAGGACTATACAAATTTGGAGCTGATATTGGTGGATGATGGCTCGACCGACGAATCCTTGTCGATCTGTAACCGATATCGACAGACCGATTTCCGGGTGAAGGTTTTGCATCAGGAAAACGGAGGACAGGGCAGCGCGCGTAATGCCGGCATTGATATCGCCCAAGGCGAATATCTTGGATTTGTCGATAGCGATGATACCATTGTGACCGATATGTATTCCTATCTTGTGGGGCTTTGCCAGGATAACGGCGCACAGATTGCCGTTGCCGGCCTTTGTGCTGCTGGAGCTCCTCAAGGTGCGATCAGTGAAACTATCATGGAACACGATGAATTTTATCCCAAGTTGTTGGCCGATGAGATATCCAGCCATCCCTGCAATAAGCTGTTTGACCGTACACTCTGGGATGGGATACGTTTTCCACAGCGCAATAGTGTGGATGATATGATGATTATGCCCGCTTTATTTGACCGCGCTGACAGAGTTGTTGTAAGCAATAAAAACGTTTATTTATATTATAATGACCGGCCTGACAGTGTTTCCAACAGCAAACTGACCACGCACATCAATGCTTACGAACGTTTCGTAGCCTTTGGCGAGCGGGGAATCGCCGACCGGCAGGAGGGCATTCTCGCGAAAGCGGTCGGCTTTGCCATTGGAGCTTTCAGCAGAATGTATCCGCAGGTACAGTATCAGGAGGAATGCGAGGCGATTCGCTCTTTTTTCGCGCTCATGCGAAAACGATTTCGGCTAACGCCCAATTGCGGCTAGCCCGCAAGGCGGCGGCAACGATGATTTGCAAGTGTCCCAAATTTTATAACATGATTTACCATGTTGTCAAAAAGTAAGAGATGGCATTGCCATGGTTTGCTTTGCAAGCGTTTGTTGTGTCCACGGCTAAGGGAAAAGGAGCAATATATCATTGAGCAACTCAAGCAGACAAATTAAGATTGGGGCGATGATTTCCTATCTCTCGATTGGAGTCAACATTTTAGCAGGCTTGCTCTACACCCCATGGATGGTTTCGCAAATTGGTACGAGCGATTATGGGCTTTATACATTGGCCAATTCTCTCATTTCTCTATTTTTACTGGATTTTGGCCTGAGCGCGGCAACGTCCCGGTTTTTAGCCAAATATCGTGCGGAAGGCAACGAGGAAAAAGCAGCGGATTTTTTGGGTGTGGTTTACAAGCTGTATCTGCTGATCGACGCCATCCTGTTTGTGGTGCTCATCGTTGTTTATTTTATGTCGGGGGAGATTTATAAAAACCTGACCCCTCACGAGCTCGAGCGCTTTAAGGTGGTCTACACCATCGCGGGAATTTATAGCCTGATTAACTTTCCCTGCGTGACACTCAACGGAATACTAACGGCGTATGAACAGTTTATCGGCTTGAAAATCGCCGATTTGCTCTATCGCATTGGTGTGGTTGCTATCACGGTGATAGCATTGATCATGGGCTATGGGTTGTATGCCCTGGTGACTGTCAATGCTTTTTGCGGAATGGTATCCATTGTCTACAAATATATTGTCGTTCGCAAACGTACCAGCGCCAAGGCGAATTTTCGATGCTTTGATAAGTCGTTGCTTAAAGAAATCTTTGGGTTTTCCATATGGTCTACGGTATCTTCGGTTGCGCAAAGGCTGGTTTTTAACATTTGCCCCACAATTTTGGGCGCGGTGGCAAACTCGGCAGAGATCGCCGTGTTCGGCATTGTGACCACCATCGAGGGATATACGTATACCATTACGTCGGCCATTAACGGAATGTTCCTGTCCCGGATATCAAAAATCCTCATTGAAGACAATTCTGCCGATAAGCTTACCGACTTGACCATTCGCGTTGGTAAATTTCAATTTATCCTCAACAGTTTGATCTATATTGGTTTTGCCCTCATTGGTCAGGAGTTTATTTTGCTGTGGATGGGGCCGGAATTTCAAACGGCTTATTGGGGGATTATGCTGGTGCTATTGCCAGCGATGTTTTTTAACTCGTTGCAGATCGTTAACACCACCATGATTGCCAATAATATGGTCAGGCTTCAGGCCGTCATCAGCCTTTGTGTCGGCGGTTGCAGCCTGATATTATCTTTGATTTTTTCCACCTGGTGGGGAATGCTCGGCGCGTCGCTGGCAATCTGCGTTGCCTATACCCTGCGGGCGATTCTCTTTCACATTGTGGCCTATCGCAGCCTTCATATAGACATGCTTCGTTTAACACGCAAATGCTATCTTCGCGTTGGAATTCCCGCCGTAGCAGCTTATGTACTGGGGTATTTTCTGATCTCGTTCCTTCCCAGCGGATCATGGTTCTATTTGGTGGTAAAAGGGATTGTGATTGTAGCAGTCTTTGCCATATTGGTTTGGACGATTGGCCTGAATAAATCGGAGCGGGCCTTGCTTTGGCGCAGGCATTAAGCAACCCGCATTTTGGCAGACGGTTGCATTATAGTTTGTATCCGTTCAAGCTGTCCCGAATGTATAAGCATACAAAACCACCTCCGAGAGAATTGAACCGCCCCAGATTGTGCAGACAGCACAAAAAAGCCCCGGGTGTAGGAAT
>CBCTCU010000025.1:0-43112 GCA_965145485.1 uncultured Eubacteriales bacterium | reverse complement strand
ATTCCTACACCCGGGGCTTTTTTGTGCTGTCTGCACAATCTGGGGCGGTTCAATTTGCATCGATGGGTTTTTTATCGCCTGCTTTGGCCGAATTAGCCCCCAGCTCTGCCAAGGGGAATCCGAATCGCCTTTTCAGAGCGGGGGCCGCGCCAACGCGCCCGCCCCATGCTCTTTGTGTGGAATCTGGAGCCAGCTTCCCCACAGGCAGACAAACAGCCCGCCCGAGCGGGCGCGGGTCAGTGCCGGTCAGCCCTGTAGACCTCTGGCCTGGCGTTCCATATTTTCGATGACGATGTCGTGGATTTCCCCCAACGACGCCGCATATTCCAATACCCTCCATGGGGTATTGGTATGAAAATGGATTTTAATCAGGTCCTCATCCCCTACCGCCATCAGACAGTCCCCTTCGATATTGGCCGTGATCCAGTCGTGAATCTCGTCTTCCGAAAGGTGCTCCCCTTCGATGAGCAATTGGGTGTCAAACTGGTAGTCCATGCCGCGTTTACCCTCCTTGTCGTTTGATATTTTTGCTCCGTAGAATATCAGGGGCAGCCGCTGCTGTCGCATCCCCGAAACGGCGTTGGTGGAATCCACGCACGGTGTCGAAACTCGCTGTATATTCCCCCACAGCCAAACCAGCAGCACAACCGCTGTGGTTTCACACGGCAGGGAGGCGGGATAATCAGTTTGTACAACCCGTGTGAGCCTTCCACAGCGAAATGCGTAGAATCGCCGCTAAGGTATCTACCGCAAAGAGCCAAGGGAACACATGCGAAAGGTCAAGCTTCCATTGTGCCAACATCCCAAAGCTTCATTGACAGGCCTGCGGTATGATCTCCGGGAGTCAAGCAGCCCATGCGGGGCAGCGGGTGGCTTCTGGGATTCAAGCCGTCACGCACCCTGACACCTCATTTGGCCCCATCGCTGCTGGACGGATACCATGCAAGGGCAAGCCTGACTCCCATTCGGACAACATAACCGGGCACACATGTTGTTTTGATAGCCGGAAATCTTCTTATGTTTATAAAGCCTTGTGAAAACGGCTTAAAATCAAGTTTTGCCACCTATCGCCATTTAATCTTGTATAGCTGCGCATAGCGTGTATTTGTAGAGCTGGGCGCTATTATAGCACCACGAATTGGAGGATACACATAGGCACAAAACGGTATGATCACGCCCGCAAAGGTATTTAGAAGCACCTTGTTTTACGCCATTTCGTTGCGCATTAGAGGCTCAATAAAACTTACCGAAAAGGATTTATCGGCGCCAAAGCGGATAGGCAAGGAGTTTACCTTTTCTCGCAAAAACACCGTTTAACTGCGTAACATTGCAAAGTGAAATACTACCCGTTTGGTTATCCATTCTTTTCTGTTTCTTTATGAAAAGATCGGTAGCAAGTATGGGGAAGGGATACCCTTTTCGTAAAAATCACTCGTTTCTATCTGCGACAAAAAGAGAGATTTTGATGGTTAGGAATATCCCAAACCGCTATACAAATTGGAACTTGAAGTTTAAAGCTCATATCGTGTGCCGTGTGAAAATAACAGTGCATCCGTTAATTCCACACATAAAATGATGGTGTTTTCATCATCAAAATTATTATCCCCATTATCGATCCATTCGGCAAAAACAGTTTTCAGCTTCTCAGCAATCGGACGATTTTCTTCTTTCCCAATATAACCTAAATTGTTACCCTTTCCGTGTGCGGTAAACCAGTCACCCGCTATCGCGATATTCGGATTTTTTTCTATCTGTTTCATTTTATTGGAAAGTGCATAGGTAATAATGTAAAATGAACCATCCTCATAATAAGCATTTACACTCCGCACATACGGCACTTCATGTTCCGCCGTTGCTAATGCAATCACTGTGTCTTTTCCAAAACGTTCGATCATAACTTTTTCAGCTTCAGAACTAAATTTTTTCATAAGATGATCTCCCTTACAATTTGATATGCCATATACCATAGCACCTATTTATATTTCTCAATCACGCTGCTTCCCTGCATGCAATAGCAGAGCCAGCCATCCTTGTCAACAATCAAGATGAACAAGCTTCTGAACTGCACCCCTTTCGTTGGCTCTCTTGTCCAACTTTTTGGGGTCACTTCATTCGCCCGCCGTTGAAAAGTGTGTCTGCCTATGCTTATGTAGCAGGCAAGAGGGTGAAAGACAACGAGTGATTTCGCCCTCAAAGATGATGGGCTTACATCTGCTTATAGCATTTTATATCATCAAAGGAAATCTGGGCACCATTCGGGCGCCAAAACATCAAAGTCTGTTGTAGTTTTCAATGCCTTAATCGGTGACAAAGTCAGTATTGACAATGGTTTTCACGGTTTAATAATTTTGGGCAAAGCAAAATCAAATACTATTTTTATACTGAATCGAGATGGAATAAATCGCTCCGCCATGTCCCTTGGTCGGGTCGGTATTGCTCAGCCGGATATAAAGCGGGCCATCTTCAAAGCCGTAATCGGCCGGCGCAAAATTGAGAAAGGCCAGATTGTCGGACTCGGCCCGCTCGTCGCTGATCTGGGAATAGTCAAAAATGGTCTGATAATCCCCGTCGTGGTCGGAGATGCTCAACACATAGTTGTTGATGACCTCACAGCTGAACATGGCGTCGTCGAATTCATCCAGGTCAAACCGATAGACCAGCTCGGCCGCCCCGTCGCAGTAGCGTATAGCGCTGTTGGCCGCCGCGCCGCTGTTGCGTACCAAATAGTCGGCGTCCTCGCCGGC
The DNA here is from genome assembly GCA_965145485.1 of uncultured Eubacteriales bacterium. Classification (GTDB taxonomy): domain Bacteria; phylum Bacillota; class Clostridia; order Oscillospirales; family Acutalibacteraceae; genus CABQCM01. The sequence goes on along the minus strand of CBCTCU010000025.1, from coordinate 40,368 downwards.
TTCGTTGGTCAAAATTGTCAGGCTGTCATACTGTGCGGGGACACGGTCGGCGACCGGCGCATCCCCCCACTCGATCTCAATATCCACCGGCTGATCCGGCCCGGTCAAAACGCTCAGCAGCAGCGAGCCGGTAGCGTTATCCCAGCCGTAGTCGGACAGACGGTAATCCTTTCCGTCCAGCGTCACCCGCACCCTCGACGGGGTGCGGCCGTTGCCGAGAATGCGCGCTGTCACCGGGGTCATCTCAGGGCCGGAAAGCCGCAGGGTCGTGCGCTCGGCCGTTTCGGTCACCTCACCGTCCAGCGTACCGCTGGTAAAGGCAAGGCGTGGCGTGCCCTCGGTCATGGCGTCGGATATATCATAAAGCAGAGAGGAGGCTCCCGCCTTCACCTCGAAGGAATGGACAACCGGCAGGGATGCGTCCAGAAGATTGATAAAGTTGCCCTCGAGCGTTTCGTTCATCAGCATGGCGTGGGAGGCGACCACATTGCCCCTTTTCACGCTCATGAGGTTGGACTCCACATAGCGGTATCCCGTATACTGCGTCGCGTACTCCACCAGCGAACGCAGCATATCCGGGCCGGACGAATGGCTCGAGTAATAAGACGACGGCAGCCCGATCGCGATCAAACGCCCCTCGCCCACCGGGCAGTCGATTCCGATGGATTGCCCCGAGGCTTCGAGGATGGTCTCGTAGCCAGCGCCGAAAAAGGTTGCGGCATACGACCCGTAGGTTGGGTCAAGGGCCAGGCTAAACAGGTTCTGCCCATGGTTTTCATCCCCCGTCCAAGAGAAACCGGAGGATGGGTCGCTCAACCGGCCGACCTGTAAGCCGACGCCCAGGTGCTGGATCAGGTTTTGCAGCGGGCTGCGCCCCCACCATGCGCCGTCAATTTCCTCGAAAGCGTCGTGGCCGCCCAGGGACAACAGAACGCCGCCCTCCTTAACCCACTGGGCAAGGATCTCATGGATTTCTTCGCGCATCGGCTTCATGATATCATAGCTCACCAGCAGCAGCCGCACATCCTTCAAATCGTCCACCGAGGACAACTGATCGAGGGAGGTGATGGACAGTGGGATCCCCCGCTCGACGAGCGGGATGGTCACGCCGTAAAAGCCGTTGGCCGTGCTCTCGGTCGGCTGATATTGCGCGCCGTACTGCCAGGCCAGCGAGTCGGACAACGCCATGGAAATCCCCGGCGTGCCGGCGTATAGGGTGGATGCCTGCCCCGGCACCTCGTTCATCGCCTGGAAGACGCCGAGCTGCATGGTACGGTAATCGATGGGGACATCGGCGGAAAAGCTCCGGCTGACCCAGATGGTCTCCTGGAAGCGGTGGATATCCTGCTGCATGAGCTGCGCCACCACCTGCTGGGCATAGCAGTCGCGGTAAGAATCCCAGTCGTCGCCGCCAAAATCCTCATAGGGGTCGGTCAGGGTAAAGAGCCACTGATCCGACCGCATCATGTCGGGGAAGGAGGCGTAGCCAATGTACCCCGATTCAAACAGGCGCTGCTGCATGCCCCCGCCGTAGGCCACCGGCACCTTCATGGTGTTGCTCCAGGTCTGGCCGATGATCCCGTCGACATGCTCGAGCGCCGCATAATGGGCGTCCCCCGCCACGATGGGGAAAACATTGTAGGCCGGCACGCTGTGGGTGGCCACAATCAGGCGGACGCGATCGCCGTACTTCTCCTGAATTTTGCTACCAACCCATTCAAAATGCTCCTCAAACATGTGCACCTTCAGCCGGGAAGCGCGGTAGAGGGCGTCGGGCGAGGAGGCCGGGTCGACCCAGTCCTCCTCATAGTACTCCTTCCACGCATCGCGGAAGGCCTTGCTGTAGCCGGCGGCGCGCATAAAATCCGGCTCCTCCATGATAACCGCCTCAACGGGATATTCATCGCAGTAGCTCTCGATGACCTTAAAGCAGTATTCGGACAAATTGCGGGTGGGCACCAGCCACATCGAAGTCTCCCAGTCGGCAAAACGCAGCACGTTTCCATTCTGATCAATCTGTATCTCATCCTCGCTGCCGCCGTATTGGGTGAAGTATTCCTCGGGATACAGCTGGGAATTCATCATGATAAAAAGGGCTTTTCCCTCAAAGCCCTCCGCCCAGGAGGCAACCCGCTCGGCAGTGCCCCCCACATTCTCGACATACGGCATGACCGCGTCCGAGGGGATGTGCACCGAAGGCATGTAGCTGATGCCGGTCTGGAAAGTGGTCACAGGGCCGTCGATGGTGACGCCCGGCACATTCTGCGCATAGGCCGTCTTATTGGTGTACGGATTAAAATTCATAGAAATCGCCTCTCCCTCGGCCAAAAAAGCCGTAATCAGTTCCACCGATCGCTGCAAGATGAGCAAAGCGTCGGCGGCGTCAATCTTGATATCCATATTGACGTCGGCGCGTGCCTGCTGGTCCAGATTCAAACCGGCCAGCCCCACCGAATTCTGAAGCACGAGCAGGGCGTCGGCCGCATCGCTCGAACCATCCCGGTTGACGTCGCCGTAATACGGCGTTACGGCCGCGGGAACAGCCGAAACCGGCATGCACCCGATCAGCAATGCAATGCATAAAACGATCGCAATCTTTGATTTCATGGCCCATTTCCCTCTTTCCCCTAATGTGCATCGGACATATCGGTCATGCGGCGCATCCAAGCCGCCGCTCATTGCCCCGCAGGGGCGCGCCTGTGGTTTTTCATTATAACAAAAGTTCCCAAGAAAGAATATGTGCGGATACACCAAATTTTCCAATGGAAATTTGGTGTATCCGCACCCGGATGCCATCTCGATTTGCTCCAAGCGCAATCCATCCTAAAGTTCAAGGGTGGATCACCGGAAATACCCCATGTACTTTTCCATGGCGTCCATCAACGCCGTAACATTCTCCAGCGGGATACCGGGATACAGCCCGTAGATCATGGTCAGGCCGCCGCTTTTGGAACCAAGCTTGGATACCTCTTCTTTGATCAGCTCATCCACCTGCTGCGGCGTGCCGAACCGGGTCACGCTCTGCCGGTCGATATCCAGATCAATGCAGATTTTTCCTGCAAACCTCTGCCTGATCCAGTCGACGCCGTTGACCAGATCCTGCAGATTGATGATTTCCACACCGCCATCGATCAGGTCGTCCACCAGCGCGCGGATGTCCCCATCCGAATGCATGTGGATGGGAAGCCCCTTTTCCTTGGCGGGAGCCATCAGCCGACGGTAAGAGGGAAGAATATACTGCCGGAACTGCTCGGGCGACAGCATCGGCCCCACCTGCATGCCCAAGTCCTCCGCGTAGGTCATGACGTCCACGCCGCAGTCGAGCCAGTGCCGGACAATCCCCATGTTAAAGTCTTCCACCAGTTCGATCAGGTCGTACAGTAACGGCTCCTCATCGGTCATATCAAACAGCAGGTTTTCATAGCCGCGCAAATCACAGAGCTGCAAAAAAGTATGTCCGTGGCGCAGGCCCGCCATATGCAGCTGCGTTGGCGTACGGGAAAAGGATTCTTTGACCTCATTCCAGTCAACCGGCCCAATCCCGCTGCAATGATCGGGGTCGGGGGCACGGTACTCGGGGAACCGCGACCAGTCGGCCAGCGGGTGGCCGGTCACGGTGCCGGTAATGCCGTCGGTCGTGGTGGTCCATACGCAGCCGAAATCGTCGGTGTAGGGCTCATCCTTTCGCGCAACGGGTGGGAAATAAGGCGTATACGGCAGGGCCGGAATGCTCTCTTTGGAGAACAGCAGCGGATGCCGCTCCATCTGCTCGGCCAAAAAATCCTGTGGATAGCTCTGCCAGCAGGCGGCGTTGATGGCGAAAACCATTGGGATGTAATCGGGAAATTCAAACCGCACCGCCCGCAGATAGTTCTCTTTTTGGGTCATGGTACCCCTTCCTTCTCCAATCGAATCATCGGCCAATTTGCGTCCATATTACCATATCTTTATGGGAAAGAAAAGTGAAATTTTTCATTTGTTAAAAAGAGTTATGGTGGATCGCCCTACCGATCAGCCAAATACCGCATACACTCCGCCGCGCAAGCCCTGGCAATGGCAGGGCACACAAAGGGGTGTATATTCTTCCGGTATGCAGTTCCATGATATCCTGGCCGAACATGGAGAGAAATCAATCTCTGTGATGCATTGCCTCCCTGGACGCGGCCCCCATTCTGAGGTAGCCTTCCGAAACCAACGCGCTCGTTGGCGCGCACCGGCAGGCTGGATGAAAATTCCTGTTTTCTTCCGCTTTGGATACCCTTGATTCCCTGATGCGCACCCTGTCAGGGCCTGCAAAGGATGCGGGCGGCTATGCTATAGCGTCCCCTGGCCGAGGGTGCTCGCGCTGAAGCGGGGCACAAAAACATTGGCCAGCGCGGCGCGGTCACTGCGGGCAGAGAAGCCAGCACCCCTTTTATGGGCGACGAAATAGCAGAAGCCCAAAAAGGCACTGACCAACGCCATGATCCACCCTGACGGCGGCGCCCGGTATCTTTCTCCTCGCCCTGGCATTCCGGACGTTGCCGTTTGCACTGCTGAACCGAGGCGTGTACGGTTTTGCTTGCGCTATATTTCCTGTTGTGCTATACTCATCCCGTCAGGAATTGCCCATCGTGCCCGGACGCCCGCGGCACAGCGCCCCAATGACCGAAAGGAGGAATCCGTTTGCAATGAGCAAGCATGGAAAAAAGCGTTTGTGTTATCTCCTGGCCTTTCTTTTTCTGCTGGGTATTGAGGTTTTTATCGGCCTGTTTGTACACGACCGCGTTATCCGTCCTTACGGGGGCGACCTTTTGGTGATCGTATTGCTTTGCTGCCTGGTGCGCATTGTTTTTACCGAAAAGCCAAAGCTTCTTGGCCTGTATATGATGGCCGCCGGGGTGGCGGCCGAGCTGATACAGCTGCTCCATCTTCCCGAGCGGCTGGGGCTTGACGGCTCCTTGCTCGGCACCCTGCTGGGTTCTACCTTCGATTGGCTGGACATCCTCAGCTACTGCCTGGGCGGCCTGTTTTTCCTCGCGGCAGAATACCTGGCGCGGTTTTGGAGCTCCCGCCGCCAGCGGACAAAGGATGCCTAGACCTCGTCCAACGGCCGAGGTGTATTATTCCATTATCACAAAAGCATCTTCAAACGCCCGGCTTTTCCGCCTACGCCCATGAGGCTAGCCTCCCAAAACCCGTGCGCCAGTGCTTCCATGCCATACGGTGAGCGCCTGTAGAGCTCGTCCTTATCCAAATCATAGGCCATCGTACCGAATCGCCCAATGACTTGACGAGCGCGGCACCAATATCACGCGCGACATCGCTTTCACCAGAAGGCGCCGTGGTAGACGCGCTCCGCAACCGCCCATCCGTGGGGCAGGCGGAGACTCTCCCCTCAATAAGAAAAGCCCTCCGGAATCCCGGAGGGCTTTTTCTTGATATCAGCGCAGCTTATTTCTCGTCGCCGTAATAAGCCTTGAGGTACATTTCCTTGATCTCGCTCATGAGCGGATAGCGCGGGTTGGCGCCCGTGCACTGGTCGTCGAAGGCCTGCTCGGTCATCTCGTCGAGGCGGTTGAGGAAATCGGTCTCGTCGATGCCGTATTCCTTGATGGTCTTCTTGATACCAACGCGCTCCTTGAGCTCGTCGATGGCCTTGATGAGGTTCTCCAGCTTCTCCTCGTCGTTTTTGCCCTTGATGCCCAGATAATCGGCAACCTCGGCGTAACGCGCAAGGGTGTGCGGGTGGTCATACTGCGGGAAGGTACCCATCTTGGCGGGGGTTTCGCTGGCGTTGAAGCGCAACACATGGTCGATCATAAGCGCGTTGGCAACGCCGTGGGGCAGATGATGGAAAGCGCCCAGCTTGTGCGCCATGGAGTGGCAGACGCCCAGGAAGGCGTTGGCGAACGCCATACCGGCCATGGTGGCGGCGTTGGCCATCTTCTCCCTCGCCTCGGCATCGGTCTGGCCGTTGTCGTAGGCGCGGGGCAGATATTCAAAGATCACCTTCAAAGCGCGCAGCGCCAGACCATCGGTATAATCGGTGGCCAGCATGGCGGCATAGGCCTCCAATGCGTGGGTGACGGCGTCGATACCCGAAGCCGCGGTCAGCCCCTTGGGAGCGGACATATGCAGGTCGGCGTCAACGATGGCCATGTTGGGCATGAGCTCATAGTCGGCCAGCGGGTATTTCACGCCCGTCTTTTCATCGGTAATAACGGCGAAGGGGGTCACCTCGGAGCCGGTACCGGCCGAGGTCGGGATGGCGATAAAGTAAGCCTTCTCGCCCATCTTCGGGAAGGTATATACCCTCTTGCGGATATCGACAAAGCGCATGGCCATATCCATGAAGTCGGCCTCGGGATGCTCGTAGAGCACCCACATGATCTTGCCGGCGTCCATGGCCGAGCCGCCGCCGAGCGCGATGATGCAATCCGGCTCGAACTGGCGCATGGCCTCGGCGCCTTCCTTAGCGCTGGCGAGGGAGGGATCGGGCTCGACGTTAAAGAAGGTGGTGTGCTGAATGCCCATCTCGTCGAGCTTATCGGTAATGCACTTGGTGTAGCCGTTGTGATAGAGGAAGGAGTCGGTGACGATAAAGGCCTTCTTCTTGCCCATAACCGTCTTGAGCTCGTCGAGGGCAACCGGCAGGCAGCCTTTCTTCAGATACACCTTTTGCGGTGCGCGGAACCACAGCATATTCTCTCTCCTCTCGGCAACCGTCTTGATATTGATCAGGTGCTTGACGCCAACGTTCTCCGAGACCGAGTTGCCGCCCCAGGAGCCGCAGCCCAGCGTCAGCGACGGGGCCAGCTTGAAGTTGTACAGATCGCCGATACCGCCCTGCGAGGAGGGAGTGTTGACCAGGATGCGGCAGGTCTTCATGCGCTCCTGGAACTCTGCCAGCTTGGCCTGCTCGGTGGTGGGGTTGAGGTAAACCGAGGAGGTGTGGCCATAGCCGCCGTCGGCAATCAGGCGCTCCGCCTTCTGCATCGCGTCCTCAAAATTCTTGGCCTTGTACATGGCGAGCACGGGGGACAGCTTTTCATGCGCAAACTCCTCCGACAGCTCGACGCTCTCGACCTCGCCGATGAGGATCTTGGTGTCCTCCGGCACGTCCACGCCGGCAAGAGCGGCGATGGTGTGGGCCTTCTGGCCGACAATCTTGGCGTTGAGGGCGCCGTTGATGATGATGGTCTTGCGGACCTTTTCGGTCTCGGCCGCGTTGAGGAAGTAGCAGCCGCGCTTTTTAAACTCTTTCTTGGCCTCGGCATAGACCTTGTCGACCACGATGACCGACTGCTCGGAGGCGCAGATCATGCCGTTGTCAAAGGTCTTGGAGTGAATGATCGAGTTAACGGCCAGCAGCAGGTCGGCGCTGTCGTCGATGATGGCGGGGGTGTTGCCCGGGCCAACGCCCACAGCCGGCTTGCCGGAGGAATAGGCCGCCTTGACCATGCCGGGACCGCCGGTGGCCAGGATCAGGTCGGCATCCCTCATCAGCAGGTTGGTCATATCGAGGGAGGGGACGTCGATCCAGGCGATAATGCCCTCGGGAGCGCCGGCCTCTACCGCAGCCTCGAGTACGATGCGGGCAGCTTCTACCGTGCACTTTTTCGCACGCGGATGGGGGCTGATGATAATGCCGTTACGGGTTTTCAAAGCGATCAGGGTCTTGAAGATAGCGGTGGAAGTGGGGTTGGTGGTGGGGATGACCGCGCCGATGACGCCGACCGGCTCGGCAATCTTTTTCATGCCGTAGGCCTTGTCCTCCTCGATCACACCGCAGGTTTTGACGTTCTTATACGCATTGTAGATGTACTCGGCCGCATAGTGGTTTTTGATGACCTTATCCTCAACGACGCCCATGCCGGTTTCCTCAACCGCCATCTTGGCCAGTGGGATACGGGCCTTGTTGGCCGCAGTCGCAGCCGCCAGGAAAATCTTGTCGACCTGCTCCTGGGTATAGGTTGCGAACTTCTGCTGGGCAGCGTGCACCTCGGCTAAGGTAGCCTCCAGGCTTTCGACGCTGTCGACCAGACGCTTCTCCTGCTTCTTCATCTTGCTTCCTCCTGTTTGCTAATGTGGCCGTAAAACGGCTCATGATGACGAAACGAACGGAATGTATGTTCACCGGGCCGGGGCCCGAATGAAGCCTTTAATCATAGGATACCGATAAAATCTCATCGCGCACCGCGCAAAGCTCGCTGAGGAACTGGCGGTCAAGCGCGCTCAACTGGTATTCCTTTGGATGGATCAGAAGATCCTTATACTTGCCGCGGACATGGTGGCACCGGCGCTGCACCAGGCCATAGCGCCCCAACATATCCGCCGGCAGCGGGGACACCCACATATACGTGGTATGCACCTGGCGGAGCAGGTCAAACTGGCTCCCCCGCTCATACACGTAGATGCGCCGCCTGCCCTGCCGGTCAGGGGACGGCCGCCTCTCCCGGCTGAAAGCCGAGGCGGGATTGGCCAGGTCGCCATGCAGGATTTCGACCGAATCCGCCAGCATGTCGTAATCGAGGCGCTCGCAGCGCGCCAGCGGATGCTCCTGCGACATCAGCACCAGGTACTCAAACTCGCACACCGGCAGCGACTGGGCCCCCTTGAGCCCCAGCAGGCTGATAAAATAATCCTCGTGCTCTACCGGATAGCGTATGATGCCAAGGCGGTATTCCCCGCTTGTGACATTATTGATCCCCTGGATGGTATTGGTTTCCTGAAAATTGAGCTCCATTTCCCGCGCCGGGTCAAGACGGTTGACAAAGCGGGTAAAGGCGTGGGTGATGTAGCTCGCGCGCGGGATGCAGATGCTGAAGGCGATCTTGTTTTCCCGCTCGGTGCGAAAAAGATGCTCCATTTCATCAATCTGGTCGAGCACCTTTTTGGCCCGCTCAATGAACTCGCTCCCCTCCGGGGTAAGGGTCACGCCCTTGGTGGTGCGCTTGAAAATCGGAATGCCCACCGCAGCCTCCAGCTCGCGGATGGCCTTGCTCAGGTTGGGCTGCCCCATGTAGAGGTTTTCCGCCGCCTGGGTGATCGAGCCGGTCTTGGCGACCTCGACGGCGTATTTCAAATGCACCAGGTTCATGATCGCTCTCCTCCCTTTCCGGCCGGCGAATGCTCCGCACCGGCAGGGGACTGGCCTGATATCCTGCTGAACACAGCCGAAACCAGGCGAACGTGAGCCAGTGACGCCGAATCCGGCGAAAGGGCACGAATCCTTGTCACTGTTCACATTATAATAGTTTGTCAAAGATCTGTCAATATCAAATTCGTTACAATTCACACTGTCTCGACAGGCTTTTTTCATCCAAAACGATGAGAAAGTATCGGCTGAAAACCCTTTAAAATCGGCCAATCTCTGGTTTTTGTTAAAGCATTCACAAAAAATCTCCAAGTTACTACCCATTTCCGTTATTAACACCAAAATGAAAGATTTCACACAACTTAACATTGTAAAATGTTAAGTTTTCCAATTTTTATGTTTCTTTTACTTATCCCTCCACATCCGGAGGAATAGGGCCGGCAGGCATACCGCAGAAACTCCTGGCCATATAACCCCTTTAACATGGGAGGGTGGGCGGCCTTCCCCATCATGGCGGTGTGGAATCCATGTACATTAAACAGCTAGCGCCATAGAAAAATCCATGGAAATGTGGTATCCTTTTTGCATCCACTCGCTGGACAAGGATAACTACGCATACAGGGATTCAACCGCATTCTCTTGTATGTGCATGCGCGGCCCTTTTCTCCGCCTTGCAGGCACCCGTTTTATCCCCGGCAAAGTTTTTGCCCTGCCGGCAAAAGTATCGGGCACCGACCGAGCCCGTGTCGCGGCAATCGGCCGGCGGCCGCCGGGTGTGAAAATGCCGCCTGCGGCAATGGGAACCGCCGAATGAGCGCACGCCCTTGTCCCACAAGGGCAGGTGGCATAAAAGGTTTTGGGAGGAATGGATATGGCTTTTTATCCGATAGATATGACGCGCTGGAAACGTCGGGAGTATTACCAGCATTACATCGACGAGGTCGTGTGCAGCTATTCGCTGTGCGTCAATCTGGACATTACCGGCCTGTGCGGCCAGCGGCTATACCCCGCCATGCTCTGGCTGCTGACCGACACCGTCAATGAGAGAGAGGAATTTCGCACCGAGCTGACCGCGCAGGGCCTGGGCGTTTACGACAGCATGCATCCTTCCTATACCATATTCCACAAGGAGCAGGAAAGCTTTTCGGTGATATGGACGGCTTTTCAAAAAGAATACGCCGCTTTTTTACGCGCTTATGAACGCGACGTGGAGCAATACGCCTCATCGTCCTGCTTTTGCCCACAGCCCGACCGGCCGGGCAACACCTTCGACGTATCCATGCTCCCATGGACGAGATTCACTTCCTTCCACCTTCATGTGGCGGGAGAGGGCAAGCACCTTCTTCCCATTTTCACAATGGGAAAACGATTCATCGAAGGGGATAAACCGCTGCTTCCGCTGGCGGTACAGGTACACCACGCCGTGTGCGACGGCTACCACGTCGGATGGTTTGTCGAACGGCTTCAAGACAAAATCCACCATTTTGCCGAGTATTCGACGGGGGTTGAGCGGGGATAGATCCTCTTTATAGAAATAAGGCGCGCCACAGGTTCTGGCAAAGGGGTTATTTTTTCACACCGTTTTCCTTTTTTGCCAAATTCCGACCGCGCAAAAGGTTATAATAGGGCTTGAGCAAAATTTTTCTTGACTTCCTGGTAAAGTCTGATAAAATAATAGTTAAATTATTTTAATAAAATTTTTTGAAATAATTTTCATTTTACCCATACGAAGGAGATGTGCCAAATGACCTTTGAAAAAGTAAAAGAAATCATCGTTGACACCCTTAGCTGCAAGGAAGAGGACGTCACCATGCAGGCCAGCCTCGCGGACGACCTCGACGCCGATTCGCTCGACGCGGTGGAGCTGAACATGGCGCTGGAAGACGCTTTCGGCGTCTCCATCCCGGACGAGGAGCTTGCCTCGATGAAAACCGTGGCCGACATCGTGGGATATCTCGACAGCCACACGGCTTAGTCCGTCCTGCCGGCCGCCCTTTGAGGCAGGCCGGCTTTTCTCGTCGTGGACCATGCGTCCGGCCCGGCGGGCACCCGGCTTTTGTTGCCGCTACGCCGGCGGCCTATCCAGAGGAAAGGTTGATCGACATGAACTTTGAACAGAATTTTGAACAGATTTTGCAGCTGATCGATCGGTTGGAATCCTCCTCCCTCACTGAGATATCTTACCGCGACGCCGACCAGGAGCTGACGTTGAAAAAAGGGGGGGCGGCGTGTCCTCCCGCCGGGCCCATGCCCGCGCCCTTTCCCGCCGGCGTTTCCATGCCGGTCGGCGCGCCCGATTCCACGGCGGCAGGCGCCCCGGCGCCCGAGCCGGCTGCCAATGCCGCGCTGGTGGTCAAAGCCCCGCTGGTGGGCACCTTTTACCGGGCCCCCTCCCCCGACTCCAAGCCCTTTGTCTCGGCCGGCGAGCGGGTCAAAAAGGGGCAGACCGTCTGCCTGATCGAGGCGATGAAGATGATGAATGAAATCACCGCGCCGACAGACGGCGTGGTGACCGATATTCTGGTGCAAAACGGCGAGGTCGTCGCTTTTGACGCCCCCTTGATGCAAATCGACCCATCCTAAGACGGCGCCTGCGAGTGCCCTTGTCGCTGTATGCCGTTTTCGGGAGCGGCCGGGCCGGTTTGGCCGGAGAACCCGCCGTCGCGACGCACGCCTACAAAGGACGTGCCCCCTGCCGACCAGGGCGCATCCCAGTCTAGTCCTCCGGCCTGTAGACGCAGGTACAGGGCTTGCTTCGAGGGCGGGGATGGCAGCGGGGCGATTCGGGCCGTCTGGCGGCCGCGGCCAAAGGAACGCCCCTTTCGCCGGTTTTCGCCGCGTGCTCTTGCCGTGCGCCGCCGGCCGGCGGGGAAAACGGCGCTATTTTGCTATTTCAAAGAAAGGATTCCTTTGCAAGGCAAACGCCCAGTAAGGGAACCATGCCCCGGCGCCATCCATGAGCGCTGTGGGCGCGGCCGACGCAAAGAAAGGGTTTCTTGCTATGTTTCATCGTATTCTGGTTGCCAACCGGGGAGAGATTGCCCTGCGCATCATCCGCTGCTGCCGGGAAATGGGCATTGAAACGGTGGCGGTTTATTCCACGGCCGACGCGTCGGCCCTGCATGTGCAGTATGCCACCGAGGCGGTCTGCATCGGCCCGCCCCGCGCGGCCGACAGCTATTTGAATATGAAAAATATCCTATCGGCCGCCACCCTCTTCCACTGCGACGCCATCCATCCCGGGTATGGCTTTTTGGCCGAAAACAGCGAATTCGCCCGCCTTTGCGAGGAGTGCGGCATCCGTTTTATCGGCCCGTCGGCCGAGGTCATCGACAACATGGGCAACAAGCAGGCGGCCCGCCGACTGATGCGGGAGCACGGGGTGCCGGTCGTCCCCGGCTCGGACGGCGCGGTGGAGAGCGCCGGCGAGGCGGTTGCCATCGCCGAAAAAATCGGTTATCCCGTGCTGGTCAAGGCGGCGGCGGGCGGCGGCGGGCGCGGCATGCGCCGGGCTTATTCCAGGGAGGAGCTCGAAAGCGCCTTCGATACCGCCCGGGCCGAGGCGGTCGCCTGCTTTGGCGATGGGGAAATGTACCTCGAAAAGCTCATTGAAAACCCCCGCCACATCGAGTTTCAGATTCTCGGCGACCAGGCGGGCAATATCATTCACCTGGGCGAGCGCGACTGCTCCATTCAGCGGAAAAACCAAAAGCTGATCGAGGAGTCCCCCTCCAAGGCCCTCACCCCGGCCCTGCGCCAGCAAATGGGGGAGGCGGCGGTCAAGGCCGCCCGGGCGGCGCAATACACCAACGCCGGCACGGTGGAATTCGTGCTCGACGCCAATGGGAACTTCTATTTTATTGAGATGAACACCCGCATCCAGGTCGAGCATCCGGTCACCGAGATGGTCACCGGGGTTGACCTGGTGCGCCAGCAGATCCGCATCGCGGCCGGCCTTCCCCTGCCGTTGACGCAGCAGCAGGTGACCTTTTCCGGCCACGCGATCGAGTGCCGCATTCTGGCCGAGGACCCGGCCAAGGGGTTTCGCCCCTGCCCCGGCGCCATATCCTTTCTACATCTGCCGGGCGGCTGTGGGGTGCGCATCGATACCGCCCTTTACAACGGTTATGAGACCAGCCCTTTTTACGACTCCATGATCGCCAAGGTGATCGTCCACGCCCCGACCCGGCTGGACGCTATCCGCCGCATGCGCCGGGTGCTTGAGGAAATGGTCATCGACGGCATCGAGACCAACGCCGACTTTGCCCATCTGATCCTTTACCACCCGGAATTTATTAAAGGCGCTTACAACACCGGATTTTTAGAGCGCAACCTGGAGGAGCTTCTGGCATGGGGCGACGGCGGTGAAAGGGTGCGCCCCGCCGTGTCGGAGGCAGTGGGATAACGCCGCCCGCCGGCTGATACTCCATGCAGCGGCCGGAGTATGGTTGCCGGCAACCGCAGGCTATACGCGCCATGGATTTTATAGGCCCGCGGCCGTGACGGCGGCCGATTTCTCCGGGCTAGCGGAAAGGGACAAGACGTATGAACGAATTATTCCGCCAGAGAAAAGACAAGATGATCGCGCTGCAAAAAACGCTGCGCGACAAGCTGATGGACAACAAAAAGGCCGCGCCCAAAAAGCCGGAAAAGGAAGGGCCGCAGGAGCAGCTCTTTATCCGCTGCCACTCCTGCGGGGCCGAGTACACCAGAAACGAATTCACCGCGGCGCTGTGCGTGTGCAAAAAGTGCGGCTTCCACCATCCCGTCACCGCCTATCACCGGCTGGGGATGCTGCTTGACCGCGGCAGCTTCCGCGAGCTTAACCGCCATATGACTGCCTCCGATCCGCTGGCCTTCCCCGGCTATGGGGCCAAGCTTCTGCTGCAAAAGAAAAAGACCGGCCTTTCGGAGGCGGTCGTGACCGGCGTGGGTAAAATCGACGGTCGGCGTGCTGTGGTGGCCGTGCTCGACAGCCGCTTTCTCATGGGCAGCATGGGGGCGGCGGTGGGTGAAAAGATCACCCGGGCGGTGGAATACGCCACCCGCTCGAAGCTGCCGCTGATCATTTTCAGCGCCAGCGGCGGCGCGCGCATGCAGGAGGGGATTTACTCCCTGATGCAGATGGCCAAGACCAGCGCGGCCATCGCCCAGTTTTCGAGTAAGGGCGGGTTGTATATCTCCTATTTCACCCACCCGACCACCGGCGGGGTGAGCGCGAGCTTTGCCTCGCTGGGAGATATCACGCTGGCCGAGCCGGGCGCGCTCATCGGGTTTGCCGGGCCGCGGGTCATCGAGCAGACCATTGGCCAGAAGCTGCCCGAGGGCTTCCAGCGGGCGGAGTATCTTGAGGAGCACGGCTTTGTCGACGCCATTGTCGAGCGGCGGAACATGCGCGAGACGGTGTCCAGGCTGCTGCGGCTACACGAAAACAAGAACAAGGGCTTTGCCATTTTTAACGGGTAAGGATTCCCCTTGGCGGGCCGGGCGCAAGGCGACTTTTGGCGGCTCCTTTTTGCCGCAGGCAGCTTTTCAGGCCGGACAGGCGTCCTCCGCCGCTCGCTTGTCTTGCCGGCGTTGGATTCCTTCTCGCCGGCAGACTTATCAGTGTGAGAGGATTCGCCAGGCGGGTACGGCGGACCACGCCCGCATCCGGCGGGGAGGGCCGCGCAGCAGCGCGCCCCTTCGGCCCGAACGCTGCGATTGCCTTTGTCCGCCGAGGATATCCCTTTATCACCCCTTTGGATTGGAAAGGTTGGTCATCTTATGCTCAAAGACCTTGAAGCCAGACTGCACGCGATGGAAGACGAGATGCACGCACTCGAGTCCTCTTCCCTCGACAGCGCCGGCGAGCTCAGGCTCAAACAACTGCGCAGAGACTGCAAAGAGTTGCTGGAATCCTGCCGGGAGCTTACGGCGGAGGACAAAGTCTATCTCGCCCGCCATCCCAAGCGCCCCAACGTCCGCGCCTACATCTCCGCCCTGTTCACCGACTTTTTTGAGCAGAAGGGGGACCGGCTGGGCAAAGAGGACGAGAGCATTTTGTGCGGCATCGCGCTGTACAAGGGCGACCCGGTCACGGTCATCGGCCACCGGAAAGGCGGCAACCTCGAGGAAAACCTGCGGTGTAATTTCGGCATGCCCGGGCCGGAGGGCTACCGCAAAGCGCTGCGCGCGATGAAGCAGGCTGAGAAATTCGGCCGCCCCATCATCACGTTCATCGACACGCCGGGCGCTTATCCCGGGCTGGAGGCCGAGGCGCACGGGCAGAGCGAGGCCATCGCCCGCAACCTGTACGAAATGAGCCTGCTCACCGTACCGGTCATCGCGGTCGTGACGGGGGAGGGCAGCTCGGGCGGCGCGCTGGCCCTGGGGGTGGCCAACAGCGTGCTCATGCTGGAGAACGCGGTGTATTCCATCCTGTCTCCCGAGGGCTTCGCCTCGATTTTGTGGAAGGATTCCTCACGCAGCGCCGAGGCCTGCGAGCTGATGAAGCTGACCGCGCAGGATCTGCTGCGTTTCGGCATGATTGACGGCATCGTGCCGGAGCCGCTCGGCGGCGCGCAGCGGGAGCCGGCCGCCGTTTTCCTCGCGCTGGACGGGATGCTCAGCGACCATTTGTCCCGGCTGCAAAAGCTGGGTGGGGCCGCATTGAGCGCGCAGCGGTATAAGAAATTCCGCTTTATGGGCGCCTCCCCGGCCCCCGTGCGGGAGGAGGGCTGACCACCGCAGCGGCCGGCTGAGAGGGTGGAATCGTACCGGCGGCAAAGCCGCCGTCATCTCATGGCGCCGTCGGGCGCCGGAAAGGCATGGATGGACCTATGAAAGGACTGCATATCATCTCTACCGGGCGGTGCCTGCCCCACCGGGCGGTGACCAACGACGACATGAGCAAGCTGGTGGAAACGAGCGACGAATGGATCACCACCCGAACGGGTATCAAGCAGCGCTATCTTTGCGAGGGGGAAACCCAGCTCGATCTTGCCGTCGGAGCGGCCCGGCAGGCGCTCGAGCGCGCGGGCATTGACCCCAAGGAGCTGGGCGCCTGCGTGACCGCCACCTTTACGGGCGAATACGCCACCCCCTCCACCGCCTGCTTAATCCAAAAGGCGCTCGACCTTCCCTGCGACATGCCCTCTCTCGACGTCAACGCCGCCTGCTCGGGCTTTCTGTATGCCCTGCAGGTGGCCCGGGGGCTCCTGCTGCAAAGCGAGCGCCGGTACGCGCTGGTGTTGGGGGTGGAGCGGCTCTCCAGCATCACCGATTATACCGACCGCGGGACCTGCGTGCTGTTTGGCGACGGCGGCGCGGCAGCGGTGGTCGAGCTGAGCGACCGCCACCGCTACTTCAGCGTGCTGGGGGCCCGGGGCGATACCGAGGCGCTCTGCTGCCCCGGCATCAATCAGGAGGGGAAATCTTATATCCGCATGCGGGGCAACGACGTTTTCCGCTTCGCGGTCGACTGTATCCCCCGCTGCATCAACGAGGTGCTCGACCAGGCCAGCCTATCCCTGGACGAGGTCGACCATGTCATCTGCCACCAGGCCAACGAGCGCATCATCCGCCACGTGGTCAAAAAGCTGGGAGCAAGGGAGGGGCAGTTTTACCTCAACCTCGCGCGCTATGGCAACACCTCGGCCGCCAGCATCCCCATCGCGCTGGACGAAATGATCACCGACGGCCTGCTGCGCCCGGGGATGAAGGTCATATTGGTCGGATTTGGGGCCGGCTTTACCTGGGGCGGGGTTTATTTAGAGCTATAATCCATTTTCACGATAGAAAGGAAGCAGAGCCATGAGGCTGGACAAGCTGCTGGGCATCCAGTATCCATTTATTCAGGGCGGTATGGCCAATATCGCCACCGGCGAGTTCGCCGCCGCCGTTTCCAATGCGGGAGGGCTGGGGCTGATCGCCACGGGGGGGATGTCCCTCGACACCTTCCGCGAGCACATCCACACCTGCCGTCGGCTGACCGACAAGCCGTTCGGCGTCAATATCATGCTCATGCACCCCGAGGCCGACGCCATGTCCGCGCTGGCCGCCGAGGAAAGGGTGCCGGTCGTCACCACCGGGGCCGGCAACCCGGGCAAATACATCCCCATGTGGAAGCAGGCCGGCTGTATGGTCATGCCGGTCGTGCCGGCCGCCACATTGGCGCGCCGCATGGTGCAGGCCGGAGCCGACGCCATCATCGCCGAGGGCACCGAAAGCGGCGGCCATGTGGGCGAGATGACGACCATGGCGCTGGTACCTCAGGTCGTCGACGCGGTGGACGTGCCGGTCATCGCCGCCGGCGGGATTGCCGACGGCCGGCAGCTTGCCGCCGCGTTTGCGCTGGGCGCCTCGGGCGTTCAGCTGGGCACCTGCCTGCTGGTGAGTGAAGAATGCCCGATCCACGACAACTACAAGCAGGCCATTTTAAGCGCTAAGGACAGCGACACCATCGTCACCGGCCGGATTGCCGGCGTACCGGTGCGCACCATTAAAAACCGCATGACCCGGGAATACGTCCGCCGGGAAAAGGAGGGGGCCTCCAAGGAGGAGCTGGAAAGCTATACCCTCGGCTCCCTGCGCCGCGCGGTATTCGACGGGGATACCCAGACCGGATCGCTCATGGCCGGGCAGGTCGCCGGGATGCTGCACGAGATCCGGCCCATCCGCGCCATTTTTGAGGAGCTGGCCGCCGGCGCGCAGCAGACCCTGCGCCAGCTTGAGCAGACGATGGCGTAATCCCGCCGGGCTTAACTCACAGCTCATAAGAGGATAGACGGCGATCCGATCACAACGAATGGCGGGCAAGCCCTTTTGCCGCCTTGCGCGGCGGACGGCCCGATACATACGGAGGAACGAATATGAAACTAGCCTTTGTCTACGCCGGCCAGGGAAGCCAGCACGCCGGCATGGGGGCCGACCTCTATGAGGCCTATCCCCGCTTTCGCGAGGTGTTGGACCACGCGGCGGTCGACTTTGACCTCAAAAAGCTCTGTTTCGAGGGGCCGGAGGAGGAGCTGGCCCGGACCCGGTTTACCCAGCCGTGCATGGTTGCCTTCGCGGTGGGGGTGACACGGTTGCTGGCCGACGAGGGAATCGCCCCCTGCATGGCGGCCGGCCTCAGCCTGGGCGAATACTCGGCGCTTTACGCCGCCGGGGTTTTTGACGAGCAGACGGTCATCCCCCTCGCCGCCTTCCGCGGCCGGGCCATGGAGGAAGCGGTAGGCGATATCCCCTGCGGCATGGTCGCCGTGCTGGGTCTGGCCCGGGAACCCTTGCAGGAGGCCTGCAGGGAAGCGTCGGACGCCGGCCTGTGTGAGATCGCCAACTACAACTGCCCCGGGCAGCTCGTCATCGCAGGGGAGGCCGCCGCGGTCGAAAAGGCGAGCGCCCTCGCCCTGGAAAAGGGGGCCAAACGGTGCATTCCGTTGAAGGTAAGCGGCCCCTTTCACACCTCTCTGATGGCCCCGGCGGGGGAAGCCCTGCGGGAAAAATTTCAGACCGTCGAGTTTGGCCCCATGCGGTTCCCGGTGTTGTTCAACGCCGTGGGCCGGCCGATGGAGGAGGGGGAGACGGCGCCCGGCCTGCTGGTACGGCAGGTACAGAGCAGCGTCCGCTTTGAGGACACTATCCGCTGGATGGCCAACGCGGGGGTAGACACCATTTTAGAAGTCGGCCCGGGCAAGGCCCTGTCGGGTTTTGTGCGCAAGACCGCCAAGGAGATCCGCACCCTTGTGGTGGAGGACGTCCCCTCCCTGCGCGCAGCCATCGAGCAGCTGAAAAACGCCTAGGCATGCAAGCCGGCCCGTCCGGCCGGGCGCAAAGCGTATCCTGGCCCCTACACCGGCGCAGCCGCCACCCCGACCGGTTGGGTTGCGTGATTGCGGCGCACCTTCCACATCCCGGGCGTATCGCCGGCGGCTGGATGCGGGGACCGCGCGCCGATGGACAGAGCTCAAGCCAACGCCTGCCGCATCTGGTTTCCAGCGGCTTTGGCGGCAATGGCAGTACAAAACGTTACTTCATAACGTTACTTCATAAGAAAGGAAGCCTGTCCCATCGGGCGAAACGCCGGGGATACAGGCAGGGTGATTGCTATGAAATCAACCGAAACATCCACTTTGCGCACCGCCATTGTGACGGGCGGCAGCCGGGGGATCGGGAAAGCGATCTGCCTCGAGCTGGCCCGCGAGGGGGTCAGCCTGGTGCTCAATTACGCCGGCAATCAGGCCGCCGCCGAGCAAACCGCGCAGGAATGCCGCGCGCTGGGCGTGCAGGTCCTGCCCGTGCAGGCCGACGTAGCCCAAATGGAGGGCTGCCAGCGCATCTTTGACGCGGCGATGGAGCAGTTTGGCCGCGTCGACATCCTGGTCAACAACGCCGGGATCACCCGCGACACCCTCATCCTGCGCATGAGCGAGGAGGATCTGGACAAGGTCCTCTCGGTCAACCTCAAGGGGGCCTTTTTCTGCATGAAGCTGGCCGCCCGCATTATGATGAAGCAGCGCAGCGGCCGGATCATCAACATGAGCAGCGTGGTTGGGGTGCACGGCAACGCCGGCCAGGTCAACTATGCCGCCAGCAAGGCGGGGCTTATCGGCATGACCAAGTCGCTGGCCAAGGAGCTCGCCGTCCGGGGGGTTACCGTCAATGCGGTCGCGCCCGGGTTTATTGAAACCGATATGACCGGGTCGCTCAGCGAGGAGATGAAGCAGGGGTTCCTCGCTTCCATCCCCCTGGGCCGGTTTGGAAAGCCGGAGGATATCGCCAAGGCGGTGGCCTTCCTCGCCTCCGACGCCGCGGGATATATCACCGGGCAGGTGCTCGGGGTCGACGGCGGTATGGGAATGTAAACCAGGGGAGGATTCTCCCTTCAGTAACAGGAAAGGCATGGTTGCAAATATGAAAAGAAGAGTCGTCATCACAGGGCTCGGGGCGGTCACCCCTCTGGGCAACAATGTGGAGCAGACATGGCAGGCGGTCCAGCAGGGGGAATGCGGCATCGGGCCCATCACCCTGTATGACCCGAGCGCGCAGAAGGTAAAGATTGCGGGCGAGGTCAAAAATCTCGCCTTTGAGGAATTCATTGACAAAAAAGAGCTGCGGAAAATGGACCGCTATACCCAGCTCGCCATGGTGGCGGCCCACGAGGTCATGCGCTCGAGCGGGCTGGATATCGAGCAGGAGAACGCCGCGCGCTGCGGCGTCCTGGTTTCGAGCGGGATCGGCGGGCTGGGCACCATCGAAAGCGAGCATACCAAGGGGGAGGAAAAGGGGTTTGACCGGGTGTCTCCCTTCTTTATCCCCATGGTCATATCCAATATCGCCGCCGGCCAAATCGCCATCCAATACGGTTTTAAGGGCATGTGCAGCTGTACGGTGACCGCCTGTGCGAGCGGGAGCAACGCCGTCGGCGACAGCTTCCGCCTGATTCGGGACGGCTACGCCGACGTCATGCTCTGCGGCGGCGCCGAGGCCACCATCACCCCGCTGAGCATGGGGGGCTTTACCTCCATGAAGGCGCTGTGCACCAACAACGATCCACAGCGCGCCTCCATCCCCTTTGATAAGGAGCGCAGCGGCTTTGTGATGGGGGAGGGCGCCGGACTGCTGATGCTGGAGGATTATGAGCACGCGGTAGCGCGCAAGGCCAATATCCTGGGTGAAATCGTCGGATACGCCGCCAACTGCGACGCTTACCACATGACCGCCCCCGCCCCGGGCGGCGAGGGGGCCGCCCAGTGCATGCGCGAGGCGATGGCCGACGCGGGCCTCTCTCCCTCGGATATCGGCTACATCAACGCCCACGGGACCTCGACCCCCATGAACGACCGGTGCGAGACGGCCGCCATCCACACCGCGTTTGGCGACCACGCCGGCAAGCTGATGGTCAGCTCGACCAAATCCATGACCGGCCATCTGCTGGGCGCCTCGGGCGCGGTGGAAGCCATTTTGTGCACGCTGGCACTGCGCGACGGCTTCATCCCCGCCACCATCCACTACCAGGTGCCCGACGAGGATTGCGACCTGGACATTGTCCCCAACGAGGGCCGCAAGGTGCAGGTGGATTACGCCATGTCCAACTCCCTTGGTTTCGGCGGGCACAACGCCACTTTGATCTTCCGCCGGGTTTGATGCGAGCATCGCCGCGCCCTTGTTGCCGGGCGGGTTACACCCATCTGACGGTGCGGTTTTGCGCGCCGGCCGCCGGGCGCTATCGCCCTAAGGCACCCGTAGGTCGGCGAAGGATGTGTGGCCGCCAAGCGGCCCCATGGTTCCAGCGGCGGCCGGCTTATCCCCTGCGGATAATGCTGCCAGGCTGCGGCAGCGAGGGGCGGCGCTTTGTGGCGAACCCATTGCACAAGCCTGGGGTATCGCCTTCTGCATCCTAGAAAGGAGAAAGAAATATGGAGCTCAGCAGCGATCAAATCAAGCAAATTATCCCTCACCGGTATCCTTTTTTGCTGGTGGATAAAATCATCGAGATGACCCCGGGGCAGTCGGCGCGCGGCATCAAATGCGTCTCGGTCAACGAGCCGTTTTTCTGCGGGCATTTCCCAGAGTACGCCGTCATGCCCGGCGTGTTGATTATCGAGGCGCTGGCGCAGGTCGGTGCGGTGGCAATCCTGTCCATGGAGGAGCACAAGGGGAAAATCGCCCTCTTTGGCGGGATTAAAAACGCCCGGTTCAAGCGGCAGGTGACGCCCGGCGATGTGCTTGAGCTGCGTTGTGAAATCACCCGGTGGCATGGTCCGGTGGGCATGGGTAAGGCGGTAGCCAGCGTGGACGGCCAGGTCGCCGCGACGGCCGAGCTGACCTTTGCGCTCAAGCAGTAAGACAGAACCGGCATTGCCGGGCCAGACGTGCGCAGGGCTCGATTAACAATCGGGCCAGCTTCTTTTCCGGCAATCCGACAGCGAATGAGGGAATCACATGTTTGAACAGGTGCTCGTTGAAGTTTACAATAAATTTAAAATGCAGTTTTATCAAAAGGTATTTACCCGTTTTGAGGACCGGGAAGCCAGCCTGACCACGGTGGAAACCTTCTGTGTGGAGGCTATTTACGCGCTCGGCTCCCCCACCGTCAACGAATTTGCCTCTTTCGCCGGGATTTCTCCCCCCAACGCGGCCTATAAGGTCAACAGCCTCATCAAAAAAGGGTATTTGAAAAAACGCCAGTCCGAAACCGACAAGCGGGAGTATCACCTGGAGGTAACACAGAAATTCCACGATTATTACAACATCAGCTACCATTATCTTGAGGTGGTGGCAGACCGTGTCAAGGAGCGCTTCACCCCCGAGGAGGTCGAGCAGTTCGAGCATATCCTGTCGGTGATGTCCAATGAGCTGATGCCCGAAATTCCCCCTTTGTTCCGCACCCTGCCGCCCTGCTGACGCGCGTATCCCCACCATTCTTTTGCTTGGGATCACTCGGGCGTCAGGCAACATCAAAACCGCAGGGAGATCGCGCAGAGGTAGGTCAATTCAAAAAGCAATACGCCGCCAGCGTCCAAAGGCGCCGGCGGTTTTCTTTCGCCCCTTTCCACGTGGGCTAGAAACCGCGCCGGCTGTCGGGCGGACTCCCGTTGCGGCGGAAAAACGCCCGTTGGCGTCGCGCCTGCGCCGGTTTTCCTCCCGCCGATGGCCCCTACTGCTCGATATTCCAGTATCCAAAACGTGCCTTCCATACAACAAAGGCGGGCAAGCCATAGGCTTGCCCGCCCTGTTTTGAGACATTGTTTTTGCATGGACGACGCAGCCTACCAGGCCGCCGAACGGACACAGCCCCCTGCCGCTGCCCCCGGCATGCGACCGGACCGCCCATGCCATCGCTTATCCCAACGCCACATCCAGAATCATCATCAAGACAAAACCGGCCATGACCCCCAGGGTTCCCACATTGGAGTGCTCGCCCAGATGCGCCTCGGGTATCAGTTCCTCGACAACGACATACATCATGCTGCCGGCCGCAAACGACAGCAGCCAGGGCATCAACGGCTGGATGCTTCCCGCAATGAGCACGGTCAGGACGCCGAATATCGGCTCGACCACCCCTGAGATGCTCCCATATAAAAACGATTTCCAGGCCGGCAGCCCCTCCTGCCGCAGAGGGAGGGAAATGGCCGCCCCTTCGGGGAAGTTCTGAATGCCGATGCCCATGGCCAGCGCCATGGCCCCCGCGTAAAGGGAAGGATCGCTTCCATGCTGCGAGGCAAGCGCAAAGGACAGCCCGACCGCCATACCTTCGGGGATGTTGTGCAGCGTGACGGCAAAAACCAGCAGCGTCGTTCTCTTCCAGGAGGAGGACACGCCCTCGGGCCTGCTCGCTCCGGCGTGCAGGTGAGGCAGCAGGCTATCCATCAGGATGAGAAAGCCAACCCCCAGGATAAAGCCGCCCGCAGCCGGGATCCAGCCGATCCAACCGCTTGCCTGCGCCTCCTCAATGGCGGGCACCAGCAGCGACCAAACCGACGCCGCAATCATCACGCCGGCGGCAAAGCCCAAAAACACCCGCTGTATCCCCGCGCCGATTTTGTCACGAAACAAAAACACCAGCGCCGAACCCAGCATGGTCATCAAAAAGGTAAAGCCGGTACCTCCGGCCGCCCATAGTACTGCCTCCATAAAACACCTTCCTTTGCTATCGATCATTCCATGCGCTCGACAGCGCGCACACTGGCTCACCCCCGACCCGCAGCGCGCCGGGGTGAGCCGCGGCCGCATTGGGATCATTGCAGCAGGGTACGCCGCCCGTTATCCCGTTATGATGTTTCTATGCAAATCCCCCGGCCCCGACATTGGCCGGGCAATATCAAGAGGCGAGCTATACTCTCCGGGCTGTCTTTGCGCGCCCCTACGCCGCCATCACCCCTCTTGCACGCAAATGCGCCGCCAGGGGGCACGGTAGCGGGATTCCCGGCGACGCCGCCATGCCCGTGGTTTCTCTGCGGCAGCCCCCGCGCACCGCTTGTTTCGAATGTTTGTCACGCAACAAGGCGGGGCATTCCCACCGTCATAGCTGTTCGCGCGCCTTGATTTTTTGCGTCCACTGTGGAAAACGCAAAGCATGACGCCTTCCAACCCAGTCCCAGTGGAACCGGCGTGGGGAAACTTCCACTTTCTCGTCTGCGGATTCGCAGCCCGGCCACAGGGAATCACGCGGCGGATACCGAGCAGGATTCCCTGTATTTAAGCTGGCATCCTCTCGTCAAAAATCGCAACACGATACATGCAGTGCCTAGGATATCGTGAACGCAAAGGGGGAATGATAGCCGACGCACATGGCCGTGGCCCCTGGCTTAAAATAGAATACCATAGTTGCCTGCGGCTCTAATATAATAGCCGTTCGCGGTTATTATATCACGACGTCGGTCATTTGAAAAGTATAATCCCGCCCCTTTTCCGACACAATAATTGTGACGGCAGGCGCTATGGCCGTAATCCGCCGTCTCCTTACGCACCTTTTGAAAAGGGAGATGATATCCATGTTTGATAAGTGGAAAAAGAAAAAAAGCGACCAGCCCGAAGGCGTCAGGCTGCCCTCGGTGCGCCCGGGCATGGTCACCAACACCAAAGAGGACTTGAAGAGCAGCACCGACATTTATGGCAGCTATACCGGCGTCCCTCTCGACGGCGGCAAGCCGGTGCAGGACGTAGACGATCTATAACGCCGAATCTTTTGGGGCCGGTGGCATAAGCCGCCGGCCTCAAGCTATATGGATAGATTGCGGCAAGATGACCGCAGCCCGGCTGGGCAGGGTTCAGGGGCTACATCCATACATCGAGCAAAGCAGAATGAAAAGGCTGCCAAACCCCCTTTTCTTAACGCGATGATACAAAATCCGGAACGAGTCGTAGAAAAAAGCAGTGCGAATGTTCTTTCGGCCTCCCCCACCGGCATGCCAATCCTGTCCTTCCAAGCTTTTCCCTGTCCCCGGCCATACCAGAAGCTTGGCTTTGGCATAGCCGGCGCATGAGGGGACGCCTACCGCCATGGATAGCCGCCCGATCGCTTTCTGCCTTTACCGCCTCGCGCCGAGTCTTTCTCATTTGCCCTTTCCCATGCCGGCGCAGCGCTGAGCGCTCCCCTCTCATGGCGGGTAAGCCGGTGCGCCATCCTCACAAAACTGCAAAGCAATGGATGCATTGGGTTGACTTATCCTTTGCGGATGTGGTAGGCTATAATGGGTTGAAATAGTGGCGCAAACGGTTTTTTTCCGCTGATGCTGCCGTGCACGGCGGCTGCCCGTGTGCCCGTGCAGCCCGCATCGCGCGGCCTGACGCGCCGGACATCCCACAATCCAGCCGGCCCACTGGCACCGGCTGTTGGAAAGGCGGACGCTTATTGTATGAAGCAGAACTTGATTTTATTCGATCTTGACGGCACCCTGACCGATTCGGGCGAGGGGGTCACCCACTCGGCGGCTTACGCCCTGCGCCGGTTCGGCATTGTGGAGACCGATCCCCAACGGCTGAATCGCTTCGTCGGCCCCCCGCTCAAAAGTTCCTTTATGGATTTCTATGGCTTTGACGAGGCCCGCGCCGATCAGGCCATCGCCTATTACCGGGAATATTTTACCCAACGCGGGATTTTGGAAAACCGGCTGTATCCCGGCACGGAGGACATGCTTCGCCAATGCCGCGGGGCAGGAAAAACCCTGGCCCTCGCCACCTCCAAGCCGACGGTCTTTGCCCGGCAAATATTAGAGAATTACGGCTTAGACGGTTACTTTGCCCATATCTGCGGAAGCAATCTGGACGGAAGCCATGCCGTCAAGGCCGAGATCATCGCCCAGGCTCTCGCCGACGCCGGGGTTGACGCCGCCGATGCCGTCATGGTGGGCGACCGCAAATACGACCTGCTTGGAGCAAAGGAGTGCGGGGTGTATTGCATCGGGGTTTCCTTCGGCTATGGGGGCCGGGCGGAATTGACCGAATATGGCGCCGACGCCATCGCCGACAGCATGCCCGAGCTCGCGCGGCTGATCTGCGCCGGGTAGTGAGCGCCGCGCTTGCGGATGCCCTAGCTCCTGTCCGGCCCACTTCGAGGGGAATGCGCCCAGCGCTTTCGCAGCGCCGGTCATCCCGGACGGTGGCCGCCACCGGCACGGTCTCGCTGCCCGGGTGCCGGGTGATCGACGCCGACGGGGGGGACGGCGTCCCCGATACCTGGGCCCTGCCGCTTAAAGTGCCGGCAACCGCTGTCACGCATCCTTCCCGCCCTACCGGCGGCTTTGCCCAGACGATCTTCCAGCCCGCCCGGGCTGCCAAACTGCCAGAAAGGGGAAACCGTCCCATGTCCTATCGCATCTTTATCGTGGAGGATGACGCGGTCATCGCCTCCTCCATCGAGCGGCACATCCGCTCGTGGGGATGCCAGACGCGCTGCGCCTCCAATTTTCAAAATGTGCTGCAAGAGTTTGTGGCGTTTGATCCCCAGTTGGTCATTCTGGATATCATCCTGCCCTTTTACAACGGCTACCACTGGTGCAGCGAAATCCGCAAGGTTTCCAAAGTGCCCATTCTATTTCTCTCCTCCGCCTCGGACAACATGAATATCGTCATGGCGGTCAACATGGGCGGGGATGATTTTGTGGCCAAGCCTTTTGACCTCGACGTGCTCACGGCCAAGGTGCAGGCCATGCTGCGCAGGGCCTACGACTTTGGCGGTCAGGTCGAGCTGATGGAGCATCGCGGCGCTATTTTGAATACGGCCGACGCCTCCCTCACCTATCAGGGGGAGCGGGTCGAACTGACCAAGAACGAATATAAAATATTGCAGACCTTGTTGTCCAACAAAGGCAAAACGGTCAGCCGCGATACCCTGATGACCAAGCTGTGGGAGACCGACTGCTACGTGGATGAGAACACCCTGAGCGTCAACATCAACCGGCTGCGAAAAAAGCTGGACGCCGCCGGGCTGCACGATTTCATCCTGACCAAAAAAGGGATAGGATATCTGGTGGAATGATACCCGGGCAGCGCAAACCGCCCCGCCAGGCGGCCGACGGCGCGCCCGGCAGCATGACCTGCGGCGGATGAGAACACCCTGGGCATTAACATCAACCGGCTGCGAAAAAAGCTGGACGCTGTCGGGCTGCACGATTTCATCCTGACCAAAAAAGGGATAGGATATCTGGTGGAATGATACCCGGGCAGCGCAAACCGCCCCGCCAGGCGGCCGACGGCGCGCCCGGCAGCATGACCTGCGGCGGTAATGCATTTGTAGGGCAGCGCACACCCTTCAAAAAGCGCAAGAAAGGATAAGGACGCTATGAAACGCACCTCTTTTCCCCGGGTTTTATGGGAATACGGCAAGCAGCGGCGGGGGATTGCCCTTCTGCTGCTTTTGTTTACGGGCCTGTTTGCGGTCTCCTTTTATCTATACGGCTTGCCGGGCGAGCCGATTGAATACGGCGTGACGCTGTGCCTGTTCGCCGGCGCGGTCATCCTGGCGGTTGACTTCTCCCTCTACCTACGCCGCCACCGTAAAATGGAGGCGCTGCGCGCCGAAATCACCCTGAGCATCGAGGCCCTGCCCCCGCCGCGCAACCTCGCCGAACGGGACTACACCGAGCTGATCGTCGCGCTGCACGACGAGAGGGTGCGCACCGTCTCGCAATACGACAACCTTCACAGCGACATGGTCGACTACTATTCCCTCTGGGCGCACCAGATCAAGACCCCGATCGCCGCCATGCACCTGCTGCTCGACGGGCAGGAGGGGGATCGCAGTGCCGAGCTCAAATCCGAGCTGTTTAAAATCGAGCAATATGTGGAAATGGTGCTGTCCTACCTGCGCCTGGACGCGGGCTCAAGCGACCTCTATCTCAAGCTTTACCAGCTCGACAGCATTGTGCGCCAGGCGGTGCGCAAATACGCCGCGCAGTTTGTGCGCAAAAAAATCCGGCTGGAGTATCACGAGATGGACTGCTTTGTGCTCACGGACGAAAAATGGCTGATGTTCGCCATCGAGCAGGTGCTCTCCAACGCGCTGAAATACACCCCCTCGGGCGGACGGGTGACCATCTCGCTCGACGCGCCGACCAAAACCCTGCTCATTGCCGACAGCGGCATCGGCATCGCCCCCGAGGACCTGCCCCGGGTGTGCGAAAAGGGCTTTACCGGCTACAACGGCCGCACCGACAAAAAGTCGACCGGCATCGGCCTGTACCTGTGCAAGCGCATCCTGACCATGCTCTCCCACACCATCGCCATCGAATCCCAGGTAGGCGAGGGGACGCTCGTGCGCATCGGCCTGGAAACCCTGGATCTTTCGGCCGAGTAGACCGTCTTACAAAAACGAAAGATTCCCCCGCTTTTTGTAAGCCAGATCGATGGCGGGTAGGGGGAGAGGCCTGCTATACTGGACGCACAACGAATCGGAGGGACCCATCCAGCGCACGCCGTCTCGCAAAGGCGCGGGCTATAGGGGCGACGATCCCGCCCCCAACGGCCGGCCAGGGCAATGCGGCGCATTTGACGCCGGCGGCCGCGGCGCTGGCGCCCTCCCGGAAAGGAATGGTCTATCGTATGGCACTGCTGGAAGTCAACAACCTCAAAAAGGTCTACACCACCCGTTTCGGCGGCAACCAGGTGCGGGCGCTGTCCAACGTATCCTTCTCGGTCGAGCCGGGGGAATACGTTGCCATCATGGGCGAGTCGGGCTCGGGCAAGACGACCCTGCTCAACATCCTCGCCGCCCTCGACAAGCCGACGAGCGGGGAGGTGCTTCTCAACGGGAGGAGCATCGTTTCGATCAAGGAAAAGGAAATCTCCTCCTTCCGCCGCAAGAATCTCGGCTTTGTCTTTCAGGATTTTAACCTCCTCGACACCTTTACCCTGCAGGACAATATTTTCCTCCCCCTCGTGCTGTCGGGGAAATCCTTTCTGGAAATGGGGGAGCGGCTGCGCCCCATCGCCCGCAAGCTGGGCATCCAGGATATCCTGCAAAAATACCCCTACGAGGTCTCGGGCGGGCAGAAGCAGCGCGCCGCCGTCGCCCGCGCCCTCATCACCGGCCCGCAGCTCATTCTGGCCGACGAGCCGACCGGCGCGCTCGACTCCCACGCGACCGATTCGCTGCTGCGTCTGTTTGGCGAGATCAACGACGAGGGGCAGACCATCCTGATGGTGACCCACAGCGTCAAGGCGGCCAGCCACGCCAAAAGGGTGCTTTTTATCAAGGACGGCGAGGTCTTCCATCAGATTTACCGGGCCAACCAGTCGTCGGAGGAACTGTTTAAAAAGATCTCCGACACCCTGACCACCATCGCGACGGGAGGTGAGCGGAACAACTAGCCTCCCTCCCCGTTTTGGGGCTAGCCGCGCGCCATCGTGCCCCGGCACGGTATGCAGCCGAGGCTTTCGGCCGCGCCGGAAGCAGCCCCATTGGCGCCGGAGGACGGCCTGCTGTTCCATCCGAGATGAAAACTCTGTTTTATCCCGGCCTGGCCGCGTCCAACATCCGCAAAAACGCCCGCACCTATATCCCCTATATGCTCACCTGCATCGGCTCGATCGCCATGTTCCTCATCATGGAATCCCTGCGCCGCAGCCAAAGCCTTTTTGAAAGCTACGGCGGGTCACACCTTTCGGTGGTGCTCTTCTACGGCTCGATTGTACTCGGGGTGTTTTCGTTTATTTTTCTGTTTTACACCCACTCCTTTCTCATCAAACGCAGGAAAAAGGAATTTGGGCTTTACAACATCCTCGGCATGGAGAAACGGCACATCTCCCGCGTGATGCTTTTTGAGACGTTGTATGTCGCCCTCATTACGCTGGCGGTGGGCTGCGCCACCGGCATTGTGCTCTCCAAGCTGGTCTTTCTGGTGCTGTGCCGGTTCCTGCACTTCCCGGTGACGATCGAGTTTGAATTTTCCCCCTCTGCCCTGCTGGTCACTTTGGTCCTGTTCGGCGCGATTTTTCTGCTGACCTGGCTGAACACCCTGCGCCAGATTCATCTGGCCAACCCCATCGAGCTCATCCGCGCGGGGCGCGCCGGGGAGCGCGAGCCCAAAACCAAGTGGATCATGACCATCATCGGCCTGATCTGTCTGGGGGTGGCCTACTATATCTCGCTGACCACCGCCTCCCCCCTTGATGCGATTTTCCTCTTTTTTATCGCCGTGCTGCTCGTCGTGGCCGGCACCTACTGCCTCTTTGTCGCCGGCAGCATCGCCCTGCTCAAGCTGCTGCGGAAAAACAAACGGTATTACTACAAAACCAATCACTTCACCGCCATATCGGGCATGATCTACCGCATGAAGCAAAACGCCGTGGGGCTGGCCAACATCTGCATTTTGTGCACCGCCGTGCTGGTGCTTTTCTCAACCACCGTATCGCTCTACGCCGGTATGGACGACCTCATCCGCACCCGGTACCCGCGCAACATCGTCGTTGAGCTGGACAACGTATCGGCCGAGCGGGCCGAAGAGGCCGGCCGCCTGATCGAACAGGCCTGCGCGGAATACGGCGTGCAACCTCAATCGGTGCTCAAAAACCGCTCGATGGTGTTGACCACCGTTCAGCAGGGCGCAAGCTTTACGGTCCAGCCGGGGGAATACGCTTACAGCGCCGCGTCCTATTCCAACGTCTTTTGTATGCCGCTGGAGGATTACAACCAGATGACCGGAAAGTCGGTCGCCCTCGCCCCCGACGAGGTGCTGCTTTGCACCGTCAACGGCAGCCTTTCGGGGGAGACGATTACCTTTGGCAGCCGGCAGTTCACCATCAAGCAGCGCGTCGATGACATCGATGTGGCCCTCAGCCAGCTGGCCATGATTATCAACACCTATTATGTCGTCACCCCCGACGCGCAGGCCATCGCCGATATCTACGGCGAGTTTGCCGACACACCGGCGCCCGAGCTCGACTATTACTATGGCTTTGACACCGACGCGGACGAATCCATCCAGATCGAGCTGACCAGCGCCCTGTCCCAGATGGTGGAGGACGAAGGGTTTGACGGCTACGCCGAGGGGGCGGCCGAATCCCGAAACTCCTTTTATGTCCTGTACGGCAGCCTGATGTTCATCGGCATCTTCATCGGCCTGATGTTTATGATGGCCACCGTGCTGATCATCTACTACAAGCAGATTTCCGAGGGGTACGATGACCGGGAGCGCTTCACCATCATGCAAAAGGTGGGCATGAGCCGCGAGGAGGTCAAAAAATCCATCCACAGCCAGGTGATGACCGTCTTTTTCCTGCCGCTGATCGTCGCGGCCGTCCACGTCGCTTTCGCCTTTCCCATCATCGCCAAGCTGATGGCAATGCTGAATCTGACCAATACCGTGGTCTTTATCTGGGGCTGTGTCATCACCTTCCTGGTCTTTGCGGTGATCTACGCCATTGTTTACGCCCTGACCGCCAGGGTCTATTACCGGATTGTCAGCGAAAAAGAGGATTAGCCCATCGAAAAAGGACACAGCGCACGCTGTGTCCTTTCGTCTTTGAGGGAACGGGCTGCGGGAGAATGCAGCGCTGCGTGGATCGCCGCCCCCCCGAAAGCGAGGATATGGGCTCCCAAATGACCACGCGCGCGGTGAGCCTGGGGAGAGCCACATCTTCTGGCTTTCCCCGCCCCGCACCCCGGCAACAGGCTGCCATCAAGGATAGCCGGTGATGAGGAATCTCACGATCCTCCTTGCGCCTCCACCAGCCCGACAGAGATTCGCCGCGACGGCTTAACCCTTTGCGCAGCAAAATGGGCGCTGTGGCGAAGCCATCCCCCCAGGCAAAGCCCGGCCGCATCGAGGCAGCCGGGCGCAGACTTCTCGGCGGCTCAATCCCCCGGCCCCAGCCGGTGGAGACGTGCCGTCGAGCAGCTTTTTCATCGGCATCGGGCGAAACGGGCAGCAAACGTGATCCCCCTTCTGTCAGAAAGCTTTGCCAAAATGTTACCCGCCCGTTGACGGGCAGCGGAGCAGAAGCTGCAAGCGAAAGTCATTGCCTGCGTCTTGCGAGACTTTCCGACAGCCCGGTAAGGCCGGCGTTGCCGGGACGCGCCTAATTAAGGATCAACACCCGATGGCATGATCGGCGGGCAGATCCTCCCCCGCCCAGATACGCTGAGAGGTAAAGGGCCTGTCTTCCCCCGCCCAGAAGGGATGCTCGGGCGGCAGCCCCAGGGGCAAAAAGACGGCCGTACACAGATAGAGGCTGCCGGTGCTGATATAGCCCTCCCCCAGCGAGGGCTGGCTGCCCGCCACGCCGATGCGCAGCCAGCCCTTATCGTCAAAATTCTCATACGACATCACCCGGCGCAGGACGGCCGTTAACGCGCAGCGCACCGCCGCCGGCTCGAGCGGGCCGAGATTATCCTGCAGCGCGTTTTGCGCCAGCATCTGAAAGGCGCCGAACCGGTAGCAGATCGACCGGCCGACGATCGGATAGCTTCCATCGGGCGCGATCATCCGCTCGAGGATCTGGCCGTAACGGGCCGCCCGTGCGTAGACCCGCTCGCGCAGCTCCCCCCAGTCGGGAGAGCGGTCCCCCACCTGCCGCAGCACATCCACCAGCATGGGCTGGATGACAAAGCTGTTGTAATAATCGCAGTGGCAGACCGCCCCGTCGCCGTAAATCCCGTCGCCAAAATACCAGTCCATGTGATCGCGCAGAGCGTAATCCACCCGCATGGGATCCCAGTCGTCCTCGCCGGCCATGCAGAGAAAAGCCTCCATCATGGCCGAAAAGAGAAGCCAGTTGCACCGCCCCGGCTTGCGGGTGCGGGTTTGCTTGATGCAGCCCACCAGATTGCGGCGGGTCGGCTCGTCCAGCTTTTCCCACAGCTCCCCCGGCGCGCGCAGAATGCCGTGACACAAAAAGGCCGCGTCGACCAGCGGCTGTATGTAGCGGTCAAAAGGGTGATGGTCGGGGGAGCCGGGCGTCACGCCGTAACGGATGGTTTCGCGCGCCATGTGCGCCGCTCTCTGGCGCAGGGCCTCCTCCTCCCCGGTCAGCCCCTGGCACTCCAGCCAGGGGGCGATTCCACACAGGGTACGCCCAACCGCCTCCAGGTGGGACCACTGCCGTGTGACCTCGGCCCCTTCCACCGGCATCTCGGCGCGCAGCCTCCCCCGGCTGCCGGCTTCGAGCACCGGGGCAACGATCTTCCACAGGGTCTCCACCCAAAAGGCGCGATGCTGTTGTCCGCTTGTCATATGCTATCCTTCCTTTCTGCCCGTATCCCCGCCGGTGCGCGATGAGGATGGCTGCGCCTCCCCCGGCATGCCGTATCCCAGGGCAGCATGACGGGCGCCCTGCGGATTGTCGGTAGCGCGCGTGACGCTTTCTCCTCCGGCCAGGAGGCGATCCGCGGGCCGCGCCAAGCCTCAGCCGCTCGGCAAAGGGCGCAAAGCGCGTTGCCCTGCCGGCATGGCATCCGGCGATGGTGATTGGCGATTTTGGAAATTATATCACACCAATGGAACCCAGGGATACCAATTCAACCAAAAAAGAACGACAAAAAACCGTCGCCCTTTTTGTTTAAACCGTTCAACCGATTGTCTGTTCACAACGAGCGTTATGATTTTCATTGGATTTTCCAATATTATGATTGGCAAGGCCGTCGCTGGCTCATAATAAACGCAGCGACGACCTTCGCTCACATGCATCGCCCTTGCTGCATGCAAGCGTCATATCCTTGTTTCGGCTGGCAAGGATGCAAAGTAGGGCGGATGGCATGCGTGCCATGTTGGATTTGGCCGCTCCATTGCTTGTCAGCACCATCTTTTTTCCATTCAGCCAGCATTCTTTTGGCCGCTTTGCTCGGCGGCGTCCCCACCAGGCAACTGTCCTTTTTGTTGACAAGCCCCTGGTAATGTGGTATATTTTTAAAATCAGACTTGGTAAGCATAGGTGATATAATGTTGTCTTTTGTAAAAAGCGATCATTTTCTGTGCGGTTTTCGCACAGCGAAATCGATATATACGTATATTTTTCTCTTTGCCCTGCTCTTCATGCGGTCCATCGTACCTGTATCGACGCGAATCCCCGGCGTGGTCGACTCTCTGGTATTCAGCCTCCTGGCGGTTGCCGGTTGCTTGATTATCGCGGTCGATTTTTTTACTGCCCGAGACATGTTCCGGATGAAATACTGGTATTTATTGGCCGCGTTTATCGTCGTGATGCTCATTTCAGCGGTGGTCAACCGGCAATATGAGTTTTTTGGGAATATAAAAACCATTGTTTTTTGCGCCATCCAGTTTTTTGTCTTTCTATCGGTTACCGGCGGGATGAACAGAGAACAGATTAAAAAAACCATCCGCATTACCGGTGATCTTCTGGCCGCTTTCATGCTCGTGTGCAGCGTCATCTCCATTGTCCAGTTTGCACTTCAAATCGAGTACACCGTCGAAGTCGGGGAAAACCACTTTTACCAGGGCTTTTATGAATCCAGATTATTCGGCGTATACCAGGACCCCAACTATGCGTCCATCACCGGTATCATGTCGGTTTTCCTTTGTATGTATAATTTTACAAAGGTGAAAAATATATTCTTCCGTATGTTTTATGTAGTCAACATCATCGTCCAGTTCTTGTATACCATAATGTCCGGTTCGCGCACAGCCGAGGTGTGCCTTCTCGTGACCATTTTTATCGGCGCTTTCTTTGTCATCCGGAAGTATTGTTTTAAGCTTGACTTTAAACGGGCAACGGCGGTCGTGGTCTCTCTGTTTCTGGGAATATCCTGCGCTTTTACGGTCTATTTCACCATTCCCGCCTCGAAATCTGTGTTGCAGTTCGCACCGTCTCTTTTTTCAAGCGAGGAAATTGAGCCGGTCACCTTCGAGAGGGCGGATGTCGAAGGAAATCCCGACATCTCCAATCTCCGGTTTAAAATCTGGGAAAGCGGACTGGAAATTTATACGGGTCATCCCATCTTTGGAACCTCCCCCCGCGCACAGCTCGCCATCGC
Source organism: uncultured Eubacteriales bacterium (assembly GCA_965145485.1). Lineage (GTDB taxonomy): Bacteria > Bacillota > Clostridia > Oscillospirales > Acutalibacteraceae > CABQCM01. Next base: position 5,377 of record CBCTCU010000025.1, on the reverse strand, counting down.
CCATGCGGAATACCCCGACGGCTTTGTCGCCCAAAGGAATTACATGCTGCACAACGGTTACCTCAATGTCCTGGTCTCCACCGGAACGGTCGGCGCAGCCGTGATGTTGTGCTATATCGTGTTGGTCGTGGCGCTGGTGTGTAAAAAGTTTTTTGGCAAGGGGCGAAAAAATTACGACCCCGTCGCCCTGACCGCGCTGTTGGTCGTCACCGTCATGGTGATCGCTACCCTTTTCCTGACCGAGATCTTTTTCGTCAATACGGCATGCGCCTTGCTGTTCTGGTTTTTCCTCGGCATCCTGTTGCGGTTGTGCGCGGACGATACCGGCGCTAAGCAGGAGATCGCCTCGTCCCTCCCGGCAGAGGCGGCAAAATAGCCGCACGGCCCCGACCAAAACAGAACGCCGCGATGGATGCGCACCGGTGATACGTACCCATCTCGCCATGCTTGACGATCCAAGGGGCATTCTGGACCATACTACAAAAGGATTTGCATGGGCTTTGGGGCTCCGGCGCAACCGGCCGGATGTCCCAAAGCCCTTTTGGTTTTCCCGGTTGAATGCATGGGGAGGCGCGCTCCTATCGATAGGGCCTTTCCCCCATCAGCCCAATATCCTTGGCTTTTCTTGACTTTTCGACCGTCCGCCATTATAATAAATTCCTATCAAAGCAACACAACGGAGGGAAACGGGATATGAATGCCACCGACAAAACCATGGAGAAAATCACTGCCCTGGCCAAGGGGCGGGGCTTTGTTTTCGCGGGGAGCGAAATCTACGGCGGGCTGTCCAACACGTGGGACTACGGCCCGCTCGGCGTGGAGTTTAAAAACAACGTCAAAAAGGCCTGGATGAAAAAATTCGTGCAGGAGAGCAAATACAACGTCGGCCTTGACGCGGCCATATTGATGAACCCCCAGGTTTGGGTGGCCTCGGGCCACGTCGGCGGTTTTTCCGACCCTTTGATGGACTGCAAGGAGTGCAAGACCCGCCACCGCGCCGATCAGCTGCTGGAGGACGCGGGCTTCAACCCCGCCGGCTGGAGCCTGCAGAAGATGGCGGAGGTCATCCGGGAAAACCAGATTCCCTGCCCCAACTGCGGCAAGTGCAATTTTACCGATATCCGCCAGTTTAACCTCATGTTCAAAACCTTCCAGGGCGTGACCGAGGACGCCAAAAACGAGCTTTACCTGCGTCCCGAAACCGCCCAGGGCATTTTTGTCAACTTTCTCAACGTGCAGCGTTCGACCCGGCGCAAGCTCCCATTCGGCGTGGCGCAGATCGGGAAGTCCTTCCGCAACGAGATCACCCCGGGCAACTTCACCTTCCGCACCCGTGAATTCGAGCAGATGGAGCTGGAGTTTTTCTGTCAGCCCGGCTCCGATCTGGAGTGGTTCGCCTATTGGAAGGATTTCTGCCATCAGTGGCTCCTCTCTCTGGGGATCAAGGACGAAAACCTGCGTTTGCGCGATCATGAGAAGGAAGAGCTTTCCCATTACTCCAACGCCACGACCGACATCGAGTTCCTCTTCCCCTTCGGCTGGGGCGAGCTGTGGGGCATTGCCGACCGCACCGATTTCGACCTCGGCCGGCATATGGAGACCTCCGGCAAGTCGCTCGAATACTTTGACCAGGAGAAGAACGAGAAGTACATCCCCTACGTCATCGAGCCCTCCCTTGGGGCCGACCGCGTGGCGCTGGCCTTTTTGTGCGACGCCTACGATGAGGAGACGGTGGGAGAGGGGGATACCCGCGTGGTGCTGCGCCTGCACCCCGCGCTTGCCCCTTATAAAGCTTGCGTGCTGCCCCTGTCCAAGAAGCTGGCCGAGCCGGCCGACGCGATCCGCACCGAGCTTGCCAAATATTTCATGGTCGACTATGACGACGCCGGATCCATCGGCAAGCGCTACCGCCGTCAGGACGAAATCGGAACGCCGGTATGCATCACCTACGACTTTGACTCGGAGCAGGATGGCTGCGTCACCATCCGCGACCGCGACACCATGGAGCAGCAGCGCGTCCCGGTGGGAGAGCTGAGGACGATCATCGAGGAAAAGATCGCGTTTTGATGAGAGTATTGCAGGCATGCCCATGACCGCATCATCCTCTTTTGCCAAGATAGCCCCGTGACAAAGGCGGCAAGGAAAGCAGCAAAAACGAGGCAGGGAAAAATCCCTGCCTCGTTTGTTTTACAAACCGATATAATCGCTAATGCAGTCGTACCAGTGTACGTAAGGGATACCGTTGACGGTGATGCGCTCATTGTGAGGCAACCGTTCGCTCCATTTCTGCCCGAAGCGTTCGATCATCCAGTCGTCGCGGTTAAACCGGCGCCAGAGAACGGTGCGCCCGTTTTGATCAATATACTGCTCGGTGAGGGGCCCGTCCTGGAAAATACTCATTAAAAGATTCGTATCATACGACCGGCCCGCAAGATCAACCGCATACCGTCCGACGCAGTCGGATACACTGCCCCTGTCGGCAAGGACGGCGTCGCCCTGCCTTGTGATTATACCGCGGGGCATAACCTGCACAGGCTCGCCGATGTTGTTTTCCCCCGCGCCCCAGGCGCTGAGGAATTCGTCTCCGTCCAGGAAGGTCGTGATATGCTCCACACCGTTTTCGCAGTAACGGTTTGCGAGCCAGCGGCAGTATTCGTCCGTAAGCTGCGCGATAAAGTAAAACTTGACTTCATTACCAGCCTGCGCGCCGGCAATATCACGGTGTGTGGTCTCGATTTCCACCCCTTCGATCCCGTGAAGGACAACCTTTTTGATCACGGCGGACGAATAAAGACCGGTCATCGTTCTGCCCGGCATATCGTACTGTGCCCAGGTGCATGTTTCCTTCAGCCGCGGAATGATAAACCATCCCATCAGCTCCTCAAACCGGACGGAAAAAGGGGCCTGTTCCGATTTGGTGATTTTATATTCGGGCAATCGATCGGGAAGCTGTTTCATAACATTTCCTCCTTTGACAAGGTTTTGATCGGGATAGCGCGCTTTGAAATTCGCCCTTGCGGTATGCAGTCGGCTTTTTACGGTGCCCACGGGGATACCCAGGTATTTTGCGATCTCGCTTTGCGGCCACTGACGAAAATAGTACAGATACAGCACCTGTTGATCCTTATCTCCCAGCTTGTGTAGCGTCTCCCCGACGCAGTTTTCTACCGTAACACCCATGCTCCCGTAGCGCTCGTGCTGCTCAGAAAGTCGGTCGGTCGGAATTTCCATGGCCTTTGCCAACCGGCGAAAATAATCGGTGCATTTGTTTCGGGCGATACGCAGAATCCACGGCTTGAACAAAGCCGTATCTTTCAGCGTCGAAAAGCTCCGGTAGGCGCTGAGGCAGGTTTCCTGTATAATGTCCTCCGCGTCATAGGAATTGCCGACCCGGAACCGGACAAAGCGCTCGAGCACGTTTCTATGCTGCGCCAGCAGCCGTACAAACTCCTCCATCCCATCCCCCCTTGCGTTTGATGGAAAACCGGTTTTCACGTAATAAGACGGATTGAAACACGAAAAGGTTCATTTCTTATAAAAAATCGTTTGGCTGGCCGGATTTTGCGCCATCGTGCCCCCTACCGGCCAGGGCCCGCAAGCCGGTTGAGCAAGCAGTATCCCTCTGGGGCGGCGCGGCGGCGCTGGGGTTGCCGGGCGGCGAAGGTGTATGCGGCCGACCTCTTTGGCCTGAATCGCTCCTTTTGGGGCAGGATGGCCGCTGATATCGTTTCCACGATGCCGGCAGCATTCCCGCCCGCGCTGTGTGTCCCCGGAATAACAATCAGGCAGACGGAAAATTCCCGCCTGCCTGATTCGTTGATCCTATCCCCAGGCCCCTTTTGCTCCCTAACGTCTGAACAAAGCAAAGGGGCAACAGCCCCGGTTTTATTTTTTATTTTTCTTCTTTTCGGGGAATATTTTACCCAGCACAAAGATAAAGAGCATAATCGCCACAATACAGATGAAAATACCCGCCATGCCATAGCCCATGATGGGCAGGCTCTCGAGCAGGGCATGCAAATCAAACGACATCACACATTCTCCTTTCGGTTACAGCATGTTGCTGACCAGGGTGATAATCAGCCCGCCCGCAATGACCGAGGCAACCTGGCCAGAAACATTGGCCGCCGCCGCGTGCATGAGGATAAAGTTCCCGTCGTCCTCCTTGAGGGCCATCTGATGGACCACGCGCGACGACATGGGGAAGGCCGAAATCCCCGCCGCGCCAATCATGGGGTTGATCTTCTTTTTCAGGAACAGGTTGAGGAATTTGGCGAAGAGCACGCCGCCCACCGTGTCAAAGACGAAAGCAATCAGGCCAAGGCCAAGGATCATGAGGGTTTCCACGCTCAGGAAGGCCTGCCAGTGCATCTTGGTCGCCACCGTGATGCCCAGCAGCAGGGTGACGAGGTTGGCAAGCTCCTTTTGGGCCGATTCGCTTAGCGAGCGCAGCACACCGCACTCGCGGATGAGGTTGCCGAACATGAGGAAGCCGACCAGCGCGACCGAACGGGGAGCGACCAGCCCGGCGATGACGGTGATGAGGATGGGAAAGAGGATACGCACCGGCTTGGAGACGCTCGACGGGGCGTAGGGCATGCGGATCATGCGCTCTTTTTTGGTCGTAACCAGCCGGATGACGGGGGGCTGGATGATCGGCACCAGCGCCATATAGGAGTAAGCCGCAACGACAATGGCGCCATCATATTGTGTACCGAAATAGTTGGCGACAAAGATCGAGGTGGGGCCGTCGGCCGCGCCGATGATGGCGATGGAGGCCGCGTCGATTAAATCAAACCCAAGCAGGCGAGCCAAGCTCAGGGTGAAAAAGATGCCGAACTGAGCCGCCGCGCCAAACAGCATCATTTTGGGGTTGGAGAGCAAGGGGCCAAAGTCGATCATGGCGCCGATGCCGATGAACAGCAGCAGGGGGAAGAGCTCGTTGGCAATACCGGCGTTAAAGAGAACGTCCAGCGGCCCGGGCTCCGCACCGGTGGGGTAGTTTTGCGTTATCGCGCCCGACCAGGGCAGGTTGACCAGAATCGCGCCAAACCCCATGGGGAGCAGCAGGGTCGGCTCCATCTCTTTCTTGATGGCCAAAAAGATCAGCAGCCCGCCAATCAGCCACATGACCACCATTTGCCACTGTATTTCACCAAAGTTGGAGAACAGTTGCATCATTTTGTGCGTCAGCACCTTTCCTCAAAATTTCCACTTGGGTTGCGAACCAAACCATGGGCAGAACTCCCCGCCCATGCAGCAACGGGGCGTGCCGGCTTTGCCTGCCGGAGGGGAACCGCCACACCGTTTCCCGCTCCCGCAGCAGGAGGGACCCGCCGCGCGCCGTTTGCCGGTCCTGCGGCAGCTGGGAATCAGC
>CBCTCU010000024.1:0-44101 GCA_965145485.1 uncultured Eubacteriales bacterium | reverse complement strand
CAGTGGTCTGCAAACCTTGTCTTTTTCTTTTTGCGAAACTTATTCTACCTTATCGCTAAAGAATGCATAACGTTTAATGATTGCCACAGATATTATGGCCTTATCGGATTTTGTACGACAAAAAGTATACCTGCTGTGGTATCATGTTTTTTCAATCTGTTTCGGGACGGATCGCACACCCGGCACAGATTGGGGGAGCAAAGTGAGGAATTGATTTATTGGTAGAATTTGATATACTTATATCGGGTACTGTGTCATCACCGGAGGAGGGGAACATGTTGTTTGTCCGTAATGAAATAGATCATGGGAAAGAATTTGACTGGGGAAGGATATCTAAGGAGTACGCGAAATATAGAGACATCTATCCGGACATTTTTTATCAGAAAATAGTTGATTTAGGGCTGTGTACTTCTGGACAGAAAGTTCTAGATTTGGGTACCGGGACTGGTGTATTGCCTCGCAATATGTATCGATATGGAGCAAAGTTTACCGGAGTTGATATTTCAGCCAACCAAATTGAACAAGCAAAAAAATTATCGCATGCTTCTGGAATGGATATTGATTATATGGTATCGTCAGCAGAATGCATTGACTTCCCCAGTGAGATGTTTGATGTAGTGACAGCGTGTCAATGCTTTATGTATTTTGATAAAGAAATTGTCGTACCCAAAATTCACAGCCTCTTAAAAGAGAATGGCCATTTTTGTATACTGTTTATGGATTGGCTTCCTGAGGAGAGCGAAATCGCTCAACACAGCGAAGAGCTGGTGCTAAAATACAATCCATCTTGGACCGGTGGAGGCATGAGAAGACACTCTATTCATACACCAGAGTGGTCAAAGGAACTTTATACAGTTGAAAACGCGATAACATACGATTTGGACCTAACATTTACGCGGGATAGCTGGCATGGCCGTATCAAAGCGTGCAGGGGAATTGGCGCTTCCTGCTTATCCGAAAAAGAAATTGAACAATTCGAAAAAGAACACAAGCAATATTTAAGCAGTCAGCCGGAAACCTTTGTGATTCCCCATTACGTGTCCATTTTAAATTTACGCAAAAAGAACCAATCGTTTTTGAAATCAAGAAATTAATGGCAATGTAACATCATGGCCAAGGGATTGTTATATCGCTGCATGAGAACAAAGAATTGGAGGATGTACGATATGGCGGATTGGAATGCAAGCCAATACCTGAAATTCAAAAAACAAAGGACACAGCCGGCCATCGATCTCGCAAGACGAATGATTGGCACTCATCCCCAAACCATTGTTGACATTGGCTGCGGCCCTGGAAACAGCACTTTTATACTGAAGAAGACCTTTCCAGATGCCCAAATTATCGGCATTGATCGCTCCCCCAATATGGTTGAAACGGCCAAGTCGGAATATCCTGATATCGAATTTTGTCTCTGCGAAGCACAAGCGCTGGATGGTACATACGACCTGCTTTTTTCGAACGCATGCCTTCAATGGATTCCCCATCATGAGAGATTGATTCCCTCCCTCATGGACAAACTCAACGACGGCGGCTTGTTGGCGGTACAAATACCGATGAACAACGAGGAGCCCCTCTACCGTTTGATTGAGGAAGTAGCCATGAATCCAAAATGGGGGCTTCAGGAGGCTGCGCTTCCACCCAACGATTGCCTAACACCGGACGAATATGCCGCTATTTTGAGCATCTGCTCTTCTTCCTTTGATATTTGGGAAACCGTATACTATCATTTTCTTCCCGATCACAAGGCCTTAGTGGAATGGGTAAAAGGTACACGAATTCGCCCCTATATGGATTATCTTGGAGACGAAAAGGGAGCATTGCTGGAAAACGAGATCACCGAGAAAGCCAAAGAAATTTATCCACTGATGAAAAATGGAGAACTGATTTTTAAGTTTAAAAGATTCTTCTTTGTCGCACAGAAATAACAGCGAATATGGATATCCTTCCTCCTATCCGCCCTGGTTCATCGATATTCGCATGGCAAACCCACAGGCCTAAAGTATGCTGAACCCTTTCCAGACACAATCGAACAAAAAAGGAAGGGCCAGATAGAGCGGAATCCAATGCGATTTATCTCACAGCGGTAGTTTTGTTATCCCTGGTTGTTTTTGTTTTGGTGAAAAGTACTTATTATATCCGATGTTTTTCTACATTTGGGATATTGCGGTAAGAGATATAGTGTGGTAAGATTTGGTTAAAAAGAAAGGATGTGGAGAAAAATGAAAAATCGTGTAGTAACAATGGTTCTCGCTCTATTGGTCGCTCTTCTCTCGTGCTTTTGCTTTGTTGCCTGTGAAATGCCCAACGACAGTGATACCGCGAGCGGCGAATCGGCTTCGGCGACAGGGGACGGGGTATATGCGCTTAACCAACCCGCCGAATTGCCCAATCTAAGAATTACCGCCGATACGATCGAACGCAACGAGGGGAGACAGCTTTTTACTCCGGACGATGGCAATGTGTTTGTCGGTGTGCAATTCACCATCGAGAACATTTCTAATGAGGATCAGGCCATAAGCTCTGTGTTGTTGTTTCATGCTTATGCCGATGGAGTGCAAACGGACTATTCGCTTAACGCGAATCTGGCTTTCGATAAGGATACGCTCGACGGAACCATTTCGCCTGGCAAAAAGATGGTTGGGTATTATTCCGTAGAAGTGCCCAGCAGTACACAGACTCTCGAAATCGAAGTTCAAGGCTCATGGTTAAGCGATCAAAAGGCAGCGTTTCAGTTTGATGTTCCACAATAATCTATGGTTTTGCATCCACGACGGGAAAACAGGAGAGGGCATGAGATGCAACTATAGGTAGCTTATATCCCCACTGGGCGCTGTGGTCAACCAGCCGCTTCAGAGAATGGGCGGGTAGAGCCTCAAACTTGCAAAAGGCCTGAAAACTTGGCAATCGTTATGATCCCTCCTCCTGTGTCCATATCGTCAACGAGTTATTCATCGGCTCTTTGTCTTTTCCACCACCGGGACACCGCGTTTTCAGAAATCATTGATACCGATGATGAGATATCCGAAGATTCAGAAGCATCCGGCCGTGATACGGCTGGAGCAATTGTGGGGCAATGAAACGCGCTGTGAGAAGCAGAACCATATCTTGGAGTAATGGCATTTTCCTGTTCCGGGCCTTATTGAGCAGTTGGCGCTTGAAGGATATTCGACTGCATAAGCAACGTATACGGTAGATCGATGTGGAGCTGACTGGATGGGACAGGCGGTTCCAATGGCCAAAACTTACTTAGACACAATGGGTTTTACCAAATCTGGCCTGATTGAACGCTTGAAATTGGAAAGATGCCCTCACAAAAGGCTGTATAACCACGCTGGATTTTGCGCAATAAACTTAAAAGGAGTCAACAAAATGATCGACTTTCAGAACGCCAGCTTTGCAAAACTCAAACCCGTGCCGGACAATACATTCTGGGAGAGTATATCGCCCTTATTTGTCCCCAACGAAGCTATCATCGCTACATTCCAGGGGATACGAGACGGAATTGTATTTACCAACAAACGGATCATTGCCATCAACGTGCAAGGGATGACGGGCAAAAAGAAGGATTTTACGTCGCTCCCGTACAGCAAGATTCAGGCTTTTTCGGTCGAGACCGCCGGGGTCTTGGATTTGGACAGCGAACTGGAGCTTTGGTTTAGCGGTATGGGTAAGGTAAAGTTTGAATTTGTCAGCCATGCCGATGTCCCTGCCATATGCCGGATCATAAGCGGCTTTGTCCTGTGATTGTCTCCAACCCCGCTTAGGCGGGGTTTTTTATGCCTACAAAGCGCGCGTTTTACAGCCCGCGACTACGCCGAGCAGGCCGGCACCATTACGGGCTGGGGAGTATGATGAGTTCTTTGCCATCGCATACTATACCGGTATGCGAAAAAGGGAGATCAACGCGCTCAAATGGTCGGATATTGACGCGAATATCATTCACGTCCGCAGGAGCATCGCACATAAGCTGAAAGGCCCTGACCGGGAGACGCCGCCCAAAAACCACTCCTCATATCGCGACCTGCAAGTCCCCGAGCCGCTTATTAAAATATTGGGGGACCCCCAAAGTCCATGCAGCAGGAGATCGACGGCTACAGCGAAGAATTCCGCGTCTGCGGTGGGCCGAAATGTTTGAGGGATACCAGCCTTGAAAACAAGAACAAAATGTTTGCCAGGGCGGCCCATCTGCCGCACATCCGCATCCATGATTTCCGGCACTCTCACGCATCGTTGCTGGCAAACGAGGGGATCAATATACAGGAGATTGCCCGGCGGCTGGGGCACTCCAAGATTGAGATTACCTGGAACACATATAGCCATCTTTATCTCCGCGAGGAGGAGCGCGCCATCCAGGTCTTGAACAAAATCCAATGATATTCGGGGATATTTCGGGGATGAAAAGAGAAAACCGCCTGAAAATAGGCGGTTTTTCTGTGTTTGGTGGTGCAGAATAAACCAAAAACAAAAATCTTCTATTTCGTCGTCGGATTCGTCATGACATGATGGTTATAATGATTGAACAAAAAATTTTATCTATTTCCACAAGAAAACGGTTGTTGTTTCCATTGAATTAAGAAAATGTTTCTGTAAAATATTTATCTTGCTCCTTAATCATTCTTAATATGTCGGGGACATCATGGTATGTTATGCCTTGAATATGTTTGGTAAATCCGCCGCAGGTATCAACTTCAGTCCCGTTATCCTGAACGACATGATATAGGCGTGGATTACCTTTGCATAAACCGCAACAATGATTTGGATCATGATTATCCCAGTATTGACCTCGCTTCACCCACGCTGCATTGCGCTGCATTGCTGATTTAATAAATATTTCCGGATATGCTGTACATGCAGAATATCGCATATGAAATTTTAAAAGTCCGTCGTGACCGACCTCTAATTTTATAATAATTCGCCCATACTTTTCAAATTTTACAACGAAGTTGCTTTTTTTGTTTTTTTTAGGTATATAATCAAGCGCCAGCAATTCGTTTATCACCGGCTCACATAAGAGCTTATCTTCATCATTCAATTTCGATATCAACTCATTAATCAGTTCTGCTTCTTTTGATGTTCCCATATTATTAATCTCCTTTCAGAGCCTTGTCAACTGAAGGTATCTATAAAATATCATAACAAAAACTTACCGTCAAGACAATTCCAGCTTTTTTAATAAATTAAACAAAATGGTGGAGGCATACTCGCGCTGATCGAACCCGTTAGATTCTCCCAGGCTTACTTCCATTCAACGCACAACACGAACCCCCGCGGAAAACAGTAATTTTCCTTTTAGGGGTTCGTGCAGTGATAATTTTGTGAGAGCCACATAAAAAAGATTTTTTCGGCTTTTCGGATTGGGGATTTGAACTCTCTCGAACTCGCAAAAAGTTGGTAGCGACAGCGAGCCGAGTGTGACTTTTTGTGAAAAAGGCGGAGCAACGGCGTAAGCACACTCCGATTTGATGGTGCCGAACAAACCAAAAACAAAAATCTGCTACTTCGTCGGAGGATTTGCCATGACGCGAAGGTTGTAAGATCAGCAGACATCTGCTATTTCTGGACTTTTAGTAATTATAATTTTTCTATTACTAATGTGACATAGCCTTCAAACTGTCTGCGAATACGGAAATAAATATCATACCACTTATCACACCAATTTTTGTACTCATTATCATCTGGATTGTTTCGTAGATTGTCCAAATGTCTGCGGGCACTCCACATAATATAACGTTCCCATTCGGCATCTGTGTCACTTGCCATTGATGTAATAAAATAGCCGTGCTTTCTAATAATCTCATTGATTGCCAAAAGCGACAGCGTTTCACCCTCAAAATCAATAAGTTCAGCAGGTGGACATTCTGTTTTTGAAAATCTGGTGCCGATAATGAGTTTTCCATTTGGCTTTGCATATTTTTCAAGCAAAGTTATGGTGTTTTCGAATCCTCCAAAATCTTCACCACTCAGACAAACGTAATCGTAGAGTTCATCCGATTCCCATGTCAGTACATCGTGTTCAACCAACTTAACATTCTGGATTTGCTCTTGTTGGAGCCTTATATTTCCCTCGTTTATAAATTCCGGGCAAATGTCAACTCCAACGCCTCTACAGCCAAATGCCTGATTCCAGACTTTAAGCATTTCACCATATCCGCAACAAAGGTCAAGAATGGTTGATGTGCTGTCCATACCAGAAGTAAAACCGATTTCAACAACCTTTTCAATCGGGGTCATACTAATTAGAAATTTGCTTTCAGTAAGATTTGCAATAATAGTCTTATAATCCATTTTTAATCCTCTTTCTTATATTGATGAGCGGATAAAATGGACTTTATTTTATCCGCTAAATATAGCTACCTCTAAACCGTAAACTTTTCATCATAGACCACACCTTTCAGATATGATAATTTATTATAATAAATCCCTGACAAAAAATCAATTTTGTCAGGGATTTGCAACTGGTGGAGGCGAGGGGAGTCGAACCCCTGTCCGAAAACCAATTCCTAAAATTTTCTCCGGGCGCAGTCAATCCTTTTCGGTTCCCGCACGGTACGCCGGTTGACAGGCTTACCGCTGTGGTAGCTCCTGCGCCGTGACGAGGTACGGAGCACTCCCTCATTCACGTTCACCGCTTCGTGACGCTCTGGCCCCCGGCCGCGGTGCTCCGGGGCAGAACGGCAGCCTAATTAGGCTGCGTACGCAACTTTATTGTTGTCGTTTCATTCAAAGTTTGCGGCGTTTAAAGCGTGTCCGCAACGCTGCCCGCTGATCTTAGTTCAAAGTCCCCGTCGAAACCATTGCGCCCCCATATGGATGATAGTATCTTTTGTAACAAACGATACCATTCTATGATCGTTTTGAGTGCATCATTACAATTTGAAAAATATTGCTCCATGACGCACCGTGCCATGGGGATCGTTTGCATATGGCTTTAAATAATAGATTATAATTATTATACCATAGGTGTGACACGAAATGCTACCCTTATTTCAAAATTCTTTTGAGCAGCTAGATAAATGATTTATTACCGACGTTATATCCGCCTGATTTTATAGGAATTGAGAACTCATTTCACGCGGTTGCCTAATCCTGTAAAACACGCGAAAAACCTTGGAAAATGGGAAGAATTTGATTGACATCGGAACTCAGCGACCGTATAATATAAACTGTAATTGAAAGGGAGTGATATGCATGCTGAGTCGCAATTTGAGAACCTTTCGAACCCAGTGTTCGTTAAGTCAATTGCAGGTTGCAAATGCCTTGGGGATTGATCGGTCGACCTATTCCTGCTATGAGATAGGCAAAACTCAGCCGCACCCTAATGTCCTGTTGCGATTGGCTCACCTTTTTAATGTAAGCGTCGACGAGCTCCTGAGCGAGATGGGGGATCGTATGCGGGATGGTACGGAGAATTATTATCCTGCCAATCAGTCGGTGGCGATGAGCCAGTTGAAAAAATCCGAACAGGATTTGATCTTACTGTTCCGGCAATTAGGCGCTTCGGATCAGCGGGAAATGGTGAATCATGCGAAAGCCCTGCTTGAACAGTCGCTGGAAAAATAGACGATCCGGTCGGTTTGAAGCTGTCCTGTCGGGCAGCTTTTTTGTTGTAGGGCGGTCTGCCGGATAACAGGGCAATGGCTAACGGTCTTTTCGGGCCTGATTAATATGGGGTGTTGTTCGTAAATTGTTGGGGATCGCGTGATAGATTCGATTGTTACAGGAGAGGCAAAGATGGGATATATGATTTCACCAGCCGCATATAGCCGAATGTTTGGTGTGCCCACCGAGGTGGTGGACAAACATATCCGACTAGCGGGTGCGGTTCAACTCAAGGTGCTGTTGTGTTTGCTTGCGCGGCCGGAACAGGCGTGCGAACCGTCGGGTTTGGCAGAGATGCTCGGCCTTGCGGCGGAGGATCTGGCGGACGCAATGCAGTACTGGATCAGTGCCGGTTTGGTTGCAAATACGGACAATCCGGAAATGGCTGCGCCTTCGGTTCAGCGCGAGCAGGAACAAGAGACGTTGGAACCGGCAAAACCCGCCCGTCCTTCGCGCCGTCCAGCGCCGCCGGCAGCAAAACCGTCGCGGGATGAGGTCATTGCCCGAGGCGAGCAGTCCAAGGAGATTGCGTGGCTCCTCGCGCAGGCTCAGCTGAGATTGGGGCGCACCATTTCGGCGGGTGAGATGTCCACACTGGTCTATTTGCACGATACCGAGGGCCTGCCGGCGGAGGTCATCGCGATGATCCTGGAATACAGCATTGCGCAGGGGAAGGGCAATATCCGGTATGTGGAAAAGGTGGCGTTGTCCTGGGCGCAGGAGGAGATCGACTCGCTCGAGAAAGCCGAGCGCAAGCTATCGGAGCTGGAGCGGCAGCGCAAGGCCTGGGCGCAGGTGCAGAAGGCTTTTGGAATGGAGCGCAGGCAGCCATCCGAGCGGGAACAGGCTATGGCGACCCGTTGGCTGGACGAGTGGCATTTTACCCCGCAGATGTTGCGGCTGGCTTACGACGCCTGTGTGGACGCCACCGGTAAATGCAGCCTGCCTTATATCAACAAGGTGCTCGACCAATGGCAGAAAAAGGGGATTCGTACGCCCGACCAGGCCCGTGAGGATCGGGAGAAAAAGGCGCGGAACACGGCCGCAAGCAACAAACGGGCAACTTCTTATGATATGGATGAAATACAAAAGCTGCTGGGTGACAAGCCGCAATCGTAACTATGCTGGATGCTGATAGGACGCAGCGAAAGGGGAGAACTGGATGGAGCGCACCAAATACCGGGACGAAGCCCTGAAAATTATTTTTCGCCGCAAATGCGCCGCCGAAGCGGCCGCGGAGCGGGCGCACGACAAATATTTGGCTAGCCACCCGGAATACCGTGAGATTGAGCGGGAGATGGCAAAGCTGGCTTCGGCCGGGCTGAAGGCGGCTATGACGGGGGGCGAGACCCAGGTCCACGCGCTGCGCCGGCAACACGACGAGGCGCGTGCGGAAAGGGACCGCCTGCTCCAAGCCGACGGCCTAACGCAGGACAGCTTTGCTCCCAGTTACCATTGTCCGCGCTGTCAGGATACCGGCCGGGTGGAAGGGCGAGTATGCGATTGCGTTTTGCGGCTCGAGCGGGAAATGCTCGCCAAAGAGCTCGGCGGCGGGACGCCGCTCGAGGAGTCGGGTTTTGAGCGCTTTTCGATGGATTATTACCCGGTAGAAGCAGACGAACGCGGGGTGTCGCCCCGCCGGCGGATGGAGCAGGTTTTCAGCCGGTGTCGAAGCTACGCCGGTTCGTTTGACCGAAAAGCCGGGAATCTGCTTTTTATCGGTGCAACCGGACTGGGAAAAACTCATTTGAGCCTGGCGATCGCCAAGGAGGTCACGGCCAGGGGATACTTTGTGCTGTACGGCTCAGCGCAGAATTTTCTGGAGAACCTGGAGAGGGAGCACTTTGGCAAGAAGGATGGGGATACCATGCGGCAGCTCCAGCAGTGCGATCTTCTGATACTGGATGATTTGGGGGCTGAGTTTCCATCCGCTTTTGTCGTCTCAGCCGTGTATAATATCGTCAACACCCGCATCTTGGCCAGCCGTCCGACCATCGTGAGTACCAACCTGACCCTGCGGGAAATCGAAAGCCGGTACACCGAACGCCTGCTGTCCCGTTTTGTCGGCTGTTATGAAATGCTGGAGTTTGCAGGGCGGGATGTGCGGATACTCAAGCGCCTGTCGCAGGGCTGAGGGGGCTATATCGGCGCGTAGTTTTTGTGGGGGACACTGCACGCCGGCAGAGAGGAGGCATTGCAGTAGGTGCACATTTGCGGCTAAAACGCGCGAATTACTCGCGAACCATGATTATCCGTCGGCCTGCTTTCGCTGCGGCGCTGGATGGCTACCAGCCGTGTGTAAGGCCGAAACAGCATCCGAGACGCTGCTTTTTGGGCGCAAAATGTCACAAACTGCTCTTGACTTTTGCCCCTGTTGCTATATAATTTGAATATAGTTGATTTTGGATTGGAGAGAGCGATGGCCGCTTTTTTCAACCCAGCGGGAGCCATGCCCCGGATGGTTTTTTCCGCCGCGAAATATCCGGGGGGAAAGTTTGGTCAATGATGAAAAAAGTTCTTTGTATTGGTTCGGTTACCACCGACGTCATGATTAAGCCGGTGGATCATCTTCCCAAGCCGGGTGCGCTCCAGTTTATCGATTCGACGTCCATGTTTGTGGGCGGCTGCGCCTCCAATGCGTCGATGGATCTTGCCAAGCTTGGCGTGCCGGTCGCTTTGTGCTGCAAGCTGGGCGAGGACCTGTTTGGCAATTTTGTCTACGATACCTGCAAAAACACCGGCGTGGATGTTTCGGGCGTGGATAAAGATCCTGCGGTGCAGACCACGACTTCGATTGTCTGCGTCAACTCGGAGGGGGAGCGCAGCTTTTTGTACAACGGCGGGTCTACCTCCGCTATGGTGGAGAGCGATATTCCCGACCGTCTGATTGAGGAATGCGACATTGTCTTTTTGGCCGGCGCTTTGCTGACGCATAAGCTGGACGGTGAGCCGGCTGCACGCATGTTCCAAAAGGCGCAGCAAATGGGGAAATACACCGTAATGGATACCGCTTGGGATCCCACCGGCCGTTGGCTCAAGGGGGTCGAGCCGGCCCTGCCCTATCTGGATCTCTTCATGCCCAGCATTGAGGAGGCTGAGCAGATCGCGGGGGTGTCCGATATTGACGCCATCGCCGATTTCTTTTTCTCCAGGGGGGTCAAAAACGTCATCATCAAGGCGGGCAAAAAGGGCGCTTACATATGCGAAGCGGGCAAAGAGCGTTATTACGCCCCCACCTATATGTCGGTCAAACCGGTGGATACCACCGGGGCGGGCGATTCCTTCTGCGCCGGTTTCCTGGCCGGCCTCGCGCAGAATCTCAGCTTTCGGCGCTGTGCCCAGCTCGGCAATGCGGTGGGCACTCACTGCGTGATGGCCATGGGCGCTTCCACCGGCATCAAGCCCCTGGCCGAAATTGAAAAGTTCATGCAAGAGCATCAGGATGAAGTGCCGCTGGATTAAGCGCCGGCTTATTTTTACACGAAGGAGATGTATGTTATGAAACGCAGCCAGATCAACGCCATCATTGAAAATGCCATTGAATTTTTGAACGAATATAAATTCAAGCTTCCGCCCTTTGCCTACTTCACTCCCGAGGAGTGGAAGGAGAAAAACCACGAGTATGACGAAATTCGCAACAACATGCTCGGCTGGGACATTACCGACTTTGGCAGCGGCGATTTTGAAAAGATCGGCCTGTTCCTGTTTACCCTGCGCAACGGCAACCTGAAGAATCCGGACGATCATAAGGTATATGCCGAAAAAATCATGATTGTTCAGGAAAATCAGGTGACGCCCTATCATTACCACTGGTATAAGCAGGAGGATATCATCAACCGCGGGGGCGGAAACCTGCTGATTAAGGTATACCAGGCGGCGGACAGCGACCGGGAGATGGCCGACACCCCCTGCTTCTCGGATCAGGATGTTGAAATCCAGGTCGATGGCCGGCATTATACCGTGCCCGCCGGTACGGTTATCCGCCTTGAGCCCGGCCAGAGCCTGACCAATACCAAGTATCTCTACCATTCCTTCTGGGGCGAGGAGGGGCACGGCCCTGTGCTTGTGGGCGAGGTGTCCCAGTGCAACGACGATACCACCGATAACCGGTTCTTTGCCCCAACCGGCCGGTTCCCGGCTATCGACGAGGATGAGCCTGCAAAGTATCTTCTGGGCAACGAATATCCTCCCGCCAAGGATTAAGACGAAGGCAGGACCGCCCATAAACGAATGGCATGAAGGAGCCCTCAAAGGGTATAAGAAGGAAAGCCAGCGCCTGAAAGACGCTGGCTTTCCACCATGTTAAGCATAATCAAAAGGCCAGATGCTTTTGCATCCGGCCTTTTTTGTTGCCTCTTGCATCCGGTAGGCGATTTGTGCGGGACGTTCCAATCGGGGCGCTTCTTAACTGCTTCACGATCGGTGAGGTTATGTCCGCTGAACCGGCTCCTCCTGCGCGGGAAAGTGGTCTACCAGCCCCACCGAATGCTGTAGCATCCAGAGGGCGTCGGAGGCATTGATCTGGCCGTCCATATTGACGTCGGCAACGTCGGCGTCTTCGTACCGGAGCGCAGTGAGCCCGACCGAATGCTGCAGCGCGAGCAGGGCGTCGTTAGCCGTCACGCGATTATCCTGGTCGGGATCGCCCCAGAACAACAGCGACTCGTCGCGCCGCTGAGCAAAGAGCCACTCGGCCGTTTCCTCGCTGCGATAGATATCGCCCCAGATGCCATGGTCTGCTCCGGCAATCTCGGTGTAGGCAAACAAAGGCGCGTCGTAAAGCTCCATCGCGGCCGCCATGGTTCGTGTGCCTGCTACTGGCACGGCCGCGTCGGCGCTTCCATGATAGGTGCGAATGGCGATATCCAACAGCCGGGGCGCCTGGGTCGGATCGCCCCCGCCGCAAATGGGAATGGCCGCTGCAAAGGTCCGCGGGTAACGCATGATCATATCCCAGGTGCCAAACCCTCCCATGGAAAGCCCGGTGATGTACCGGCGGCCGGGATCGATGGGATATTCCTCTTCGAGTGAGGCGAGCAGTTCTTTTACGGCTGTTAAATAGCGACTCATGGGAATCTCGTCCACCGAATAGTTTCCCTCGCTCCATGGGGTGTCCACCCACTGGGCGTCCTGCGCGCACTGCGGTATGACAAGGATGCAGGGATAGCGGTCGGGCTCATTCATGATGCGGTTGAGCAGCTCGCAGTCGGTTATCAGCGGCAGGCTGTTATCGTTCCCCCTCTCACCGGCCCCATGCAGAAAAAGGAGCACCGGCAGCGGCTGGTCCATTGCGATGGTTTCGGGGACATACAGCCGGTACGGAAGCGTAACGCCATTTGCCGCGTCGAAGCTTTTCAACAGCAGCTTGTCATCCTGAATCGATCCCTGAACGCGAATGGAAGCCATCCCGAGAATGACGGTCGTAGCAAGCAAAACAGACCATAGCCGGCGAAACCTACGGTTTGGCATGTGAAATTCCCCTTTCCGAACGATATTGCGAGAACTTTGTCAAACAGGCTAATTGCATCCATGTCCCATCGCCTGTATTGAACATTATATAACACAAACACTCACAAATCAATATGAAATTTGGTAAGATTTATGGATTTCAGGGCGGGCTGAATGCAATGCCGACCTTTTATCGTCCCATTCATAACAACCTCCTTGCCGCGTCCTGCCCAGCCATAAAGTATCAGGGGAAAGTAAAAATATGGATCTATTTTCATTTGATTCACTTTTTGTTCGTTTTATGTGGTATAATAGCCGCAGACGGCTATAATACATTGATTTTGAGCACGGGCCGGAGGCCATGCGCGTAAGATATCACTCATGCTTTGCGTTCATGGTAGCATAGCCGCAAACGGCCGTTGTATTCTGGCTTTTCTCACCGGCCTGCGGCCATGTTAGAATGCCGCTGGGTACACCGTATGTTCCTGGCGGCTGTGCGGATAGGATTACGGTACGTGCATTCGCTTTGCGCCACGCCGCCGGGAAATTTCCCGAGGCAGTATGGCCGCATAGGGGATAATGCTTTTATAGGATAAAACTGGGGGCGTACTCGTCTCTTACGCGTCATTCCGTGGCTACCGGTTGGGCGCGTAAGGCTGTATTAACCCTCCGATAGGCTGCTGGAGGCATGTACCGAGCGGGCGTATGCGCCCGATAAGGCATAGGAAAGGATGGTTGTCATGAATGAAGTACTGCAGGCGATTTTAACCCGAAGAAGCGTGCGGTCGTTTACCGCGCAGAAGATTGAGAAGGACATTTTAAAACAGCTGGCAGATGCCGCGCGATATGCTCCCAGCGCGATGAATCGGCAGACCTGGAAGTTCACGGTAGTCAGCAATCCAGAATGCCTGCGTGATCTGGCGGCTGCTATTTCCGCTCACCTCCATCGGGGGAGCGACTATAACTTTTACGGCGCAACGGCGCTGATCTTGGCTTCCAACGAACGGGAGAATCCTCACGGGACCGAGGACTGCGCCTGCGCTTTGGAAAATATTTTTCTGGCAGCGCACTCGTTGGGGGTTGGCTCGGTATGGATCAACCAGCTCAAGGGCAACTGCGATGTGCCCGCCATACGAGCGGTGTTAGACAGAATGCATCTGCCCTCCAATCACATCGTTTTGGGCATGGCCGCTTTGGGGTATCCGTCCGCCCCTGTCGCCGCGGTTGACAAACGGGATGACGTGGTGGAATACATCGATTGAGCGGCCATTTAAAAATAGGCTAGGAATTTCCCCCGGTTTGTGGTATCATATATTTGTTTATAGTTTTTCGTCTTACCGGGTAGGATCCCATAGCTACACCCGGCCGGCAAAACAGGAGTGACGCCAATGCCATTGAAAAATCGAGTGGATTTACATATGCATACCGACAATTCCGACGACGCGCAGCATTCGGTCATCCTGATGTGCGAGTACGCCCAGCGGCGCGGCCTGCGCGCTGTGGCGATTACCGACCACTGTGAGTGCAACCGGTATAAAACCGATCGGTTCGACCGGGCCATTCGCCAAAGTTTTTTTGAATCGGTCAAGGCGCGGGCGTCGTTTCGTGGCTCGCTGGTTGTGCTGGCAGGGATGGAGTTGGGGCAGGCATTGCAAAATCTAGAGGCTGCCGAGGACGCGCTGGCGGCCAACTCTTACGATTTTGTCATCGGCAGTCTTCACAACGTGCAGGGGGAAGCCGATTTTTGGAAGGTCGATTACACACAGAAGGATCCCCGTGAGCTGCTTGACCGGTATTTTCATGAGATTTACGAACTGGTCCGGTGGAACCGGTTCGACAGCCTGGCGCATTTGACTTATCCGCTTCGGTATATCGTTGGCGTCGAGCATATTGACATCGACCTCAAACAATGGAGCGAGCCTATCGACGAGATTTTAAAGACGCTCGCTTCGAATGGTAAAGCGCTCGAAATCAACACTTCCGGCCTGCGTCAGCCCTATGGCAAGGCGCTGCCCCATCTTGAGATCGTCCGGAGATTTCGAGAGCTGGGGGGCGAGTATATCACCGTCGGGGCGGACGCTCACTGCTGTGAGGACGTGGGAGCAAACATCGAGGATGGGCTGCAAATCGCCCTGCAGGCCGGATTCCGGTACGTATCCTTGTATCAGCACCGGGAGCCTATGCCCGTGCCGATTGAATAGCACGTTAGGAAAGGATGATATCGCATGACCGATAAGCTTTTGGAGTTGCTCAACGATAACGCCCGCTACACCAATGCCGAGCTGGCCGCCATGCTCGGCCTGCCGGAGCAGCAGGTGGAGGCCCGCGTGCGGGAACTGGAGAAGGAGGGGGTTATCTGCGGTTATAAGCCGTTGGTCAACTGGGAAAAGACCGATTCCAACCTTATCACCGCCCTCATTGAGATTCGCGTCACGCCGCAGCCTGACGAAGGGTTTGAGACCATCGCCAAGCGGATTATGGGCTTTGACGAGGTCGAGAGTATTTATCTGATGTCCGGCGGATTTGATTTTGCCGTGATGGTGCGGGGGCGCACTTTCCAGCAGGTGGCGATGTTTGTGGCCAAACGGCTGTCGCCGCTCGAGCACGTGCTCTCGACCGCCACGCATTTCGTGCTTCGCCGCTATAAGGACATGGGGGTCGCCCTGGTCGGGGAGAAAGACGACGATAGGGGGATCTTCTCGTTTTGATGAACTACGATACGTTGCTGAGCCCGACCGTGCGCGCGATCAAGCCGTCGGGGATCCGCAAATATTTTGACATAGCCGACTCGATGGAGGGGGTTATCTCCCTTGGCGTTGGAGAGCCGGATTTTGCTACCCCCTGGCACATCCGCCAGGCCGGCATCGCCTCTCTGGAGGCTGGGAAAACCCGCTACACCTCCAATTGGGGGCTGATGGAGCTCAGGCAGGAGCTGGCTAAATTCATGCAGCGGCGCTATGGCCTGCGCTACGATCCCCACGATGAAATCCTTGTGACCGTGGGGGGGAGCGAGGCTATTGACGGCTGCCTGCGCGCGCTGGTGTCCCCGGGCGACGAGGTGCTCGTTCCCGAGCCCTCCTTTGTGTGCTATAATCCCATCGTCCAATTGTGCGGCGGGGTTCCGGTTACGCTGCAGACTTATGAAAAGGATGATTTCCGCCTGACCCCGGAGGGCCTGCGGTCAAAGATTACCGATAAGACCAAGGTTTTGATCCTGCCCTATCCCAACAATCCTACCGGCGCGGTGATGCGGCGGTCCGATCTGGAGGCCATTGCCGAGGTCCTGCGCGGGACGAATATTTTTATTTTGTCGGATGAGATTTATGCCGAGCTGACCTATGGGGAGCAGGGGCATGTTTCCATCGCCTCCATCGACGGCATGGCGGAGCGGACGGTGGTGGTCAACGGCTTTTCCAAATGCTATTCCATGACCGGGTGGCGCTTGGGCTATGCCTGCGGGCCGGCGCCGGTCATCTCCCAGATGACCAAAATCCATCAGTTCGCCATCATGAGCGCGCCCACCACCTCGCAGTATGCCGCCATCAGCGCGCTGCGCGACGGGGATGAGGATATTGCCAACATGCGCCGGCAGTACGATGCGCGCCGGCATTTTGTGGTCAGCGGCCTGCGGGAGATCGGCTTGAGCTGCTTTGAGCCGGCGGGGGCGTTTTATGTCTTCCCCTGCATCCGTTCCTCCGGGCTGAGCTCGGATGAGTTTTGCGAGCGGCTGCTGTATGCACAAAAGGTCGCGGTCGTCCCCGGGACTGCTTTCGGCGAATGCGGGGAGGGCTTTATCCGGGTCTCCTATTGCTATTCGCTGGGCCACCTGCGCGAGGCGCTGGGGCGCATCCGGGCCTTTTTGGAGGACTGCGAGAAAGAGAAACCGATCTTGTCCGGGATGGAGGAAACGCAATGCCACGCAAACAGTTGACGGTGGTCGCTCCCGCCAAGCTGAATCTGACTCTTGATATCGATGGGATGCTGCCGGGGGGATACCATGCGGTGCGCATGGTGCTGCAGTCCCTTTCGCTTTGCGACCGTGTCATTTTATCGCGTGCCGAGGGCGCCGTCGAGGTGGACTGCCCCAAATACCTCCCGCAAGGGGAGGATAATATTGTCCATCGTGCCGCCATGGCCTTTTTTTCCGCGGCCGGCCTGTCGCCCGAGGGAATCCGGCTGAAGGTGGTTAAAAAAATCCCCGTCGCGGCCGGCCTGGGCGGGGGCAGCGCCGACGCGGCGGCGACCCTGTTTGGGCTGAACCAATGGTTTGAAAGCCCGTTGTCGATCGACCAGCTGCTCGAGACGGGCGCGTCGGTGGGGGCCGACGTCCCCTTTTGCCTGCTGGGGGGCACCATGCTGGCCGAGGGATTTGGGGAACAGCTTCGCGCCCTCGCCCCCATGCCCGACTGCCATCTGGTTCTCGTGCAGGCGGGTAAGAAGGATTCCACCGGCGCGATGTACGCCCGCTATGACAGCCACGCCAGCAAGCCCGCCGAAGCAACGCCTCGCATGCTCTCCGCGCTGGAGCGAGGGGAGCTGCCGCTGGTAGCCGGCGCGCTGGGCAACGCCTTTGACAAGGTGGCCAATCGGGAAAAATGCGAAAAGATCAAAGCGCTGCTGGAAAAGGACGGAGCGCTGGGCTGTTCGCTGTCGGGCAGCGGGCCGACGTATTACGGCCTCTTTGCCCGCGAGAATGAGGCGGTTGCCAGCGCCCGCCGGCTGGTTCGTAGAGGCTATGAGCCGCTGGTCTGCCGCCCGGTACCCTGGGGATGTTATATGGTGCTGAATATCGAAACCAGGAAGCCGGGGGTTATCCAACGCAAAATGGGTACAATATAAGGAAAAGGAAGTGTCGTAACATGAATTCTTATAAGAAAAACGCCCGTCACCGGCAGGTTCGGTCGGCATTGCTGGCCGCCGTACTGCTGCTCACGCTGGGAATGGGGGGCTGTCAGCGCAACTCGGCGGGAAGCTCCAACTCGGGTACGGGAGCGGATGCGGATACCACGGCCGATCTGGCGCCGGGGTATCAGCTTGACCTTCCCGCGGCCGGGGAAAAGATCGCGGTGCTTCACACCTCGATGGGGGACATTCGCATCCGCCTGTTCCCCGATGCCGCGCCAAAGGCGGTGGAGAATTTTGAGGGCCTGATCAACGAGGGCTATTACAACGGGATTACCTTTCACCGGGTCATCGACGACTTTATGATCCAGGGCGGCGATCCTACCGGCACCGGTAGGGGTGGCGAGAGCATTTGGGGCGAGTCCTTTGAGGATGAATTTAATGCGAATCTGCTCAACCTGCGCGGCGCGCTGTCGATGGCCAATGCCGGGCCGGACACGAATGGAAGCCAGTTCTTTATCGTGCAGGCCGGTGCGGATGCCTTTGAGGGATGGGATGCGTACGAGGCGAATAAAGCTTTGTATAAGGCGCAGCTCGGTTACGACGTCGACGCCGTGCCGCAGCAGGTGCGCGATCTGTACACCCAATACGGCGGGGCAGCCTATCTCGACGGAGGCTACCGGGTGGATGACGCCGGCCATACCGTATTCGGCCAGGTGTTCGACGGGATGGACGTGGTGGACGCCATCGCGGCCGTCGAAGTTGACGCCACCGACAAGCCGATCGAGGATGTCGTGATTGAGTCGGCGGAGATCGTCGAGTACGAAGGCTAAACGGATTGCTAAGGGGTGGGGGAGCTCCCCGCCCTTTTTTGTGGTTGTTGGCGATGGGTAGACGGAGCCGTTTTGAGGCTGTGGAAAGCGACCTTTTCCGTGTGCCTCAGGCGTCGCCCCGTGGGATCATAGCCGGCCGGTGAAAGTGGCCGGCTCCCATTCCCTTCACCGCAGAAGCCCACATGGAGCTCTTGATCTGGAAAGGAACGGTATCATGCAAAACGACCGTATTCGGCTGCAAAAATATTTATCGGAGTGTTCGGTCGCATCCCGGCGGAAAGCGGAGGAACTCATCGAGCAGGGAAAGGTGAAAATCAACGGCCGCATCGCCATCTTGGGCGACAAGGTCAGCCCCCGGGAGGATGTGGTGACCGTCGCCGGCAGGCGGATCCGGCGCGAAAAGGGAAGCCGCTATTACCTGATGCTGCATAAACCGCGTGGATTTGTGACCACCATGCACGACGAAATGGGGCGCCGGTGCGTGGCCGACCTGCTCGACGACGTGCCGGTGCGGGTTTATCCGGTCGGCCGCCTGGACCGGGATTCGGAAGGGCTGCTGCTGTGCACCAACGACGGGGACTTTGCCAACCGCATGATGCATCCCTCCGGCCATGTGCCGAAAACCTACCGCGTGACCGTGCGCCCTCCCGTGAGCGCGCAGCAGTTGGATGCTTTGCGCGCCGGCGTGGTGATCGACGGCCGGCCGACCACCCCCTGCGAGGTTGACCCGCTCGTCGAGGAAGATGCCCGCGTGGTGCTGCGGGTCGTGCTGCAAGAGGGAAGGAACCGCCAAATCCGTAAAATGTGCGAGGCGGTCGGGCTGGAAGTGACGCGCCTGAAGCGGACGGCGGTAGGCAGTCTTACGCTGGGCATGCTACCGCAGGGAAAATGGAGGGAGCTGACCGAGCAGGAGGTGCGTTCGCTGATATCCGAGTCCAAGCACGCGCTCCCACCAGGCCAAAAGGGCGGTTTGCGAAAAAACCTTCGCTAGTGGTATATTTTTCTTGTTATTTGAGGCATTTTGATATATAATAAAATCGTTTCAGAATTTGTTCTCAATCCAGGTAACGGAGGTATTGGAATGGAATATAAATCTGTCTCCCAAAGCCTTGAGGAGGCCCGCGCCAGTCTTGGCGGTTCGGCTGCCTACCAGCGGTTAAGCGCCCTGTTTGATGAGGGCACTTTTACCGAGCTTGATGTTTTTGCGAAAAACGGGGAGGAGGACTGCGAGGTCATTACCGGCTATGGCTCGGTGGCCGGCGCGCCGGCTTACGCCTTTTCCCAGAATATTGAGGCCAACGGCGGCGCCATGGGCCGCGCACAGGCGGCGAAAATCCGCAGGGTGTATGAGCTCGCGGAGAAAACGGGGCTGCCGGTGGTTGGCATATACGATTCCAATGGGGCGCATCTGGCCGAGGGGCTGGACGCGCTGGGCGCCTATGGCGAGCTGATGCGGATCGCCGGCCGTCTGTCGGGCGTGGTGCCCCAGGTCTCCCTTGTGCTGGGCGCTTGCGTGGGCAGCGCAGCCTTGATGGCCGCCGCCGCCGATGTGGTGATTATTCGCGAGGGCGCGCAGATGTATTTGACCGCCCCCTCCATCCTTGGCGGGGAGAAGGCCGGCGTCGGTTCGGCGCAGGCGGTCTGTGCAAGCGGAACCGCCCAGGTCCTTGCCCAAAGCGAGAGCGAGGCCATTGAGTCGGCCCGCACCCTGTTATCCATGCTGCCAAGCAACAACCTGTCTGCTGTCCCCGCAGCCGAGGCAGCCGACGCCCAGGCAGGGGAATGCCCCATCTGCACCTTGGCCGATGCGGGGAGTATCTATCCTATCGCCTCCGAGTTCGGAAAGGATATTCATACCGCGCTGACCCGTTTGATGGGGATTACGGTGGGCATGGTCTCGACCAACGCTGGCGAGGACGGCCGGCTGAGCGCCGACTCCTGCCGCAAGGCCGCCCGGTTTGTCCGCTTTTGCGACGCCTTTTCCATCCCGATCATCACTCTGGTGGATACCTCCGGCTTTGCCCGGTCGGTTGAGGCCGAGATGCATAGCGGCATCCGCGACGCGTCGATGCTCTCGAGCGCCTATGCCGAGGCGACCACGCCAAAAATCTCTGTGGTAACCGGCAAGGCGGCTGGCCCGGCTCTGTCGGTGCTGGCTGGCCGGGGGAGCATGGACGTGGTCATGGCCACGCCGGACGCGGTTCTGTCGCCCCTGCCTTCGGAGACGGCGGCGTCGATATTGTACAACGACCGTATCGCGGCGGGAGAGCGCAGGGATGACCTGATTGCGGAATATGAGGCTGTGGAGGCCAGCGCGCTGAAAGCGGCTCAAATGGGGTATGTGGACGACGTGGTGGAGCAAAGCGCGCTGCGTGAGCGTCTGTACCGGATGCTGGAAATGCTGGCGGGCAAACGGATATCCAACCTGCCCAAAAAGCATGCCAATATGCCGTTGTAAGCTTTGAAAGTATGATGAACCGAATCCAACGTATTCATTTTATGTATCGGGAGGAACTAAGCTGATGAAAAACTTAAAGATCACCGTCAATGGAAAGACCTACGATGTTCAGGTGGAAGAGGTTGGCAGCGCCGCCGCTGCGCCGGCTGGTGTTCCTGCCGCCGCCCCTGTTGCGGCTGCTGCACCGGCTGCCTCGCCCGTACCGGCCGCCGCTCCTGCTGCTCCTGCGGCCCCTGCCGCAGCGGACACGGCGGTCGCTTCAGCCCCTGCCGCTGACGCGGAGGTCATCAACAGCCCCATGCCCGGCACCATTTTGAGCGTCAAGGTTGCGGCCGGCGATACGGTTGCCAAAGGCGACGTGCTCTGCGTTTTGGAGGCTATGAAGATGGAGAATGAAATCAAGGCCCCGCACGACGGCGTGATTGCCGGCGTGCATGTCGCCGCCAACACCTCGGTTGAGGCGGGCCAGCCCCTGGTTTCCCTGCAGTAAACGATGACCGCCGGAGGCCGGTGGCAGGCGCTTTTTGAAGCTGGGGATGCGTATGCGCGAAACCATCGCCTATCCTGTGCTGCCGGTTGGCTCCGCGGATGAATGGAGGATATTATGCCACGTATTGGAATTACCGAAACGGTGCTGCGAGACGCGCATCAGTCGCTGATCGCAACCCGGATGACCATTGACCAGATGATGCCCGCGTTGGAGCTGCTGGACAAGGTGGGGTATCATTCGCTGGAATGCTGGGGCGGCGCCACTTTCGACGCTTGCCTGCGCTTTTTGGATGAGGACCCATGGGAGAGGCTGCGCACCATCCGCAAAAAATGCCCCAAGACCAAGCTGCAAATGCTCTTCCGTGGCCAGAACATGCTGGGGTACCGCCATTATGCCGACGACGTGGTCGAGTATTTTGTCCAGAAATCGGTTGCCAACGGCATCGATATCATCCGCATTTTTGACGCGCTCAACGATATCCGTAACCTCGAGACAGCCATTAAGGCCACAAAAAAGGAAGGGGCCCATATGCAGGCGGCCATTTCCTACACCACCGGCCCGGTCTTTGATATCCAGTATTTTACCAATTACGCCAAGCAATTGGAGAACGCAGGCGCGGATTCCATCTGCGTCAAGGACATGGCTGGCCTTTTGACCCCGTATTCGACCTATGATTTGGTCAAAGCCCTCAAGGAGACGGTAAAGGTTCCCATTCAGCTCCATTCCCATTACACCTCGGGCCTGGCCTCGATGGTGATGCTCAAGGGGATCGAGGCGGGGGCCGACGTCATTGACACCGCCCTCTCCCCGCTGGCGCTGGGCACCTCCCATCCCGCTACCGAGTCGATGGTGGCCGCGTTGCAGGGCACCGAATACGACACGGGGCTCGACCTCCACGCGCTCAATGAGGTACGCCCCATCTTTACCGCGCTGCGCGAGGAATATTTAAAGAGCGGGCTGCTCAATCCCAAAATGCTGGGCGTCGACGCAAACACCCTCATTTACCAGGTCCCGGGCGGCATGCTATCCAACCTGGTTTCCCAGCTCAAGCAGGCGGGCAAGGAGGATCAGCTCGACGAGGTGCTCGCTGAGGTGCCAAAGGTCCGCGCCGACAGCGGTTACCCGCCGCTGGTTACCCCGTCCTCCCAGATTGTGGGCACCCAGGCGGTATACAACATTATTATGGGCGAGCGCTATAAGATGGTAACCAAGGAGTTTAAGGCGCTCGTGCGTGGGGAGTACGGCAAGACGCCGGTGCCCATTGACGATGCATTCCGCAAGAAAATCATTGGCGACGATACCCCCATTACCTGCCGCCCTGCCGATCAGCTCAAGCCCGAGCTCGAGCAGCTTCGCGCTGAGGCTGCGCAGTGGATTGAGCAGGAGGAGGACGTTCTTTCCTACGCTCAATTCGGTCAAGTCGCGGTAAAGTTTTTTGAAAAACGCCGTAATAAAAAATATGGAATCGACGGCGATCACGTCGATATGGAAAAAATGATCCATCCGGTTTAAACAAAACGCGGTCTCCCCGTATAGGGAAGGCCGCGTCTTTTGCTGTTTATGGGAAGTCCCAATTTTGGTTAAGCCAATGGAAAACTAGGTAGAAGGGTTGCCGGGGCAAAGATGGATTCAGCGGTGAAAAGATCGGAGGCTGCCGACGGCGCCAGTTCTCCATGAACAAATCAGGAAAAAGGCAATGTCGTAAGGAAGCTCCTTGTGTGAAAGCGAAAAACCAGCCGCATGCCCCTGGATGGGCTGATACAAACGAACGTCTATCTTTTGTTCGTCCGCTGTTCTGATGAGGCCCTGGTTGCGCATTATATGAAGATAGCAATGAAAAAGAAGCGTTTCAGCTTTTTGGTTCATTACCACGTATTATTTCTCAATATCATACCAACCCAATATCTGCGATCCTTCCCGTTCGGGGATAGAACATACCGGCAGATAGGCGATAGCCGCCGGTATAACGAACGTACCGTATGAAAAAGGAGGGCTTTTTGAATGAAACAAAAACACATTTTAATCGCTGTGGCATCTAAAACCGGCACGGCGATGCGGTGCGCGACCCTGCTAGCCGGGCTATTGTCCGATCATTCCGTCGAGGTTTGTGATTTGACGCGGGAGCAGCCATCCCCGGCCGGCTATGATCTGGTCATTGTGGGCGGCAGCATTCGGTTGGGGCGTCTGCACCCGGCGGCGCGGCGTTACATACGGTCGCATCAGGCCTTATTGCCGAAAATGCAGGCCGCTTATTTTATCTGCAACTGCTTTGTTGAGCAGAAAGACGCCCTTTTCCAGAGCAATGTCCCCGCCGCCTTGCTTGAGAGGGCGGTATGTACCGACAGCTTTGGAGGGGAGCTTGACCTGGACCGGCAAAAGGGGCTGGATAAGCTGGTGGCCAAAATGGCGGTTAAGGCCCTGGACGGCCATGCTGTGCGGGAAATTTGCACCCATTCCATTGAGGCTTTTGCCGCGGCGGTCCAAAAAGCAGAATCACCTTGCCCGCCGGATGCGCAGGCAAGGTGATATGGGTTTCGTTCCATTTACTGCGGTATGAATGACGGCCACAAGATAGTGGCTAAGGAATGGAAAATACTCGTGTGGGGCGACTACGGCAAGGCCGGCGCCCGGCGTGAATACCATGGCTTAGCAGCAGAACATTTCCTTTTTGAGATCCAGATAATAAAGATAATTCTCCTCACTGACGTCCGGCGGGCAGCGATGATCGCAGAAGGGGATATAACCGCCGCGCTCTACCAGGGGGGCGACGCTTTCAAGATAAGCCTTGATGGCGTCTTTTCCGGCGATCAGCTGCATTTTGTCTACGCCGCCCATGATGCGCAGGTCTTTTTCATATTCCCGCAGCAGCTCGGCCGGATGGCAGCATCCGTTGACCTCGTAGGGGAACATGCAGTTGACGCCGCCCTCGAGAAAGGAATCCAGTATGGGGCGGATGTCCCCGTCGCAGTCCATATACCAGATATCGATCCCGTGGGCCTGAAGCTTTTTGTGAATGCGTTTGTAACGGGGCAGTACAACGTCGTGGAAAAATTGGGGCGAGACGATGGGGCCGTTTTTAAAGCAGATATCCTCCCATCCCGCCGCGAAGTCAAAATCAAAGTGGGGCAGTACCTGGTCAAGGTACTGCTCGACGAGGATGCAGGCGGTTTCCACCATATCCTCCACCATGGCGGGGTAATCGTAAACCGCGTAACACAGCCCCTCAAAGGTAAGCATATCCCGAACTTTACCGATCATGGAGCCGACATAGACCCCCAATGGATAATCCCGGTCGGCCGGGTGAAGGTTACGAAAAGCCTCAATATCCACCTTGCGGCCCTCCAGCCGGAACCGCTCGGCTTTGACCTTTTTCCAGTCGTCGGGCGTTTCGATGGAGGAGCGGATATAGTGGGGGATGGTATCGTGGGCGTCCTTGGGCACCTCAGCGAGCAGGCCGTCGGAATTCACAATGATGTTGGAGGTGGCGGTCTGTTCTACAACCTTGGGCTCAAAGGGGGGATTCATCCAGATATCCCCCATCAAAAAGGGCATGCGGTCGAAGCCGAAAAATTGGTCGGCTTGTTCGTTGTTGACAATGCCGTTGTCCCGGAACATACTCCAGGTATGGAAATTTTCATCCCAATACCCAAATTCCATGTTGACCGTACGGTCAAAGGGAAGGTAGTGCATTTGAGCGTTAAAACGCTCCCGCTCGGTCATGCGGCCGGGCCATTTTTCGCGGATAGGCTTTATCATAACAATCCTCTCCCGTTTCTATGGCCTGATACTGGGGCGCGTTCCGGCGGCAATACAAAAAAACGGTTAAAACGGCTATTGGATTGCCGCGACCAATCCCTCATCCTGCCATGGTGAATAAAAAGTATGCTTTCTCTCATATACAGCTTGACGAATCCATCAAAAGGCTGTATTATCGGTTATTATAGCAGGCTTTGGTAAGAAGCGCCAGCTAAGCCCGTGCGAAAAAACAGCAAAAAAATGCTGCATATACGGGGCCGGATAACCGATTGAATCTTATCCGGTCCGGCGATTGTTTTTGACCACCCGCTGTACCATGAAACGGCGTAAGAGCCATCGTTGTTCCGAAAAGTATGGATATTTCTCCCAGGACCATAGAAATGACAGATAAAGGGGGCTTGTGCATGCTGTATGAATATGCCGATCCAGGGGCCGTGCTTCAGTTTTCGGCACACACTCCCAGCACTTCAGCCGATGGGCCGTGGATCAGGCTGTTTGGCGCGGCGCATTTTGACGCGGGGACAGACTATATTGTCCGGCGAGACACCTTGCCGCAGTTGCTTTTTGCTTATACCCTGGCCGGGGAGGGGCGCTTGCGTTATGGCGAACGGGATTACCCACAACGGCGGGGCAGCGTGATTCTCATTGACTGCAACCAGTATCATGAATATGGTACGGCAGGCAGCCATTGGGATTTTGTCTGGTTCCATTTTGACGGTTCGCTCGCCGCAGAATACTGCCGCCGTATCTGGGCGCGGCGCGGCCCGTCGTTTGAGGCAGGGGGGCAGTGTGTAGGAATATGGCAGCTGATTTTTGAGCTTTCCCAACGGGAAGGGGACGTCGCCGAAGCGGGCATCTCGGCGGAAATCTACCGCCTGTTGACCGTGCTGTATACCTCGCTGCCGCGGGATCCATGCATCGAGCGGGCGGTGGAGCTCATTGAGCGGCGGGCAACCGAGCCCATTACCATCGCTGATATGGCCAAGGAAGCCTGTCTGAGCCCCTATTACTTTCAACGCCTTTTTCGCCAGCAGACCGGGCAGACCCCGCACGAATATCTGTGCCGCCGGAGAATCACGCTGGCTCAGCAACGCTTGATTTTTACCGACGATTCGATCGCTTGCATCGCGGAAGAGACCGGCTTTTGCAGTAGCTCCCACTTTACCTCGGTGTTTCGGCGGCTAACGGGGTGCTATCCCACAGAATATCGGAGCAATCTGTCGTTGTCGTAAGTAACGATTTTTCGCTCCGATCAATTACAGATTTTGGAGGATGCATTCACAATGATCATAAATGCAAAGCGGTTGACAAACCATTCTGTGAATGCTATACTAAGAAACCATAAGAGGGTGCGTTGAGTATAGTCAGCCGTCTCTCTTGTTGATTGGCACTGGTAATAGGTAGGAGGTAGAGTATGAAAGGCAAACGTTCGAGAGGTTTGTCCCTGTTGTTGGTCCTAGCGATGCTGTGTACCACCCTGTTTTTCGGGTCGGTATTCTCAGCGTCGGCCGAGGTCAATTACGGGGATCCTAACGCCGACGGCAACATTGACGCTGCCGACGCCTTGGCGGCGTTGCAGCACTCGGTCAATCTGTCCGTGCTCGAGGGCGATGCGTTCGAGAGTGCGGATGTCGACGGCAACAATCAAGTGAATGCAAACGATGCTCTGATGATTTTACAGTATTCGGTTGAACTGATCGAGGTGTTTCCTGTGGAGAAATCTGGTACAGTATCCATTCCCTGGTCTACCGATACGATGGCTTATGCCCAGACCAGAGAAGAGACCGACCCCGGTCCCATCCGCACGACGTTCCAACAGGCGGGCAATTACACCGCCACGGACGACGTACAGTCGGATTCCACCATGGTCTACATAGGCACCATTGCGGGGGCAGAGACCCAGTTTAATTCCTGGAAGGAAAGCAAGCAGAACTGCGCGCAGGAATCGCTGGACATCATGACGGCAGGCGGTCGTGACAACGGTGTGGAATACTTCTCGATGTACCCTGAGCGAGAGGATTTTGACGCCTGCAAGCGTTCGGACGGCTCAATCCACTATCACGGCGGCGGTACGACTGTGCCCTATATGGTTCCCACTCGCTACTACCGTGAGTACAAGATTCAGTTGATCGATACCCTGTGCAAGCTGGAGCCTGGCTTTATCGCTGTGGAGGAGCCGGAATCCTTTATCGGCGCGGAGTACAGTGAGGGCTTTAAAGAGGAGTGGTTCGATTACTACGGCACCGAGTTCGTCGATCCGGCCAGCTCGGCTGAGGCGCGCTATATGTCCTCCAAGCTCATGACCCACTTGTGGATGACCATGATCGACAGCATTGGTGAGTACATGAACGAGCACTATCCCGACATCGATCTGGTTGTGGCGACCCACAGCACCGCCAACTACACCCATTGGAATATTATCTCGGCGGTCAATGCTTTTACTTCCAGTGAGTATGTCGACGGCATCATCGGCCAGACCTGGAGCGACACGGTCAACAGCGCTGTGATGTATGGCGGTACCAGCCAGGTTCGTTTGTTTGAGGCGGCTTTCTCGGAGTACGCTACGTATGCCGACTCCATGCAGGAGGGGCAGACCGTCTACACCCTGACCGACGCCAAGGCGGACAATGCTGGTCTCACCTGGGAAGATTACCGCAATATGTGGGAAAAGACCCTGGTGGCCGAGCTGATGCAGCAGGATATCCACAATTTCCAGGAGTGTGTGTGGCCTTCCCGTGGCTTCACGGTCGCCCCGGACGATTATAAAACGGTACAGCTTGCCGCTTTTAATGCTTTGGGGCAAATTGGCGGCCAGGCGTCGACCCTGTATGCGGGCACCCCGGGAATCTACTACGGCTTGGGCGACAGCATCAGCTGGCAGTCGGGATACCAGTATATGAGCAACAACGCTACCAGCTTGTATGGATTTACCGTGCCGCTTGTAGAAAAAGGAATCCCGGTGGGTATCATCTCGCTCGATTATCTTGACAGCGTGGAGGATCTTGCAGGGGTCAAAGTGCTGGCCCTTTCGTATGACGCGGTCAAGCCGCAGAGCGAGCAGGTCAATGAGGCCGTCGCCCAATGGGTCAGAGAGGGCGGCACCCTGCTCTACCTTGGCGGTTTCAATGATTATGACCAGATTAGCACCGAGTGGTGGACCAAGAAGGGGCAGACCCCATATGAGAATCTGATCGAACATCTCGGTTTGGATGTCACTGTAGGGACCATGACCGACTTTTTGAGCTTCTACCAGTGGGACGGCCCGGCCGGTTATGGCGAAAGCTTTAACGGAAATAAATTTGTTGACGGCAGTACTGCGTTGTATACCAGCACCTACACGGGCGATAGTGTGGACTCCATTTTGTCCAACGAAAATGGCGTGTTTGGCTTTGAGGCCGCGGTTGGCGAGGGCCATGTGATTTCGGTTGGCCTGCCTTCGTCCTATTTTGCGGCGGTTGCCGATGGGCCGCAGCAGCTGCGCGACCTGGTGGAGTATGCTACCACCTTCACAGATGTAACGTATGTTGAGACCGATCTGATGGCGATTCAGCGCGGTAACTTCATTGCGGCGCAAGCGCTGGATTACTCCGACGGCGAGACCCTGACGGGCAACTTTATTGACCTGTTCGATGCCGACCTGCCGGTGATCACCACCCAGGAACTGGAAGCTGGAAAATCTGCTTTCCTTTATGATATCACCAGCCTGCTGGATTCGGATACGCCCCGCTTGGCCTATACTGGCGGCGTACTCAAGAGCGATGTGACCGAGACGGCTGATACCACCACCTTTAGTATTGGCGGGCCGACCGACGCTACCTCCGCTACCCGTTTGCTGGGCAACGGCAAGTATCCTGAAAGCATTACGGCTACGGTCAACGGCAACCGCATCGGCAACCTTGTTTCGATTTGGGATAACGCTTCCAATTCCCTGCTTATTAAGGTGCCGCATACTGCTGACGAAACGGTGGAGATCACCGTGGAGTGGGGCGACACCAGGGTAGAGGATACCCCCGATTACGAATGGGCGACCAGCACGTATGTCACCAGCTCGCGCGATGCCGATGCTGCGTTCATTCACCGCAATACTTCTACGGCGCGTGTCGCGTTCCGGCAGAGTGAGTACGATACCGAGCTGGTTTACCGGTTCGATCTCGAAGAGCTTGGCGAGGCCTATATTGATCTGGAGGTCTTCGGCAATTACCTCATCCAGGTGTCTACCGACGATCAGACCTATACCACGGTATACGACTACAGCCAGATCAGTGACGAGTACGTAGACAGCATGAGCAATGTAACCACCCTGTCTGTTTTCCCTGAGGACTACGGTGCAACCTCGACCTTCTATGTCCGGCTGGCAAACACCGACCCAACGCGGGATTATGGCGGCGGGATTAGAAGATTCTCGATTAATCAAAAGCAGTTGATTACTTCAGAAAACTAAATACCTCGCATATTCAGGCATCCGTCCTTAGGGCGGATGCCTGAATGGCTCTTGGGAAAATTCCATGGCCGCCTAGGATAACCCGGCTTGGCGATATGCTCATGGTAGCTTTAGGGAGGAAAGGAAGATGAAGGCTTTTCGGCATACGACCTTGGTCCTTTTATTGATTTTTTCATTACTCGCTGGCAGTTTAACCGTTATCGCAGAGGATGCTCCCAGTCTGGGCGATATCAATGCCGACGGCTCGATCAATGCCAGCGACGCGCTAATGGCGTTGCAGTATTCCGTGTCGATTCGTACCTTAGACAACGATCAAAGGGATCGAGCCGACGTCAATGGGGATGGCGATGTCAACGCCAACGATGCGCTGTTGATATTACAATATTCAGTTGAACTGATCTCCGCCTTTGAGAGGGCCCAAACCATATCCATGCCCTGGTCGGAATCGACAGCGGTCTATGCGCAGCAGACCGAAGCGATACCAACCAATCCCATCCGCACAACCTTTCAGCAGTCGGTGGGCTACGAGGGGGAGATGGACATCCAGTCGGACTCGGTGATGGCCTATATCAGCAGTTTCGGCTGGGTGGATTCCACCTTTGATTCCTGGGAAAACAACAACCAGTCGGGACGCCAGATCGACGTGATGATTCCCGGCGGGCGGGACGACGGCGAGTATTTTCTGCTGTATCCCGAACGGGAGAAAAAGGACGCCCACCGGTATTCCGACGGTTCGTGGTGCTACCACGGCGGCGGGACCACCGTGCATTACATGATGCCCACGACCTACTATACCGAATACAAGTGGACCCTGGTGGACAAAATCTGTCAGAAAAATCCTGGCTTTATCACCATTGAGGAACCGGAGTTTTTCACGGGAGCCTGCTATAACGATGGCTTTTACGAGGAATGGAAGAACTATTACGGAACCGACTTTGTCGACCCCAACACCTCGGCCGAGGCGCGTTATATGACATCCAAATTGATGTCCTATATGTGGGTGCGTATGTATGAAACCATCGGGGAGAGAATGCAGGAGAAGTATCCGGATGTCGGCCTGGTGGTCGCAGCGCACAGCACCCGCGGGTACAACGGCTTTATCATTTCCTCGATGAATGGGTATACCTCCGTGCCTTACCTCGACGCCGTGATCGGCCAGACCTGGAGCGACACGGCATACGGGGCCAGAATCTATCGCGGCCAGGGCGAAATTCGCGTCTTTGAAGCCGCCTATTTCGAATATGCCACGTATCCCGATTCCATGCAGGATGGCCAGGTGGTATACACCCTGACCGATGCCAAGGCGGACAACGATTCGCTGACCTGGGATATGTATGAATACCTCTGGCAGGAAACGCTGGTCGCCGAGCTGCTGCAGCCTCAAATCAACCATTTTCAGGAATGCGTATGGCCCTCCCGCGGATTTACGCCCGCACCCGACCGCTACCGCACCATTCAGCTATCGGCATACAATGCGCTGCATGAGGTCGGGGACTACGGATCCACCCTGTATGCCGGCACGCCGGGGATTTATCTAGGGTTGAGCGACACCCTGACCTTCCAGTATGGTTTCATGTTTTCTACTACCACCAATGAGGCGATCGACGGGTTATCCATTCCCCTGGTAGAGAAGGGAATTCCTCTGGGAGTCAAAGCGCTGGAATACATCGACGATGTCTCCGATCTGGATGGGGTCAAAGTGCTGATTCTGTCCTACGATATGCAAAAGCCGCAGGCCGAATCGGTCAACGCCGCCATCGCGCAGTGGGTGAAAGAGGGCGGTGTGCTCCTGTATCTTGGCGGTTATAACGATTACGATACCATCAGCGGCGAATGGTGGACCGAAAAGGGGCAGACTCCTTATGAGAACCTGCTGGAGCATCTTGGGCTGAGTAAAATCCAGATGGGTAAAATGGAATACCTGATGAGCTATTACCAGTGGTGCGGGCCGGACGGTTACGGCGGCAGCTTCAATGAGGGCGATTTTCTCATGGGAGAGATCGCTTATGCCAATCATTATACGGGAATCGGCTTTACCCCGCTGCTCCAAAACGAAGATTATACGTTTGGCATCGAGGCCGCCGTTGGCCAGGGCCGCCTGATTTCCGTCGGGCTGCCCACCGCATATTATGGGAAATCGGATAAGGGGCCGGAGCAACTGCGTGACCTGGTCGCTTATGCCTGCCGGTATACCAGCACTCCCTATGTCGAAACCGATCTTATGGCTATACAGAGGGGGCCCTTTATCGCTGCCCACGCGCTCGATTACGGCGGTGAGCAGATCATGAAGGGGGATTTTGTGGATTTGTTCGACGAGTCCTTGCCGGTAATCAGCGAGAAAAGCATACCGGCCGGCCGTTCCGCTTTGCTTTACGACCTGACAGCGCTGCGTCAGGCGGGGCACCCGGTGCTGGTGCATACGGGCGCCAACCTGCGAAGCGAGGTCCTTGAGACGGCGGATAGCACTACTTTTACCGCTTCTGGGCCGACCAATTCCGAATCGGCCAGCCGTTTCCTTGGCAATGGGAAGTATCCGGCCAGCATCAGCGTCACACGCGACGGCATGATGTTTAAGGACTATACTGCGGTCTGGGATAATGCCAGCGGATCGCTTCTGCTCAAGATCAACCATCAGGCAGACGAAGAGGTGACGGTCACGATCACCTGGGGCGATACGCCGGTTGAGGATACCCCCGCTTATGCCTGGGATTCGACCAAAATCAATGTCAACTCGAGCAATCGGGATGCCGAATACATTGCTCAAGATACCTCCGAAGCCCTGCGTTCGATGCGGGTATGCCGGTATGACGGGGAGTTGGTGTACCGTTTTGATCTGACCAATTTTGACGATCCCTATTTCGTTTTTGACGTCCTGTACAACTATGTGGTGGAGGTATCCAGCGACGGGGAACACTATACCAAAGTCTACGACTATCGGGATGTCAGCGGGGAATATATCACCGGCACGTCCAATCGCACCGACCTTGCGGTGTTTCCGGAACTCTACGATCTGGATGACGAGATCTATATCCGCTTCTCCAATACCGATCCCGAGCGGGAGTATGGAGCGGCGGTAATGGGGTTGACCATTTACTCCAAACGATTGCTTGAATCGTCGTAACCTCGCGGCGCCGTACCAAATCCACAGTGTGCGGTGCCGGTTATCCACACCAGGGGCGCTCTACTTGACATTCGCCCCGCCGGCTTTTATAATAAACTAAAAATGAAAAAAGTGAGGAATGATTTATGAAACGCCTCCATACCCTGATCGTTGGGATGCTTTTGGTTGGTTTATTGTTGACCGCTTGTTCCGACGCGGATGCTAAAATAACGATTACGGCGGGCAGCGTTACCGCGGCCGCCGGCGAAACGGTGCAAATTCCCGTTACCATCAATGAGGAATCCAATATTTCGGCTGCCGATGTCATCATCACGTACGATGCCAGTAAGTTGTCCTATTCGAGTTACAGCGACAGCGAAACCTTTAGCCCCAATGTCAAGTTAGGCAATCTGGAACAGGAGGGGCGGTTTCATTACGCGCTGGCCACTTTGGACCCTTACACCGAGGCGGGGACGTTATTTACACTCGAACTGAAGATAGCCGACGGGGTAACCGGGGATATCCCTCTGAAGGTGGAGGTGCCGACCCTGGTGGATACCGAGCAGAATGCGCTGAAGTCAAAGACGGTCAGCGGCACCATCACGGTGGAGTGATATCGACGAATCTGAATTTTCATGCTGCTATCGGCGGTGATCATTTTTGATGCGGGGCAGCAGCACCACTATGGCGATGCTTGGCAACGAACGGGGCGCGGCGATTGCAGTGAAGCTGCGCCCCTTCTTGCTGTTGTGGCCATCTTTGGCGCGATTGTCAATCCGGCCTCATCTCGCAGTGTGAGGTGAGGCCGGATTGACTGGGAGTCTGCTTGCATCGGCTAGAAAAAATGCGTTATCGGTAGAAAATGTCTTGCATTTTTTTACCGAATATGTTAAACTACTTTGGTATGAAAGCGTTTTCCCAGGCGCTTTTATAAAACACACGTCCCGTGATTTCCGACGGTGTGGCGCAATGCGTTCCATCGGGAAGTGGACCGGGGCGGAGGAAAAACAAGGAGGAGACAGTTATGGGAGTAGTATCCATGAAGCAGCTTCTGGAGGCGGGCGTCCATTTTGGACATCAGACCAGGCGCTGGAACCCGAAGATGGCGGAGTACATCTTCACCGAACGCAACGGCATTTACATCATCGACCTGCAAAAAACGGTCAAAAAGCTGGAAGAAGCGTACATGTTCGTGCGCGACTTGACCGCTGATGGCGGGGAGATTTTATTTGTCGGCACCAAAAAGCAGGCGCAGCTTTCCATTAAAGAAGAGGCCAGCCGCTGCGGTATGCCCTACGTTGACGCCCGCTGGCTGGGCGGTATGATGACCAACTTCCGCACCATCCGCCGCCGCATCGACCGTCTCAATCAGCTTCGCAAGATGGCGGAGGACGGCACCTTTGACATGCTGCCCAAGAAAGAGGTAACCAAGCTCAACGGCGAGATCGAGCGTCTGGAAAAGTTCCTGGGCGGTATTCAGAATATGAAAAAAATCCCGGCCGCGCTGTTTATCGTGGATCCCCGCAAGGAGCGCATTGCGGTAGCCGAGGCGAAAAAGCTGCATATCCCCATTGTCGCTATTGTTGATACCAACTGCGATCCCGATGAGATCGACTATGTGATCCCGGGCAATGACGACGCGATTCGTGCGGTTAAGCTGATTGCGGCCACCATGGCCAACGCCGTGTTGGAGAGCCGCCAGGGCGAGCAGAATGCCGAGGAAGAGCCTGTGGAGGCTTCCGAAGAGCAGGCTGCCGAATGATTTAATAATTTACGGTTATCAAGCAGCGAAACTGAAAAGATCATAAAAATTTGGAGGATAATACTATGGCTTTTACTGCGGCTGATGTCAAAAATCTGCGTGAAAAAACTGGCTGCGGCATGATGGACTGCAAAAAGGCCCTGACCGCAACAGACGGCGACATGGATAAGGCCATCGATTTCCTGCGGGAGAAGGGGCTGGCCGCCGCCGCGAAAAAATCGGGGCGTATCGCGGCTGAGGGCGCTGTTGTTTCCTATGTGGACGAGGCGAAGAAGATCGGCGTAATCATCGAGGTCAATGCGGAGACCGATTTTGTTGCTAAGAACCAGACTTTCCTTGACTTTGTGACACTCTGCGCCAAAACGGTTGCCGAGCAGAATCCTGCCGATGCCGAGGATTTGCTGACCAAGGTTCCTGCTGGTGAGACGGCGGATATCGCCACCCTGCTGCGGGACAAGATCCTGACCATTGGCGAGAATCTCAAGATTCGCCGTTTCGTGCGTTATGAGGGCAATTTGGCTACCTATATCCACGGCAACGGCCGTATTGGCGTTATGGTTCGGTTCGATGTGGACGATGCTGTGGCTGCTACCGATGCTTTCAAGACCATGGCGAAAGATGTCGCGATGCAGATTGCTGCGGCCAATCCGCTTTATCTGGACAGCAAGAGCGTACCCGCCGATGTGCTCGAGCATGAGAAGAAGATTCTCACCGAGCAGGTAATCAACGAGGGTAAGCCGGCGGCGATTGCGGAAAAAATCGTCAATGGTAAGATTGGGAAATTTTACAAAGAAAACTGCTTGGTCGACCAGGCCTTTGTGAAAGACCCTGATCTCAATGTTGCAAAATATGTCGACGGCGTCGCCAAGGAGCTTGGCGTGCAGATCAAAATCTGTGAGTTTTGCAGACTGGAAAAAGGCGAGGGCCTTCAGAAGAGGGAAGACAACTTTGCCGATGAAGTGGCCAGCATGATGGGCTGATTGCCGGCTGGTGAGTATGATTTAAGGCGCGGCCGCAGTGTCAATGCTGCGGCCGCCTTTTTGTGCCTTTCGCGCTGCGTATGGTATAAGGCCGGGCTTGTCATAAAAATATGATAAAACGATATATATAGTTTGGAACAGGTTGATGCGTTAGTGATCAATGGGCCCTCGGGCGTCAGCCCGGGGGATGAAAGCATGGCGGTTGCGAGATCACGGGGAGGCCGGGGTATGCAGATTCTCAATGTGCTGACGGAATGGATAACCAAAATCAACGATGTGGTCAATGGTATCGTATGGGGGCCGGTGATGCTGGCCCTGCTGGTCGGCGTTGGAATTTATTTTACCATTCGTACTGGATTTTTTCAGGTTCGCAAATTTGGATTTTTGCTCAAAACAACCATTCTCTCGGTCTTTCGTGACAAGCGCACCGTCAAAAGCAACGACAAGCACGCCATTTCCCAGTTCCAAGCGTTGGCTACCACGTTGGCCGCAACCATCGGCACCGGCAATATTGTCGGCGTGGCGACAGCCATTAGCGCTGGCGGGGCCGGTGCGGTGTTTTGGATGTGGGTATCGGCCTTTTTTGGCATGATGACCAGCTTTGCGGAAAACGTGTTGGGCATTTATTACCGAAAGAAAAACGAAAAGGGCGAGTGGATGGGCGGCTCGATGATGTTCCTGGAAAAGGGGCTGGGCTGCAAATGGCTGGCTGTGCTGTTCGCTGTTTTCAGCCTGATCGCCTCGTTTGGCATCGGAAATATCGCGCAAGTGAACGGGATTTCGGTTGCGCTGGACATGACGTTTCACATACCGCCGGTTGCCACGGGCATTGTGCTCGCGGTGCTCATAGCCTTTGTTCTTCTGGGAGGGCTCAAACGGGTGGCGGTTGTGACTGAAAAACTGGTCCCGGGCATGGCGCTGCTTTACACGGTCGGCGCTATTGCCGTCATCGCGCTGAACTGGAGGCAGGTTCCCGCCGCCTTTGGCGAAATTTTTCATAGCGCCTTTGATTTGCAATCGGTTGGCGGCGGTGTGATGGGCTACGGCGTTGCGCGGGCGATGCGTTATGGGATTTCGCGCGGCGTCTTTTCGAATGAGGCGGGACTTGGCTCGTCGGTGATGGTCAACTCCTGCTCGGACGTCAAGGAACCGGCGGTACAGGGGATGTGGGGCGCCTTTGCCGTGTTTTTTGACACATTGGTCATGTGTACCCTGACCGCGCTGATTGTCATTACCTCAGGCGCGCACCGTCAGGGGCTCGAAGGGGTTGAAATTACCAATTTCGCTTTTACCACCACCATAGGCTCGGCAGGGGGCATGGTGCTGAGCATCTGTATTCTCCTGTTCGCCTTTTCCACCGTGCTCGGCTGGTCGGTTTACGGGAGTAAAGCCGCTGAATATTTGTGGGGGATCAAAGCGGTCGTGGCATACAAATTCTGCTTTGCGGCGGTGGTGTTTCTTGGGGCGGTATCCAGCGTTCAGCTTGTCTGGGACTTGTCGGATACGTTTAACGGTCTAATGGCACTGCCCAACCTCGTGGGGGTCATCTTTTTGTCCGGAACTGTAATGAAGATTTCCAAAAACTATTTTGCACGCACCTTTCACGGTTCTACGGTTCGTCCTATGCTATCGGCCTACGACGATCAAAGCGTGCCGCGGACGCGTCGGCGCTGATGCTGTGCGCATCGCCTCACTGGGATCGGGCAAGTTTGTGCTGAGGCGAGGATGGCACGCCGGTTTTTGTAGTTTTGGCTCTTTTTTGTCGGCGGGTCATCGAAATCCAGCGGTCCTTATTCGCGTCACAAAAAACTTCCTCCGGGACGACGTAACCGCATATCTTTTTCACGTACCTTATAACGCTTCTCCGTGATTGAGCAAAGACACTCGTCTTTTCCCATATAGGACAAATCTG
Organism: uncultured Eubacteriales bacterium; assembly: GCA_965145485.1. Classification (GTDB taxonomy): domain Bacteria; phylum Bacillota; class Clostridia; order Oscillospirales; family Acutalibacteraceae; genus CABQCM01. The sequence continues at coordinate 6,480 of CBCTCU010000024.1, read as the reverse complement.
GCCAAAGGATGCCATGCCCTGTGCAACCCGAAGAAAAATCATGAAAAATCTTTGTGTTTCCTAAAAAACAATCGACCGGTTGCTTTTCATAAAGCAACCGGTCGATAGGGCTCTGGCAACCGTTGGCGTTTATCGGGCGGCTCCATTAGGAGTCACTTGGCATAGTTTTCAAATTCTATCTTCGTTCCGTAAAACACATTCAGGTCGATATACTTTTCTTTTCCCTGGTAGCCTTTTAAGCGAGCTCGGTTGGTATATTGCCAAAAGGTCCACTTCCGTTGATCGGAAAGATTGGGTTTGCCTATCACATTTCTGATCCAGATGTCATACGCATCGTATGCGCCTGCCAGATAGAGCGAATAGGATTTCTCTGTTGCGTAGATGATGGGCTTCATACCATAGTGTGATTGCAGCTTGTCCAACATGATGTCCAGCTGCTGACGGACGGTTTCCCGGTCGGGTGGATTTTTGTCGTACTCTCCGTAAAACTCCAGATCGATCACAGGGGGAAGCATATTGTCCACCTGGTATACGGTTGAAATAAAATGCTCTGCTTGTGTCTCACCACCGCTGTCATAGCTGAAAAAATGATACGCGCCGATTCGTAAATGAGTTTGTTGGGCCTGTTCGTAGTTATAGGCAAAGCGGGGGTCGGTAAACGAGCTTCCCTCGGTTGCCTTAATAAATGCGAAAGATATGTCTTGGTCCGCCAGTGTTTTCCAATCGATTTCCCCCTGATAAGAGGACACGTCCACACCTCTTACCGGATACTCTGCCGAGGACGGATTGTTCAGCAGAATAACGCCATTCCATACCAGCAAAAAAAGCAGCAGACAAACCAAACATACAGCCGCTATCAGAATGGAGCCGTACATCAGAAGCTTTCTTTTCATTGCGTTTTGCACCTCCTTTTGCGGTATGGCGTGCCAAAGCGAAGCGTTGTGTCCTCACCACAAGCCTGGTGACAATGAATATCATGGAATTTATAAATAATTTTAAAATGATATTCTATTATATTATGTTATGCACCATATTACAAGATGGAATCTCAATCTTTGCACTCCCCATCAGGCCGCCGTCAAGCCTATCCATGTAGCTCGGTAAGTGGAAAATGAAATTTATTAGTTTGGCTGGAACATCTTTGTTACGGCCTTTGATGGCTCACTCGACCTTTGAAACGTAAAGCCAGTCAATCCTTTCCCTACCCCACATAAATTCAGATTCGTTAGCAGCGATAATAACGCGAATTTGCAAAAAATTTCTGATATATTTTTAAAAACGGCTTTTCTTTTTTATGGGTTTCTGATATAATATTCGAAAATGTTGGTGCGATGACCAGCAGCTGGTTGACTATGGCCATAATGGCCCCGGGAGTTGGGGCGGCTGGGCGCCAGTGGAAATCTATGGAGGGTGAGAAGACCAATGCGATGGTACAAAACGATCGTAACTTTGATGCTTTGCTGTTGCTTGTTGGCCGTTCCGGCGACGCCGGTTGCGGCTTGGAGCGAATATCCAACCGGAGACATTGATAACGGTGGAAAAATCGACGCATCGGACGCCTTGATGGCCCTGCAGTACTCAGTTAACCTAACTGAGCTAACGGGTCGCCGGCTTCTGGCCGCCGATGTGAATGGCGACGGTGAGATAAATGCGTCGGATGCGCTGTTGATTTTACAGTATTCGGTGGGGTTGATCGATGTGTTTCCGAATGATATGACCGGCGAAGAAAAATATTACGCCATGCGGGATTCCTACTACTCGGTGACCGGGGAAGACTTTATCGACAACGGTGAGGCCGATTTGGAGGATGTCGAAGCCCTGTTGGAGACCTATGGGCAGACGAATGAGCCGTCCGATGTCGAGACGGCCCAAATGACCTGGGATGGAAAGCTGATCTATACCCCCATCTCCGACGAGGCCGCCAAGACAGGCCAGCTGAACAAATACGACAACGCCGAAAAAGTTACCGGTACGCTCGAGTTGGACGGTACCGTGCTCAACTATAGCATCCCGAAAAGGGTCACGGCCTATGACGCTGTGCCGATTGAATACTCCATTACCAGCGCTTTTCCTCTAGGGGTTCATTTGGAGGCCACTACTTTTGAGGAGACGGACCGTTACGCCGACCCCAATGGGAATTATTACGACTGCAACCTGTTGGGCAACCCTGATTTGGAGATTACTTATAACGGCTTTGTGACCGGCAATGAGGTTCCGGAGTATTCGCCGAATACAACGGCTGACTTGGAGAAAGTAACCCAGGGCACCCGGTATCCCGGCTATGAAACCAGCGAGCTCATCAAATCGGGCACTATGCCGGCGGGGGATGATTATCTCTGGCTTAATTTTACCTTTAAAAACACCGGCGATACCATTTTGGATCCGGAGGGAAGCGGTTCCTTTATGTTTGAGCCGATTCTCTACAAAAAGAACGATTCCGGCGACTATGAGCGTATTTACTTTATCTCGACGGATAACCGCTGGGAGCGGCTTTATGACTATCTTTATCCGGGTGAGAGCGGAGACCTTTGGCTGCTTTGCTACACGAATGCTTCTGCCAGCAGCTACAGCTATACGCCGGGGGATTATCGTCTGACTCTGCGCGCCAGCGCCCGCAGCGAGCGCAATGGCGCCAACTGGCTGGAAAACTTTGTTCAGGGCCGGTATATACTTGACGCTTCCTTTGACTTTACCGTGACAGAGGAAGGCGCCATGACCGAGCCCAATCCGATTCAATACCAGCATTACGACGTGTCGGGTCGCAACAGCTGGCTGGGGTCGTTTGAGGAGTTCCAGTCCTCTTATCAGCTGCTCAGCGGCGTGAGCAACGATGTCAATGAGCCCACCACAGGCATTATGTACGTTCAGCCTGCGCCCTGGAACGAAACTGTATCTTTGAAAATCATGCACGGTGATATTGACGGTATCGCTACGGTGCAGATTCCCATTGAGGTGGAATCCGATTCGCTTTCTATTGAGCTCAATCCGTATAACGAGAATTATGTTATCAAGGACGACGGCACCCGCGAACCTGCTCTGATTTCCCAAAGCATGGTCGATATGCGTGGAAATGTGCAGATGGGGCCGGATTCGCTCGGCACCGCTGTCAACGATCTGCGCAACATGCAGGAAGCCGGTATCAACCTTCTTACCTCTACCATGTCCTTCGCTTATAACAGCGGCAACGTCAACGCCAAAAACGCGTTTAAGTTCATGATGGATGCGGTGCGGGTGATGGGGATTGACTTTGAGGGCTTCAGCCATTATCCATACAACTATAACTCCACCATATCCGCCGGTGCCTGGATCGGCGGCGGCAGGATCCCAGATGCTACGATCAGTTCTTTTGGCTACAGCGGTATGAATCAGGCAAATGGTCTGCTTGCCAAGTTCTCTCTTGCCCGTTATGGCGACATGTATTGGGTGAGGGGAGACGGAGTGCTTCCCATTGCGGCTGAGGATACCCGCGGCTGGATGACCATTGACCACGACTGGCGTTTTGGTATCCGTACGGATGCCGCCATCATGAATTACCGCAATTGGCTGCAAACCATCTATTCGGATATTAACGAGCTCAACGCCGCCTACGGTTCCAGCTATGGTTCTTTTGATGAGATCGACCCCCGCACCGAGGGCGTATTTGAGGAGACCCATATGGGCGCTTATACCCATATCGATTCCACCGGTGTCTTCCAGGAGGGGAGCCGGGCCATGGCCGAGCTGGACGTCTATCGTACCCTGGCCCGTATCAGCGACTACAAAGAGATGTTAGAGACGGCTGCCATCCAGCAGGATGATACCAGAGTCTGGATTCGCTATGAGGGTTCCACTTACTTTGCCCCCGGTATCGATCCCAACACCACCAACTCGGTTTATCGCCAGTTCTATTATGAGCAGCGCCGCAATGCCGTCATTCCGGAAATCCTCGCTGCATCCAACGTAGTGTTCGGCGGAAGCAACTACGACTGGTGGGCGATCGATCCGAGCGAAATCTATGAGCTGACCAAACAATCCTCTCTGGCTGGGTTTACCACGGCGAGAATGTTTACCAATTCCCAGCAGCGGGATATTGTTGTCAACTCGACCTATGGCGAATCCAAGTATGTGAAAGACTATAACCTGGCCGATACTTCGTTAAAGGGCGCTCTTGTGATGTCCACCAAAGCGTTGTATCCTGCCCTCAAAGCGACCTATGAGGGCGGCGGTATTCCGGGCGTGCTCTGGCAGGATTATCACTGCGATGGATTCATTACCTCCACCCAGTACAAGGAACTGAAGTTTTATACCAGTAAGATCCAGGAGATGCTCCAAACGGAGGATGGTAAAGAGTGGGCTACAGACTTTGAAGCCCCTGCCCGTGATTTTGAAGCAGACAGCCAGGAAATCTGGAGCTATCCCAAGGAATACGTGGAACAGGTGCTTGCCGATACGCCGCGCGACTGCCATTTTGAGACACCGTATGTTAGCGAGTAAGCAGATTGCTCTTCCATGGGGTTAATCGGTTTAGGGCTGCGTCTGTGTGATGCAGCGCAGCCCCTTTTTGCTTGTCGATGGGGGTTATAAACCCTTCGTCGCACTATCCGTAGTTGTTATCTTGAGCAGTTCAAGATAATATAAAAAATAGGAGGGTAAATATGTATCAGTCAAAGTCCATTGCATGCCGTTTTCTTACGGCGCTGCTCGCTGTGCTGATGGCAGTTGGTTGCATTACAGTCGGCGTGGCAGCAGATGAAACCACCACCGAGCTGAAGCTCAAGACCTTTACAGGGCAGGAGCTTTATGAGGCAACCGAAAGTGTCGGAACTGTCAATGACGAAGGCATGCCGATCTATACTTCGTATCAGGACGCCATCGGCCGTCGTTCTCTGATGCCGGGCAATTTCATGTTCCACAGCGTCCCTGTCAGGCATGTGGATTCCGCAGGAGAATTAAAGTATAAGGATGGCGATGAATTACGCGTCGTTATTCGTTTGTCGGCCGACGATACCTATACCGACGGTGACTTGTTTTCGTATGAATTTGCATACGATGCTACGCTGGGACGGGATGATTTGATCGGCAATAGCGTCATCGACTACGAAGCCTATGATTCGGCTGAAACAAAAGTTGACACAGCGACTGGCGTAAGTTATAAGGAATTTGAGCTTGTTTATCTGCTCGACCATGTTGATTTTGATGATGTGACCAAAGATGGTCAGTTGCGCGGCATGGCGATGAGTCAGTCGTCGGTCACGGTATATTTCATGGGAGTTTACAATGATACCACCGGTGCTACCATTGTGGAATATGACGGTGTTCAAATCAGTTCGCAGGGCGGTATTGACGGCTATTATGAGAATGTTTTTCCGGAAGACGGCGCAGTGTCCGGCGTCGCTTCCTATGCCAGCGACCATGAAAAAGCAACCGGCCGTGACTGGAACTTTGCTCCTTATTGCTTCAACGCCTTCGGCGCCAACGAATCGAATCCTTTCCTGCTGCTGAGCGGACTGGGCGCAGAGTTGCCGGCGGGCGATTATGCGCTGGACATTGAAATGTCCTCAATGATCGCATTAATTACCTTGAATAAGTGCAACGTCGTCGTGTATGATGGGGATACCGAATTGGGCTCTCTGGTGGTATCGGAGGAAATGGTGAATAGCGCCGCCGGTAAGGATACCGGTGCTTATGCATGGTATCGGTTGAACTTTACCGTGCCGGAAGAAAGCGATGGGCATAACATCACCTTTAAAATATTCCTGTTTGATTCCAATGATATTAAATTCCGTACAGTTCGGCTTTCTCAGTGCAACGTTACCGGTACCATTCCGGACGATGCGAAAGCAGTGCTCGATCAAATCAATGCTTTGACTGCCGGAGATACCGAGGCGATCGCCGCGGCGCGTGCCGCTTTTGATGCGCTGGATATCATTGGTCAGGCCTGGGTCGGCGATGAGGCTGTTCTCAGGTTGACCAGCCTGGAAGAATCCGGAGCTGTTATTGCAGTCATCGCGGCGCTGGGCGACGCCTCTGCTGTGACCAAGGACAACTACACAGACTATACCGAGGCGCTGACGAATGCCGAGGCGCAGTACAAAGCTTTCCTGAACCAATATGGTGAAGAGAATACGGCCGAGCTGATTACCAACGCGCAGGCGCTGACCGATTTCCGCACGGCGTACGACGCGGCGGAAGCCGAGGCCGGACAACAGGATGAGGAAGCCGCGGCCGCGGTGGATGAGGCCATCAACGCCCTGCCGGCGGTAAAGGCTCTGGCCAAAACGGATCAGAGCGCGGTAGAGGCGGCTCGCGACGCTTATGACGCCCTGACCGACACGCAGAAGTCGCTGGTCACCACGTTGAGCGTGCTCGAGGCTGCAGAAGCGCGCATGGAGAAGCTGGTAGCCGCGAGCGATGAGGACATTGCTGCGGCCAAGGCGGTCGACGATATGATCGACGCGCTGCCGGCGGTGGATGAGCTGGAATACGCCGATAAGGCGGATG
>CBCTCU010000023.1:0-46723 GCA_965145485.1 uncultured Eubacteriales bacterium | reverse complement strand
CCGTGCTGAAAATCAAAGTATAATAGCCGTTCGCGGCTATTATACCATGAACACGCAGCGTGAATGATATAATGCGCACATGGCCGTAGGCCCGTGCTATAATCAAAGGTTGATAGCCGTAACCGGCTGTGATACCATGAACACATAGTATGAATGGTATTATGCACATGGCCTCAGGCCCGTGTTACAATATAACCGTTTACGGCTATTATACCGTATCACGCCATAAAATCAAGGGGAAAGGAGGCGGCTGGCGTGAAGCAGATCCTGCTTGTCATTGATTACCAGCATGACTTTGTGGACGGTTCGCTCGGCTTTGCGGGGGCGGAGAAATTGGACGAGCGCATCGCGGCTTATATTGAGCGTTTCCGTGCCAGAGGGGATGAGGTGATCTTTACGCTGGACACCCACTCCAAAGGCTACGAACGCACGAGGGAGGGCCGGTTTTTGCCCACGGTGCACTGCATGCGCCAAAGCGACGGCTGGAGGTTGTATGGAAAAACCGCCCAGGCGATGCGCCCGCAGGATTTGTGCTTTGAAAAAAGCTCGTATGGCTCCCCCGAGCTGTTTGATTATCTGCGCGGCGCGCGCGCCGACCGCATTGTACTTGTCGGGCTGGTGAGCAATATCTGCGTGCTGGCCAACGCCGTGCTGGCCATGACCGCGCAGCCGGAGGCCGAGATCGCGGTCTATACCGACGCGATATCCAGCTTTGACCCCAAGCTGCATGAGCAGACGCTCGACGTGATGCGGGGTATCAACATCACTCTTTTGCCGCCGGACGCCGTTTGAGCGGCGCTGGCATCGCGGGTAAGCTTCCCGGCGTGCTCCACGATGCCGGGTAAAATCAACGGCACGGCCGGGCTCGGCTATGCTCCTGTCACGCAGACGAAGAAGGGGCCTATGTGGAATGCCCTCTTTTTTGCCGTAAAAGTAACGATCCTCTCAGCATAAGGGGGCCCAAGTAAATTGGGCCCCCTTGCTCTATCCGTCAAGACGTCGCGTACGTGAAAACAGAGAGGTGGAGAGGCATGGCCCTATGCCGAAACAGGTCGTTCGGCGTGAAGGTGGCCTCGCCCGTTCGATAAAAGCGAGCTGAGCCAAAGGCGTCGGAGTACATAACAGCGCACACAGTGCGCACGAGACTCCCGGCTTTGATGGGAACGGCGCTGCGCGAAAGCCATTGCCTTACGCTGCCGGAAGCCGAAGCCGATACACCGAAAATGTACCGGCACGGCGGCTTTTCCCTTTTTTATCCTTGGCGTGCGTCAGCACACCTGCGGCCTCAAAAAGCAAAACTCCATCCGCGCCGCCATCCTTTTCGGTGCGCGCAGTTTTCAGCGAGAAGGCTTTCGCGCGGGCAAGGCATCCATTTGCATGCCCGTATGGCAAAAATTTTAAGGCAGTCCGCGCGGAAAACAGCCGCTGGAAACCATATTGTGTTATACTCCCGGCAGCTTAACGCGCCGTGAAATATATAAGCCGCCGTGTGCTCCCCGCTTTGCAGCCCGCCGCGGCCGGCATATGATACCGCCGGCACCGGGAGGCCCCTTAGGGCTTGACCGCGCGGGTAGCCAGATACTGCGGGGCATATTCCCTCAGCAGGCCGCAGCCCGGCCGGTCACGATCCTCATATAAATCGGTCAGGCGAAACCCGGCGTGAAGCTGCCCGGCGATCTGATCCTCCAGCGTATGGGAAAACTGGATGCCCTCCCGTTGCTCGACCATGCGGCGGTAATCCTCTTCACTGGCCGTCAAAGGATTATAGGGCAGCCTGTTTTTGACGGTGAGCGGCGGCTCCTCGTCGTCGAACAGGAAATTGAGCCCATTGTCCATACCGGCGAGCAGCAGGCCGCCGCGACGCAGCAGCCGGTAGCATTCCCTCCAGACGTGATGCACGTCCTCGATGTAACAGTTGGACACGGGGTGAAAGATCAGATCAAAGCTCTCATCCTCCAAGGGGAGCTTTTTGGTCATGTCCGCCTGCACGATGCGGATATCGTAGCCCTCCCGCCGGGCCACCATGCGCTCGCTGGCAAGCTGACGGTCGGAGTAGTCGACCACCGTGCAGTTGGCCCCCAAAAGGGAAAAAAGGGGCATCTGCTGCCCCCCGCCGCTGGCGAGGCCGAGAAGCTCCACCCCTTCCAGCGAGGGGGGAAACCATTCTTTCGGCACCAGCCGGGTAGGGGTGAGGTAAACGCCCCATTCCCCCCGCCGCGCCGCCTCGCATTCCCCGGGGGAGACGGGGAGAGACCACTCACAGCCGTTTTGCGCCCAGTCGTCCCAGGTCTGCGCGTTGATTTTGGTATATTCCTGCCGTCGATCCATATCCTTTCACCATGCCTTTGGGAACCAAAGGCGCCCTTTCTTTTCCTTCTATGGTAACCTGCCTGCGCTGCGGCGTCAAGGCCGTGATGACGTTTGTGTGCCGTGCGGCGGATGGGGATGGCGCGGGGGGCTAAAACAGGCTGAGCTGTTTCCCCGTCCAGGCCCGGCGCTCGTCGGCCGCCCCACAGTCGGCCAGCGCGGCGGGGATGTCCTCCAAAAAGGGGGAGGGCTCCGGCCCGGTCAACAGGATAAGCTGATCCCGCGCGCGGGTCATGCCGACGTAAAACAGCCTGCGTTCCTCCTGCCAATCGCATGCTGTGTGAGGGGAATCCAATGGGATTTTGCCCTGCTCGATCCCGCATACAAAAACCACGGGGAATTCCAACCCCTTGGAGCCGTGCAAGGTCATCAGCCGCACCGCCCCCGCGGCGTAGGGTGCGCTGCCCGTGGAGGCGCGCACCACATCCCCCTCCTGCCCCAGGATCAGGGACTGCACGAAGGTCTCAAGGTCGGGGGCGAAAGCAGCGGCGCTGCGCAGGCGGGAGACCGGGTCGCTCTCAAGCTGCCAACGCAGCACAAGCTCTTCCATCAGCCGCAGTGGAGTCATTGCGCCGGCCTGTGCATGGGCCCACCTCCAGATAGGCAGCAGGGGATGCAGGTATCCGATCCCACGGTATTCCTCCTCCAGGCTGTCCAGCCGTCCCTCCAGCGGCTCGCCCGCCGTTGTCGGCCATGCTTTTTGGATGCTGTCGCTGAGGTCGGCGGGGCATGCCGCCAGCTTCTCCAGGCAGCCGGACAGGGCGATGGGATCGTCGGGGTTGACCAGCAGGCGCAAAAAGGAGACGAGACCCTCGACCTTGGCATCGGCCAGATAGTCCTCCCGTCCGGCCACCAGATAGGGGATGCCCTCGGTGCGCAGGCATTTTTCCAGAACGTCCGCCTGCCGGTGGGTGCGGTAGAGCACCGCAATGTCCGAAAACCCTCCCGTCAACGGGGGAAGAGACTCGGATGGGTCGGCTTTGCGGCGGCTTTTTCCGCCCTTGCCTTGGCCGAGGGACTGCGCGTCGAGCATGTCTACCCCGCCGACCAGGCGGCCAATCTCCTTGGCGACGAAAATGGCCTCGGACAAAGGGCTTTCGGCCGTGAGCAAACGCACCCTTTGCCCGTTTTCCCGCTGGGGAATCAGCCTTCGCTCGCCGCCGGGGTTGCGCGATATGACCGGCAGGGCGCAGCGCACGATTTCGCCTGTCGAGCGGTAGTTTGCCTCAAGGCGGATGATACGGCAGCCGCTATACCCACTCGCCAGCCGGTCAAAGCAGTCGGCGCTCGAGCCGCGGAAGCCGTAGATCGACTGGTCGGGGTCGCCGATGACAAACAGGCTTTTTCCCTCTCTCCCAAAGGCTTCAATCAGCCGGTACTGGATGTCGTTGATATCCTGAAACTCGTCAACCAGCATGCAGCGGAATGCTTTTTCCCACTTTTCGGGATGCTCAGGCTCCTCCTGCCATCGCTTCAGCGCCTCGAGCAGCAGGTCGTCAAAGTCAAGCGCCCCCGTGGCCGCGACCGCTTGGACATAGGCGTCGTAGGCCGGGCGGCTGAGAGAAGTGCCATCGATGGGCATGCCGCATTTGACGCGAGAGACGTCCTGAACCAGTTGGCGTGGTTGGGCGCTCAGGTCCAGCGAGCCGATCACCCCGGCCGCAATGCGCCCCGCGTCGTACTCGCTGAGAAGGACGGGGGCCTCCCCCATATCCTGTAACAGGCGCAGGCAGATGGAGTGAAAGGTGCCGATGGTAATCGCGCGGGACGCGCGCCTGCCCAGGCTTTCCTCCAGGCGGGAGCGAAGCTCGCCCGCCGCCTGATTGGTGAAGGTCACGGCCGTGATTTCATCCGGCGCAGCCTCCCCGCGCTCCAGGCGGTCGAGGATGCGGGCGACGAGGGTCTTGGTCTTACCGGTGCCCGGCCCCGCTATGACCGCGACAACCCGGTCGGTGGCTTCGACCGCCTCCCGCTGGCAATCGTTGAGCGTATCGGTGCCTTTGCTCCCGGCGCCGGCCGGCGCGACAGAAGGCGACAGCTCGGCCGACGTTTCCGCAAGCACAGGGCGCGGGGCCTTTTTGGGGGCTTTCCTTTGCGGGCCGGCCGGCATACCGGGCAGCCGGCTGACCTGGCCGCTGAGCTGCTCGATCTCGTCCTCCGAGAGCAGGTAAATCACGCCGTATTCCCCGTCGTACCCGGCCTTGCGCTCTACTCTGCCCTCGCGCAGGCGCCGGATTCCCTCGGCCACACAGGGGCCGGCAGCATCCTCGATCGCTTCGATGGAGACCGAGCGGAGAATGTCGAATTCGCTGCCCAGCGAGCCGAGCAGCCGCTCGTACAGCGCCAGGGTCTTCTTGCTTGTCGGCGAGCGGCCGGTCGATGCAGCGATGACCTCCGGCAGCGGCACGAGGCTCTCAAAAGGGGCGGCATGGGGCGGACGGACGCCCCGCGCCCGGTCGGCGAGCTGCTCCACCCGGTGCTCCACCCCGATGGTGATCTTGCGGCCGCAGACCGGGCATTTTCCACCGTATTGGGCCGTCTCCTCCGGCGTCAGGCAGACCCCGCAGCCACGATGCCCGTCGAGGTGATATTTCCCCTCCTCGGGGAAAAATTCGATGGTGCCGTAAAAGCCGGCCTCCCTGCCCCCGGATATGGCGGCGGCGAGAGCGGGGTAGGAGAGGGAGATGTCCAGCAGGTTGGCCTCCCGCCCAAGCTTCTGCGGCGAGTGGGCGTCGGAATTGGAGACCAGCGTCAGCCCGTCGAGAGCCGATACCCGCCAGTTCATGGGCGGGTCGGAGGAAAGGCCGGTCTCCACCGCCCGGATATAGGGGGTCATATCCTCAAAGCATTCCTCGATGGTATCAAAGCCCGAAAAGGCGCCGAACATGGAAAAATGAGGCGTCCAGATGTGAGCCGGGATAAAAACGGCGTCGGGACAGGCGTCGAGGGTGATCTCGAGCAGGTCGCGGCTGTCCAGCCCCAAAATGGGCCGCCCGTCCGAATGCAGGTTGCCGATGGCCTCCAGCCTTCTCGACAGGGCCTCCGCCTCGTCCAGCCCCGGCAGGAGGATGACGTTGTGCACCTTGCGCACACGGCCGTTTTTCTTGTAAATGGAGCTGATTTCGGCCGACAGCACAAAGTGGGGCTGCGGCAGGCCCCCGGCCTCGCACGGCGGCGTGTGGCGCAGCTCCTCGCGCAGGACATAAAGCCCTTCCTCCGCCGGCGCCAGCTTGTCCCGCAGCTCCTGCCGCCAGGCCGGGTGGGTAAAGTCCCCCGTGCCGAGCAGGCCGATTCCCTTGCGGCAGGCCCAGTAGTCCAGCTGCTCGGGCGTACAGTCCCGGCTGGTGGCGCGGGAATAGCGGGAATGGATGTGCAGGTCGGCAATGAGCATTTCAGTGGCCTCCGATCGTTTTTCCTGCCACCATTATAGTTCCATTGCCATGCGAATGCAAGGCAAACATCGGCCGTATTGGGAATGCTGTTTATCCGCTCGCGGCATGACCACATCCCGCTGGAAAAAAAGTAAAACGCGCTGGCCGCAGCGGGTCACAGCGCGTGGTTTCCAGGGTATGTACTGCTCAGGGCAGGTATTTTTTGCATAGCTTTTGGTAATACCGCCTGGGGTCATGGGAGCGAAAGGTCACCAGCCCGGGCAGGCGGAGCGCGCCCACCGATATGGGCGCGCCCACATGGCGGTAGCCCATAATCCAAAGCGGGACCTTGGTGACAATATCGTTGCCGTTTTGCACACGAATGGTCTTAAACACCCGTTTGTTGTAGGAGTCGCGAAAAGCGGCGTTTCCCACCCGGGGGCAGCCGAACACGATACACTCGATGTCCCGGTCGGGGTAATTGTACTGCAAATCGACCGCGCAGAGTATGGCCAGGGCGGCCCCGAGGGAGTGCCCGGTCACCAGGATTTTGCGCACGCTGCTGCTCACCATATCCTGTATGCGCCGGCGCACCTGCGGCGATTTGTAGGCGTTGAGGAAGCCGGTATGTACCCGTATCGCCGAATCCTGATTGCCGTAGGGGATGCATTTTTTCATAAACTGAAAATTGTGCCGCCAGTCGGTTTTGGAGTCGCTTCCGCGAAAGGTCACCCGAAGCAGGTCTTCGTCCCGCCTGAGAAAGCATTGCACCCCGCTGGGCGCGTCGTCGATGGTAATCAGCGGCGACGTACCCTTTGGCTGGATGGGGGCATAGGCCGTTCCAGCCAGCTCGAGCGCGCCGATGATATCGTTTTTGGTCATGACAAATCCCCAAGCCGCCGCGTTGCGCGGGCGTCCTTTCCTCATTGTGGAAACGGCTGACGGATCAGGCCGTCCGCCTCCGTTTCCCGCATCTGGCCGGGATCGCGCGTCCGATTAGGCCGCGTCCCCTTCCGCTTTCATTATATGGCGCGGCGGGGATGGATAGAATCGTTGAACCGAGGAAAGCTACCCTTTTCTGCGCAGCTTGCGAACCCGCTGCTTGTCCTCCGGGCCGACCCGGTGGGATTCGATGATTTTCTGGATGGTCTTGTTGTGGGTGGCCGTGTCCAGGCGCCCCGACTCCAGGATGGGATAGACCCGATCGGGAAACCGGACAAACCCCACCGAAAGGGCCCAGCCGACCGCCATTTTCACATAATATCCCTCGTGCGAGACGGCGGCCAGCCGGTCGATGGCCTCGGCGGCATAGGCCGGCGTCAGAAAGTGGTCGAGCAGCAGCACCGCCCCGAAGCGGACGGTGAACTCCCTTGGGTTATCGAGGCAGCCGCAGCCGAAGGCAAAGATTTCGTCGGGGTGGCGTTTGGCATGAAGGTATCCCGCGCAGGTGCTGTCGCACACCGACCAGTTGTCGATCTGGGGCAGAAAGGCCCTGGTCAGGCCGAGGATTTCGTCCAGCGGCGCCCGGGCGCGGCCAAGCACCATGCCCCGCAGCATGGTCTCCTCAAAGGTATCGCCCGGCTCGGCTAAAAAGTCCCGCCAATCCTCTGCGCGGGCAAGCTGCGCCGCCATTTTTCGCAGCAGGGGGAGGCGGACCCCAAGCAGGTTGTCCACGCCGGGGAGCAGGGAGGAGGCAAAGGCGCGGTATTTCGGCTCGGCCATAGCGGCCAGCGTCTCGTATACGCGGGACATCAAAATGCTCCTTTCCGTTTGCGCAGGGCGCTGGCGCACAGGCTGCTCGCGCGTGCATCAGGGATTGAAACAATACGTAGCGTCAGACTGCGGCCCATGCGCGTTTCGCGATGATAAGCCGATAGGCGTGGGTCGGCTGGCATGGGCCGGCGGACTGGGGGAGCCGGTCGATTCACCCTCTGTGCCGCCCGGGATGGAAGAAAAGGGCGGCGCGCTTTTGGGGGGCATCGCGTGCTGCCCCTAGCGCCGGTAATGGCTGCGGGCATGGCGGCGGGCTGGGGAACGGTCGATTCACCCCCTGTACCGTCCGGGATGGAAGAAAAGGACGGCGCGCTTTTGGGGGCCATCGTGCTGCTGTTTTCAGCGTCGGTAATGGCTGCGGGCATGGCGGCAGACTGGGGAACAGTTGGCTCATCCTCTGTGCCGCCGGGATGGAAGAAAAGGACGGCGCGCTTTTGGAGGGCATCGCGTGCTGCCCACAGCGCCGGTAACGGCTGAGGGTATGGCGGCGGGGGCCGCCGGCATCCGCACCGCACGCCCCTCGCGCCGCACGAAGACGACGAATGACAGCAAGCCGGGCCTCAAAAGGTTTCAATATGGCGAATGGGGGGCGGGCTGTCCCCCAGATAGGGCCTGGGATCGCACATGGGGATGCGCGCCCCCGTTTTGACGTAAATTGGCATGGTGGCCAAATCGACCGGCCGGGATATCCACATCCCCTGAGATGCGATGCGCTCCCTGGACCAGAAGTCCACCCAATCCCCCGCCGGGAGGTAGACCTCGCGGACGGCGGTCTCGCTCAAAGGCTTGAGCACCGGCGCGACGAGAAAGTCGTCCCCAAACAGGTACTCGTCCTCGATTCCCCGCACGTTGCGGTCGCCGGGATATTCCAAATAAAGGCTGCGCACCATGGGCAGGCCGGTGCGGGTGCACTTTTCGGCCTCCCGAAGCAGATAAGGAGTGAGGGAATACCGCAGCTCGTCGTAGGTGCGAAAGATATCCTCCGCCTCCTTGCCAAAGCGCCATGGCTCGCGGTAGGTGGTGTCTCCACAGCCATGACAGCGGGCGTGGGAGCAAAAAAGACCAAACTGTGCCCAGCGCACATAAAGCTCAGGACTAGGCAGTCCGAGGAATCCCCCGATGTCATGGGAGAAGAAGGGAATGCCTGACATCCCGATCGACAGCGCGGCGCGCAGGGTACCCGCCATGCCGTCGAAGGTGCACTGGCTGTCGCCTCCCCAGTGCAGGGGGAAGCGCTGGCTTCCGGCCGTGCCGCTGCGGGCCCAGACGATGTCGTCGCCGGTCGCCTCTTTGGTTGCCTTCCAGACGGTGTAATTGTAGGGCAGGGGATAGAGGTTGTGCATGTATTTTCCCTCAACGGCATGATAGCGCGCCTCGGTGGGGATGCCCTCGCCAAAATCGGTCTTGATGGCCGACGCGCCCATCTCCATGAGCCGCCGGATCTGGCCGCCGTACCACTCGCGGGTGGCCGGGTTGGTAAAGTCGAGGATGACGTCATCCACCCAGCTACCGGTCGTCTGCGGGGGCAGGCGGTAGGGGTTGCCGTCGCCGTCCTGCGCAAGGTATCCCTTTTGGCAGGCCTCGATGTAGTTTACGTTGTCCTGCCGGGGCGGGATGAAGTTGTACTGCCATAGTGAAACCCGAAACCCCTGCTCGCGCAGCCCTTGCAGATGCTGCTCGGGGTCGGGGAACCGGGTGGGGGAAAAGCGGAGGTCGCAGTTCCAGTCGGTCTCAAACCAGGCCGTGTCGAGGTGCAGCACATCGCAGGGGATTTTGTGGTCGCGAAGCTCTTTGCCAACCTGCTCGGCCATATCCCAGTCGACATAGCTGTTGCGGCTCATCCACAGCCCAAAGCTCCAAACCGGCGGCATTTTGGCAAAGCCGGTCAGGGTGCAGTAGTCGTGCAGAATCTGCTTGGGGTCGGGGCTTTGCAGCACAAAATAATCCATCTGGTCGTCGAGCACCGAAAAGCCCAGACAGGAGACGTCGGCCGTTGCAATCTGCCAGTCGGTGGGAGCGGAAGAGTTCAAAAACAGGCCATAGCCCCGCGTCGACAGGAAAAAGGGGACGTTGACGTAGGAGCGGGGGCTGGTCGTGCCGATGGCATCCTTATTCCAGAAGTCGACCGGCCTTCCCCGCCGGGGCAGGGAATCAAAGCGCTCGCCAAGCCCGTAGATTTCCTCATCCGGGGCCAGATACAGCGCCTCGAAGGCGGCCTGCTCCCCATGGAGCTCGGCGAAGGAGCAGGGCAGGATATCGCCGGTGGGGGTATCCGGGCGGCGCTGGGAAAACACCCCGTTCCCCGCGGGGGAGAAGGTGCGCAGGCAAAAGGGGTCCAAATCAATTTCCAGCGTCGTTTCGGGTGTTGTCAGCCGCAACCGCCCCTTCTCTCTGTGCGCCTCCAGCTGCACGTGGCCGGGCTGGCCGACCAGCATACGGCAGTCGGCCGGCAGGCGCTCGTAGGGGTCGCGGTAGCAACCGTCCCGGGTGAGGGTCACACGAAAGATGCGGTCGGTCCAAAAGGCGACGTCCACGACCATGCTTTGCGCCTGTCCGGCTGGGGTCTGTATGGTGTAGGCCGTCTCGTGCGTGTGGGTCAGTCGGTTTTCATAGGCGTCGGCGCGGCAGGTCAGCCGGGCGCCGCGCTCGTTGAGCGCGACGTCCGTAACCTGCTGGGGGACGTAAAAGACAGCGCCGTATCCCGAGCGGAAATCGGGCAGCGCGCCGGCGCCTGGCAGCGCGCCGCCCGTCCCGCCCCTGGATGCAGCCAATTGGGGGAATGCATCGGCTGTAATATCCATAAAATTCTCTCCTCCAGTTCAAAGGATGATAGCAAAAGCTTCCGGCCGCTTCCCATCCAGAGAAACGGCCATAGCAAAACGCCCTGCGGAAGCAGAGCGTTTTGGGTTGTCAAACGTCTCAGTCCTCCGGCGTCTGTGCTTTGTGAGACAGATAATCGGCCACAAAGGCGCGCACGGCCTGGCGGTCGATCTTGCCCTGCTCGTTTTCCACCGGCATAAAATAGCGGCTGGTAATGCGAAGCTCGGGGGAGTACAGCTCAATCCACATCCCACGGCAGGGCGGGACGGTGAGGACGATTTCGCCGATTTGCCCCGAGGTGTTTTCGCCTGCGCTGGCCGTGGTGGTCTGCTCGTAGGCGATCCTCCCCTCGTCGTCGTACACTGTGACAACCAGGGTGAAAGAGGGCACTGGCTCCAGGTCGTTGGAGACAAAAATCTGCGCGCGGTACTCCTCCTGCGCTTTCCACAGCAGTTTGTCGTAGCGCAAAGAGAGGTTGCGCGGGCGGTAAGCGTCCCGCAGCATCCAGTAGGCCAGCTTGGGACGGCGGTAATAGTCGAGGACGTTGGTGCACGAAACGTTGGGCCACGGCTCGTTGAACTGCCAGGTGATGCTGCCGCAGTTTTGGAATTGGCGGCGGCGGTTGGCCTCCAGAGAGTAGCGGATTCCCTCCCCCTGGATGAACTGGCTGCAGGCGATAAAGGTTTCGAGCTCGTCGGGGGCAAAGGCGCCGAACAGCTCGGTGTCGCGCCAGAGGGTGTCCCACGTCTCGCCGTGATGGCGCAGCACCATATCGTCGGTGAAGAAGACCACCTTTTGATGCGCCGGGCTGACCGCCTGCCGCAAGGTGTCGAGATTGGCCATGCCGTCGACGCCAAACTCGCTGTGGAGCATGCAGTCGGCCGTGTTGTAGCGGGTGTAGTGATTGACCGGTCCGCCGTATTTCCATTCGTCGTGGATATCATGATCCGGCCCCTGGTAATCCGAATCCTTGTAATCCGACCCCCGGCCCTTCCGCTTGCCGGAGGGGGAGGCGGGCAGCATGAGCACCTCGGGGTTGTTCTGATGCGTAATGTCTTTGAGCATACGGATGGTCGGATGGTCAAAATCCACCGGGCCCTCGTCGGTGAACAGCTCGTTGCCCCCGGTCCAGAAGGTCAGGGATACATGGTTGCGCCGCGTCCTGGTGGCCTCCTGCGCCGTCGCCCGGCAAAGCTCCAGGAAATGGGGGTCGACCGACGGCTCGTTGGAAACCCCGGAGGACGACTGGATAAACTCCTGCATGACCATAATGCCGTACTCGTCGCACAGGTCGTAAAAATCCTCCTTCTCAATCAGGCCGCCGCCCCAGACCCGCAGCAGGTTGATGTGGGCCTCTTTGGCCTTTTCGAGCACCGAGCGGTAATCCTCTCTCGTCAGCGCGCCGTACATCATGTCGGCGGGGACGAAATTGCTCCCCCTGATGTAAATCTTTTTGCCGTTGATGACCGGCAGATAGGGCAGCGCATCCTCCGGCGCGCCGTCGCAGCGGCGGTATTCCAGCGTGCGGAAGCCGACGCGCTGGCTCACCTGGTCGGATACCCCGTCCCCATCGGTGAGGGTGATGGTCAAATCATACAGAGGCTGAGGGCCGTGGCCGTTGGGATACCAGAGCTCGGGCGAATCCACGTCGAGACGGCAATGAACCTGCTGAGAGCCCTCTTTGAGAGACAGCTTGTTGTATGCCGAAGCCACAACCTTTCCGTCCTTGCTCAAGACATAGCCGATCGAGGCGTCGCAGCTGGCATAGCCGGTGATGCCCAGCGTGCAGTCGAGCGCCCAGCCATCCCCGGTTTTGACCGGCTGGATATTGCGCTCGTCGATCGATGCGTCGCCGAATTCCTCGATGAGCACATCGTCGTACAGCCCGAGATGGACCATGCGCGGGCACCAGTCCCAGTGATAGCAAAACCGGGCCTTCTGGGTCCAGGTTTTTTCGGTATACCCGATCTGGCCCATCTCATCGGGCGCGTGCTCGAGAGTGACGACCAGTTCGTTTTCCTCGCCGGTTTTTACCAAAGAGGTGATGTCGGCGCGGAAGGGGACGTACATCCCCTCGTGCTCGCCAATCAGCTGGCCGTTGAAGCCGATGCGGGCCTTGTAATCGATCCCCTTGCAGGTCAGGCGAAAGTGCTTGGCGTTCGATGAAAGGGGGAATTTGGTCTGGTATACCCACCAGCGGTCCTTGACCCACTCGCATTCCAGACTCTGCATGTCGTAGTATGGGTCGCGGATGAGCCCGGCTCGCAGCAAATCGCTGTAAATGCAGCCTGGCACCTTGGCGTCGATCCAAGGCAGTATGCCGGAAAAGGCCACGCCGGTTTCCCAGCTGCGCGAAATAACCGGCACATAGTCGTAAAAGGCGTTGAGCTTAAAGTCGGTCAGCTTCTGATTTACCATGTTCTGTTCCTCCCTTGGGCTTTTTATTTTGCGGGGAAGCCGGCAGGCCGCTTTTCCCCGCAAGCTCGGAAAAGTATGGTAGCAATAGGGTTAGCCTACAATCTGTTTATTGGCGGCTGCCATGAAATCTTTCCCTACCGCAAATAAGCATATCAGGCTCTATATTAGGATTCATGGAGCCTGCGCCCGCGCAAAAACGCCGGATCACAGGCCCCGCAAGCTCCCTTTTTACCTTTTTTGATCGATGGGGTCGACGTTGATCGCACGGATGCGCAAATCGGTCGGCAGGCCGTTGGTGGCCGTCTCAAGCTCGACGACCTCGCCGGGCAGCAGGGTGAAGTAGTTTTTGTCCACCGTCAGGAAAGCCTCCGGCTGTATGCCGTAGACAAACACCCCCACGGCCGCTTCCTTTCCGGCGTTGGTCAGGCGCAGGCGTCCGTCCGCCACGACCGCTTGCAGCGCCGCTTTGGGCACAGCGGCGAGCGTCGCGAGGGGCAGCGCGTCCTCCCCAATGGTGAAAAGGATCTCGTTGGAGCTGAGCACCTTCCCGCCGGCCTCAAAAAAGAGCCGCAGCAGAAATACCCCGTGCGGGATGTTGCCGCCCACCGTCCAGTGCAGCTCGTCGACGAGCTGGGCGCCGTAGACCGCCCCGGCCTCATGTCTGCCCTGGAACAGCACCTCGCCCCAAAGGTTGCGAAGCTCATATCGGATCGTCCCGGCGACGGGCGACTGGGTTCGCTGAGAGAGGTAGAGCCCGATGCGCATGGTCTCGCCGGGGGTGAAGTACAGCTTGTCGTAGCTGGCCGAGACATGCACCAGCCGGTAGGCGTTTTGCAGGGCGTAGTAGGCCGGCTTGGGGGTGCCGTCCTGCTCGATCAAGTTGCAGTTGGCATTGTTGGGGAAGGGCTCGTCGCCCCCCCAGACAATATAGCCCGATGCGTTGGGCCAGCGGCGGATGGTCGCCTCGGAGGAGTACCGCAGCGACTCCCACTGGAGGTACTGGCTCAAAGCGGTGTATTTGACGATATCCCGCTCCTCGTCGCTCCAGGGGCCGAACCAGGCGGTCATCTCATCCCGTTGGGTCCACCAGGCGGCGCGGTGCAGCCACAGCCGGTTGCTCAGATCGGGGGGCCAGACGTCGTAACGGCCCTTGTATTTTTCCAGCGTCTCCACCCGGTTGACGCTCGGGGTGCCCGCTTCGGAGCGGAAGAGGGAGTCGTCGTTGTTGTAGTAATCGTATTGCCCCTTGGGCCCGGCATATTTCCACGGCCCGTGGTTGTCGTGATGCACCCCCTCGCCAAAGCGGTCGGTCGCGCAGAAGGTCGGGCCGGAGGCGCTACAGGGAAGGAAGCAGGCGTCGGGGTCCAGCTCGTCGCAGAGCGTTTTGAGCATTTTTATGTTGGGGTGGGTTTCGTCCACCGGGATGCTGTATGCGTCCAGCAGCTCGTTGCCGCCGCACCAGATGGCGTGGCAGGCGTGGGAACGCCGTGCGCGGATGTAATAGGCCGACACCTTTTGCAGCCGCTCGAGCCAGACCGGGTCGGAGTTGGGGTAATTGTCAATGCCGCTGGAGGACTGGTTAAACTCCTGCCACACCAGCAGGCCGTACTCGTCGCACAGGTCGTAAAAAGCCTCTTTTTCCAGTATCGCGCCGCCCCAGACCCGCAGGATGTTGCAGTTCATATCCCGAAAACGCGACAGGTAGTTTACGTATCCCTCCCGCCGGGTCGCGCCATAATAGGGGATGTAGGGCACCCAGTTGACCCCGTTGAGGAAGATGCTGCGCCCGTTGACCTGCAGGGTGTAGGCGCGCGCGCCCTCGGGGGCGCCCTCGTTTTGCACCATACGCACCGTGCGGAAGCCGACCCGTTTGCTCTGCTCGCAGCAGACAACCCCGCTGTCGGTGAGGATGCGGATGGTCACGTCGTACAGCTTCTGCTTCCCCTCGCCGAGCGGCCACCAGAGCTCGATGTTATCGCATTCCATCGAAAAGGCGTGGGTGTTGTCCCCGACCTCGCAGGCAAACTTCTGCGCACCCTTCGCCACCACCCGATCGCCGTCCAGCATGGTGCACTCGGCGGTGTACAGCCCCGCGTCCCAGCAGTGAAGGTCAAACTGATGCTCCAGCCGCCCGGCCGTCTCGGACACCGGCACCGCCTTGGGGTAAAAATCGGTCAGGCGGGCGCGCACAACGCTCTCGAGCCAGACGTCCTCCCAAATGCCCACCGGCACGATGCGGGGGCACCAGTCCCAAACATAATTAAAACGGGATTTTGGAACATCGATCTTGCTGGTGAAGCCGTATTGGCCGTCCACCTCGGGGGAGAAGTAAAACAGCACCCGCAGATGGTTCTTTTCCCCGTATTTCAGATAATCGGTCACGTCGATGTCGACCGGCTCGAACATGCCCCAGAATTCCCGCACCTTCACGTTGTTGATCTGAATCTGGCCGCAGTAGTCCAGCCCGCCGAAGTGAAGCACGCACCGCTTGCCCCAGCCCTGGAAATCCGCCGGAACCTCGAATTCCTTACACAGGGTCCAGTCGCGCAGGTTGACCCATTCCCCCTTGAGGCTGTCGTCGCCGTAAAAGGGATCGTCCATCAGCCCGGCCCGCATCAGGTCGCACTGCACCGCGCCGGGCACGGTGGCCGGGATGGTGGCGATGGTGGCCGGGATGGCCATGTCGGTTTCCATGGTGGCGGTTAGCTTCCATTGATGCCGCCACCAGCCGGTCAGGGTCCAGTCGTCGCCGTTGAGACAGAGTCGATTCACAAAAAACACGCCTTTCTGGATTATTAATATTCCCATCAGAAATATGCGGCTTACCTCTGGAGCAATCCCCCTCCCAGGCGCCCTGCCGGTGCGGGGCAAAATCCCGGGCTGAGAGCCTTCCGGCCGGGAACGCTGCCGGCGCTCCATCGTATGAGAAAGCCGTTTGGTTGTTTTTGACAGAAAGCTTATGTGTAAGATACCCTATATTCAGGAAAAATGCAAGAGGAAAATTGCTTGGGATCGTAATTTTATGAATTGACCTTTTGCCGTACAGCCGGTATAATAAAATCGTATTTTTGCATCCGCCTGCGTCCTTCCCGCACGGGACGCCGTTGAAGGGGGGCGTCCTCCTCTTTTCTGCCGGGATGTAGCCTGCATCGCATCGCTGGAATCTGCGCGCACAGGCGCGCCTGGCCCGAGCGCGGATCGTTGCGCCGGCAGGGCTGGCCCCGGCGCTGTCGGCGTGCAAGCGGCCGGTCTGCCTTTGGCCAGCGCCCTGCCCGTTTGCCGTCTGCGCGCCAAAGGTTTTGCGGGAAAGCGGGCAGTGTGAATGGCGGCTGTTATTGCCGGCATGGCTGGCCCCGGCGCTGTCGGCGTGCAAGCGGCCGGTCTGCCTTTGGCCAGCGCCCTGCCCGTTTGCCGTCTGCGCGCCAAAGGTTTTGCGGGAAAGCGGGCGGTGCGAATGGCAGCTGTCACACTGGTCATTTGGCCGCCATGGCAAATGGCGGCACCCGTTCCGATCCCCGTCATGGCGGGGGCGACGCCGCTCGTCGAGTGGCGGGCTGAAAGCCGCTGGAGGGGGCAAAGCCCGTAGAGATTGGGATCAAGATCACCGTGGCGGCATTCTTCAAAAATCCGGTTTGACCACAAAGGGTCGCCGGTTCACAAGGAAACGATTGGTTCCATATAGAAAGAGAAAGGATGAATCAAATGCAATACCGCGCTTTTGGCCCCGCGAAAGACCGCGTTTCGGTGCTCGGCTTTGGCTGCATGCGCTTCCCGACCGTCGAGCGGGAGGGAAAACGCAGTATCGATGAGGGGCAGGCCATCCAAATGCTCCGGCACGCCATCGACAGCGGGGTCAATTACATCGACACCGCCTATCCCTATCACGACGGGCAAAGCGAGCCGCTGGTAGGCAAAGCGCTGCGCGACGGATACCGCGAGCGGGTTTTTCTCGCCACCAAGTCCCCGGTTTGGATGCTGCATTCGGCGGAGGATTTTGACCGCATCCTTGCCGAACAGCTTGAGAAGTTGCAAACCGACCACATCGACTATTATCTTCTGCACGCCCTGGACCGGGACACTTTTGAGAATAAAGTGCTCCGCTTTGGCCTCATTGACAAGATGAAGCAGGCCAAGGCAAAGGGGTTGGTCCGCCGCATCGGCTTTTCTTTCCACGATGAATACGAGGTTTTTGAAACCATCGTGGACGCCTGCGATGAGTGGGATTTCTGCCAGATTCAGCTCAACTACATCGATACGGAATATCAGGCCGGCCTGCGCGGGCTGCACTATGCCGCTGAGCGTGGCCTCGGCGTGATTATTATGGAGCCGTTGCTCGGCGGCCGTCTGGCCGATCCACCGCGCCAGGTCAAAAAGGCGCTGGCGAAAGACCGCGCCCCGGTGGAATGGGCGCTCGATTACCTTTGGAACCTGCCCGAGACCGGGCCGGTGCTCAGCGGCATGAGCACCATGCAGCAAGTAGAGGACAATCTTGCTTACGCCGACCGCGCCCAGCCCGGCATGCTCCGACGCAGCGAGGTGGAGATGCTCTCCGAGGCACGGCGGATTTTCCGCACCATGGCGCTGGTGCCCTGCACCAAATGCGGCTACTGCATGCCCTGCCCGGTGGGGATCGACATTCCCAAGGTATACGAGGCGTACAACCGCACCGCCTGCCAGCCAATGGAGCAGGCGCGCGAAAGCTACGACGCGCTCGAGGTAAAAGCCAGCGCCTGCGTGCGCTGCGGCCAATGCGAGCGGGCCTGCCCGCAGCACATCGCGCCGGGGGACAGCATGGCGGCGGCCGCCAAGGCCTTCGGCGTTTGATGCGCGCATGCGAAAGAATGGCAGGCGTCCTTTGCGCGTGGGGCTTGGATGCCCCACGCGAATGATTTTATGCGAAACGGAGACAGGAATATGCTCAATTCCAGACAGCGCGCCCAACTGCGCGGCATGGCCAACCGGCTGGAGACCATCTTCCAGGTGGGAAAAGCCGGGGTATCCGATAATCTGATCAAGCAGGTCGACGAGGCTTTGACGGTACGCGAGCTGATCAAGCTGCGCACGCTGGAGACCTCCCCCGAGGGGGCGCGCTCGGCTGCCGACCGGATTGCCGGCGCGGTGGGGGCCGACGTCGTGCAGGTCATCGGCTCTCGCTTTGTGCTTTACCGGCCCAATCCCGAGCAGCCGCAGATCGTGCTGGTTCGATGAGGGGGCCAATCCAAAGGCTGGCTTTGCTCGGCGGCAGCTTTGACCCGGTGCACAACGGCCATCTGGCCCTGGCGCGCGCGTTTGGGCGGTCGGTTGAGGCCGACCGCGTATTGCTGATGCCGGCCAGGCAGCCGCCCCATAAGCCGGGGGTTCGCCTGGCTCCCGAAGCCGACCGGCTGGCCATGTGCCGGCTGGCGGTGGAGGGAGACCGGCTGCTCGAGACCAGCGATTTGGAAATGAAGCTGCCCGCCCCCAGCTATACCGTCAATACCCTGCGCGCGCTGCAAAGCGCTTATCCGCAGGCCGCCCTTTATTTTCTGTGCGGGGGGGACATGCTGCTCAACCTCAGCCGATGGCGCGAATACGAGCAGATATTGCGGCTGTGCACCGTCTGCGCCGTCCCGCGGGGGGAGGATGATTATCCCACCCTGGCCCGGCGGGCGGAGCAATACCGAGCGCTGGGCGGCAGGGTGCTGCTGCTGGAGATGGAACCGGTCGATGTCTCCTCCACCGAGGTGCGCCGGCGGATCGCGGCGGGGGAGCCGCTCGACGGCCTGGTCCCCGGATGTGTGGCCGACTATATTGCTAAACGGGGCTTGTACCGTTGCGAGGGCTTATGATAAAGGAGGGACCCTTTTGCAGGGAGATCGTTATATTGAAATAATCCGTCCGCTGCTGAGCGAGAAACGGTTTTTGCACTCGCTGAATGTGGCAAAATCGGCCGCCGTGCTGGCCGATCGGTACGGGGCCGATCGGGAGAAGGCCTATACCGCCGGCATCCTGCACGATATTATGAAGGATACCGAGCCAAGAAAGCAGTTGCAAACGATAGAAAATTCAGGTATAATATTTGGAACGATTGACCGCGCCGAGCCAAAGCTTTGGCATGCCAAGGCGGGCGCCGCCTATGTTCGCGACCAGCTCGGGGTGGAGGAGGATATCGTTGCCGCCATCGCCTGCCACACGACCGCCAAAGCGGGGATGACCATTTTGGATAAGGTGCTTTTTTTGGCCGACTTTATATCCGAAGACCGCGATTACGACGGGGTGGAGCAGATGCGGGCCGCAACCGACCGCAGTATGGAAGATGGGATGGAGATTGCCCTTTCTTTCAGCATTGTCGATCTGGTCGAGCGGCGCAAAGCGGTGCATCCCGACACGCTGGACGCTTATAATGAGCTGATATTGCAACAAAGGGCGGCCGGCAGGACATAATAGAGATAAAGCCGGCTCGCGTACAGCGCGAAAGAGGGAATGAATCACGTCAAAACGCCCCGCGTCGGTTGGGCAAAGCGCGATCGTCATGGTATCCGTGCGTGGCTTGCATGATGCGAAGCGTCCCGACAATTCACAGCGAGGGAGCGTGACATCAACGCCCCTAGCGGCAAGGGTTGGGTAAAGTTTGCTTGTGATGAGGTATCTGCGGGCGGATGAAAGGTTGCCTGCATCCCCGGCGCATACAAGGGTGCTTCGTGGGCGTGCGCGATTTTGGACGTCCGGCGGCGCTGGTTGTGTGAAGTTGCATTCCGCGCATGGTTGGGAGGCATGGAGAGATAGCGCTTGCCCCAAAGGCGGGGTGGGCGGCCTCCGTTTTGCCATGAGCGCAGACGCTCGAAAATGCGGCTCATACCGTATGAGGCGGTTTGCCTTACCGGGGGCTCCCGCCACAAAACGTCCGGCGGGACACCGGCCGATGATCCATACGCCCCAGAGAAAGAAATCGGTTTCCCCGTTATGAGGAAAAGAGAGGAATAGAAAAGAGGAGTTGCTTTGAATCCCCAGTCCAAACGCCCCCAGGGCTACGATCTGTCCATGTCAACCGCGAAAAAACGTCGAAAAAAGCAGAAAAGGCGCCTGATCTACACCAATGTTATCGCCTCCTTTGTCCTCATCGTCTCGGTCCTCGCACTGGTTGGCATGAGCTCGCTGAACATGAGGCTGCTGCAGGATAATCAAGTGGGCGACGAGCCGGCCGGCGATGCGCCCACCGGGGAATCGGTCGGCGACGTGCAAAGGAGCGAGCACGAGGACGTCAGCTATTTCCTGATCGTCGGCACCGACGAGGGGGATGCCCTGACCGACACTATGATGGTGGCCTGTTTTGACCATGGGCGGGATACCGTCAATATCATGCAGCTGCCCCGCGACACCTACATCGGCAGCGACGTCAACACCGGTAAACTCAACGCCGTTTATGGCAGCGCCAAAAAAGGGGAAAGCCGCATCAATACCCTCATCAAGCGCATCAACACCTATTTGGGGCTGCCCATCGACCATTACTTCCTGGTTTCCCTGTCGGCTTTTCGCAATATTGTCAACGCTGTTGGCGGAATCGATATCGACATTCCCAATAAGCTTTGGGTCAGCGACTCCCAGACCAACGAATTTTATTATATCGGCCCGGGAATGACCCACCTCAACGGTTACCAGGCCGAGGGTTTCATCCGCAACCGTTCTGGTAAGGGCTACAGCAAAGGGGATATGTCCCGCGTCGAGGCGCAGCGCAATTTTTATGCCGCCTTTTTCCAGAAGGTGACCAACATGAGCATGAGCCAGATGCTCTCTGCCGCTACCAGCTGCTATGATAAGGTGAAAACCGACCTGACCATCGGCCAGATGCTCGGCTATGTGCAGGAGATCAAGGAAGTCTCGATGGACAACATCAAGATCATGGCCATACCGGGGCAGTCGGGATCTTACAAAATACCCGGCAGCTCGGTCAAGCGTTCCTATTATTCCATCCACAAAAGCGACTATGTGGCGATGCTCAACGAGTATTTCTATCCATATGGCGGCGGCGTGAGCACGGGCGATCTTGCGATCACCGAGCTGCACACCGAAAAGCGCGCGTCGGACATCGATCCCGGCGTCAATCTCAGTGAACTAGTCCAGTAGAAGGAGGTGCCGTCATGGCGGGGAAACGTCCCGGCGAGGTGGATATCAACCGGTATTCCGCGCGATATCGTAAGAAAAAAAAGCGGGTCGGCCTGATCGTGACCAACGTGGTCACCAGCATTGTGCTTGTGTTGTCGATTCTGACCATGAGCGGTATGATGATGCTCAATATGCGCTTCCAGGATCGGAGCATGGGAGAGGTTGACAACGGCGGTATCGTCGAGAGCCTGACCGGCATTGTCAAAAGCACCAACGAGAATGTTACCTATTTCCTCATCCTCGGCACCGACGAGCAGAACACGCTGACCGACGTCATCATGGTGGGGTGCTTTGACCACGGCAACAACAACCTCAACATTTTACAAATCCCGCGTGATACTTATATCGGCAGCGACATCCCGTCGGGCAAGGTCAACGCGGTTTACGGCAACGCGACCAAGGGCCAGAGCAAGATCGAGTTCCTCATCAAGCGGATCAACGATTATTTTGGGCTGCCCATCGACCATTATGTTCTGGTGCAGTTGTCGGCTTTCCGCAATGTCGTCGACGCGGTCGGCGGGGTGGATATTGATCTGCCGAACGCGCTGGAGGTCAGCGATTCGGCCACTTATGAGTTTTATACCATTGGCCCGGGGCTGACCCATCTGGATGGCCGGCAGGCCGAGGGCTTTGTGCGCAACCGTTCGGGCCCTGGCTACGCCAGCGGCGACATGGCGCGGGTCGAGGCGCAGCGGCTCTTTTACGCCGCTTTCGCCCAGAAGGTGATGAATATGGGGCTGGCCAGCATGGTCAAGATCGTTACTTCCTGCTACGATCAGTTTAAAACCGATATGTCGGTGGGGCAAATGCTCGGCTATGCCAAGGAGCTGCGGCAGGTCTCGATGGATTCGATCAACATTTACGCCGTTCCCGGGCAGGCGGGATATTATACGCCTCCGGGAATGAGCCAGAATCTTTCCTATTACTCCATCCATAAGGACGATTACGTCGATTTGATTAACGAGCACTTTTTGCCTTACGACGACCCCATTTCGGAGTCGGATCTTAAGATTCGCGAACTGCACACCCAAAAGACCCAATCCTGGATCAAGGATGGGGAAAGCTTCAGCGATCTGACCCCGTCGACCGAGTGATCGGTGGCTGAATCGGCGGATGCCGCGGCCGTTGGCATCGCCGTACCACGGCGCCAGCCGCGATAGAGACGGCTCCCGGCATGGGATGGGCCGCACGGCGCTGTGCCGGCAGCCTGCTCAGGGAGGCTCCCGCGGCCGGCGCTGCGCAGCCGTAAACGGTATGGGGTGTCGTGATTGCCACAGTCAACAATTCAAGAAAAAGGACGGTAATGCTATGACGCCAAAGGAAATCGCCCTAGCGGCCGCGCGCGCGCTCGACGCAAAAAAGGCGGCCGATCTGGAAGTCATTGATATTTCGGCTTTGACCACCCTCGGGGATTACCTGGTGATCGCCTCGGGCGCCTCGACCACGCAGGTGAAGGCGCTTGCCGACGAGGTGGAGGAAAAGCTCTCCGAGCGGGGGGTTGAGCCGCATCACATCGAGGGGCGTTCGACCTCCTGGATTCTGCTGGATTATACCTCGGTGATGGTGCATGTCTTCCATACCGAGGCGCGCAATTTTTATGCCCTCGAGCGCATGTGGGCGGATGGGACAAAGCTTCCCATGGAGGAGCTTTTGCCGCGTGAGGCGTCCGGAGAGGACGCTTAGGCATTACCATCCCCACAGGGATATTGACACACCCGTATAGGCAGCTTCGGCTGCTGAGGGGATGGGCCGCCGTAGCATCGGTGCGGCCGCGCGGCGATATGCGCTGCGGTTAGCGCCCCGGCAGCCTGACGACCATATAAGAAGGAAAACAGCCAATTCATCGGAAAGGACAGGAAACGACCGTGAAAGATTACGACTTTGGCGCCATTGAAAAAAAGTGGCAGGATATCTGGGAGGAAAAGGGCGCGTTCCATGCGGTAAACGGTTCGAAAAAGCCGAAATTCTACGCTCTCGTTGAGTTCCCCTATCCATCGGGGCAGGGGCTGCACGTCGGGCACCCCCGTTCTTACACCGCGCTGGATATTGTGGCGCGCAAGCGCCGGATGGAGGGCTTTAACGTCCTTTACCCCATGGGATGGGACGCCTTTGGCCTGCCGACTGAGAATTTTGCCATTAAAAATCACATCCATCCCGAGATCGTCACCCGGGACAACATAGCCCGCTTCAAGGCGCAGCTGCAATCCCTCGGTTTTTCCTTTGACTGGAGCCGCGAGATCAACACCACCGATCCGAGCTATTATAAATGGACCCAGTGGATCTTTTTGCAGTTTTACAAAAAGGGTTTGGCTTATAAAAAAGAAATGGCGGTCAACTGGTGCACCTCCTGCAAATGTGTGTTGGCCAACGAGGAAGTGGTCAACGGGGTCTGCGAGCGGTGCGGCAGCGAGGTCGTGCAGAAGGTCAAGAGCCAGTGGATGCTCAAAATCACCGAGTACGCCCAGCGCCTGGTCGACGATCTGGATACCCTGGATTTTATCGACCGGGTGAAGGTGCAGCAGAAAAACTGGATTGGCCGCTCGACCGGCGCCGAGGTGACCTTCCCGACGACGACGGGGGACAATCTGGTGGTGTACACCACCCGGCCGGACACCCTCTTTGGCGCCACCTATATGGTCATCTCGCCCGAGCATCCCTACATCGACCAGTGGGCCGGCTGCCTCGCCAATATGGACGAGATCCTCGCCTACCGCGCCAACGCGGCCAAAAAATCCGATTTTGAGCGTTCGGAAATGGCCAAGGAGAAAACCGGCGTGCGCCTGGACGGGGTCATGGCGGTCAATCCGGTCAACGGTAGGGAAATCCCCATTTTTGTTTCCGATTATGTCCTGATGTCTTACGGCACCGGCGCTATCATGGCCGTGCCGGCGCACGATGCGCGCGACTGGGAGTTTGCCAAAAAGTTCGGCCTGCCCATTGTGGAAGTGGTGGCCGGCGGCCAGGTGGACAAGGAAGCCTTTACCGACTGCGCCACCGGCGTAATGGTGAATTCGGGCTTTCTTGACGGTTTGAGCGTCGAACAGGCCAAAGAAAAGATGATCGATTATTTGACCCAGCAGGGGATCGGCAAGCGCAAGGTCAACTTCAAGCTGCGCGACTGGATCTTTTCCCGCCAGCACTATTGGGGCGAGCCGATTCCGCTGGTCTGGTGCGAGAAGTGCGGCTGGGTGCCGCTGCCGGAGGATCAGCTGCCTTTGACGTTGCCCCACGTGGAAAGCTACGAGCCAACCGACGACGGCGAAAGCCCGCTGGCCAAGATGACCGACTGGGTCAACACCACCTGCCCCCACTGCGGCGGCCCGGCCAAACGTGAGACCGACACCATGCCCAACTGGGCCGGTTCCTCCTGGTATTTCCTGCGCTATACCGACCCGCACAACGATAAGGAGCTGGCCTCCAGAGAGGCTTTGGAATACTGGCTGCCGGTCGACTGGTACAACGGCGGCATGGAGCATACCACGCTGCATTTGCTCTACAGCCGCTTCTGGCATAAATTCCTTTACGACATCGGGGTAGCGCCCACTCCTGAGCCCTATCAAAAGCGCACCAGCCACGGCATGATCCTGGGGGAGAATGGGGAAAAGATGTCCAAATCGCGCGGCAACGTGGTCAACCCGGACGACGTGGTCGCCCAGTACGGCGCCGATACCATGCGCCTGTACGAGATGTTCATCGGCGATTTTGAGAAATCGGCCCCCTGGTCGACCTCCTCCATCAAGGGCTGCAAGCGCTTCCTCGACCGCATCTGGGCGCTGCAGAAATCGGTGTCGGGCGAGGGGATGCGCCCCGCGTTGGAGGCCTCTTTCCACCGCGCCATCAAAAAGGTGACGGCCGATATTGAAGAGATGAAGTTCAATACCGCCATCGCCGCGCTGATGACCCTGCTCAACGAGATTGAAAAGAGCGGCTCGATTACAAAAGAAGAATATCAGACTCTGATTTTGCTCCTTTGTCCGTTTGCTCCTCATATGGCGGAGGAGTTGTGGGAAAAATACGGTCTTGGCGGTTTGTGCAGCCTGGCCCAGTGGCCCTCCTACGACGAGGAGAAATGCCGCGACAGCGAGATCGAGATCGCGGTTCAAATCGGCGGCAAGCTGCGTTCCCGTCTGAAGGTGCCTGCCGGCATTTCGGCTGCCCACGCGATTGCGGCCGCCAAAGCCGACGAGCGTGTCGCGCAATCGATCGAGGGAAAGCAGATTGTCAAAGAGCTTTATGTCCCTGGCAAACTGGTCAACCTTGTTGTTAAATAACCTTTTTTCACAGCGCGTACTCTGAAACCAGCTGTTGGCCGTTTGGCAACGATGGACGATACGGCCGGATTGCCGCAAAGAAACCAGCCGGTGATGGCGGTGTTGCCGGGCTTTTACCCGCGTGGGGGCCCGCTTGCCGCCGCTTAGGCGGTTCGCTGCTGCGGGCGGGGTCTCGCCAGACGTCGGGCACAGGGGCAGGGCTCGCAAACGCCGCTGGGGCTGTGCTCCGGCGGCGTTGCTGTATTGTCCGGTTCGTGCAAGGTTCCTTTTAATTAAGAGCCAATTAGTTTTGACCAATTTGGGTTATACGAATAAAACCGGCAGCCGGATTTTCCGGCGTAGGCTTATCCTCTGTAGGCGGCGTTCGGCTTGCCGCACGGCCTGACCAATCGAATGCGAAAGGTGGAATCACTATGCGGTATCTCATGGGAATCGACAACGGCGGAACCTTTTCCAAGGCGGCGATTTTCGACGCTGAGGGCAATCAGGTCGCGGTGGCCAGCGAGCCGACCGAGACCCTCTCCCCCAGGCCTGGCTATACCGAGAGGGATATGACCGAGCTGTGGGAGGTCAACGCGCGGGTGATCCGCACGGCCATCCTTCAAAGCGGCGTTGACCCGCGCCATATCGCGGGCGTGTCCTTCTCCGGCCACGGCAAGGGGCTGTATCTGGTCGGGGAGGATGGGCTTCCCGCTTATAACGGCATTCTTTCGACCGATACGCGCGCCTGGGAATACCCCCAGCGGTGGAAAGCCGACGGTACGGCGAAAAGGGTGTTTGAAAAGACCTTTCAGGACATCCTGGCCTGCCAGCCGGTCAGCCTGCTGGCCTGGCTGCGGGATCACCGCCCCGAGGTGCTCGAACGTACCCGGCACATCTTTATGGTCAAGGACTACATACGGTTTATGCTCACCGGGGAGGCTTTTTTGGAATATACCGACACCACCGGCGGCAATCTCGTCAACCTGAGCACGGGGGAATACGACCGGGAGCTGATGGCCCTGTTTGGGCTTGAGGGCGTGATGGACCGGCTTCCTCCCCTGCGCCGTTCCCACGAGCTTTGCGGGCGGGTTACCCAGGCGGCCAGTGAAAAGACGTTGCTTGCGCAGGGCACGCCGGTCGCCGCCGGGGTGTTCGACGTCGACGCCTGCGGCATCGCCTCGGGGCTGTGCAGCGAGCAGGAGCTTTGTATGGTGGCCGGCACCTGGGCGATCAATGAATTCTTAAGCCGCCGGCCGGTGACGAATGGGACGGTTGCCCTCAATTCCTATTTCTGCATCCCCGGCTACTATCTGGTGGAGGAATCGAGCCCCACCTCGGCCGGCAATATGGAGTGGTTTATCCGCCGCCTGATGGCGGAGGAGAAAGCG
Source organism: uncultured Eubacteriales bacterium (assembly GCA_965145485.1). GTDB lineage: Bacteria > Bacillota > Clostridia > Oscillospirales > Acutalibacteraceae > CABQCM01. The sequence goes on along the minus strand of CBCTCU010000023.1, from coordinate 20,191 downwards.
GCGGCAGAGCAGGCGGGCGGCAGCGTCTACGAGCTGACCAACGAATGGGTGGCCTCCATCGACCCGGCCGACAGCCAGGTGATCTTTTTGCCTTTCCTCAACGGCTCCAACGACGACCCTCTGGCCAAGGGGGCCTTTGTCGGCCTGACGGGGTATCACACCAAAAAGCACATGCTGCGGGCGGTTTACGAGGGGGTGGCCTTTTCCCACCGCACCCACGTGGAACGCCTGCTGCAAAACCGGCAGCGGCCAAAGAGCGTCCGATTGGCCGGCGGGGCGGCCCGCTCGGAGGTTTGGGTGCAGATCTTCGCCGATGTGCTCGGCTTCCCGGTGGACGTCGTCGAGGGGAAGGAACTGGGGGCGCAGGGGGCCGCCATGGCGGCCGGGGTTGCGGTCGGCCTTTATGGGGACTACGACGAGGCGATCCGGCGCACCGTGCGCCTGAGCCGGACGGTGTACCCCCGGCAGGAATACCGGGCGGTATACGAGGAGAAATACGCAGCCTATCGCGAGATCATCGGTGCGCTGCGGGGCGTTTGGCGCCGATTTTCCAATTGAAATGAGGACAAAAACAGCCGAAACCGGCCCTCTCGATGCAACATCGCCGCAGACGGCGAACAAAAGGTGGTAACAGCATGAAGCCATACACATTAGCATTGTACGAAAAGGCCCTGCCAGCCGAACTCAGCTGGAGAGAGAAGCTCGAACAGGCTGGGAAATTGGGGTTTGACGCGCTGGAGATCAGCATTGACGAAACCGACGCCCGCCTTGCCCGGCTGGACTGGCCGGTATCCAAGCGCAGCGAGCTGGTATCCCTCATGGCAGACACGGGGGTTCCCATCCGCACCATGTGCCTGAGCGGGCACCGCAAATATCCGCTTGGGGCGAGCGATCCCGCCGTCCGCCGCCGTGGGATGGAGATCATGGAAAAGGCCATCGGCCTTGCGGACGATCTGGGCATTCGCATCATCCAGCTCGCGGGGTACGACGTCTATTACGAGGCGTCCACCCCCGATACCCGCGCCTGGTTTGAGCAGAACCTTGCCCTGTCGGTGCGCATGGCTGCTTCGGCCGGCGTGATGCTGGCCTTTGAAACCATGGAGACCGAATTTATGAACACCGTGAGCAAGGCCATGCGGTATGTGAGTCTCATCCGTTCCCCCTATCTCGCCGTCTATCCTGACAGCGGGAACCTCACCAACGCGGCGCTGACGTATGGCGACGACGTCTGCGACGACCTTCGTACCGGCGCCGGGCACCTTGCGGCGCTGCACCTCAAAGAGACGGTGCCGGGCAAATTCCGCGAGATTCCTTTTGGACAGGGGCATGTGGATTTTCAGGCGGTCATTCCCGCCGCGTGGGAGCTGGGGGTGCGCAAATACACCGCGGAGTGCTGGTATACCGGGAACCCTGCCTGGGAGGAGGAGTTGGCCTTTGCCCGACGGCTTTTGGGCGGTATTCTCGACGCGCAGGTCTGAAAAACGGACGGCAGGCCGCCGTCTGGATGCGGCTGTACCCTTCGGCAGGGGAGGGCTGGCCGGGGAGCTCGACGCGCGGGCGTATAGCCGGGCGGTTGCTGCGCCGCCGGGTGGGGGCCCGGGCTCGCGTGCGCCCGTCGGGGCGCGCGGTATCCCCTAATCCATCGGTGGGATGGATATTTTCCTTGGCCCTTCCGGCCGGAGGAGACTCAATTTATTGTCAGACGGCGCGCCATCGGTAAAACTGCCTTGGAAGGCAGGGCAAAGCGGCGCATCCCCGCCGGCAGTGACGGCGCGGGCCACCACATCCAATCCGCCCCGCAGGGGCGCACTGGTGCAAACCAATCGCAAAGGAGGCAGCAGATATGCTGGAGCAGTTGAAAAGGGAAGTTTATCAGGCGAATATGGAGCTGAACGACCGCGGGCTGATTACCTACACCTGGGGGAACGTCAGCGGTATCGACCGTGTCGCCGGCCTGGTAGTCATCAAGCCGAGCGGGGTACCGTATGAGTCGCTTGCGCCGGAGGATATGGCGGTGGTCGACCTCGAGGGGAACCGGGTCGAGGGGCGCTACAAGCCCTCGTCCGATACCCCGACCCATCTCGAGCTTTATAAAAAGTATGCCGATATCGGGGGCATTGCGCACACCCATTCCTCCTTTGCCACCGCCTGGGCGCAGGCGCGGCGGGATATCCCCCTGTACGGCACGACCCATGCCGACTCCTTTTACGGCCCCATTCCCTGCGCGAGAGTGCTCACGCGGGAGGAGATCGAGGGGGAATATGAAAAAAACACCGGGCTTACCATCATCGAATGCCTGGAGGAGAGGGGAATCCAGCCGATGTACAATCCGGCGATCCTCTGCGCCTGCCACGGGCCCTTTACCTGGGGGCGGGACGCGGCCGAGTCGGTACACAACGCCGTCGTGCTCGAGGAGGTGGCCAAGATGGCGCTGCGCACCGAGGCCATCTGCCCGCACGCGCAACCCGCGCCCGACTTCATCCGGGATAAGCACTTTTTCCGCAAGCACGGGGAAAACGCCTATTACGGGCAGGGCTGACCCACAGGCCGGCGCCGCGTGGGGCGGCGCGCTATCCCGTTCGCGCTCCGGCTCCCTTCGGCTCGGCGGCGGCCGGAAGCGCGGCCTGCTCCAGGGCGTATGCGGCAGCCCGGATCAGCCGCTGGGCCGCATCCGGCGAAAAGACGGAAAATAAATTGGAAAACATCACAGATCGGGCTTGCTTTTTAGAGCGGGGTGTGGTAAAAATAAAACAAAATTCCGCCCCATACGGAAAGGATGATTGGTAGTGAAGGTTTTTGCTGTAATTTCCCATACCCACTGGGATCGGGAATGGTACAAATCCCTCGAGGGCATGCGGGTTAAGCTGGTCGATTTGATGGACCGCTGCCTGGAAACCCTCAAAAAGTATCCCGAATACATATTCCATCTCGACGCGCAGACCATTGTGCTCGAGGATTATCTGGAAATCCGCCCGGGCAAGCGGGAGGAGATCCGGCAGCGCGTGCAGGAGGGGCGTCTGCTCATCGGGCCCTGGTATGTGCAAAACGATTTTTATCTGACCTCGGGCGAGTCGACCGTGCGCAACCTGCTGACCGGTATCCATCTGGCGCAGGATTTTGGCGATTCGACCATGGTGGCCTATGCGCCCGACCAGTTCGGGAATATTTCGCAGCTGCCGCAGATCTTCCAGCAGTTTGGCATGGATACCTTCATCTTTGGCCGCGGCCTGGCCAAAATGGTGAAGAAAGAGGACGGCACCCGCGAGCGGGTACGCATGGCTCCCGAGTTTATATGGGAAGGGGCCGACGGCTCCAAGATGCTGGCCATCCACATGACCTTCTGGTACAACAACGCCCAGCGCTTTTCGGAGGATATCGATAAGGCGGTCCGTCTGGCCGAGCTGTGCGAGGAGCAGTTTGAGGGCTGGGCGGTAACCCCCTATCTGCTGCTGATGAACGGTGTCGACCATCTTGAGGCGCAGGATAATCTTCTGCCCATTTTGGAGCAGGTGCAAAAGCGCCTGCCCGAGGGCAAGGTCATCAAGCAATACCGGATGGACGACTATTGCCGGGACGTGAAAAAATATATTGAAGACAACAAGATCTCGCTCGAAACCCGCAGCGGCGAGCTGCGCATGGGCGGCGATTACGAGGTGCTGCAGGGGACGCTTTCCTCCCGCGTTTACCTCAAGCAGGCCAATACCGAGGCCCAAAACGCCCTGGAGTGCCGTATCGAGCCCCTGTACGCCATGGCCGAGCAGATGGGCTTCGCGGGCAGCTATCCGAGCGATTATCTCAAATATTTCTGGAAAAAGCTTATTCAAAACCATCCCCACGATTCCATCTGCGGGTGCAGCTGCGATGCAGTTCACGCCCATATGGAGGACAATTATTCCCGCCTGAAGGATTATACCGACAATATCTTTAGCCGTGGAATGCAGCTGTTTACCAGACATATGGCGCTCAAAGACGCCACCAAAAACGACTATATCCTGACCGTGTTCAATACCACCGAGGCCGCTCAGGCCGGGCTGGTGCAGACCAAGGTCATGTTCCCGCAGGCCGACGGGGTGGGCAATTTTGAATTGTTCGACGACGAGGGGAACCGGGTGGATTACCTCGTGCTTGCCAAGCGGCCCGCACTGCTCAACGTCTTTACCCCCATCAACCTGCCTGGCAACATCGACGTGGATGAGTACACCATCCTCTTCTACGCCGGCGAGGTGCCCCCCATGTCGGTGCGCGCCTTCCTTGTGCGCCCGGCAGCGGGCGAAGCGGCTATGCTGCCCGCCTGCGATGGCGAGATGGAGGATGCGGTCGAGCTGTCGGCCGGCGAGCTGACCTTGAAGGTACATAAGGACGGCCGCGTCGACGCGACATACGCCAACGACGGCCGCGTGGTCGAGGACTGCCTGCTGCTGGAGGATACGGCCGACGTGGGCAACGCCTATACCTATCACCCGGTTGCCGAGCCGGCCATTTTGTCCGATGCGATGGTGCGCCGCGCCGAAGTGGTTGAGTGGAACGATTTGCGCAAGAGCGTGTGCATTCACAACGAGATGCGCCTGCCCGCCGAGTTCGATATCCCCGCCGACCGACGCAGCGACCGCACCGAGACCTTTGATGTGGCTATCACCATTACCGCCGAGCGCGGCAGCGACCACTTTGGTCTTTCCTACGCCTTCACCAACCGCTCGATGGATCACCGGCTGCGCCTGCTGATTAAGACCGGCCTGAGGAGCGACCACAGCTATGCCGATATCCCCTACGACGTGATCTGCAACGGGCCGGATCAGAATTATCCCGATACCATGTCCCCGGTGCATCCCAGCACCTCCTTTGCCTGCGTGTCGCAGGAGGGCAAGGGCGTCGTGGTCTACACCAAGGGCAATATGGAGTATGAGCTGCTGCCCGACGGCGAGACGCTGGCTTATACCCTGGTGCGCTCGACCGGCATCATCGACGGGGCCAAGATGCGCCGCACCGACACCTGGACCTGCCCGGAGAACCAGTGCCTGCGCCCCCTTTCGGGGGAATTCGGCCTGGCTTCCTTTAACGGCTGCCTGATCGAGGCCAACCTTCCGCTCAAAGCCAAGCTGATGCGCAACCCGCTGGTGGCCGACTACGGCTCGGTGGACATCACCAAGCTTTCGGGCGGCCGCAGCGCCGTGCAGGACACCAGCCTGGCCGAGGTATTCTACCTGCCCGACCCGTACGAGGCGGTTCGCGTCGAGAGCGGACAGTCCGCGCTGAAGGTCGAGGGGGACGGCGTTACCGTTACCGCCTTCAAGAAGCTGGAGGACGAATCGGGCCTGCTGGTGCGCGTGTGCAATTATTCCAGCAAGGCGCGCGAGGCCAGGCTCGCCATTCGCGGTACGATCTATAACAGCCGCATGGATGAGACGGTGGGCGAGAAGCTGGGAGAAAATGAGCTGAACTTCTGCATGAAGCCAAAGGAGATCCGCTCCTTTATCATTCGATAATACTGGTTTTGTTCGTCGGCCTGGGCAGTTTGAATGGCCCGGGCCGACGGTATGTTGTCCTATTACAAAAATTGTTGTCCCAAACGCTTGACAAAGGGAGGTGCGGGCAGTATAATAGCTTGTGCGACATTATGAGGTGAGAGTATGGTCCTTGACCTGCAAGGTGTTTTTGCCGGTGAGCAGCAGAGCCTGCCCTTTTCATTTTCTCTCGATATGTCCGGCTTTGACCGTGGGGGGATTTATCCCTTTCCCCAGGCGATCGAGATTTGCGGCAGGGTAGAGAATCAGGCCGGTGTGGTTGAGCTTCGCGCGCAGGCCAATGCGGTGTATTGCTCCCCCTGCGACCGGTGCCAGCGGGATGTGAGGCGGCCGATGGCCATACCGATGCAGCACGTGCTGGTCACCTCCCTCAACCAGGAAGATAACGACGAGCTTATCCTGGTGGAGGACATGCGCCTGGATGTTTCCGAGCTCGCCGAGAGCGATATTATACTCGCCCTTCCGTCCAAATTCCTGTGTAAGGAGAGTTGCCGCGGCCTTTGCCCGCAATGCGGTAAGGATCTCAATGACGGCGATTGCGGCTGCGACACCAGGCAGACCGATCCCAGATTGGAAAGCCTCAGGCAGCTGCTGGAATCAGAATAAGGGACTTCGATAGTTAAGGAGGTGCTGACAATGGCGGTACCAAAGAGAAAAATATCCAAAACCCGGAGGGATAAGCGTCGCTCCAATGTCTGGAAGCTGGATGCTCCCACGCTGGTTACCTGCCCCAAGTGCGGCGAATACAAGCGTCCGCACCGGGTTTGCACTGCCTGCGGTTATTACAACGGCAGAGAAGTGATGAAGAAAGAGGCGTAATGCTACGCGAAAAAACAGAGGAGGAGCAATCCTTCTCTATTTTTTTTTAATTTTACCGGCGGTAGGCGACGTGCCCCCTTTTTAACGGGCGCTTCCGGCCGGTTATGTAAAATCAGGCCGCCGGGATGAAGGTGGGCAGCAGGGCGGCGTGATAAACAGCGTGCCTGGCCCTGTTGTCCTATGACGGTGGTGTTGCAGGGTCACAGGGCCTGCGGATACCGGATGGAGAAACGTGGTATCTTATTATGTGAGGTGGTGTAGGATGTCGGTCATTGTTCGGGATGTACAAAAAGGATCGCCTGCCGGGCGCGCGGGCCTGCGCCCCGGCGACGAGCTGCTGGCCGTGAATGGGCGCGAAATCATCGACGTGCTCGATTACCGGTACGCCTTGTTGGAGGAGAAGCTTTGCATCGCCTTCCGCCGCGGGGGGAAAGAGAAAACCGTCCGCCTGCGCAAGGGGGAATACGACGAGCTTGGCCTGGAATTTGACACCTATCTAATGGACGGGCAGCGGTCCTGCAAAAACAAATGTATTTTCTGCTTTATCGATCAGATGCCCCCGGGACTGCGCGACAGCCTGTATTTTAAGGACGACGACGACCGCCTGTCTTTTCTGTTCGGCAATTATATCACCATGACCAATCTCACCGAAAGGGAGGTCGAGCGCATCATCGAGCTGCACCTGAGCCCCATCAACGTCTCGGTGCACACCACCAATCCCGCGCTGCGGGTGCGCATGATGAAAAACAAGCATGCGGGGGAGGTGCTTGCCTATCTTCCTCGGTTTGCTGAGGCGGGGCTGAAGCTTAACTGCCAACTTGTGCTCTGTCCCGGTTTCAACGACGGGGAAGAGCTCAGCCGTACTCTGCGTGACCTGTCGCAGCTCTATCCGGCGGTGCAGTCGGTGGCCGCTGTGCCAGTAGGGCTGACCAGGTTCCGCGAAGGGTTGGAAGAGCTGTCGCCTTTTTCAGCCCAAGGGGCGGCGGATGTGATCGAACGTATGGAAGCCTTTGGCGACGCTTTTGTACGCGAGCACGGCACCCGGCTGTGCTATCCCGCCGACGAATTTTATCTCAAGGCCGGGCGTGAGCCGCCGCACAGCGATTTTTACGAGGAATTCGCTCAGCTCGAAAACGGGGTGGGCATGTGGTCGCTGCTGCGCGACGACTACCGCGCCCTGCTATCCAAGGCAAGCCCGGATGACCGGGTGCGCCGCGTCAGCCTGGCGACCGGGGAGGGCGCTGCGCCCCTGATGCAAAAACTGGTTGACGAAACGCATCGGAAGTGGCATAATTTAACTTGCCACGTCTATGCCGTCCGCAACGATTTCTTTGGCCCGCTCATCAACGTGGCGGGGCTGGTAACCGGCAGCGACTTAATCCGGCAGCTCAAGGGGCGCCCTCTCTATGACGAGCTGCTCATCCCCTCGAGCATGCTGCGACGCGAGGGCGACCTTTTTTTGGACGATTGCTCGCTGCAAGAGGTCGAGGATGCCCTTGGCGTAAAGGTGACCCCGGTGGGGGGAGAGGCCGAGAGCCTGCTTCGCGCCCTGACGGGGGATCGTGGATGACGGCAAACTGAGATGGATGCAGAATCGAACGCGGGGCTTGGGCCAGAAAGCCCGCATGTCCCCGGGACCGGATGCGGCATTCCCCGGCAGGGAATATGCGGCTTGCCGGCCGGCTGGTTGTGCAGCGATCCGGTCGGGGGGGCGGGGTGGACGGCAAAGCCGGCCATTCCATACCGCGTCTGAAAGAGACGATATAACGTTGCGTCCTGGCGGACGCAGGATCAAACCGCACGGGTTCGGTTCAAACCTGGTGCTTTGGAAGGGAAGGCCTTGTGGCTTTGCCCTGGCCCGGCGCAAGCGGGGCGCTGCGCCGCTTGAAGGGAGAAGACAATGGACAAACCGCTGATTGCTGTGGTTGGACGCCCTAACGTGGGCAAATCCACCCTGTTCAATAAAATAATCGGACGCCGCCTGGCCATTGTAGACGACACGCCCGGGGTCACCCGGGACCGCATTTATGCCGATACCGAATGGCGCGGCCGTGTGGTCAGCCTGGTGGACACCGGCGGTATTGAGCCCGCGTCGGATGATATCATCCTCACCCAGATGCGCCGGCAAGCCGAGCTCGCCATTGAGCTGGCCGACGTCATTATCATGGTGACCGACCTCACCGCGGGGGTGGTGGCCACCGATCAGGAAGTGGCGGCCATGCTCAAAAAGAGCGGCAAGCCGGTCGTCCTGTGCGTCAACAAATGCGACGCATTGGGGGAGCCTCCTGCGGAGTTTTACGAATTTTACAACCTGGGCCTGGGTGATCCCGTCGAGGTGTCGGCGGTGCACGGGCACGGCACAGGGGATCTGCTCGACGCGGTTTTCGAGCATCTGCCCGAACAACCAGCCGAAGAGGAAGAGGACGACGCCATACGGGTGGCCATCATCGGGAAACCCAACGTGGGCAAATCCTCGCTGGTCAACTGCATCGCGGGGGAGGAGCGCTCGATCGTCTCCTCCATCGCCGGTACGACCCGCGACGCTGTGGATTCGAGGGTGGAAAACGAGCACGGGGCCTTTGTTTTTATCGATACGGCCGGCCTGCGCCGGAAAAGCCGGGTGAGCAAGGCGCAGGACGTGATTGAAAAATACAGCATCCTGCGCGCGCGCATGGCGGTTGAGCGTTGCGACGTCTGCCTGATCCTCATCGACGGCACCGAGGGCTTTACCGAGCAGGACGCCAAGGTGGCCGGCATGGCCCATGAGCAGGGCAAGGGCTGCATTGTTGCGGTCAATAAGTGGGATGCGGTCGATAAGGACGATAAAACGATGAGCCGCATGCGCAAGTCGCTGATGGACGATTTGGCCTTTATGTCCTATGTGCCCATCGTGTTTATCTCGGCAAAAACCGGGCAGCGGGTGGATCGCCTGTTTGAGCTGATCCAGTTTGTCAACGGCCAGAACGCCATGCGCATCTCCACCGGCATGCTCAACGATCTGCTCGCCGACGCGACCGCCCGTGTGCAGCCCCCTACCGACAAGGGCCGGCGGCTGAAAATCTACTACGTCACGCAGGCTTCGACCCGTCCGCCCACCTTTGTTTTTTTCTGTAACGATCCTGAATTGTTCCATTTTTCCTATCAGCGGTACCTGGAAAACCAGATCCGCGAAACCTTTGGGCTCGAGGGTACGCCGGTGCGCATCGTCGTGCGTGGGCGGGCGGAATGACCAACCTGCCGCTCCAGCCCCTGCGGGCCGGAGAACGGCTATCGGCGCGCCGGCGGTGAATGCCGACGCTCTGCAGCCTGCCTATCACCGATGTTTTGGGCGGTTGCCTTATTCGATGGGGATGGGACGCGCCTATAGTGCGCTGAAGTACGGGAGTGCGTCTGGTCAAAACCGGGTGGCCGCGCGCTGAATCGGGGAACAGCCTGCGTTGCCAGTGTTCTGTTCCATTTGATGCTTTTTTTGATATCCCAGTGCGCCGGACGACGTCCGCTGGGGCTGCTGTGCTGGCGTGCCATTGCGGGGACGCGTGGCGGCGATTCGCTTGGGAACGTCTATCTGTTGGAAGAAGGGAATGTTTTTTGTCATGCCGTTTGGGTTGAGCGTGTTTGTGCTGTTCGTGCTGTTCGGCCTTGTCAGCTATCTCTTGGGATCGATCAGCTTTGCGGTGATTTTCACCCGAAAGTTCGCACATACCGATGTCCGGTCGCACGGCAGCGGCAATGCCGGCATGACCAACGTGATGCGGACCGCCGGCATGGCGCCGGGTCTGTTGACGCTGGCGTTTGACGTGCTCAAGGCCGCGGTGGCGGTTTTCTTGGGGTACTATGTGCTGACCTGGCTGGTTGTGCAGATCTCGCCCGACCCGGCGAGGTATGCTGCCGGGCTTGACCCGGTTTATGGCGCCACGGTATGTGGGCTGTGCTGCGTGATCGGGCATATTTATCCCATCTTCTTTGGCTTTAAAGGGGGGAAAGGGGTGCTCGTCAGCCTCGGGATGATCTGCGTGCTCGACTGGAGGTGCGCGCTCATCCTGCTGGGCGTTTTCCTGATCGTGCTGTTGCTTTCGCGCATGGTTTCGGCCGCCTCGATTGCCGCCGCCGTATCCTATCCGATTGTCACTTATCTGCTGTATGCCTTTTTCACCCCCGCTCCCCAGGCGGAGTCGATCACGCTGTTTGGGCTGCCATTATTGTGGTTCCGCACGCTGGCTGCGGCGCTGTTTGGGATCATTGTGATTATCAAGCATAAGGACAATATCGTCCGAATCTGCAAAGGCGAGGAGAAGAAATTTTTTATAAAGAAAAAGCATTCTTGAGCCTACTTGCTTCGCGGAGTGGGGCTGGGCATAGCGCTGTGAATCTTTTGCCGCATGGAGGCAAAAACCATGTTTTTTCTCATACCAGGCAGTTTATAATGTCTTTGCTGCCGCCGGCTACGGCGGGGATGGCGGAAAGGATGGATGGAGAATGGCAAAGGTAGTCGTGCTGGGGGCCGGCGGCTGGGGCTGCGCGCTGGCAGTTGCCCTGTGTGGAGAAAACGACGTAACCATATGGTCCCCGTTTGAGGAGGAAATCGACCATCTCCGGCAATTTCGGGGGAACGACAAGCTTCTGCCGGGGGTGCGTATTCCAGAGAAGGTTTTGTTTACTACCTCTCTCGACTGCGTCCGGACGTGCGATCTGGTGATGATGGTGGTGCCATCGGTCGCCGTTCGCGAGACGGCGCGCAAGCTGTCGGGTATTTTGCCGGCGGGCGCCGTGGTCGTCGATGCAGCCAAGGGGATTGAGCTGTCCACCACCAAGCTGATGTGCGAGTGCATTGAGGAGGAGCTGCCCTCCTGCCGCTCGGCCGTTTTGTCGGGCCCGTCCCACGCAGAGGAGGTGGCGCGCGGGGTGCCGACGACGGTGGTCGCCGCCGCACGCGACCGCCAGACGGCCCTGTTTGTGCAGGAGGTTGTAATGAACGACACCCTGCGGGTTTACACCAACGACGATATGGTCGGTGTGCAGCTTGCAGGGGCGCTGAAAAATATCATTGCCGTGGCAGCTGGCATACTCGCCGGCATGGGGTTGGGCGATAACGCCATGGCTGCGCTCATTACCCGGGGCCTGAGTGAAATCGCGCGGCTGGGGCACAGCCTGGGGGCTAAGGAATCCACCTTTGCCGGCCTGGCTGGGATTGGCGACCTGGTGGTCACCTGCATCTCGCAGCACAGCCGCAACCGCCGGTTCGGAATTGCTCTTGGGCAGGGACTGACAGCCGAGCAGGCGCTTGCCAAGGTGGGCATGACGGTGGAGGGCTATCATGCCGTTCGCGCCGCCCGTTCCCTCGCGCTGCGCCAGGGGGTGGAGATGCCCATCACCGAGCAGCTCTATAGGGTGCTGTACGAAGGGGCCGACGTCCACCAGGCGGTCGCCAGACTGATGACGCGTCCCAAAAAGCATGAGGTGGAAAACGTCTTTGTCGATTAAAGGCCATACGGCTGGACATTAGCCGCAGTGCCGGTCCCTGCCAGAGTGCGGGGAGGCCCATTATTCCATTGCGTCGGACACCGAGAGATCGTTTGAACCGACCGAATGATAGGCGGGTCTTGCAAGCCGTGAAGCGGCCATGACGGCGGTTTCGGCAAGGCGTCGGGAGATCCATTATACCATCGTGTCGGACACCGAGAGATCGTTTGAGCCAGTCAGATTAACAGCGGGTATTGCGAACCGTGAAGTGGCCGCGGCGGCGGTTCGCGCCAGAATATCGTGAAACCCATTGTGCTGCCTTATCGGACGCCGCGGGCTAAGACCGGCTGAATGAGCAGCGGACCGTTGCCCGCTGCTGGCGAAGTCGTTTGCCGCGCAGAGACCAGCCGGCGTCCTCATATCAGCATCGAGTTTCCCGCGTTGCATGAGGGCTTGGTTTCAGCGCGCGATTCGGGCCGCATACGCCGATACCGCCGGCAAAAGGGCCGACACGCAATGTACGTATCAACTATCCGAATACGGCAGGATATTGAAAATACAAACCACCCTCCTCGTTGCGCTGGTAGTACGGGTATGCCTTATTGCTCTTTCGTCGAGTGTAAGCATGGAAAAACGGCGGATCGGGGATATCAACCAGCAATAAAGAGCTTGGGGTGAAAGGCGGGAAGATCGTATGACCAATCGCGAGCGCATGGCGGCCGTGTTGGACGGGCGTATGCCGGACGACCGGCTGCCGGCGGTGGAGTGGGCCACCTGGTGGGATCAGACCATCGGCCGTTGGATCGAGCAGGGGCTGCCGCCCGAATGTGCGGGCATCCGGCAGTGCTTTGCCTATTTTGGGCTGGACGATATCGTCCAAATCTGGATCGATCACCGCGCTCCGGGGCTCCCGGCGCCGGAGGCTCATGGGCAGGGTATTGTGCGCAATGAGGAGGATTACGAGCGTGTCCGGCCTTACCTGTTTTCGGAGGATCGGATGGAGGGCTACCTTGAGCAGTTTCGTTCGCACCGTGCGGCGCATGCGAGGGGGGATTTTTCCCTGTGGTATACGCTGGAGGGATTTTTCTGGTTCCCCCGCACCCTGCTGGGGATCGAGGAGCACCTGTATGCCTTTTACGACCAGCCCGAGCTGATGCACCGCATCAACCGCGATCAGGCGGAGTATTGCATGCGGTTCCTCGAGCGGCTGTATGAGATCGATACCCCGGAATTTATGACCTTTGCCGAGGATATGTCCTATAACCATGGGCCCATGCTGTCCAAAGAGGGCTTTGACGCCTTTTTACTGCCCTATTACCGTCAGCTGATCCCCTTCATCCGTGCTCATGGCACCCGTGTGCTCGTCGATACCGACGGGAACGTCGAGCCTCTCATCCCCTGGCTGCTGGAGGCCGGCATCGAGGGAGTGCTTCCGCTTGAAAGGCAGGCTGGTGTGGATGTTTGCCGCATCCGGGAGCAGTATCCCGAGTTTATCCTCATCGGCGGCTACGATAAAACCATCATGCACCTGGGCGAGGAGGCCATGCGCAGCGAGTTTGAGCGCATCATGCCCGCGATGCGCGCAGGGCGGTTTGTCCCCTCGGTCGACCACCAGACGCCGCCCGACGTCACGCTCGAGCAGTACCGCATCTATGTCCGCCTGCTCAAGGAATACGCCGCCAAAGCGGTTGGAAGATAATTATTTGATTTTTCGGTTTTCCTGGGCAAAATAGGGATGCCGAAGCGGTTTTTGGTCTGGTGAAGGACGCCGGCGGTGCGTGCCGGGGCGTGGCCATCGTGAATTGCTCGTTGCATCCCGGCCTGGGGATGCCCCCCTTGGACGGCCGGCATATCCTGGCCGGGGGATGAGGGGGCAGAACCAGGCAACGTCGTGGCTCACGCCCACCGGAGCCATTGAACGAAAAATATGCTCTTTTGGTGAAAAAAACCTTGATTTTCCAGGGAATGTGTGGTAAACTATCTAGCGTACGATATGGACGGTAAGAAAGAGTGGGGCAACCCGCTCTTTCCGTTTTATTGTGTGAAATACAAAGGTACCGCCAGCCGCCTGCGGGGCGGCAGCGGGGGAAAGGAACGTGGCGCCTTGGCAAAAAAAGAGAGCGGCGGCACCGTGCAAAGGGCATGGTCGCTGGCCGAGCCGTATGCGCGGCAGCTCGGGCTTACGCTGTGGGATGTGCTTTTCGTGAAAGAGGGGGCGTCCTGGTACCTGCGCTACATCATCGACAAAGAGGGCGGCGTCACGATTGAGGACTGCGAGGCGCTCTCCCGCGCGGTCAACGATCCGCTCGACGAGGCCGACTTTATTCGTCAGGCCTACTATCTCGAGGTGTCTTCGCCCGGGCTTTGCAGAGAGCTCAAGCGCCCGGAGCATTTCGCCGCCATGGCCGGCCGGCCGGTGCGGGTGCTGCTCATCCGCCCGCGCGACGGCGGCAGGGAGTTTACGGGTTTGTTGTCCGGCTTTGACGGGCAGACGGTCGTAATCGGCACGCAGGACGGCGAGCTGTCCTTTGCCAAGGGGGAGATTGCCTCGGTGACATTGTGCGACGACCTGGAAGAGATGGATGAATCGATTATCAGTATGGGAGGACAAGAGGAAAATGGCTAAGAGTACAAACGCGGCCGTCAACCAGAACAATGAATTTTTTGAGGCGCTCGAGCAGATGGAGAAGGAGAAGGGGATCCCCTGCGACTACATCGCCGAAAAAATCAGCAGCGCCGTCGTGGTTTCGGTAAAAAAGGATTACGGCTCGAAGGATATCGTTTTTTGCGATATCGATTGCGACAAGCGGATTTTCTCGGTCTATGTCCGTAAAAATGTGGTCGACGATATTGAAGACCCGGATACCGACATCCTGGTGCAGGACGCTCAAAAATACAAAAAGGGCGCCATGGCGGGGGATGTGGTGGAAATTCCTCTCGATACCCGCCAATTTGGCCGCATTGCCGCCCAGACGGCCAAGCACGTCATCCGGCAGGGCATCCGCGACGCCGAGCGCGGCCAGACCCTCAGCGAGTTCCAGTCCAAGAACCAGGAGCTGGTAACCGCTCTGGTCAGCAACGTCGACCCGCGTACCGGCAACGCCACGGTCGAGATCGCCCATTCCGAGGCCATCCTGCCCAAGGCCGAGCAGGTCCCGGGGGAGGAACTGCACGAGGGCGACCGCATCAAGGTTTATGTAGTGGATGTGCGCGACAGCGAAAAAGGCCCCAAAATTATGATCTCCCGCACCCATTCCGGCTTGGTCAAGCGGTTGTTTGAGATGGAGGTGCCCGAGATTTTTGACGGCACCATCGAGATCAAGGCCATTTCCCGCGAGGCGGGCTCCCGCACCAAGCTGGCGGTTTATTCCAAGGATGAAAACGTCGACCCCATCGGCGCCTGCATCGGTCCGCGCGGCTCCCGCGTGGCCGGCATCGTCGACGAGCTTGGGGGAGAGAAGATCGATATTGTCAAATATTCCGACGATCCGGCCGAGTTTATCAAGGGGGCGTTGTCTCCCGCCAATGTGCTCAGCGTCGAGATCGATCCCGAGGGAGCCAAGGCCTGCCGGGTGACCGTGCCCGACTCCCAGCTATCCCTCGCCATTGGCAACCGTGGGCAAAACGTCCGTCTTGCGGCCCGCCTGACCGGGTGGAAGATCGACATCCGCCCGGAGAGCGGCTTCTACGGTGAGGACGAGTAAACCCGCCGCCTGAAAATGGGGCCTGCCGGAATGCGTTGGTATCCTGGCCGGTTCAACGCACGGCCAACGATTCCGATGGCGGAGGATACCGGCCTGCGCCGGCGGGGCATCCAGCCGGGGTTCACAGGGCGGCATCGCCGCCGGAGTCATCGAAAGGGGAGAGCTTCTTGCAGCAAAGACGAACGCCGCTGCGCAAATGCATGGGATGCGGCGAAATGAAGGATAAGCGCTCGCTGGTCCGCGTGGTGCGCAGCCCGGAGGGAGAGGTTTCCCTTGATCTTGGCACCCGAAAGCCGGGCCGGGGCGCCTATGTGTGCAAAAGCGCCGAATGCCTGCGCCTTGCCCGCAAGGCCCGGCGGCTGGAGAGGGCTCTGTCCTGTTCGATTCCCGACGAGGTTTACGAGCGCATGGAGGTGGAGATCGCCGCAGATGAATGATCCTGTTTTATCCATGCTGGGTATGGCGCGCCGCGCCGGCCGCGTTGTGCTGGGGGCCAACCTGGCCGCGCAGGCAGTCGAGCGGGGCAAAGGGTATCTGGTGTGCGCTTCCGGCGAGCTGAGCGAGCGCACCAGGCGGGAGCTTGCCCGCGTATGCGAAAAGGGGAAGGTTCCGTTGCGTATCCTGCCATACACCATCGAGGAGCTGTCGGCGGCCATTGGCGCCCCGGCGGGAACCGTAACGGTGACGGATGAAAATTTCGCCGCGGGCCTGTGCCGCAGATGCGATGAGCTAGACAAGGGAGGAAACTGACTATGATGATAAAATACAGGGTCCACGAGGTGGCCAAGGATTTCGGCAAGCCGAACAAAGAGGTAATCGACCTGCTGCATAATGTGTTTGGCGAGACCAAAAAGCATATGACCGCTTTGACCGAAGAGGAGCTGGATGTGGTTTTCGACTACTTTACCCAGCAGAATCAGGTCGAGAGCTTTGACTATTATTTCTCCCTTGGGGAGGAGGCGCGCAAGCGCCGGGAGCAGGAGCGCGAGGAGGAAAAGGCCCGCAAGCTGGCCGAGCAGCAGGCTTTGGCCGAGCAACTGCTACAGGCCGCCCGCGAGCAGGCGAAGGGGCAGCATGTCGCCGCCCCCGAAGGGGATGCGCCTGCCGCTAAGACAGAGCAAAAGGCGGCCCCCGCAGCCCCGGCCAAGCAGCAGCGCCCGGACGCGCCGGCCGCCAAGGCAGCGCCCGCCGCGCAGACGCCCCCCCCGGCCGCCAAGAAGCAGAAGCAGCCGGGCGCCCAGCCCCACCGTGGTCCGGCCGAGGTGCGCCGCGTCGATACCCGCGCCGGTCATGTAGAGCTGGATAAATACAACGAAAAATACACCCAGCTCGCCCCCGACCGCGCGGTGCGAGACAACACGGTGCACAAACAGAAGCTCAAGCAGCGCTCGCAGGAATACCGCAAGCCCCAGCGCTCCAAGAAGGAAACCGAGGCGGATAAGCTCCGCCGGCTTCAGCTGGAACGGATTAAAAAGACCCCCATCAAGGTCACCATCGGGGATGAGATCACGGTGGGCGAGCTCGCTTCCCGTATGAAAAAGACCGCCGCCGAGGTCATCAAGCAGCTGATGAAGCTAGGCGTTATGGCCGCCATCTCGGATGTCATCGACTACGACACCGCCGCTATCGTCGCCACCGAAATGGGCGCGGTTGTCGAGCGCGAGGTGGTTGTCACCATCGAGGAACGCATCATCGACGACAGCGAGGACGCGCCGGAGGATCTGCAGCCGCGCAGCCCCGTGGTTGTGGTCATGGGGCATGTCGATCACGGCAAGACCTCCATTCTCGATGCCATTCGCGACACCTCGGTCACCTCGACCGAAGCGGGCGGCATCACCCAGCACATCGGCGCGTACCGCATTCAGGTCGGCGACCGGGATATTACCTTCCTCGACACGCCGGGCCACGCCGCCTTTACCTCCATGCGCGCGCGCGGCGCTCAGGTCACCGACGTGGCCGTGCTGGTGGTGGCGGCCGACGACGGCATTATGCCCCAGACGATTGAGGCCATCAACCACGCCAAGGCGGCGAATGTGTCCATCATCGTGGCGATCAATAAAATGGATAAGCCCGACGCTTCCCCCGACCGCATCATGCAGCAGCTCACCGAGCATGGCCTGGTCCCCGAGGAATGGGGCGGCGACGTCATCTGCGTGCCGGTGTCGGCTGTGACCAAGATGAATATTGACAAGCTGCTCGAGAGCATCCTGCTGGTTGCGGACATGATGGAGCTCAAGGCCAACCCCAACCGCACCGCCCGCGGTACGGTGATCGAGGCCCGCCTGGACAAAGGGCGCGGCCCGGTGGCGACCGTGCTGGTGCAAAACGGTACGCTCAAGACGGGGGATATCCTGGTCGCCGGCATGGCGGTCGGCCGCGTGCGGGTGATGACCAACGACCGCGGCGAGCGGGTGGAGACCGCCGGCCCGTCAGTGCCGGTGGAGATCACCGGCCTGGCCGATACGCCGCAGGCAGGGGATATCTTCAACGTCGTTTCGGATGAAAAGCTGGCCCGGGAGCTGGTCGAGCAGCGCCGCGCCCAGGCCAAGGAGGAGCAGTTCAACGCCGTGCAGAAGGTCACCCTCGACAACCTCTTCGACCAGATGCAGCAGGGCGAGGTCAAGGAACTCAATATCATTGTCAAGGCCGATGTCCAGGGCTCGGTCGAGGCGGTCACCCAGTCGTTGGAGAAGCTTTCCAACGAGGAGGTGCGCGTGCGGGTCATTCACGGCGGTGTCGGCGCCATCAGCGAGTCGGACGTCATGCTCGCCAACGCTTCCAATGCCATCATCGTCGGCTTCAACGTCCGGCCCGACCCCGTGGCGAGAGAGAACGCCGAGCGCGATGGGGTGGATATGCGCATGTACCGCATCATCTACGACTGCATCGAGGAGATTGAGTCGGCCATGAAGGGAATGCTGGCGCCCAAATACCGCGAGGTGGTTCTCGGCCGGGTGGAGGTGCGGCAGGTTTACAAAATTTCCTCGGCCGGCACTATTGCGGGCAGCTATGTGCTGGAGGGCAAGGTCACCCGCCAGAGCCAGATCCGGGTGGTGCGCGACGGCATCGTCATCGCCGAGGACGCCATCGATTCCCTGCGCCGCTTTAAGGACGACGTCAAGGAGGTCGCCCAGGGTTATGAGTGCGGTATCGGCCTGGAAAAATTCAACGACATCAAAGAAGGGGATATCCTCGAGGCCTTCATTATGGAGGAGTATCGGGATTGATTTTGTGGCCGTTAAAATACCATCTTTGCAATGCTATTTTGGGGCATCATACCCGCTGACGCCGAGGCTTTGATTCTCGGCGCGGCCTGCGGCCCGTCGTGAAATGTATCGTGGATGATGGGTGTGTTTCCGGCGCCATCGCATATAATAATCTTAAATTTCAGCACGAGCCTGCGGCTGGGTAGGGGGAATCCCAGTATTCATGCCGCTGTTTGACCGGAGCGCGGGCTAGCAAGCGGAAAGGATACGCCGCAGACTCATGGTATCGCAAGCGAAATTCATCGCCACAGGAAAGGGGAAAGGATCATGCCGTCGCATCGCAGCGGGCGCATCAACGAGGACGTCAAGCGGGAGCTGACCGACATCCTGCGCACCGTAAAGGATCCGCGCGTGAGCGGAATGCTCACCATTGTGCGCGCCGAGGTGTCCAATGATTTGTCCTACGCCACCGTGCGAATCAGCGCGATGGAGGGAATCGAGCAGGCAAAGGAATCGGTCAAGGGGCTCAAAGCCGCATCCGGCTATATCCGCCGGGAGCTGGGGCAGCGGCTCAAGCTTCGCAAGGTGCCCGAGCTGCGGTTTGTGGCCGATGACTCGATTGAGCACAGCGCCTCTATTGCTAGAATTTTGCACGATCTGGAGGATGCCCCGCACAAGGAGGACAGGGAAAACGACGTCTGATTTGCCCGATCGGAATGAACGCGCCACGGCGTCCGTACGCAAGGCACAGCCTGTGGGACCGCGAAAGAAAGGAATGTACACACATGACGATTGATTTGACCCGGACGGCCGAGCTGCTGCTCAAGCGGGACGACTATCACATTTTAATCCACGGCTTTCCCGATGGGGACACCATCGGCGGCGGTTATGCCCTTTGCCGTGCGCTGCGCGCCATTGGCAAGAGGGCCAATGTGGTTTGCGCCCATGAGATACCAGGGGTGTACTCCTTTATCACCGACGTGCCGGAGCAGAGCTTTGAGCCGCACACCATTGTGGCGGTGGACGTCGCCGACCTCAATCTTCTTGGATGCGATCCTGAAAAGTATGAGGGCAGGGTTTTTCTGACGGTCGACCACCATGCCACCAATCGCAATTTCGCCCAATATACCTGGCTGGACGCCACTGCCGCCGCCACCTGCGAGATGGTCTATTCGCTGGTGCTCGCGCTGGGGGTCAAGCCGGATGTCAAGATGGCCGAGGCATTGTATGCCGGCGTGTCGACCGATACGGGGTGCTTCCGCTTTTCCAACACCACCCCGCAGACCCACCGCATTGCCGCCCGCCTGATGGAGACGGGCATCGACGCGGCTTCGATCAACCAAAAGCTGTTCGGCACCAAGAGCCGCCGCCGGCTCGAGATTGAAAAATACATCCTGTCCCATATGGAGTTCCATTTTGGCGGTAGGGTGGCCGCTATCTTTGTCACAACCGACATGGTGCGGCAGCTTCACGCCACCGA
>CBCTCU010000022.1:0-47011 GCA_965145485.1 uncultured Eubacteriales bacterium | reverse complement strand
CCCTCGGCACGCGGTTTTGGAGACCGCTGCTCTACCAACTGAGCTATACCCCTATTTAAAAGTGGTGGGCCATCAGGGACTCGAACCCCGGACAAACCGGTTATGAGCCGGTTGCTCTAACCAACTGAGCTAATGGCCCAAGACTTCCCTAAGGCACGAAAGTAATTATAACAAATCACTACACTAACGTCAAGCACAAAATAAAATTTTTCTTTATCCATTCCGAAAATCCGACCCGCTTTATCATAAACAAACGAAACACACGGCTTTCTACGGTCTTGATGTTGCGGTTTGGACAGCCCTTCGGCCAGGAAACGGAATATCCGTTGCGACTGGCGCAATACTATGTTCACGGCACGGTATGCTGTAGTCAAATGAAATATACACACGCAACCTTGTGTCTCGCAAATTATAGAGAACTGTGAACCTTGCAACAAGCGATATCGTATGATAATATTGAGTACATAATGATCCGTATCCCCCAACGCAAACCACCGGATTTTTGCGTCTAAGTGTTGGCCGATCATGACAGGGATGGCTCGGTGCGGGCTGTCCGTGATACGCTGTCCGATCCACCCAGGATCGATTGCATGCACTTTGTCGATCACTCAACGATGGGCTCACTTTGTGTAGGAAACCATCTTTATACCAATCAGAGGCTGAGAGAAACACAGAATATCTCCGGCTACATACTGTTTTACCTTTTTTGCGAAATATATTTCGCCGCCGCGTTATAGCTGCATATACTCGCCAACCACTCTACGAAACAGTTATAGTAGAGTAATTTCGGGAGAGGATAGTACTATAAACTTGAGGAGGGTTGGTTATGAATGGGTTCGATCATGCTCAGGCAATGTTACCCTTTGAACAATATCTTATCGCCGAAGAAAAGAGCCAGGCAACCATTGAAAAGTATTTGCGGGATGTTCGCCGCTTTTATTCCTACCTGGATAACAGGCCGATCAGCAAAAGCCAAACTATTGCTTACAAGGAGTATTTGACCAAGCGGTACGCGGCTACCAGCGCGAATTCCATGTTGATCGCGCTCAATTGTTTTCTGCGCTTTCTTGGCCTATCCCACTGCTGTGTAAAGCTATTGAAAATACAACGGCAAATATTTTGCGACGAAGGCAGGGAACTGACCAGACAGGAATACCAACGGCTGGTGAAAGCAGCGGCAAATACTCGCATGTCTCTTTTGCTGCAGACCATTTGCGGAACGGGAATCCGAGTCAGCGAGCTGCAATATATTACCGTTGAGGCAGTGCGCGACGCAAAAGCGGTGGTCAGCTGCAAAAATAAAACGCGCATCATCTTCATCCCTGCGCCCATTCAGAAGCTGCTGAAGGAATATATCAAAAAAACCGGCCTGAAATCCCGACCGGTTTTTGTCAGTAAGAATGGCAAACCCCTCAATCGCAGCAATATTTGGAGGGATATGAAGGCCTTGTGCAAACGTGCCAACGTATCGGAAAACAAAGTTTTCCCCCACAACCTGCGGCATCTATTTGCCAGAACCTTTTACAGTGTGGAAAAGGATATCGTTCGTTTGGCCGACCTATTAGTACACAGCAGTATCAACACGACGCGAATTTACACCATCGAGACCGGACGCCAGCACATCACTTGTCTGGAAATGGTGCAAAAAATATTGACAACATAATTTTGATTATGTTGTCATTTATATCAATATTTAGAGTAATCGAATCGCTGTATTTCCAAAAACACGTTTTGATATTGGTTTTATAATAAAATATGCACGGAAAAAAGCCGGAGGATTGTACAAGGTTACCCACCGGCTGATTTTTTCTGTGCCAAAAAATAATTTTCTAGAAAATGTATTGCAAAATTGGTCGCTTTATGCTATAATCATTCCAAAATATAACTATGTAAATCATTCGCTTGACAACATAATCAAAATTATGTTGTCGATATTTTTATACCGGCAGTTGACGACATAATCAAAATTATGTTGTCATTTGCCTCAAACAAGGGCGGTGATCCTCCTTTTATGAGAAAGCCACAGAAAGATAAGCAAAAACCCCCGCGGCTGAAAATTGCGATTATCCTTTTGTCCGTCCTGCTGGTAATCAGCGCTGGTAGCATCGTGGCACGCATTGTCTATCTGAACTTTTTTGCACCTACTCAGGCGACTGTCACCGTTCCGGATAACCTGATCGGTGAGGAAACCTCTTCACGGCCGGAACAGGGCGATTCGGCGGCAACCACCGACTCCCCCACCCTCAGCCAGGTTAGCGACGTAACGGGGGCGCAAACAGACAATGCAAACGGTCAAGGTGGCGATTCGTCGGTTGGGTCCGCCAGCACACAGGCACAGGCTGCTGTGTTGGAGTTGTATCAGGGCAAGCCGGGCGACAATGACCCCTTTGCTGCGCGCAATCTTCTCCCCGGCGACAGAGTAACAAAATACTTTTGTGTCAGGACAAGCCATAAAGCGGGCACTACCCTCTATTTTCAGACGGAAGTCACCGATCAGACCAAATGGCTTGGCAACGTGTTACATATCCAAGTCACCCATCTGGGTAGCGGTGAAGTGTTGTGCGACGCCCCCTTCTCCGAAATCGACGGCATGGAATTCGCACAATATCTTGCTTCTAACGCGCAGGGCGAAACCATGTCCTACTATCGCGTCGATGTATCGCTCGACACGTCGGTAGGCAATGAATACCAGTCGGCGTTGCTCAAAGCGGACTTCAACTGGTATGTCAGGGATGAAAGCGCCCTGACTCCACCCAAGACCGGCGATTGGACCGATCTGACGCTTTGGATCGCCATGGCAGTTTCGGCGCTGCTGTTAATCCTGCTCACGCTGTATGCGCGGCGCAAAAAGGAGGACAAGCAGCATGGATGAACGCTCCAATCAGACCAAGAAAAGGGCCGTCACCAGCATCATCGCCATCCTCGTGCTAGTGTGCATGCTGGTGGTAACAACCTATGCTCTCATTGCCTCGTTTGTTTCGGTGGACAATAACCTCTTCCAGACCGAGAGGGTCGAAATCGAGCTCAATGGCGGCAAAACGGTGTTCGACGGGACGGACATGAACATCGAACCGGGGCATGCTTTGGTTCGGGATTTTACAGTGGAAAACAAGGGAACGGCCGACGTGCATATCCGCCTGTACCTTGAGAATGTGCAGGGGCCTTTGCAGGAGGTTTTGTCCTTTGCTATTTACGATGGGGACAAGCTTCTGTTCCATGGAGCGGCCAAGGAGCTGACCAAGGATTCCCCCTGCGTCAGCGACTCTCCCCTGCTGGTTGGAGAATCCCGGACGCTGACCGCGGTCGTAACCATGGACGCATCGGCCGGCAACGCTTATCAAAACGGCGGTATCACCTTTGACATGACGGCCGACGCAGTGCAGTCGAGGAACAACCCGGATAAATCGTTTGAGTAGGTGTGCTACTGCTCCAACGTTTATCAATACAAAAATTACTTAGGAGGAAAACAGCATGCAAAGCAAAAGCACGAAAAAATCCCTGATTGCAAGCGGCCTGGCCCTGCTGACCTGCTGCGCCCTGCTTGCCGGGACGACCTTTGCCTGGTTTACCGATTCTGTTGTCAATAAAAACAACAAAATCCAGGCTGGCACCCTCGACATCACCCTCTCGGAGCTGAGAACCGACGGCAACTATGTCGAGGTGGATGAAGACAATCCCATTTTTGACTACGACCTGTGGGAGCCGGGGTACAGCGACACGGCCGTGCTGCGGGTGACCAACGCCGGCAGTCTGGCTTTTAAATGGAACCTATCTGTTATCGTCAATGGTAACGCTGGAATCCTTGGCGATGTCATCGATGTTTATGCCAAAGTCAGCGAGGGGACGGCCATCACCACCATCCCGGGCAGCCTGGATGCCGCCATCCAGGACGGCTACACCAACGTCGGCACCCTCAACCAGCTCATCGCCGACCCCGACGGGGCGGCCCATGGCGTACTGTATGCCGCGACGAACAAGCCGGCCGGCGGCTACTCGGAGGCGTATGCCGGTATCGTGCTGCACATGCGCGAAGGCGCCGGTAACGCCTATCAGGGCGAGTCGATCGGTTCCACCTTCGATATTGTACTTAACGCCACCCAGTTTACTTATGAGAAGGATGGATTTGGCAACGAGAATTACGACGCCAGCGCACCGTTGCCTAAAGTAATTAACAGCATCAATTATGGGTCGTTACAAGAAGCGGTTGATGCAGCTAATGGAGATACCGTGGTTGTCAATGGTAACCAGAGTCCTGCCTCTGCCCTGAATCTTTCGGGCAACATTACTCTGAATCTCGGTTCGAACACTATTGACGCCAACAATCATAGTGGAAACGGAATCAACATCAATTCCCAGGACAAAACAGTGGTTATCCAGGCGACTGAAGGCGGAATCCAGATGGACAGCCAACGCTGTATCGCTGTATCAGCACAAGGATCGGATATTACTATCGACGGCGGTAACTACTCTGTAGCAGGAACCAACAACGCCTATTTTGTGGAGGATAGGGGCGGCGGCTCGAATACCGTAACCATAGAGAATGTTACCTACACTGGAGATAGAGGTGTCCAGTTCTCCCAAAGCGATAACAATACCATCCTTATCAAGAACTGCACTTTCACCACCACGGGCTACAGCACGATTTTCATTGGGGGAAATAACAATGTTTGCACCCTAGAGAACGTAACCGTTAAGGGCAGTCGTGTGTTTGCAGCCGACAGTGATCATTCGGGCTCTGACGGCTACAGTGTCATCAATATAAAGAGCGGTTTCTACGACTGTTCTCTGTCCACAAGTGACAACTGTATTATTTCCATCTCGGGTGGCTCGTTCTCGAGTAATCCCACCGAATACCTCGCCGACGGTTATAAGGCAACAAGATCCGGTAACATGTGGGTAGTAAACCCGGCATAAAACTTCCTAAAGGTATATTGTATCAGCACTACAGATGATGTATTCTTGCACTGCTTCTCCATCCCCTGTTTAGTGGGTGGAGAAGCAGTGGGCAAAAAATATGAAATACACAACCAATCAAAAACAGGAACTTGTCCTGCGCTATCAAAATGGTGAAAGCGTATCCGACATCTGTACCCAGACCGTTATCGCCCGAAGCACACTTTATTCTTGGCTTAAGCCTTACCAAACCACCATAACCGAGGCAGGCATGGTCGTCACACCAAAGGAATTTGCTGCTCTCAAAAAACGAGTAGAAAAGTTGGAGGGTATCATCCAAGTTTTGAAGTCTGTTAACTGTACGGTTTCTGCTCCACTACAGGACAAGCTCAAGGCATTGGAAACTCTCTATGGTCAGTTCAGCGTACATACTCTCTGTGATGCTTTGGAGGTTCCCAGAGGAACCTTTTACAATCATATTCTCCGCAACAAGAAAGAAAACAAAAGCTATCATTTTCGTCGTACAGAGTTAAGCGACCAAATCCGCCGGATTTATGATGAGAGCGACCAAATCTATGGTGCTAAAAAAATAAGTGCCGTTTTGAAATCCCGTGGGGTAACTGTCAGCGACGTCACCTATTTCGCCTATAACAAAAAAACGTACTATATGTGTGCTATCCTCGACCTCTATTCCCGCAAAGTGCTCTGCTATAAGATTTCACAGAAGCACAGCAGCCAGCTTATTACATCCACTTTTCGGTCAGCTTATGAAGACCGCAGGCCGGCGGAAGGATTGATTTTTCATAGTGACCGGGGCACACAGTATATCGCCTTTGCTTTTCAGCAACTACTCAAAACACTTCATGTGGGACATCCTTTTCTCCCTCTGGCAAGCCGTGTCATAATGCGGTTATGGAATCCTTTTTCTCCTCTCTCAAACGGGAGGAACTATATCGGAGGCATTATCATTCGGCGGAAGAATTCAAGGAATGCGTTCAAAAATACATGGATTTCTATAATATGGAGCGTCCACATTCTACTCTGGGGTATCAAGCGCCAAACACCTATTAAGCCTTGTATTTTGACAGGCAAACAGCAAAAGAAAAATAGACATGGGGGTTCAAAAGCTGTTTTTCGCCGTTCTATGCGGTGATTTTTGAATGTTTGTACATCTGAGTGTTGGACGTGGTCATTTACACAAACAATGCCGAATCCCTTATGAATACTGGGTTTCAACGTAAAAAGAGACGGTATGAAATCTAGACATTCCAAAAGAAATGTTCAGATCTCATACCGTCGTTCACGACGGGACGGACATGAACATCGAACCGGGGCATGCTTTGGTTCGGGATTTTACAGTGGAAAACAAGGGAACGGCCGACGTGCATATCCGCCTGTACCTTGAGAATGTGCAGGGGCCTTTGCAGGAGGTTTTGTCCTTTGCTATTTACGATGGGGACAAGCTTCTGTTCCATGGAGCGGCCAAGGAGCTGACCAAGGATTCCCCCTGCGTCAGCGACTCTCCCCTGCTGGTTGGAGAATCCCGGACGCTGACCGCGGTCGTAACCATGGACGCATCGGCCGGCAACGCTTATCAAAACGGCGGTATCACCTTTGACATGACGGCCGACGCAGTGCAGTCGAGGAACAACCCGGATAAATCGTTTGAGTAGGTGTGCTACTGCTCCAACGTTTATCAATACAAAAATTACTTAGGAGGAAAACAGCATGCAAAGCAAAAGCACGAAAAAATCCCTGATTGCAAGCGGCCTGGCCCTGCTGACCTGCTGCGCCCTGCTTGCCGGGACGACCTTTGCCTGGTTTACCGATTCTGTTGTCAATAAAAACAACAAAATCCAGGCTGGCACCCTCGACATCACCCTCTCGGAGCTGAGAACCGACGGCAACTATGTCGAGGTGGATGAAGACAATCCCATTTTTGACTACGACCTGTGGGAGCCGGGGTACAGCGACACGGCCGTGCTGCGGGTGACCAACGCCGGCAGTCTGGCTTTTAAATGGAACCTATCTGTTATCGTCAATGGTAACGCTGGAATCCTTGGCGATGTCATCGATGTTTATGCCAAAGTCAGCGAGGGGACGGCCATCACCACCATCCCGGGCAGCCTGGATGCCGCCATCCAGGACGGCTACACCAACGTCGGCACCCTCAACCAGCTCATCGCCGACCCCGACGGGGCGGCCCATGGCGTACTGTATGCCGCGACGAACAAGCCGGCCGGCGGCTACTCGGAGGCGTATGCCGGTATCGTGCTGCACATGCGCGAAGGCGCCGGTAACGCCTATCAGGGCGAGTCGATCGGCTCTACTTTCGACATCGTGCTAAACGCCACACAGTACACCTACGAGAAGGACGGCTTTGACAACGAGAATTACGACTCGGAGGCCTCATATCCAGTCCGGGCAAGCGTTTCGGATACCGATTCGATCGAGGATGCGCTGAACAATCCCGGCGTACCGGTCGACATAACGCTGACCGATACCATTGATGATGCCGACGACCTTACCGTCACCGGCGACGTCACCATGAACCTTGGAGAAAACCGTCTGAACCAGAGCGGCCTCGACATCGTCGGTGCGGACATTGCTGTGGAAAACGGCGGCTCTCTGACCATCAACGCGGTGAACGCGCCGGGCTGGGCCTACAACGCCGGGAAGCTCTCGGCCGACGGCGAAGGCAGCACCCTGACGGTCAACGGCGGCGAGTACGGTGACAGCGGCAGCGGCAACGCCAACGTGGCCGCGCGCAACGGCAGCGTGATTTACCTCAACGAAGGTTCGTTCTCCACCTCCGGTTATCAGGGCCACGCGGTGACCGCCGAGAGCGGCGCGACCGTTTATATTGCGGGCGGCAGCTACAGCACGAGCGGCGCCGACAGCTCTACCATCTATGCCAACGGCGGTACCATCGTGATCACCGCCCTGGATTCGATCCGTGCAAACGGCAGGAACTACGATGTGGACAACGGCGGCACCATCATCCTCTCCAAAGCCGTATCCGCCAGCCGGCCCACTTCGGTTGGCGCGGACTGCACCGTAACCGACGACGTCGAGAACTGGGTGATTACCAAAGCCTAGGGCGAACATCATTCTGATCCGTGTCCCGTTCCCACAGTTCAATACGGGCTGTGGGGCGGGAATCAAAGGGCATAACCCCGGATGCATCCGGCTTTGTGCCTTTTGATTCCCGGTATACAAACCCGATGCTGAAGGAGACTGAAGGCGATATGAAAAAGGCGCTGAATATTGCGGGCAAAATCGTGACGATCCTGATTCTGGTATTCGCCATCCTCGTCATGATTTTTACCGTCCTATCGGTCAATACCGTGGGACAGGACAAGGCCAGCCTGTTCGGCTATAAGCCCAACATCGTGTTGTCCGACTCGATGCAGGACACCTTCGAGGTAGGCGATCTGGAAATCAGCAAGCAGGTGGATGTAAGCACCCTGGAGGTTGGCGATATCATTACCTTTACCTCCATCGACCCGGCCAGCTACGGCTCGGTCGTCACCCACAAAATCCGAGCCATCACCGAGCATGAGGGCGAGCCGGCCTTTGTCACCTACGGCACCACCACCGGCGTGGACGACCCCTACCCCGTCCCCTTTGACAACGTCATCGGCCAATATCAGTTCCGACTGCCCAAAATGGGGTATTTCTTTCAGTTTTTAAAAACCCCGGCCGGATATTTTACGGTGATTCTCATCCCCTTTCTGCTGCTGATTGTCATACAGGCGGTGAAATTTTTCCGACTGGCCCGGCAGTATAAAGCCGAACAGCAGGCGGAAATTGAAGCGCAAAGGGCCGAAGCGCAGGCGCAGCTAAAAGAGGCGCAGCAGATGAAAGAGGAGCTGCAGCGGCTGCGCGAACAGATGATGGGCAGCCCGGCATCCCATCCGACACAGCAGGTATCCGTGGGAAGCGATCCGACCGGAAGGGAGTGAGGATATGGCCTTACGGCATAAACCAAAGCACGCGGCAAAGACGCCGACACAGAAAATTCAATACAAAATGCTGGCCCTGATTCCCGTGCTGGCGCTGGCCGTCCTATGCTACTGCGTTTCGGCGTTCGCCTGGTTTCAGGCCGACATTGTCAATGCCGGCAATGTCGTGCGCACGACCGAATACCATCTGGACGTCTCTGTTTACGTGGATGGCAAGCCCGTTGAGCCGCAATCCGCTCTAGACAGCACCTATACCCTGGAGGCCGGAAAAGTACACGACATCACCCTGACGGCGCAGGCGGACGGGGCCGCCAACGGGTACGCTATGGTTCAGACGGACGGCGGGCCGCTCTACACCACCCAAATCAACCGGGGTACGCTTTCCTTCAAGCTGATTCCGGATGCGACGGCAAGCTACATTTTTACCGCCATGTGGGGAATTTATCAGGGAACGCCCGCCATATCCAACGGCATCGTGATCGGCACGATGCCATCTGCCAATGAGACAAACGGCGACGGAGCGGAAAATGCCATTCACAATGACACCGGCACGCCGATGCAACACAGCGCCGGTCCGGATTCGTCCGCGGTCTCATCCTCTGAGCCGAATGCCACGCAAGCCCCGGCGGGTTCGCCCAGCACGCCGTCCCAGCCGGCCAGTACCGAGTCCGTCCCCTCCACGGGCTCTGATTCCACACAGACGCCCCTGCCCTCCGACGCAGCCAGTACGGCCGAAAACCCGGCCGAATCCGACGTCGAGCCAGCCGGCGAGGATGTGGCTTCGTCCGTTTCAGGACAGGAGAATACGGCGGGCGAATCGACCATGGCACCCGGCACAGGGGAATCCTCGGCAGCGCCCTCAAGTGAATCCTCCGACGCTGAGTCAGCGCCAGAGCAGGCTGAAAGGGAGCTTTCCGATAGCGGCGCGGGACACAATAGCACCTCGTTATCTCGTTAATGTTTCCGAATCAACACCGCTTTTCAAGCTGCAGAGGCCGGCCCTTTCAAGGCGGTAACCGCGCACGAAATGAAGCCGGGAGGGCCGAGATGATGGCTGGACGGATTTTAAATCATCCAATCAAAGCGCCGGCATGTTACAGCGTATTATGTGCCCTGTGTACCCTCTCCCCCGCCGGATCATGGGCCGGGCGGGGATATCAACGCCCTTTTTGCGGTCAGCGTCTACAATGAAACAACGCACTGCAAGCCCCCTCCCGTTGTCTGGAGGGGGCTGTTTGCATGCCTGCCATTCGGTCTATCCTTGAAAAAGGTTGAAGCCCGTATTATTCTAGCCATCCCCCGTCGGAACGGATGCCGGTGGAGCGTTTCTCGAGGAACCGTCATAAGTCTGGCAAACCGATTCCAATTCGCCCGATTATTGCTGCGGCGGGGAGGCCGGCGTCGTTTTGGAAGCTTGCATGAGGCTCTCGATATAAGCGCCCAGATCATACAGGCTGGCAAATTTCTTGATACTGAGCATGGTATTATCGAAATGGACTTGAAATTCGTCCTCAATCGCAATGGCAATCTTAATAAAGGCAATCGAATTAATGTCTACCGACTCAAGCGGTTCGCGATCGCCGATGGTCAATTCCTCGTCGAGATTCTGGTTAAAAATCTGCCGGATTCGGCTCAAGGTATCCATTGTTTACATCCTCCATTCTTCCTCGCGGCGAAACGATGGCGCTGCCGGGGCCCCGCCGTATCGGCCGGTCGAAGTGGTTGCTGGCGGGAGTTGGAAACGATTGATGAACCGTGCCAGAAATAAAAAGCGGCGCTCCCCCCGCTCGGGTCGATTACGATAGGAGACGATACGGGCAAAGAGACCGGCGCCGTTCAATCTCCCCTGGCCTGCGCCCCGGCGAATGCGCTTTAGGCCCGATGGATGGGTCGGACTGTGGATGAAGCCGTATTCGCATCCTCCATGGAAGCCGCGCCGCTCTCGATCTCCATCCATATCTCGGCCTCCATGTCGAACGAATCCGTGTGCCGCACATAACGAGCCGCCGTCATCCCTGGGCGGCATGCAGCACCTTTTTATGCGGAGCGCTCCAGCACGCACTCAACCCACCCGATCAGCTTACGGGCAAGCTCGTCAACACAGCCTTTCAGGCGGCGGGCTATCGCCGTTTCCCCTCCCTGGATGAGCAGCTCCAGCAGGGTCAAAACGGTCTGCCATAAGCGCTCTAGGTCGCGCAATTCCCCCTCTTGGAGCCCGCCGGCCAACCCAAGGTCCCCCGCCGCCGCGAGCAGGTAGCGATAGGCCGCGTACCACTGATATTTGAGCACCATGGTCAGATCGAACCAACGTCCCGGACGGATTCCCATCTCCAGATCAATGACCAGCCGCCGCAGCGCCGCAGCCCCATAATAGCACCCCTTCTCAACAGACCCTTGGCGAAAGCGGGCCAAGCTCTCAATCAACAGCTCCCGGCAGCAAAAGTCGGCGGGTGGGCCGGAGGGCTCCACACCGAGCAGCCCCACGCCGTATTGCTCGACCGTCTCCATCGGCATATATCCGGTATAGGTGGTATAGCCGCCCTGTACCAGAGGGACGGCGTCATCCGCGTAATCGATACCGCCGTGCGCACAGCCGGTGACGCGAAGGCAATGAAAGGCGTTGCTTCGCACCGAGCCGGAGGAATCGTAGGGCAGCGCGTCGACATGGACAAGCAGCAAAAGCGCCTGCCTGCCATATGCGGCCGCGATGAGCGCGGGCGAAATCCTGCCGGTGTCGTAGCGGTAGGAAAGGCCCAGTTTGGGGAAAAGGGTGCGCCAAACACGCCGGTACTCCTCATGCCCCGGCGATGAGACCAGCGCTTCCCCTTCCAAGGGCCGGTAAGGGAATCGCAGGCCGTCGGCCAGGAAAAAAAGCCAGTGCTCACGCAAGGCGTAGGGTTCTTTTAATGAATACGGCCCGTCCGGCTGCGATTTCACCGATGAAGGGGCAAAAAACGGCCGGAGCAATAGGCTCAACGAGCGGTATAGACAGATTCCGCTGGATTCCAGCGCCATTTGTTTTGACCGTTTCATGCCCTCAGCTCCCCATACAATTGCCCGGCGGCGTGGGAAAACAGGCGCTCTCGTTCCATCAGGGAGCCGCATAGCTGGCGCGCGTCACGCAACAGAGGCCCTTTATCATGCGGCGTATAGCCGATTTTAAGCAGGACCTTTAAAAAGGTGCCCCAGGTCTCGTTGATCTGCTCGAGGAGGCCGGATGCTTTGCGGTACGACGGCGCTTTGACCAGCATCGAGGCCGCATCCTGAAGATAACCGGCAAGCAGCCTTTTCTTTTCGCAAAGCGGCAACAGCTGGGCGTGCAACCGGAGCGACTTGTCGGGCAAAGACTGCATTGGGCTCCCCTCCCACTCTCGCAGGCGGCGCTCGACGGCGTGGATTCCCCGAATTTCATCGCCGCCTGGCGCAAAATAATCCCGCTGGATGGCCAGCAGAGTCTCATGCAGGTCCTCCGCCCCGCCCTGGGGAGGATGCTCTCGGTCGATCATGAGGTCGAGGCAGGCGGCCTGAAGGTTGCCGCCGCTGTTGATCCCACCGTTCCAGGCGTTGGACGACAGGCGGGCCTGCCGCAGGTCGCCGGCCGGCACCTCTCCCCGAAAGGCGACAAAGGGGCTGTTGTAGTCGGCCACCCAGGCCGTTTCCTTTGCCATGTCGGCGCCATACAGCAATACGGCGTGGGCCCCGTGCTGCTTGTGATAGCGGGGATGAAAGGGAAGGTAATAGTAGTCCGCGCCCAGGATCACCGGCCGGCCCCTTTTCAGAGTATCGATATTGCTCCGCCACAGCCGCGGATAGTCCTCCGGCGACTGGCAAAATTCGATCCGATACCATGCCCTGCGAATTTTATTCAGCGGCTCCATATCCAGCCGCAGGGCCCCCTCGCTGTCAAGCCAGCAGCTCCAGCCGGCGTCGATCATCAGCTCGGCATGGGGCACCCGGTAGAAGCGGAGAAGCTGCTGTACGGCGCTGTGCATGCAAAAGAAAAAGTAGCGCCGGTCAAACTGAAAATCCTCCCGCTCTACCGCCTCAATTTGGATCATACGGGGTTCTCCCTTCCATAGCGGATGAAGCGCCGGCTTCCTCACTGCCGTTGGCCGCAGGCCGCGGGGCGCAACCGTCGCGCACCGGCTGCGCATCGCTTAACGGCCGGCTTTCCTCCGTTATCGCATCACCGGCGGCACAGGGGACCGGGTTCTGTCGCGGCCATGACAGCTCATCCCGCCCAAGTCGGTCTTTTGCGGCTGCTGCGCCGGCGTTTTCCGCCTCGTAAGCGCCGCATGCGTCCCGGCAGCCGTCCGGTGTGGCGGGATCATGTTCCCCCGTCTGGAATCCATCGGGTTGAGAGCCCCGCGCTCCACATTCCGGCCCTTCCCGTGGAGCATCGCCATCGCGGCGGCGGCTTTTTTCAAGCGGCGTATCCCCTTGCGCACCGCCGAGATAATGCTGCAAAAGAAAGTCAGCAAAGCGGCCAAAGTTCCCATAGCCCTCGAGATTCAAATCCTCGTTGCGAAATTCAAAGCCAAAGGCCTCCTCCACCCCCAGCATAATCTTCATAAAATCCACCGAGTCCATATCCAGGTCGGCAAAGGCGGTATCCTCCCCAAGCTGCCCGGGCGGGATCGAGGCCACTTGCTCAAAGATGGAATAAACCGTTTTTAATACATCCTCTCGATGCATGCTATCAACTCCTGACTGTGCATAAAGCAAACGCACCTGTCGCGACTGTTCCCCGCCCACGGAAAGGAAAAAAACGGGCAACAGCGCGGCGCACCTCTTAAAACGCGATGCTGTGCCCCATGGAGGAGACGGGGCATTCTCTGGTATTATACGGTATTTTGGAGACGACCTCCCCGCTGCCGACATCGAGAATCCAGATTCCCCACAGGCTGGCAAGGATCAGATAGGGCGTGCCATCCACCGGGTGCAGGGTATAAGGCGTGCGGTCGTGGTCGGGATACTGATACGGCCCGCTCGAAAAGTCGGGGACGCGGCGCTTTTCGCTCAAATAAATTCTCTTGGCCAACGTCATGGTTTGCGCGTCGATGCAGTGAATCTGATTGGCAAAGACGGTGGCGCAAAGCAGGTTTTTCCCTCCATAATGGAGGATGTCGTGGCTGGGAATGCGGTAGAAATCCTCCGCCTCATAGCTGTCCAGCCGCTGAATGCCGCTTGTAAAATCATACCGGTCCATGCGCCCGGTGCCAAAGCAGTAGGTCGACCACAGGTTGCTGTCGGCGATATAGGCATAATGCGGCGGCCGGCGGTCAAAAACGATATGGGAGGGGCTCTTGTCGGCGTAGGCCTGCTCGACTTTGCCGGCGGCGGGTTCAAAGCGCAAGATGCGGGAAGGGCCGATACCGCCTTGGAGCACCCTGCGCAAATGTTCGTCCGTATTCCCGATTTTCGGATCGTGCGGGGGCACCGGAACGGTGCGGGGCATTTCGACAGCCACCATGTATTTCCCATCCGGGGACAGGGCGGTGTCGTGGATGTTATCCGGGCCGCCGACGGTGGCCAGCCTCTCAAACCGGCCGGAGGAAATGTCGTAACGGCCAAAGGTTAGGGGAATATCATCCTGCGCTGTCTTGCGGGCGAAAGAATCGAGCAGCTTCCATTTCGTAAAATAAATCGCTCCATCCGCTATGGAATTGGTGGGGCAGTAAACATCGTCTATCTTCTCATATATCACTTGATAATCGTCCGAATCGACGTCCAGGCAGAGAAAAAAGAAACCGTTGATGGGGTACAGGTACAGCTTCCCATCCCAAAATCGGGCGGTATGAAACCGCAACCGGCCGTACAAATACTCTTCCATTGGCCCGTTGAGCGGAAAATTGGCCTGTGGATACCGCTGTGTGACCCATTCTTTTAGATAGGCCACCAAAGCGTCCATATTGATTCGCCAGGTGGTGACCGTCCGGCAGGCGAGATCGATCAAAAAGCAGTACTGCTGCAGGTCGTTGCCATGCGCCGGGACAAAGACCTTTTTGCCGCACGACGCCGGAAAATCAACCCTGCCCTCCAGCCGGTGCACCGTGCGTTGGATTGACAGCAAATGTTCCATATGGTTTCCCCCTTGTTGGACTCAGACGGCCGGTAAACTATTCGGGCCGGCCAAGGCTTTCGATGTACGCGATGACGTCTTCGAGGGTTTCATACCGTTTGACGTTGAGCTGCGCATCCTCCAGCGCCACGCCCAGCGTGTCCTCCAAAGATACCATCAGCTGAATAAAATTCATGGAATTGACCCCCATCTTCTCCAGGCGGTCGGTCGTCTGCATCTGCCCGCCAAACCGTTTTTGAAATGCGGCGAGCACAGCCTGTCGAATGGTTTGCATCATTCATCCTCCTTGGATTTTACTATAGCTTTGCGGCGCCGAGACCGAGTCTGACGCGCAACGGCCGCCCTTTCCCCGTCCAAAACATCACCGGCTTTCATCCCGTGCGTGGCCGCACGCCGTCAGGGAAAATCTGATCTGCTTGCGCTTTCCCGGCGCATTGGGCCTTATTGCCGCAGGCAACACGGGATACCGATGGTATGCCGATTGCGCCGCGGCGGCAGAGGGCGCGCTGAACCGATGGCCCATTACACGCTTCGATGAGAATGGCATCCCACCGTGTATGAGCAAACGTCCACGGCTTTTTGCCCCGCCGGCATCCGGTCGTTCGCAGCACACGCCATGAGGGGGATATCTCCGGCCGGACGACGGCCGTTGCCATGGGCAGAATGACGCCATCGGTTAATGGGCGCTCAGAAACCGCATCACGCGCCCCAGGCTCTGGTTGTCGCGCATGACGTCGCAGCGCCTGCACATCAGGGACGGCTCGGCCGGTTCGCCGCCAAAAATCATACGACGGTAGCGCTGCATGCTCTCGCCGGTGAGCACCTCGTCAAAGGAGTGCTCGACAATCGAGTCGTAGACCGAGCGCTTGTAATAATCGTTGCAGCACAAAAAGCAGTTGCCATGGACATCAATGCAGATGGAATGAAAGATGTGGTAGCACCCAAACAGCCGTTTGGAGCCCACTCGGACGTGGTGGGCGTAGGGCCCGCCGAGCAGTCCCAGCCGGTCGCTGGTCTGCCATTGGCTGACGTTGGCCCCGGGCCAGCGCCGGCGGATTTCCTCCACCCGTTGTTTTTTGTCCTCCGGCGTGCCCTGCACCGACAGCTCGACGGGCAGCCCCATCTCGACCGCCATGTCGACGGCGCGGAAGGTGGCTTCCCAATTGGCGCTGCCGGTCAAACGCCGGAAGGTCTCCGGGTCGGCCGAGGGCAGATTGATAAAAAACACCGACAGCACCCCGCTGTCGCGCAGCAGTTCAAGCCGCTGTTTCGTCAGTCCCGAGCCGTTGGTGTACAGGCAAAGCCGCAGCCCATTTTTGGCAATCCGCCTGACCCGCTCATCAAAAAAGGGATCGATGGTAGGCTCGTTGTAGCTGTTGAGGGAGATTTCGCGGATCGTCCGGCTTTTGGCCGCCTTGCGAAGAATCCGGTCAAAAAGCTCCATCGGCATGATCTGAGCCGGGGCCGGATGCTGGCTCTGGGGGCAGTATTCGCAGCGCCAGTTGCACTGCGTCCCGATTTCGATCTCGGCTATACCGACGTCGTGCTCCTGCCAGACCTTATCCCGCTGTAGCAGCATCCGCGCCTCCTGCAGCGATCGGACGTACCCATCGCCGTATTGAGCGACGAGCTCCTGCTCCGGTCTCGGGCTGCGGCACTGCATCAGCGCCTCATAAGCCGGACGAGAAACCGTCTGTGTACGGTGGGTTAAAAAGTTGTAGATGCTGTGGCCATCCGGCTTGGATTCAAAGGAATTTTCCAGCAGATATGGCGAAGTAACCAGCAGGCTCAATTTCAATCCCCTTCCTGATCTCCATTGTCCGCACCGGCAGGCCGGCAGCCTGAGCCCAGCGTTTTGTCGTCTTGCTTGTATTTCCGCCGTCGCGGCGCATCCCGTGCGCCGGGATGCCATCGCGTACGGCGCGTGGCACACTGCCGCCAAGGGCGCCGGCGTGACTGACCGATACCGCCTTTCCGGCAGCGGTCTAGCCATACGCCTTAACATGGGCCGCCTGGACGCGCACCGAACTCTCCAGCGTCATATTCTCCGCCGCCAAACGGCAATTGGACTGGCAATGGGTCGATAGCGTCGTAAAGGCAGGGGCTTGGCTCCCGACCCCGGCTCAGCGCATCCGCTCGCCGTCTGCAGATGTCTGTGGTCATTGCAACGGCTCCAACAGGCGAAATAGATCGCGGTCGATGGACGCGATGCGATCCACCACCTGCGGGCTCTGGCCATCCAACGCCTCCAGCTCGCCGATCAGGCGCTGGAGCTCCCGGAAAGCGGGGCGCAGCGGGGCCTGCGCAGCGGGATACTGCGCTAAGAGTAGGCCGATGAGCTCGTTCGCTCCTTTCCTGCTTTCGAGCAGGCGATCGCGCATGGATTGGCAGGCCTGTTTTGACCACGTGTCCGCCGCCGAGGCCCTCTGCCTCCATTCCTCGTAGGCCCTATCCCCCACCGCATATCCAGTATAGACCGCCTGATTCCGCTGGCTGAGCGCCCGGCGCATCAGGGAAACCAGGCCCTCCCCCGCCCCGCGTGAGGTTTCCTCCGCGACCAGCACGAGGGCGCGCGTTTTTGAATACCAATCATCGATTTCCGCCGAACGCCCCTCCCCCGTCAGGACGACCAAGCAGTCCTGCTGCGCACGATAGCCTACCACAATCGTCCAGACCGGGGCGGGTGCAACCATCAAGCATAGGACTGGCCTGCCAAGGCCAAGCTGCTCGCGAATCCGCCCGCGAAAATAGGGAGGACTGTAGACGCCGTTCCATTTCTCGACCAGTTCGAAACAATACCCCTCCCGGCGGCAAAGCGGGCCCAAGGTGGCGCGATAAAAGGACGGAAGGCAGGTAACGTCGCCCAATGCCTCCCGCGAGAGCGGGAAGAGGGTGGCAAAGGCCAGCCCGGAGGCCGCGATATCGACGGCCTGGCTGAGAAAAATCCGGCCGTCCACCCACCGGCGGTACCACCGCCAACAGGAGAGAAAGGACGCGCTGCCCTGGGCCCGATAGGGCAAGCGCTGGAAACGTTCGAGACATTCAGATGATTGCAAGGATATCCTCCTTTCCAAGGGGTTGGGGCGCTCATGGGATGGAACGGGACACACCGCCGTTGTGCGCGACGGACAGACACAGGGGATGCCTGTCCCCTGCGATGGCGAATGCGCCCTCTGCCGGCCTTGCCAAGGGCAGGACGCGACGAGCGCTAACCGCCGCATCCAAACCAGGCCGTTGATCGGGCAGTATTGCAATGCCCTATCCGCCGCTGGCAAAAGGGGGATCGCACGCTCCCTTCCCCATCGCCGGACGCGCAACCCCTCACTATGCGGAGCCATCGCCACGCGGTTTGAGCGCCCGCTACACCGGACGCTAACCAAAACCGGAGTGAAGGAGTGACCACCCGAATAACACCGCCCGCCTCCAGAAGCCGGCCGATGGGGGGGAAGGGCAGGGATGAAATCAGCCATTGCTTTCGGGATGGCAAGCGGCATCGGTCAGGTTGGGAGGCCGTCGCCATCGCCGGGCGCATGGTCATCGGCACATCCAACGGCGCTGGGAGCGAAGCCGGCCGAATTCAAGCTGCGGTAAAGCCCCTTGACCGCGTCGAGCGACACCCCGTGATGCAGCAGTTGCAGAGCAAAGGAAAAATCCGCCTTGTCGATGCTGACCGACCCGGTGATGCGCTGTTGCATCCGCTCGATATGTTCCTTTGCCTGGCGCAGATGCATGGTGGGATGGCTCCATACCCCGTTTTTCAGGCTGAGCCCGCGTTTGCTCTCCGTTTCCCAGACGGGGGTGCCCACCTCGCATTCCCAGGGGTGCAGCCGGTAAAAATCCGGGCGGCACGCCTCGATAAAGCGCACGGTGTCCTCCACGCTCTCCCGGGTTTCGCCGGGAAATCCGACGATGAAGAAGCCAAAGGTGGCGATCCCGGCCTGCTGGTAAATTCGGTGGGTCTCAAGCAGGCGCTCGGCGCTCACCTGCTTGTTCATACGCGCAAGCAGGCCGTCGTTTCCCGTTTCCAGCCCCAGCAAAACGGCCAGGCAGCCGCTTTGCTTCATGAGGGAGGCCGTCTCCTCGTCGATGTACTCGCAGCGGCAGAAGGAATACCAGGAAAACCCGCTGTCCAGCTCGATGAGCATCTTTAAAAATTCCACAAAGCGCTTGCGGGGAAGATTGATGGTTTCGTCGGTGAAATGCAGGATTTTGGTACGGCAGAGACCCATCAGCCGCTCGATATTCTGCCGGACGACCCCCAAGGGCAGGGTATGATACGCGTCGGTCTTGTTTTTCACCGCGCAAAAAGAGCAGGAAAAGGGGCAGGATACCGCCGTTTTGAGAGAGGTGATCTCGTAAATCAGATCGGGGCTGTCCTCCCACGCCAGCGGCGACAGCTCGGACGGCCGAAGCTGCGCGGCGGGGTTGACGCGATAACCTCCCCCCTCTTCCCGCCAGATGAGGTCGGGAATCAGGCCGAGCCGATCGGGATCTCCCCCCGCCTCGACAATCTGGCGCACAAGCTCCTGGCAGGCGTCGTGGCACAGATAGTAATCGGCCTGTATCATCTCGAGCAGATGCTCCCGCTCGCCGGCCTCCAATTTGCTCCACGCGCTGCGGAAAAAGCCGCCGCCCAGAATAATACGGGTTGCCGGGGAAATCGAACGGGTAAACTGTATGATATCGCAAAACTCGTAAAGATTGCGAAAGTACCGGGTCGTCATGGCAAGGTAGCCGACCCCTTCGCGAAGCAGCGCGGCCAGCCTTGGCTTATCGTCGGCAAAATGCATCATGCATTCCACCCGATATCCCTTCATCGCGGTGCGATGCTCGATCAGCTCGGTGGCGGTGCGCGTGTCCTGCGAGCTGACAAACGCAATCCCCCGCGCATTCAAGCCGCAGCGTTGCACGGCGGCGGCGACGCGTTCGGACTCGTCGGACAGGCTATGGCTGCCAATGAGCAACAGGTCCAGCAAGTGATATCCCTCCCCTTGTGTTTGCACAATTGGTTCTCTGGCCGGGCGGCGGAAGGGCCGCCCCATCCCGATGCAAAAAAGCCGGCGCTCTCCTCACACGGCTTGACCGCTCGCAGCGCCGCAGCCGGCACGGCCAAGCCGGGAGTTTTGGTATGCCCAGACCCGCAGGCAAAAGATCCGGAGCCGTCCGCCCCAGACGCATCATGGGCCCCGTGGCCGGCGCAGCGGCCAGCGAGTATGTCGCTTTCATTCAAGCTGCTCCAGGCAGTCAATCAGCCGGTCGACCCCCTGCCGGTCACGCTGCTGCATCCAGCGAATGCCGTCGATGATTTTCTGCCATGCCTTGCGCCGGGAGGCGTCGTCGGCCGAGCCGAAACGAAGCATCAACCGCAGCAGCTCCCCCGCCCGCTCGGACATGGCCTGATATTCCTCGATGAAGCCGGTAGCAGCGAAGGATGGATAACGCTGCTTCAGCAGCTCGAGCCGGCCGGCCAGCCCCGCCTTCTGCTCGGCCAGCATGCCGAGGACGCGGTAGTCGGCCTTTTCCAGATAGTGCAATCCCAATTTCAGCCGGTCGATGACCAGATCATAAAGCGACAGTCCATAAACGTCCTGCGTTTGCTCGCGGGACGTGCAGCGACTCAGTCTCGTGTATGGGGTATCGTGGTAATCCAAAAGCTGGCGGTAGATCGCATAGGGATGATAGGGGATATGCTCGAGCATCCCCTGTTTGAGGCGCAGGCTGATCCCCTGTTGCAAGCTGGCGTTGGCGATATCCTCTCTCCCCTGAGGGGGGTCAGCCGCCTGCTCGAGCAGGGGGCGGGGGATTGCAAAAGGCTTGAGCTGGGCGAATCGGTTGTGCGACGCGGCGTAGAACAGCTCTTTGGACCGGTCGTACCCATACAACAGAAATCGCCGCCAATAGTGCACCCGGCCGGCATAGTAGGTACCCGGAATATGAAATTCATCCAGATCGAGCAGCACATACCGCTCGGCCGCAAGGTCGGACACCGCCCTTTCGGCAACGGAATCCCGATGCACCGCCGGCCATGGCTGCATCGCAAAAAACGAGTGCAGCATCTCAGGGCGGGTAGACTCATAAAACAGCTTTATGTAACCGTCGCGGTAAATCAGGCTACCGGTCTGATATACGCTGGCATCGAGGTTGATAAAGTGAGTCTGCATCCATTCCTCATAGCGGCCGCTTGCCTTCATGACCGAAAGCAGTAACCCGGGCTCGAGGTAGACGGAGGAAAACCCGCTCCAGGCCACCGGAAGGATGTCATTCATGGCCATCCTCCCCCAACGCGGCCATGCTTTTCGCCAGGGCTTCCTCCTCACCGGCGATGCGCATCAGCAGGTCGGACACCTGCTCCATATACTTTTTCGCGCCGGCGCGGGACATCGCCTTGATGAGCACGCAATAGGCCACATTCCAGCTTTCGGCCAGGTCGCCCAGCGGCGGAAGGATGGCCCTCCCCACACGTTCGGGCAGGATGCGGATAAAATCAATCAGATTGAGGCGGCTGGAGACGATGCCTTTCAACTGGATGAAAAAGGGCGCCAGGCAGATGGTATCAAAGGGAATATCCTTGACCTCATCGTACAATGGATAGTTCCGGAGTTCGCCAGCCAGCAGGCGGATGTTGCCGGCGTAGCCCTGCTCGAGGTAGGAGCTGGCCATGGTGTGCAGCAGCCAGAAATCCGAATACCCTTTGCATTGGGATGAATCGATCGTGTAGTTGTAATAGTCGTAGCTATCCCCCGCAAGGGCATCCAGCGCGAGGACGCCTTTTGGCACCTTGCAGAAGGGATCGTGACAGACCAGCTCCCCCTGCCCGGTATCATCGGTGACGATGACGAAATGACGGCGATGGTAGTTGTGATAGCCGACATTCCAGGGGCAGTCAAAGGTATCCATGCGCAGCACCACCGCTTTCTTTTCGCAGTGCAGCCTGCGGTGGAGGTTGTCGAGGAACTCCTCTCGCGACACCCCCTCGCGCCACTCAAATTCGAGGCCGAACAAATCCCGTAAATAGGAATTGCGAAGCCGGAAAAGCCCGCTGATGTAAAAGCGGTCGTTGAGTGACGGACGCTGCGGGGTGGGAGGGAAATACTCCATCCCCCAGAAAAGGGTGTGCAGGCATTCGTACCGGTCGGCCTCATTGTAGACCACCGAGCTGATCATGGCGTCTTCGCAGTTATTAAAGCCATGATCCAGGTTGGGTGGGAATTCAAATTCCAGCATAACCTACTCCTTTGTTATCAAGGCGCGGATGGTTTGGGGTGATGAAACAACGTCCCTCGGATGAAGGGCCACGCCGTCCGGATCATCCGGGCGCGGGCCGCGATCTGCTTGCCCTTCTCAGGCCGGGGATCATGATCACAAGCTTTGGGGAATCGCCTGTGCCCGGCATACCGGCGGCCCAATTCCGGCAAGGCGGCCGTCAGAAGCCAAAACAATGAGTGATCCTCCCGCCGGAGCCATACGGCCCATACCGGTCATTTCAGGGCGATGCCGTCGAGCTCAAACAGCAGGTCTTCACGGCATACGTTGCCCCGCACTTTGATATGCGGGAAGGGGGCAATACCCAAAGCCTCGCATGCCGGCTCAAAATAGCGGACGTCCTGCGAATGCTTGAAAAAACAGGTGGATTGGGCAATGTCCGAAAAATCCATACCGGCGGCATGCAGAAGGTTGCGGATATTTTGGAGCGACCATGCTATCTGCCGTGCGGGATCGGACAAATGCACGCTCCTCCCCTGAGCGTCGATGCTCGCCGTCCCCGATATCTGAAGCTCGCAAAAGCGGTCGGTGCGCAGCAGCATGGCTCTGGAAAAGGTAGGCCGGTGCAGATACTCGCTTCCCTCCGCCTCGTTTTGCCCCGGGTTGTAAATCCGGCGCAGTGTGACCGCCCGCTTGTCGCAGCACAAAAGCTCCATGGCACAGTCGGCGTGGAGGACGGCCCCCTCGATGCAGGTGCTTGCCGGCAGCTCGTTGGAATCGGCCGCATAGTCGATCCCGGCCTCGTCAAACAAATCCCTGCGCAGGGTGTTAAACCGGGGATAATCCTGCTGAATGTGCCCGAGATAAAACCAGGTGCGCACGACGTCGCGCCAGCCAAATCCTGCCTGCTGTAAAGCGTCTTGCATCTGCCGGGCGGCGGATGCAAACTGACCGGAGAATTCGCCGGGGACCGCCCCGGTCTGCGCCCCTGCGCTGGAGGAGAGATAAAGCCTGCGGCTGCCGTCCAAGCAGTATTCGGCGCCGAACGTCCTTCCGTCCCGGGTGAGATATCCCACTTCCTCGCCGCCGATGACATACAGCGTCAGCCCGGCCAGGCCAACGCCCTCCACCGGCGCCCCCTCAAGATAGGTAAAAGGGTGCTTTTTGTATTTCTCAGGCAGGCATTCAGCCCGGCAGCGCTCCACCCAATCGCGGCATGGCAGGCTGCCAAAGGCCTTTTCCCATACCACCTTCCCCTGGGTTGCATCGAGCCGACTCAGAAGCTGCTCATAGCAGCTTTTCAGTTCGTTTTGCCCCATGGCGCGACCGGAGGTAAAGGTGATGTATCGTTGGCTGTGTCCTCCTTCACCAACCTCTTTGACCAGGCGTTCCATCGAGTCTCCCCCTCTTAACAAGCCCGCCGGCATATCGGCTGAGGAAAGATTCCCCAGCCGTATCCCGCGGCGGTTTACCGAAAATCAGTATATCCTCCCCACGGCAGGAAGCCACCCGCAACAGACAGCGCGAGGGCTACTTATGGCCTCCATTCCCGCCGCGCTCCCTCTTTGCACGGTTTTCGGGCCAGTCCGCCGCATGCTCGGGAAGGTGCTCGATAGTCTCATGCAGCGGCTGGCCGGCAGAATCCCGGCTCAGCTTTTGGCCGACCGGCGAGTTCATCAGACGGAAATAAAGCGAGTAAAAGCGGTTGCGGTCCCCTACGGTGTAGAGAAAGCGAAGGGCAAACAGATAGTAGTTGTCCACCGTCAGGGCAACCCCCTTGTCGTGCATGTGAAACAGCGCCGCGGCGTCAGAGACCTCTTCAAACTGGAGATGCAGCCCCTCAAACTCCTCCATGCTGATTCCATACCGGCCGAGGAAATCTTTCAGCCCACGCTCCAGCCCCTCCAGGCGCAGGGGGAGGGTGTGGTAGAGCAGCCAAAGGCTGTCTTTGTAATACACATAGTGCGCCACTTCGCCGCAGGCCGTGCGAATGCTCCCAGCCGGAAGCCTGCTTTGAAACACAATGCTAAAGGCGTACTCCTCCGCGCTGACCGTACCGGCCCGCTCATATATCCGGTCGCTGATATCCAAAACCTCGTCCAGCAAAGGGGCGTATTCCAACGGCATGCCGATCACACCGGAGTTGTAATGGGTCATACTCGAGCGCAGGACATATTCGCCGCGCCGGGTGCGCATGAGCACTTCGTCCTGCCCCAGCCGTTCAAAACCGGGGTAGGTTTCGGGCAGGTCGACCGTAAAGGAGCCCATCGGGCGGATGCCCTGATAAAGAATCACCTGACGGTTTTCAAGCCATTCGCAGTAATGGGAAATGTCTCCCCGCAGGTAGGTATCGCCGTCGAAAAAGAGAAGGTCCTGCCCATAGGTCTTCATATAAT
Source organism: uncultured Eubacteriales bacterium (assembly GCA_965145485.1). Taxonomy (GTDB): domain Bacteria; phylum Bacillota; class Clostridia; order Oscillospirales; family Acutalibacteraceae; genus CABQCM01. Next base: position 22,472 of record CBCTCU010000022.1, on the reverse strand, counting down.
ACTGGATGAGCTTGATTTTCAGCCGGAAGGCATAGTTGCCCCCTGCCATCCATTCCCGGGCCGTCCCGGCAGAGATGGGGTCGAGCTGGATGCTTTTGAGGTAAGGATGCCCGATTTGATCGATTAGGCGGGCAAAGCGCGCGGCCATGTCGGTGACCAGCACGATGCGGGACGCTCGCTCCCCCATGACCTGATAGATCGACAGGGCGCTGCATATGGTCTGATCGACGAGCGCCTCCTTGCCAATGACTCCAAACAATAGCGTACCGTTCATTCCATCCTTTTCCTTTCTACCGAAAGATCCCTTTTGCATAGGGGCCGCCAAGCCCCGGCCGCAGTCACCCTTTCCGGTAAGGCCGGCCAACCTAGCGTTTCAACCCCGGGCATCGCCCATTTCTCTGCACCGGCTATCGCAGCGCCGGCCTTTCGCTTGAGGAAACCCGGCCAGCGCATATTTTCAGCATATTGTTATCTTGTTGTTCGGCCCCTGGGAGCGCTAGAAAAAGCGCACGCTGTCCGGCGGCCCGCTGTGGCACGCAAAGCTCGGGCATCCGGCAAGCCCTTCGTCAGGGCCCGGCGGACGGCTGCCCGGGACAATCAGCCAGGATGCTTTCCAGCGTCTGTAAAAAGCAGCGGGAGAGCTTTTGGCAGTCCGCATCCTTCGATGCATAGGTAAAATAGGCCTCCAACTGCCCGCGCGCTATCAGGACGTCCACGCAAAGGCGGCAACCGGCCCGGTTTTTGGGGGAGTGGTCGCCGCGCCAGATCGCTGGAATGGGTTCAAAATAGCCGTTGTCCTCCTCATTCATCTCACCCAAATAATTCCATCTCACCAGGCTTGCGCCGTACCTTGCTTCCTCCTCTTGTCCCGGCGCACGGGTATCCGGGGGTGCATCGTGCCCCTCGTTGCCGTCGGACAACAGAATCCTCTCAAAGGAGGTAAACCAGCCCACCGTGCGCTCGGTATTCGCCTGCGGCGCACGGTCCCGGCCATGCCCCTCCCGCTCGATCAAAAGCGGGGAATCCCATCCAGTTTTGCGAAGGGACTGGTACAGCGCCGCGAGCAGGACGTCCTGCGCCCGGCGCCGGTCTTCCCGCCGGGCAAGAAGCGAGGAGGTGACAGCGCGCGGCAAGATCACGTGATCCACACGCGCGTCGGCGCGCAGAAATCCGTCGCACGCCGGGCAAGGCGGCTCGTCGAGACCGGCTAACATACGGGCAAAGGTCTGGTAAGAATCGCTTTTGTGCCCCAGATGCAAATCCTCCCCCCGCTCCTGCCGCGCGAAAAGAGCCGCCAGATCGTCGAGCAGGATACGCCAGGACACGCCGTCCACCACCAGGTGATGGAGGGTCAAAAAGAGATAACCCTCCTCCCCGCAACAAACCATCCGCGCGCGCAGCAGGAGTTGATGGGACAGATCGAAAGGGGTTTCCAGGCGGTGAAGCTCCTCCAGGCGGTCAATATCCATTTCTTCGACCGGTACCCGGGCAGCCCGGTGAGCGGGGTTGTAAAAGAGCCTACCGTCCTCGCCCAGATTCAGGCGCAGCGCGTCGTGGTGCCGCACCAGCGCTTCCAATACCGGCCCGACCTGCGCCGCGCTCATCGGACGCAGCAAATGAAGCAGCATCGACTGATTGTACTGCCCCGGCTCGGCCAGACACTGATCGAGAAACCATCGGACGGGCGGGGTCACCGGCACCTCCCCCTGCGCTTTTTCGGCCGTCTTGTCCGCGTCACTGCGGCTCATAAAATCGGCCATCCGCGTTAGCTGGGGATTGCGCAGAATATCCCCCACCGACAGGCTCGCTCCCCGCTCTCTGAGCCGGGAGGATATCTGAATGGCCTTGATGGAATCGCCGCCCAGTGCATAAAAATTGTCCTTGGGGCTAATCTCCCCCTCCAGCACGGTGCGCATCACATCGATCAAAAGCGCCATATTTTCGGATGGCGGCGCCGGGGTTTCGGCTTGTGGGGAAGCGTCCCCTTCGGGCAAAGGCAGGCGGGCAAGGTCAATCTTACCTCCGCGGGTCACCGGGATGCGCTCCACCTCACAAAACCATGCCGGAACCAGATGGCTGGGCAGGTGGGCGGCGCAGTATTCCCGGATCTGCCGGGCCTTGCCGTCCGCCCCCACCAGATAAGCGCACAGCTGCTTCTCTGCACCAAGCTGCCGGGGCGCGACCCGTACGTCCGACGCCAGGCCGGAGCGGAGGATGCTGTTTTCAATTTCAGCCGGGCAGACCCGATGGCCGCGGATTTTGACCTCCTCGTCCCGGCGGCCGACCATCACCACCGCGCCGTCCTTCTCGATGCGGGCCATATCCCCGGTGCGGTATAGCCGTCCCGCCGCATAAAGGTTGCTGGAAAAGCATCGCGCCGTCTCGTCCGGGTCGCAGTAGCCCAGGGCCACCCCTTCCCCGCCGACGGCCAGCTCGCCAACCGCGCCGTCGGGAACCGGCACGCCGTCCGCATCGAGCAGATAGACGCGGGTATTGGCGATGGGACGCCCCAGGGGGACCGTATCCCGGCCGGCATCCTTCGCCTTGTATTGGTGGATCATGCAGCCTACCGTCGCTTCGGTGGGGCCATATTCGTTGAAGATGCGCACCGAGCCTCCCAGCGCGCCGGCCAGCGCTGCGCATCGGGCGGCAGACAGGTTCTCCCCACCGAGGATGAGGGTATGCAGCGTTTTGGGAGCGGGCAGGGCGTCGAGCAGCAGAGGGATATGAGAGGGGGTGATTTTGAGCACCGTCACCTCTCCCATGCGAAACATGCGCTCGAACACATTGCCCTCCCGCTGGCCGGGATACAGCCGCACCGGCTGGCCGCATACCAAAGGAAGGAAAAAGGAGGTCAAGGTAAAATCAAAGGCAAAGGAAGAGTAAAGCGCAAAGCTCTCTTTGCCGCCGCAGCAGTATTGCCCCTTGGCCCACCAGAGATAATTCATCAGGCTGCGGTGGCTGACGAGCACCCCCTTGGGGCGGCCGGACGACCCGGAGGTGGTGATACAGTAAGCCGTTTGAAAAAAGCGCGGGCGGGGTAACAGTCCATCGTCCCAATTCTCGGGCGCTTCCTCCAGCGGGATGACCGGCACATGGCCCGCCGCCCGCCGCCGGCTGACCACCAGGGCCCCCGCCCCGGACAGCGCCAGCAACTCCTCCACGCGCGCAAGCGGGTCGGCAGGATCGATCGGCTGATATACGCCGCCGCACCAAAAGATGGCCAGCGCCCCCGCCAGGCATTCGGGGCTGTGCTCGGCCAGCAGGCCGACGGTCATTCCAGGCCGTACGCCCCGCTGCCACAGCCAGGCGGCGTAGCGGCGCGTTTGGCAAAGCAGCTGGGCGTGGCTCCAACTGCCTTCTCCAAACTGCACGGCCGGCCGGTCGGGGAAGCACTCCCCCATCGCTATGACCCGATCGAGTACGGTTTCTTTTTCCGGGAACGGCACGCTGGTCTGATTCCAGTCGTAGACCCTGTGCCGGAATTCCTCCGGCGTCAGCAGGCAGAGCTTTCCCACCGCGCGCGCAGGGTCCTGGGCCGCCTGCTTTAGCAGCAGCATCAGCTCCAGGTGCATGCGCGCGACCTGCGAACGGGTATAACGGTCGAGCCGGTAATCATAGTCGATTTGCAGCGCTGCGCCGTTCCAGCTGCGCAGGATGATTTGCAGGGAGTATTCCTGCATCTCGCGGGGATATTCGGTGTTCACCGCCGCCAGCCCGCCGACCGACCCGGCTGGGAGGGTGTTGTAGCAGTTGACGCAGACATCGTACAGTCGTTCCAGGCCGGGATAGGAGGCCCGCAAGCGATGGAAAACCTGCAAATAGGGGGCCTTTTGATGGCGATAGCTCTCCTCCAGCTCCCCTGCGACAGCCTGGACAAATTCCATGACCCCTGCGCCGCCGTCGATGCGCAGCCGCACCGGCATGGTGTTGGTAAACGTTGCGATCGTCTCCCGCTCCGGCCGCCCCGACCGCCCCAGCAGCGGAATGCCGAGCACCACGTCGGTTTGGCCGTGCCGTTTATAAAACCAGAGATAGACCAGCGCGGTCCACAACGCGTTGACGCTGATCCCCCATTCCCGTGCCAGGCGGCGCAGCATGGCCGTCTGCTCGGGGTCGGGCAGAAAGGTCTTCCTTGCGGCCGACCCCGCCGGCCGGTCAGGGAGCTCCAGCGCCGGTAGGGGGCTTAAACGCTCGACCCAAAAGGCAACGTGCTCCTCCATCCGGCTGGAATGCAGCATGCTCTGCTCGGCCGTCAAATAGCTTCGCCAGGACAGAGCGGGCGGCGCAGGCAAGCCCCCCTCCGGCCCCGACTCGTACGCCTGCTGGATGCGCCGGGTAATCAGCTCGACCGACCAGCCGTCGGCGATCAGGTGATGAAGCTTGATAAAATACCCCGTCTCCTTCGATGTTATCCGAAAGAGGGTAAAGGCATACAGCGGCAAGTCGAGCATGGAAAAGGGGGCGCTCAAATGAGCGCGCGCCCAACGCCCCATCTCCCGCTGCGGGTCATCCGACCGGGAAAAGTCTTTCCAGCCCACTTCCACCCGGCCGGGATCGGCAAGATAGCTCTGCACCTGCCCGTCACGCTCGTAAAATTGGACGCGCAGGCCCTCGTTTTCCCTCACGAGTCGCCCGATGGCCGCGCGCAGGCGTGGAAAGTCAATCTCCCCCGCAAGGCGGACCGAGCCGCCGATCTGATAAGGGCGGCTGTCCCCCGTTTTTTTCTGCGCATACCATATCGCGGCCTGTGCCTGCGTCAGCGGCATCGCCTGCGGTATGCCCTTACTTTCCCGCTTCATTCGACGATCCATCCCCGGCCTCATCGGACGTCAACTCGTAACGCCGTTGTATATAAGCCATAAAGTCACCGATGGTCTCAAATTTGGACAGCAGCAGCATCTCATCCTCAAACTGCAGCCTGTAGGTGGTTTCGCACAGCACCACGAGGCGGATGAAGGAGATCGAGTCGACCTCCAGCTCCTCCATGGTCTGTTCGGGTCGGATGGCGTCCGGCTCAATCTCCAGCACGCCGGCGATATGCTCTCTTAGTTCCTTGGTCAAGTCGCGCTTCATTGTCATACCCTCATTTCATATTGGATTCCGTTTGTCTAACAGCGCCGGGCGCAACCTCTCCGGCCGGGACAACCTGCCCCCGTTCCAGCTTGATCATCTGGTCGGCCAGGCCAAAATAGCGGTCGTCGTGGGTGATGACCACAACCCCCTTGCCCTGCCGCCGCAGCTTGGGCAGAAGCTTGGTGTAGAAATATTCGCGAAATTCCGGGTCCTGCTCGGCCGCCCATTCATCGAAGAGCACAAAGGGCTTTTGATCGAGGCAGCACACGACGAAAGCCAGCCGTTTTCTCTGCCCGGCGGACAGATTCTGCGAGTTGATGCTGCCGTCTTCCCCAAGCTCAACCTTGTTGTCGATGCGCATGACGTGCAGCAGCTCAACAATTTGATCGCGCTGCTGCGCGATGTCCACGCCGTACAGCTTGGGAAAAAGGTGAAAATCGCTGTACACCGCCGAAAACACCTCGTTGAGCGCGGCGCAGCCGCACGGCTGCCCGTTAAGCTCAATGCTCCCCTGCTGCGGCCGGTACATTCCGGTGATGAGCTTGCCCAGCGTGGATTTTCCGCTGCCGTTGCCTCCGGTGATGTAGGTAATCTCGCCGGAGCGTATGGCGGCGTTGACCGGGCCAAGGGTAAACTCCACCCTTTCGTTTTTCTCCTCATCCAGCACCGTATAGGAGTAGACTACCTCTTTCAGCTTAAGGCAGCTATGTGGGGGCAGCTCGGGCGTAACCTGATCTGCCGTATCCACCTCAGAGGAGGCCTCCTCCAGTTCCTCAATCAGCTGATCGATCCGTTTGAGATTGACCCGAATCTGGGTCAGCCCCGGGATCACGCCAACCACACCGCCAAACGGCCCGACCAGATAAAAGACCATAAACAGGGTCTCGCGCAGGCCGTTGACGTCGATGTTGGCAATCAGAAGCGGAAAAAGGAAAACCACGACGCCGTAGATGGAGTTGTACATCAGGGTATTGAACAGGCCCATATTCAAAAACTTCACCGAGGCCTCTTTCCCCAGGTTGGCCGACAGGCGCGAATACTTTTTGAGCTCTTTCCAGAAGGCCAGCTTGCGGAGTTTGGAGAGTAACAGTTCTTTAAAGCCAAAAACCAAATCGGACATCTGGCCAAAGTAGATATCCTGAATATCGCGGTTTTTCTCCCAATACCTCGACGCAATGCGGCTGGTGATAAGGCTCAGCCCCGCATTGAGCGCAATCACGCCAAGAGAGGCCAGAAAGGCCGGGATGCTCCGGGTAAACAGGTAGGCCATACAAAAGATCACCGTCAGCAGGTTGGACACAAAGCCCACCACCATGCCGGGAATCTGAGCGACCGCGCCGGTGTCGTTGTTCAGCCCCGAATAAATGCGCGAGCCGCCGATGCGCTCAATGGCCTGGAAGGAAGAGTTCATGATCCGCTCGATCATGCTCATTCTTTTTTCGTAGGCGATCTCGTTGGTGATGACGATCATGCGCCCCTGTACGAGCTTGGTGGTATAGACAAAAAAGGTGATGGCAAAAATGAAATAGACCAACAGCTCCCTGGCGTATTCCAAATTGCGGTTAAAGCACTCGTTGATGGTAAAGATGATGAGGGCGCTGGCCAGGCCGTTGATGATGGACAGCGGCACAAGGGCGACATAGTTTTTCTCCCCCCGCTTGGGATAATGAAAGGTCAGCAGCACGTAGAAAAAGAAGATCACCCCTGCGGCGAAAGCGATGATACAGCCTAAGGGAATGCTCGTCGATCCCCACACCGTCACAGCATGCCAGGGCACGCGGCTGAGAAGGATATTGGGCAGATAATACAGACAGAAGCCATAGAAGACGACGATGGGGATCGCCAGCGCCAGCCCCGCCACCCGGGCCTTGCGCAAGGGCTCCTTCGCCCGCTTTTTTCTGGCAATATCCACAATTGCTTTGACGCTCAGCACAAAATACAGCGCGCCCAGCAAAGCGGCGCCGATGCACACGAGGGTGAAGACCCCGTCCAGCCAGTCGTATTCGTGCGCCGAGTATTTCTCCGCCTCCTCGCCGTATACATAGCGCAGTACATTGGCGCTGACATAGCCCGCCGCGCTTCCATTCTGGTTGCTCAGGACGCAGATGCCAAGCTGTTTGTCCCGGTCAATTTCCAGCGAGGAGGAAAAATTGGGATTGGAGCCGCTGTGACTCAGGCTCTCGCCGCGGATATGGACCGACCAACCGGCGGCATAGTAAAAATCGCCGGAGGAGGCCACCGTGCTGTCCCCCACATGGGATCGTTCTACCAGCTCGCGGTAGGCATCGGGAATATCCGCCAGCCCCATTTGAATCTGCATCCATCGCGCCATATCCCGCGCGCTCGAGATGACGTAGCCCGCCGGGTTATTGCCCCGGTATTCGGGCGCGTCGTACTCCCGGCTGGACAGGTACTGCACCTTGTAGCCGCTGGCCATTCGATCACCCTGCCCGGCGGCGGCGACGGCCTGTCGGCCGACGTAGGTATCCGTCAGCCCCAGGGGCTTTACGATCCGTTCGGTGATAAATTCCTCATAACACATACCCGACACGGTTTGAATCACAAGCCCCAAGACGTCGTAGTTGATGGTGGCATACTGAAACCGGGTGCCGGGATAAAAATCCAGCTCGACCCCCACCAGGGTACGCACCGTTTCCTCCAGCATGGAATCCGAGCCCCCCGACGGGATATCGCCGATGGTCTCGAAGGGCACGCCGCTTGTTTGATACAAAAAGTTGGAAATGGTCAGCGAGACCTCCCCGTCGATTTCCTCCCCCCGGTAGGCGCCGTGATACCGCATGGCGAGACAGGGAAGGTAGGTGCGGATATCGTCCGAGAGGCTGAGCTTGCCCTCCTGCTCCAACAGGAGGATGCCCAGCCCGGTAAAGGCTTTGCTCATCGAGCCGAGCTCAAAGAGGGTATCGGGATCAACAGCGGTTCCGACCTCGCGGTCGGCATACCCATATCCGCGAAGGACTACCTCATCCGGGGTTACAACGGCGACCGCCATGCCCGGAGCTTTGGATTTTTCCAGCGCGGTATCCGCCAGGACGTCGAGGTACTCCAGCATCGGCTCATCGACGGCGCCATCCGGCTGGGCCTGGGCTGCCATGGTCATCAGGGCAGTCAGGATCAAAATCAGAGCGGCAACGCTTGTCCATCGTCTCAAAGGCCGCGCCTCCTTCCTAACTGAAAAAATTGTCGGGGAAAATGCGGATTCCCAGCTCTCTGCGTCCGTACTCAATGGCGCGCAGCGACTCCTCGACCGTCATCCCCCGCGTGGTGCGATAGGGATATCCCAGCGCCGCAAAGCCGCTGTCGTCGTAGCGTACCAGGCGGTTTAAATCCATATCGACCACACCATAATCCTCCGCGTGGCCGCACATATCGGAGATCATGCCGAAATGGACGATATACACCCAGTAATAATAGGCCCGGTTTTCCTTGAGAAACCGGATGGAATCCATCGCCTCTTCCCAGGTCTCGGTCGGGAACCCCACCAGGCAGCTTAGGATGCTCTGAATCCCGGCGTTGTGCATGTTCTTTAAAACCCGCAGCATATTGGAGGGGGTGTTGCCCTTGTTCATCAAATCGAGCATGCGCTGGTTGGCCGACTCAAAGCCGAACAGCACGGTTTTCAATCCGCTTTTGCTCAGCTTGCGGCAAAGCTCTTCGGTAAAGCCGGGCTCCAGCCGCAGATAGGCGTCATAGCGGATTTTCATCCCCCTGCTCAGAATCTGGTCGGCCATCTGATCGAGCAGAGTCGGGTGGATGGCGTCGTCGATGAACTGAAAATTATGGATGCCGTACCGGCGCTCCATGTTTTCAAAATGGGTGAGCACTTCCTCGGTTTTGCGGGTCATATATCCCTTATTGTTGCGGTAGCTGCAAAAGGCGCATTTGCCCCAGTAGCATCCTCTGGAAAATTGATAGGGAAGCTTGGCGTATATGTATTTCTCCAAGGGCAGGTCGGAGAAATCCGCCTCGTGCAGGTCGCTCATGCGCGTGAGCTTGTCCTCGGGGTTTTGCCGCAGCACCCCGTCTTCGTCAAAGTAGACGAGGCTGGGCACCCCGGCCAGGCCGCCTCCCTGCTCGACCGCGCGCAGATACTCCTCGAGCGCCAGCTCCCCCATGCCGGGGATCATCGCGTCAAAGGCCTGACGAAAGGGCTCGTGGGCGCAAAACAGCCTCCAAAACAGGGAAATCTGCGGCCCGCCCATCACCACCCTGGCTTTCGGCAGCAGGCGCTTGATCTCCCGTCCCAGGACAAAGGCGTAGTAGATTTGGCTGGTAAAGGGCACCGAAATGCCCACGACATCGGCGGGGAACCGCTCGAAATATTTAAGCACCCGCTCGCGCAGAAAGCGGATGATCTTGTTATCATCCCGCGCAAGGTCGCAGCGGGCGTAGCCATCTTGTATCGCCTCGAGGGTATCCGGCCTGAAGCAGACGTCAAAGATATTCGACCCGGCAATGCGCAGATAGGTATTAATCAGCTTTTGCGCGCGGTCGTCCCTGCCCTGGGAATCCTTTTGCCAAAAGACCTCGCGCGCGCCGTCAAAGCGCTGTTTGATCTCCTCATAGCGATACTTGACTCCCCGGTCGTAAAAATAGCGCTGGACCTTCTCCAGCCCCTCGTCAATGATTTCGCTCATGATTTCCACATTGAAATCGCGCACCATACAGTCGATGCCCCGCGAAGACAGATAGCCTTTGAGCATGGGCAGCGCGAGGTGGGGAAACTCATGCACGCTCAGCGGTGGATTCAGCAGGCATACCCGCATGTCTCAGTCCTCCTTGTTCTGTCCGCGCAGCCGGCGGCGGATATTGGCCAGCCGGATTTTGGAGTTTTCCTCCGAGTAAAAACGGTCGTACACATAGGCGACCCCCTGCGCAAGCTGGTCGGCCGTCATGTGCTTGGGACGGTAGACCACATCCCAGAAGGTATACCGGCTCCAATCCTCGTCCAGAATGCGCCCCTGCCGTTTCATCTGCTCAAACAACGCCGTCCCCGGCAGGGGCGTCAGGATGGTGAAGCTGCCCGAATAAATGCCGTTGTCCATCACAAAACGGAGGGTATCCTCAAACACGCCCGGGCGGTCGTTGTCGGTGCCGAAGAGAAAAGAGCCCCAGATGTATACGCCGGCCTTGTGGATGTTTTCAATCAATTCCTCATAGCGGGAACGCATCTGTGCTTTCCAACGGTTTTCATCCAGCAGCTGCAGGCTGTCCCGGCTGACGTTTTCAAAGCCGATAAACAGCCAGCGGCAGCCGCTGGGCCGGAGCATCTCCAAAATATCCGGCTGGGCGGCAACCGATATGTCGGTCTGCGTACCCCAGACGATATTTTCACCAGCGATGGCCTCGAGCAGTTTTTTGGCGTGCTCCTTTTGGATAAACATGTTGTCGTCGGCGAAAAATACAAAGGCGTTGGGATCGGTTTTTTTGATCGCACGGATCTCGCGGACGACCTGCTCGACGCTCTTGTGCCGGTAGACTGAGCCGTAGATGACCGGCAGAGTGCAGTATGAGCAGGTCCGAGGGCAACCCCGGGTGGTCTGTATGCTGTAAGAGGCGTAACGGGACGGGTCGGTCAGGTCGTAGCGCGGGACGGGCGACGCGGCGAGGTTGACAAAGCCTTTCGCGTCGTACCGACGCTGCGGCCGACCCTCCTCCCAGTCGCGCAGAAAGCGGGGAAGGGTATCCTCCCCTTCCCCCGTCATGACGGTGTCGGCGTGCCGCAGCGCCTCAAGGGGGTAAATGGTGGCGTGGATACCGCCGATGGCCGTGTAGACTCCCCTTTTGCGGAATTCATCGCAGATGGCATAAGCCCGATTGATCTGCTGGGTCATCCCGGTGACAAGCACGAGATCAAAGGAATCATCAAAGGGAATCGGCATGCCGTGATCCTCGTCGATAAAGCAAAGCTGGTATCTTCGCTCGTCAAACAGTCCGGCAATGGTAAGCAGGCTTAAATTTGGCGTCTCCCACGCTCCGTAAAAATTGGATACGATGTCGTTTTTCTCCAAAAAGGTTTTTAGATAAGGATTTTTTCCGTATTTCGAGCCCTTGGGCACAATCAGCGCCGTGCGGATCATCCTCTCATCCCCCATTCTATTTGCCCGATCGGGCCAACAGTAGTATCCTAGCGGATCAGGCGGCAAATGGAAACCAGCCGGACGTGCAACCCTTTGCCGCAAACATTCTATTTCGCAGTGAGCCCCGCGCCGCCTGCACCTCCCAGGTCACAGCAAGAGCGACTTTTCGCACAGCAGCCGCAGGAATCCGCCCAGGCGATCGGTCAGCCGCCGTTGATGGCGCAGCATGGACCACAGGGCGTTTTCATCGGCAAAGTCGCTCATAATTTTGACCGACAAAAATGGAATGCCCCGCGCCCTACACAGGGAGGCAATGCCAGCCGCCTCCATTTCGACGCAGGCCGCGCTGGTCAGGCGGTGGAGGCGTTCCGCCAGCAGGCCGTCGGCCACTGGCTGGTCGCTGGTCAGCACTGCACCAAAGACCGGCCGGCCATTCCCACCGCACGACTCGATAGCGTACGGTAAAGCGCTGCACACCCTGTCCGGGGGCGCCGGGCAAGTCTCCAACAGATCGGCTCCTTCCCCGCGCCGATGCCAGACGGTATGGGAGACGATAACATCCCCAACGTCGTACCGCCTATCCAGGATGCCGGCGATGCCGCAGGAAAAAACCATCCCCGTACCCGGAATGCTTTGCAGCAGCTGTTGCAGCCCCGCCCTCGCCCGGTTTGCTCCCACCCCGGTGCACAGGAGGACGGGACCGCCGTCTCCCCCGCTGAGAAGGCTGGCGCGCACACCATCCAGCCCCTCAAAATCTCGCGCCGTTGGGAAATGACGTACAATCCCCTCATATTCCTGCTCCATCGCGCAGCAAAGCACCGCCGCCGGCCGTTCATTCAATTTCATCCCCATCCCCTGTCCTGATCCAAATCATCCAAAGTCCATTTCATCCTACCGAAAGCGTTCAGCCGACGCCACCGTCTATCGTCCCGGCCAAATGGTCTCATGGGGAAGGATGCAACGCGAGCTTCTCTTTCCTCCCCCACGCAGCATTCCGGCCGTGCCATATGCCGGCGTATCGTTTGCAACCGTCCTGCCTAAGTGTTTCCATGCCTGCGGCGCGTTGCGTAGGATGCGTCCCCGGTTGGGTTTCCTTCTCCCGGTCAGGATAGGAGGGCAAACTATTTTTCCAAAATTTTTTTGCATCGCCCCCTTGCAAAATACCCATAGGGGGTATATAATAAAGGCAACAAAAATACCCCATAGGGGTATTCAGCAAGGAGACGCAATATGGAATCGCAAAACATGCAGCCAGCCGATACCGCATGCGAGGCCTGCCGGCACAAGGCGACGCCGCGCAGCGAGGACCAGCTTCGCCAGCTTCAAAACCGCCTCAAGCGCATGATGGGGCAACTGGGCGGCATCAGCCGGATGCTCGATGACAACCGTTACTGCGGGGATATCCTGATGCAGGTGGCCGCCGTCGAGAGCGCGTTGCAGGCCTTTGGCTATCTGCTTCTTCAGGATCACATGGAGAGCTGCGTGGTGGAGGAGATTCAGCGGGGAAATACCCATGTGATCGAGGAAGCCGTCGAATTGATTAAAAAGTTAAAGTAAGGGGGCGCCGCTGTGAAAACAGAAAAATATAATGTGACCGGCATGACCTGCGCCGCCTGCCAGGCCAATGTTACCCGGTGCGTACAAAAGCTCGACGGGGTCGACGACGTCAACGTCAGCCTTTTGGCGAATCAGATGACCGTATCCTACGACGAGACCTTGCTTGACTCCGACACCATCATCCGGCAGGTGAAAGAGATCGGTTACGGCGCCTCCCCGCTCGAGCAGCCGCAGGCGAAATCCGGGGGCTTTCGCAGCGAGTGGAACGCGCGCCAGGAGCTGGCGGAGGATAGCCGCAGGAGCATGAAGCGCCGCCTGATCTCCTCCGTCCTTCTTCTCATTCCCCTGATGTACATTGCCATGGGGCCGATGCTGTCGATCCCGGTTCCCGGCATTCTGACCGGCATGGAAAACGCCCTGATCTCGGCTCTGGCGCAGCTTTTGCTGACCGTCCCCATCCTGTTTATCAACCGGCACTTTTTCCGCAACGGCTTTCAGGCGCTGTTTCACCGCGCGCCCAATATGGATTCCCTGGTGGCGATAGGATCGGGCGCTTCGCTGGTGTACGGGCTGTTCGCCGTATTCCAAATGGCCTACGGCTTCGGCCACGGCAACATGGAATTGGTGCACGAATACGCCCACGCGCTGTATTTTGAATCGGCCGCAATGATTCTGACCCTGGTGACGGTCGGCAAGTATCTCGAAGCCAGGTCCAAGGCCAAAACCTCCGACGCGCTGGGCAAGCTGGTCGACCTCGCTCCCAAGACCGCCGTCGTCGTCCGGCAGGGCGAGGAACAGACCATCCCGGCCGAGCAGGTGGCCGCAGGCGACATCCTCGTCATCCGTCCGGGCGACGGCATCCCGGTCGACGGGGTCGTCACGCAGGGCCACGGCTATGTGGATCAGGCCGCCATCACCGGCGAGAGCATCCCGGTCGAAAAGGGGCCGGGCGACCAGGTTATTTCGGCCACGGTCAACAAAAACGGGACGTTTTGGTTCCAGGCCTCCAAAGTGGGGGAGGACACCACGCTGGCGCAGATTATCCGCCTGGTGGACGACGCCGGGAACTCCAAAGCGCCCATCGCCCGCCTGGCCGACAAGGTCAGCGGAATCTTTGTGCCGGTGGTCATCGGCATCGCGATTGTCACCGCCGTCATCTGGCTGATTGCTGGCCAGAGCTTTGAATTTGCACTCTCCAACGCGATTGCCGTGCTGGTTATCTCCTGCCCCTGCGCCCTGGGGCTTGCCACACCGGTGGCCATCATGGTGGGGACAGGCAAGGCCGCCGAGATGGGAATTCTCATCAAATCGGCCGAAAGCTTAGAAAATCTGCACAATATCGACACCATCGTTCTGGACAAGACGGGCACCATCACTTCCGGGCATCCGTCGGTCACCGACCTGATCGTGCTGAACCCCGCCATGGGAGAATCCGAATTTCTCTCCGAGGCCGCCGCAGCCGAAACGGGAAGCGAGCACCCGCTGGCAGCGGCCGTGGTGGATAAGGCGCGCGGGGAAGGCCTGGCCATCCCGCCGGCCGAAGATTTCGAGGCGGTAGCCGGGCGGGGGATTCGGGCCAAAGTAAACGGCCACGCCTATCTGGCGGGCAACGCCGCTTTTATGGAGGAAAACCAGCTGCTTTCCGGCCAACGCTCGGCCGAAGCGAAACAGGCGACCGAGCGCCTTGCCCAGGAGGGAAAGACGCCGCTGGTTTTTGCCCGAGACGGCGAGCTGGCCGGTATTTTGGCTGTGGCGGACACCATCCGCGACTCCAGCCGGGAAGCCATCGGCCGCCTGAGGGATATGGGGCTTCATATCGTCATGCTCACCGGCGACAACAAGATCACCGCCCAGGCCATACAGAAAGAATTGCAGATCGAAGAGGTCATATCCGATGTGCTGCCAACCGAAAAAGAGGCCAAAATCCGCTCTTTGCAACAGCAGGGGCATAAGGTCGCCATGGTGGGCGACGGCATCAACGACGCGCCTGCGCTGACGCGCGCCGACATCGGCATTGCCATTGGCGCCGGCACCGACATCGCCATCGAATCGGCCGACGTCGTGCTGATGAAGGATTCTCTTGACGATGCTGCCACGGCGATCGAATTGAGCCGGGCGGTGGTGCGCAACATTCACATGAATCTATTCTGGGCCTTTTTCTATAACGTGCTGGGGATTCCGGTGGCTGCCGGCGCTCTGTACCCGGCGCTGGGGCTGCGGCTAAGCCCGATGATCGGCTCGGCGGCAATGAGCCTGAGCTCGGTATGCGTGGTGGCCAACGCCCTCCGCCTTCGCTTTTTTAAGAGAAAGGGCAAGCACTCGAGCGGTTCAAACGCTCCGGCAGCTTTGCCGGAGCCGTCGGATCATAAAACACAACAGAAAGGATCGAGCAACATGAAAAAAATACTGACAATAGACGGGATGATGTGCGCGCACTGCCAGATGCACGTGCAAAAGGCGCTCGCCGCTGTGGAAGGCGTGAGTGAAGCGGCCGTGGATTTGGAAAGCAAACAGGCAACCGTGACCCTCTCCAAAGAGGTGGAGGATTCGGTTTTGATGGACGCGGTTACCCAGGCGGGCTATACCCCGACCAGCTGTGTGAAGGCATAGGGCGCTCGCCGCGGAATCGGCGGCGGGAGCATGCCGGCCGGAAATCCACGCGTATGGCAGATACCGTGGGTATCCATGATCGGGGCCGTTCGGTTACGCAACGGACTCAGCCTGCAACGATAGGACACGCATTCCATATGCTTTGAGGGTGCGGTTTGTGCGCCCCAGCCCCTGTGGTGGCCGGCAATCGAAAGCAAGATCATGGCTATCGGTAAACCAAATGGCACGCAGAGGCCCGATAAAAGAACAGGAAAAGCCAGCGCCGTTAAAGCGCTGGCTTTCCTTGGTTATGCGGGGCACTCCGCCGGCTACCGGGACTGCTTTCTTTTTCGTGGGAACCATCTTCGGGGGCGGACGCCCCGCCGGAGCGTCAAACTTTCAGCGTGAAAACAGCCCCTTTTTTTCGTACGGCTCGCCGGAAACGGAGATCACCGAATAGCCCGTTGCGCCAATCACCGTCTTGAGCTTCTGCTCGTCGATGGGTTCGCGCGATACAATCACGGTCTGATTTTTGGCATGGGAGGAAGTCACCTTTTTGACCCGAAAGGCCTTTCGTACCGCGTCGTTGATATGCGCCTCGCACATGCCGCACTGCATCCCCTCAATCGCCACCGTATACTTTATCATCTTCCAATTCTCCTTTCTCAGACAATGCCGATCTGCCATCTGCCGATCGTGCATATCCATTCCCCCCGGTTTGCATCCTCGCCCCTTGCTGCGTAACGGAAGTCTGGGAAGATACGCATTCACCATCCGCCGCTCCAAAAAGCAAACGCAAACCCATTCCCGCGTCAAGTTAGCTATGACTAATTTTAGTATATCACCCTTTTATAATATCGTCAAGACGGTATGCGCTATCGTGAAACGCTCTCATATACGGGCCGGCCACTGGCGCCGCTGAAAACATACCTTATTGCGCCAGTCCACCGGCATGCCGGCGTCTTTTGCATTCATCGGGTCCTTCCTATAATAAGGGAAAGAAAGGATGAGAATGGGTGGACATTAGCAGCAAATTTATTTACGAATCGGATATCAAGCAACAAATCGAACAATCCAACCAGGAAAACTTGAGCCGCCGCATGTTGGAGGCAAAAGGCCAGCTGGATGAAATCCGGCAGGATTTTGTTTTGCTGGTGCTCGATGAAACCTACCAGGTCTTTTTTCACCGGCTTCCCTGCTTTCGCGATCGAAGCTGCATCATCGAGCTGCACCAGCGCGACAGCTTTAAAAAATTCCGCTCCCTGTCAGTAAGGGTAATGCAGCTTTGCCCCGATGATACCAGAGAAACGGTGCGTGATAAGCTGCAACGCCACGCGCAACCGGAAGAAGCCATCCCCGACCGCCGGCTCTACCGGTGCGTGCTTGTGGATATCTCAGCGCCCGAAATGCTAAAGAGATGGTCTGTTTCCGAGGTCGTCTTTTCCATCTTGCGCAGGATGTTTTATTTTGTTGGCGTCAAACGATTTCATCCCTTTTTTTACGCATGCTTTTCCGACCGGGATCAACCGGCTAAGCAAAATGCTCAAAGTGAAAAATACCTGATCGGCGGCGGGATCGGAGACAGCCTCATCCATGTTCCATACCTCTACTATTTACAGCATCACAACCGCATAGACCGAAAAATCATATCGTATCACGACTCCAAAAACGCGGCGGACGCCGTTCGCTTTTTCACCCACAGTGCCTTGGCCAACGGTTTGACCGGCGTCATGTTTTTTTCTCAGGCTAACAAAAATATGTTTCTCGACAGGCTGCGAGATATGCATATCATCGGGATTCCCGAGGGATTGGACCGTTCGTATTTTGAATACCTCAGCGATCAATATCCGATCGACGCGGCCCCGCAGGAAATTTTCCGCTACTTCCGGCAAAACTATGTCCTCCCCACCTCCCATCGCTTATCTTCCCTCAAACGCAGGTACCGGTATGTGATCGGATTCCAACGCTGCTCCGGAACAAATGTGGACGGCCAAAAATGCAAGGAGCTGCCTGTCGAACTGGCCCGCGACTTTGTGCGCCGTTGCAGAGCCTACGGCATCGCGGTCGTCAACTTGGAGCCGGCGGAACAACACGCTGAGCTATATGACGCGGACATCAGCGGACTGCATTTCAACCATATTTTGCCTGCCATGACCGAGCTTGACGCGATGGTCGGGGTTGACAGCTGCTTTGGACACGCCGCCGCCTTACTGAATGTGCCCAGCATTACAATTTTTGTGACGACCTATTTGGTATTTCGCTATATCGAAAAATTTTTTATGCCCATTTCGAGGAATTACTCCCTCTTCCCCGTCGATTACGCCACCATTGAAAGTGAAAAAATCTTTCAGGTTTTGACGGATATTCTAACCGGCCGTCTATGCCTTTCGGATAGATTTGTACCGCTGTGTGAGCGCAGGGAGTTTGTGAATTACGAGTTCGTATAGCGCTGCGATTAAAAAGGCCAGCCTCTGTTTAAGAGGCTGGCCTTTGAGCAAGAAAAGGTGGTTTGGACAGACACAAAGCGGCTTGAAGAGTATGGAAGACGGCAAAGCGATGCCGAATGATTTCCATCCCCCAGCCTATTGCGACACAATACGTCCGTCAGTCGAGATGACCACCACCTGCCACGGGATCATCTTGCCGCTGTTTTGCAAAGCGCGCTTGACCGCGTTTTCCAGTCCTGCGCAGCAGGGAACCTCCATGCGGACAATTTTGACGCTGCGGATGTGATTGCGCCGCAAAATTTCGGTCAGCTTTTCGGTATAATCCCCTTCGTCAAGTTTGGGGCAGCCGATCAAAGTAACCCGCCCCCGGATAAACCGGGCGTGAAAATCCCCATAGGCATATGCGGTACAGTCGGCCGCGATGAGCAGGTCGGCCCCATCAAAGTAAGGGGCCTGGATGGGAACCAGCTTGATTTGCACCGGCCACTGCGTCAGCTGGCTTTCGGCAACGTTGACCGGAGAGGATTGTACCTCGGCCGCGCGCCGGTCAATGCGTTTGGACTGGGTGCCGGGGCACCCGCAGGGCAGAGGCTGCGTTTGGCCCGCTTGCGCCGCTTTGACCGCCTCGGCGTCGTAAGCCGGCGCCTCCCGCTGGTCAAAGGAAATCGCCCCCACCGGACAGGCCGGCAGGCAATCGCCCAGGCCATCGCAATAATCCTCCCTTAAAAGCCGCGCCTTCCCGTCGACCATACCGATCGCACCTTCGTGGCAGGCGGCCGCGCACAGGCCGCAGCCGTTGCACTTTTCCTCATCAATTTTGACGATTTGACGTTTCATATCGCAGCATCCTTTCGGTTTTGTTACAAGCTTTTGCCGCCCAGCAAGGGACGACCGTGCCAGATGGGGCAAATGGATTGACCAGACATATACAATGTGACCCCATCGCGGAAATTCTCCTTGCCGATGCTGCCCATACTATAGTATACTTTAAAAAAATTGTCTGTTGATTTTTCAACAAAGCGAGGCGAAAACAATGGAAAATTTACCCGACGCATTCAAACACACCGCTCTGTTTCAGGGAATCGATGGGCACGACCTGGCCGGAATGCTGCAATGCCTTGGGGCAAGGACACAGTCCTTTTCCAAAGACAGCATGGTGCTGCTGGCCGGCAGCAAGGCAACCCATTTCGGCGTCGTGCTATCGGGCCGGCTTCAGGTGCTGCGGGAGGAATACACGGGCGAGCGAAGCATCGTGGCACAGCTGCATCCGGGTGAACTCTTTGCTGAGGCCTACGCCTGCGCGCCGGCCAAGACGGGGGAAAAGATATTGCCCGTCTCGGTCAGGGCGGCCCGGGCCAGCGAGGTGATGTTCCTCGACGCGAGCCGTATCGCCGCCCCCTGCTCGAGCGCCTGCGGCCAACACCAAAAGCTGATTGAAAACATGCTGGGGGTACTGGCCACCAAAAATCTGTTTCTAAACCGGAAAATGGGGCATCTGAGCAAGCGGACGACGCGGCAAAAAGTGTTGTCCTATTTATCCGATGAATCGGCGCGCCAGGGGGGCGGTGCGTTTCAAATCCCTTTCAGCCAGCAGGAGCTAGCCGACTACCTGTGCGTCGAGCGAAGCGGCCTTTCCGCCACGCTGAGCCAGCTTCGCAGAGAGGGGATCATCCGTTACGACCGCAGCCTGTTTGAGCTATGCCCGTCTTTTTTCAAAGCAAGAGATTCGGTACATTCGACGGATTTGTCATAAAGGACGGGTTTATTTCCCCCGGGATGGAACACAATAGTAAAAACAAACCGGAGGGGTTAAACCATGAACCAAACCATACAACAGATCCTTGGCCGTGAAATACTGGACTCGAGGGGCAATCCCACCGTCGAGGCGGTGGTGGTGCTCGCCAACGGCGCCCGCGGCCGGGCGGCCGTACCCAGCGGCGCCTCGACCGGACAATTTGAGGCGGTCGAGCTGCGCGACGGCGACAGCCAGCGTTACGGCGGCAAGGGGGTAACCCGCGCGGTGAAGAACATCAACACCGTGCTGCGCGACGCTCTTGTGGGAATGGACGCCTGCCGCACAGCCGAAATCGACGGGACAATGCGGGATTTGGACAAAACCCCCAACAAATCCGCGCTGGGGGCCAACGCCATTCTGGCAGTATCCCTCGCCTGCGCCCGGGCGGCGTCCCACGCGCTGGGGCTTCCGCTCTATCTGTTTCTCGGCGGCGTGAGCGCCAACACCCTGCCGGTACCCATGATGAACGTGCTCAATGGGGGCGCGCATGCGGCCAACAACATCGACATTCAGGAATTTATGATAATGCCGGTCGGCGCCCCGACCTACCGCGAAGGGCTACGCTGGTGTACCGAGGTATTCCACACCCTTGCCTCCATATTAAAAAAAGAGGGGCTGTCAACCGCTGTGGGGGACGAGGGAGGATATGCCCCCAACCTCGAGAGCGACGAAAAGGCGGTGCGCTACCTTCTGCGCGCCATCGAACAGGCGGGTTATCGCCCGGGAGAGGACTTTGTCCTCGCACTGGACGCTGCCTCAAGCGAATGGAAATCGGACGACGGATACCGTCTTCCCAAGCGGGGCAGGCAGTTCTCCAGCGAGGAGCTCATCGACTACTGGGACGAGCTGTGCAGCCGCTATCCCATTCGATCGATCGAGGACCCCCTCGGCGAGGAGGACTGGCAGGGCTGGCAGGCCATAACCCAGCGGCTGGGCGGCCGGATTCAACTGGTTGGGGACGACTTTTTTGTGACCAACACCCAGCGGCTGCAACAGGGGATTTCGCAGCGCTGCGGCAACTCCATCCTCATCAAGCTCAACCAGATTGGCACCCTGACCGAAACCATCGAGGCGATTCGGATGGCCAAACGGGCGGGATACACCGCCGTGGTCTCCCATCGTTCGGGCGAGACGGAGGACACCTTCATCGCCGACCTGGCCGTCGCCCTCAATGCCGGGCAGATCAAGACGGGCGCTCCCAGCCGTGGCGAGCGGATTGCCAAGTATAACCGGCTGCTGCGCATTGAGCAAGAGTTAGGCCGTTCCTCCCGCTGGCCGGGGCGGGCCTGCTTTCAGGAAAATTTTAAATAAATACTTCTCTCGCAGCCGCAGCGGCGGGATTTGCCATACCGGCAGCCCTTTGGATGGCGGCCATGGCGAGAATACCATCCCGACACCAGGGGCCAGAAGCTTTTCAGAACCAAGTGGTCGTGCCGCTGCCTTTCCCCTGTTGTGAGGCTGATCCCCGGCGGTCTTGTCCGCCCTTGGGCGCTCGGTTTCCCTTTTTGAAAAGCTCCTCGGATTTGCCGGCGAGACCGCACGGGTGCACACAGGGCCGCAGGGTGAAAGCGGGCTGACGACCGCGGGGCACGATAGGACTGCCCGGCGGCAAGGAACGCCGGCGGCAGGGCGCTCTTTGACCGCCAAAATAGCCGTACAACAAAAACCTCCAGAGGCAGGGCGATCCCTGCGACTGGAGGTTTCATGCATAAAATAGAAAAGACGGCGCGCTGCCTGCCACGAGCCAACGTGCAACGCCCCGGTTGGCCGTTGGGCAATCCGGCGCCGCAGCCAGAATCCTTGGCGGCCGACATGGAGATGAAAATGCAGCCGTCTTGCCCGGTGCCGCCAGCCAACAGCCGGCATTACCATGCCGCCGGCACGCCGATGATGGTCACAGCAGCCGTTGGCCATTGATGACCAATTGAAACTGCATCCCCAAACGTTCCGCCGCTTTTCGGCAGAGGATCATACGCTCTAAAAAGATTTCAAAGTAGTCCATCACTGAACAATATTGCAGATCAATCCCCAAATTCAATTCGATCACCGAATGGTCTTCGCTGATGATTGTCTGGGAATGCTCCACCGAAAAATTCACCCGGTCATGAATGTCAAACAGCATGGCCTCTTTGTTGCGCACCCGGCTGCGGCGAACGTCGGTTTTATCCGCCAAAATCAGCGCCGCGGCAATGGGATTGACTGGCTCGGCCGTACCCTCGTCATGGTTGCCGATGGCCGAAACGATCTGAGCGATTTCCTCCGCGGTGGCCCCCATCTTATCCAGGATGCGAAAGGCCATGACGGCGCCGCTTTGGGCATGGTCGTCCCGGTTGACCAAATTGCCGATATCATGAAGGTGACCGGCGATTTTGGCAAGCTCTGCATCCCGCTCGCTGTATCCCAGGGTGCGAAGGATGTATTCGGCCGTATGCGCCACTCGCGTCACATGCGCGAAACTGTGCTCGGTGTACCCTTTGGCGCGCAGGCTTTCATCCGCTTTGGTGATGTAGGTGCTGATATCCGGATTGTTTTTCATCATCTCATATGTGATCATACCTGTCTCCTTTTGTCGTACTGTGTTTATTATACGGTGAAATATCCGCAAAGTCAACGCGGCGTTGCGCGCGGGCCCATTGCCGGTGGGCCTGCCTGATTTTCGCCAATCCCGCCCTTGTCCGCAACCAGCCATCGGATAACAGCGCCGTTGGCCGGCAATCCGTGCCACGGCCTAATTTGCCAACAGCGCGATAGCATTCTCCCACACGGCAGCGGACCAATTGCATTGACTTTCCTCCTCCCATGGGGATATAATAATGGTATTCTAACATAAGGGAGTGTTATAGCATGCCTACCCCCCATATCAGCGCACAAAAGGGGGATTTCGCCCCTACCGTGCTAATGCCGGGCGAT
>CBCTCU010000021.1:0-47024 GCA_965145485.1 uncultured Eubacteriales bacterium | reverse complement strand
CGGTGTGATGGAGTGCCCTCCGGTTCGGCGAAGAGAATGTCCCAGCGGGATAAGCCGCCCCGCGTATGGCGAACAGATCGCCCGGTGTGATGGAGTGCCCTCCGGTTCGGCGAAGAGAATGTCCCAGCGGGATAAGCCGCCCCGCGTATGGCGAACAGATCGCCCGGTGTGATGGAGTGCCCTCCGGTTCGGCGAAGAGAATGTCCCAGCGGGATAAGCTGCCTCGCGTATGGCGAACAGATCGCCCGGCATGGTGAAGTGCCCCAGCGCACGAAGCGCTCCTTGAGCGCGGCGGGCAGCATGCTTAGTGCGATAAAGCGCTCTTAGGTGCGGCGGATGAAATGTCCGATATGATAAAAATTACCCATGATGGGATGAGCAAAATTTTGGCGTGGCGCGCAGGACTGTCTTGTTGAGACAAAGCTTGGGGCTGCGGCACGCCATGCGGCGGGAAGGAATGGTTTGGAGCATGAAAGCAGCCATTATCATCAAGCGGGAGGCCCCGCAGGCGCTCGAATGTGCCGGCCGAGTGGCCAGCACACTGCGCGCGTGTGACGTTGCACCGGTTTTTGACCGCTGTTATCAGCACACCGGGGGGCTGGACGGGGAGTTCCTTCCAGAATCCGAGCTCATTCCATCGGCCGACGTCGTCATCGCCGTGGGGGGAGACGGCACCATCTTACATGCCGCCAAGCAGGCCGCCCTGCTGCACAAGCCGGTGTTGGGCATCAATTCCGGAACGGTCGGCTTTATGGCCGGGCTTGAGCCGGATGAGCTTTACCGTCTGCCCGGCCTGATCGACGGGAACTATGAAATCGACCGCCGGCGGATGCTGCGGGTGAGCGTGCCCTCTCAGCCCCTAAAACGGTATTACAGCCTCAATGAGGCGGTGCTCGCACGCGGGCGCCAGCCCCGTATTTTGGATATCGAGGTGCGCTGTGACGAGGACCGGCCCTTTACCTACCGGGCCGACGGTCTGGTCATCGCCACCCCCACCGGTTCGACGGCCTATTCCCTGTCGGCGGGCGGGCCGGTGGTCGACCCCGGCGTGATGGGGATTTTAATCACACCGATCTGCCCCCACTCGCTGACCACGCGGCCGATGGTTCTCCGGCCAGACCGGATCATACGGATTCGGGCCACGGCCGCCGGCGACGGCGAGGTCTATTTGAGCTGCGACGGGGAGGAACATCCCGAGCCGGTCACCCGGCTTGAAATCGAGATTTGCATGGAAGATCAGGTTGTGGTGCAGCTCATCCGGATGAAGAACGAGTCTTTTTATGAAATTTTACAGCGCAAGCTGGTCGATCGAAAGCATCGGTAACCGGTTCGCCCGACGGGCGGGCAGAAAGGATGGGGCCCTGTGAAAAAAAGGCGGCACGCCAAGATCCGTGAGATTATCGAAAACTACAATATCGAAACGCAGGAGGAGCTGCTCGAGCACCTCAAAAAGGCCGGGTTCGACGTTACCCAGGCCACGGTATCGCGGGATATCAAGGAGCTTCGCTTGGTCAAATCCCTCGATTCCAACGAGGTCTATCGCTATATGAATCCTCGCGCGCAAGCGGGAGACAGCGGGGTAAATTACATCGATATCTTCCGTAACGCGGCGAGCAGCATCGATTACGCGAGCAACGACGTGGTCATCAAATGCCACACCGGCATGGCCCAGGCGGCCTGCGCCGCGCTCGACTCGATGCAGTGGAATATGATTGTGGGGACACTTGCGGGGGACGACACCATTTTTGTCATCACCCGCAGCGAGCAGCAGGCCCAGGTGCTCGTTGAGGAGCTGCTGCGCATCATGCAGGGAAGGTGACGAAATGCTGGCCCACCTGACGATAGAAAACATTGCCGTGATCGAGAGGGCGGATATTGCATTTGAACCGGGGCTGTGCGTGCTCACGGGCGAAACCGGCGCGGGCAAATCCATCCTCATCGACGCTATCCACGCCGTGATGGGGGAACGCACCTCCCGCGAATTGATCCGCACCGGCGCCGAGCGGGCGATGGTATCGGCCCTGTTCTGCGGTTGTGGCGATGCGGTGGGTGAGCAACTGCGCTCGATGGGCTTGGAGCCGGAGGAGGACGGAAGTCTGTTGCTACAGCGCACCCTTTCGGCCGACGGTCGTTCGGTCTGCCGCATCGGCGGCCAGCCGGCGACGGCGGGCATGCTGCGTCAGGTTTGCAGGCTGCTGATCGACATCCACGGCCAGCACGACAATCAGGCCCTGCTCGACCCGGACAGCCACCTGTCCTTTCTCGACGCCTATGCGGCGAACGGCGCGCTGCTGTCGCGCTACCGCGATCAGTACCATCTTTACCGCTCCCTTTACGCCGAGCTGACCGAGTGCCGCAAGGGGGAGGAGGAAAAGGCGCGCCGTATGGATTTGCTTGCCTTCCAGATTGGCGAATTGGAGGAGGCCGGCATTCGCCCGGGGGAGGAGGAAGAGCTTCGCCGCCGCCGGGATGCGATGCTTTCGAGCGAAAAGATCGCTTTGGCCGCCTCGCAGGCTGAGGCCATGCTGTGTGGGGATGAACAGGCCGACGGAATGGCGGACCAGCTCCTTTCGGTCGGCGGCCAGCTGATGGATTGCCCGGCCGCCCCCTCGGCCGTGTCGCTTGGCGAGCGGCTGTGTGAGATTGGCTATGAGCTCAAGGAACTGGGCGGCGACGCGGGGCGCTTGGCGGCCGACGCGCAGTTCAGCCAGGCCGAGCTTGAGGAGTTGGAGGAGCGGCTGAATCTGTATCATAAGCTCTCGAAAAAATACGGCGATAGCGAGGAAGAGATGCTCGCGTATCTCCAAAGCGCCCGCGCTGAGCTGGATTCGATGGAGCGTGCGGAGGAGCGTGCGCAGGACATCGAGGCTCGAATGGACGCCGAGGGGGAGACCCTCCAAAAGCTGGCGGATGAGTTGAGTGCATCGCGCGCCCGGGCGGGGGAGGAGCTGGCGGCCAAGATCTGCGCCGAGCTGGCTTTTCTCGATATGCCCACGGTGCGTTTTGTGGTGTCGCAGACCCCGCGAAGCCTGACGGCCCGCGGCGGGGATCGTGTGGAGTTCCTCATCTCGGCCAACGCGGGGGAGGAGCCGCGGCCCCTGTCCAAAATTGCCTCGGGGGGCGAGCTGTCGCGCATCATGCTGTCAATCAAACGTGTGCTGGCAGAGCTGGATGTGGTCGGCACCTTGATTTTTGACGAAATCGACACCGGCATCAGCGGCCGGGCCGCCCAGAAGGTGGGGCGTACCCTGCGCGCTACGGCGGGCGGCGGGCGGCAGGTGATCTGCGTGACCCACCTCGCTCAGATCGCCGCCATGGGGCAGCAGCATCTGCTGATTGAAAAGTCGGTCAAGGACGGGCGGACCTTCACCCGGGTTTCGGCGTTGGACCGGCAGCAGCGCATTCGCGAACTGGCCCGCATTATTGGCGGCGAGCCGGTCACCGAGGCGACCATGCGTTCCGCGCAGGAGATGCTGGATGCCGGCGGCTTATCCGAGCCTGCTCGGGGATAATACGGCGGCGAACCGGCACTGCGTATGGGCTAACCGGCTTATGCCGATGAATGCAAAAAAGGATGCTTTTCGGCCGCCGGGGGAATCCCTGGCGGCTCTTTTGTACGCTTGAAAGTCTGGCCGCCTCGCCGTTTTGCGTCCGTCGCCTATCCTTTCCCATTCGAACAAACCGAAGGTTCAAAAGCCTCTTTTTGCGTGCGATCGTCTATCCGGCGTTTTGGACGGTGGGGTTGGCTGGCGCATGCCTTTGCCGCGCCCACGAGGGGAAGCCTCCCCAGCCAAACCTCACGGGCTGAAAAGCATGCTCCGCCGCAAAGTGGGGCGGCCGCTGTCATATTTATGTTGCTTTTTGGTAAAACTTTGCGATCAATCCAAAAACACCTTGTATTTCCAAAGGGTTGAGGGTACAATAAAATCAGTTGACAATGGGAGGGAACATCCCGCTTTGAAGCATCTTACCCCTTATTTAAAGCCTTACCGGCTTCAGTTTGTGCTCGGCCCGGCCTCCAAGCTGCTGGAAGCTGTGCTGGAGTTGACCATGCCTATTTTTATGGCCATGATGATTGACAACGGCGTGGCCACCGGGGACCATGGTTACCTGCTGCGCGTCGGAGGGATCATGCTGCTGATCGCCATTGTGGGGCTGGCCAGCGCGGTCTATTGCCAGTACAGCGCGGCGGTGGCCTCCACCGGCTTTGCCACCGCCCTGCGCAGCGGCCTGTTCCGGCACATCCAGCGCCTGCCGAGCGAGCGGCTCGACCAGCTTGGGGCCGATACCCTTACCACCCGTGTGACCAACGACGTCAATCAGCTTCAAAACGGTCTTGCCATGATTATCCGCCTGCTCATACGCGCGCCCTTTGTCAGCATTGGCTGTATTGCGGCGGCCATGATGGTCGACCTGCCGCTGTCCATTGTCATGGCGGTGGCCGTTCCCCTCTTTGCGCTGGTGCTGGTTGTCGTGATGGCCAAATCCTCCCCGCTGTACACGCGGGTGCAGCAGCGGCTGGATCATCTTTCCCTGGTGCTGCGTGAGAACCTGTCGGGCGTGCGGGTTGTGCGCGCCTTTTGCCGCACCGGCCGGGAGCGGGAACGGGTTGGAAAGAGCGTGGACGAAACGGCCGACAGCGCCGTGCGTGTGGCGCGGGTTTCCACCCTGCTCAATCCGCTGACCACCTGCATTATGAATTTTGCCATCATCGCAATTTTGTGGTTTGGCGGTGTACGCGTCAACATTGGCGGCATGACCCAGGGGCAGGTGGTGGCTTTCATCAGCTATATCACCCAGGTGCTGACCGCCCTCATCGCGGTTGCCAATCTGGTGGTCATACTCACCCGGGCTTATGCTTCTCTCGGCCGCGTCAAGGCCATCCTGGAAATGCCGGAGGACGCCGACCCCCCCGCCGTGGAGGGAGGCAAACCCCTGCCTGCCGGCGATGGGCAGCGCCCGGAAACGCCGGCCCGGCCGGCCGCCTCATCCCAAAGGCCGGCATGCCCGCCGCAGGAGGGCCCCCTGGCCGAAAAGGGCGCCCCAAAACCGGGCGGCATTCCCTGGGACGATACCGCGCCCTGCGTGGAGTTTTGCGACGTTTCCTTCCGGTACTCCAAGACGGGCGACGACGCCCTTTCCCATGTTACGTTTGCACTGCCTAGGGGGCAGACGCTTGGCGTCATCGGGGGCACCGGCTCGGGAAAGAGCACGCTGGTCAACCTGATTGAGCGTTTTTACCGCGCCACACAGGGCGAGGTGCGCTTTTGCGGGGTGAATGTCAACCAGATTCCGGCCAAGGAGTTGCGCGCCCAGATAGGGCTGGTATCGCAGGGGGCCGCGCTTTTTTCGGGCAGCATCGAGGACAATATCCGCTGGGGCAAGCCGGACGCCAGCGATGAGGAGCTCTGGGGCGCGGCGGGCACGGCGCAGGCGGCCGAATTTATCGAGCAAAAGCCCTCCAAAATGAAGACCTACCTGGGGCGGGGGGGCAAGGGCCTGTCGGGCGGCCAGCGCCAACGGCTGACCATTGCCCGGGCGCTGGTCCGCCGCCCACGCCTGCTGATTCTCGACGACGCTGCTTCCGCGTTGGATTTTGCCACCGACGCCAAGCTGCGTAAGGCGTTGGCCGCCGACGACAGCGGGTGGACGGTCATTACGGTTTCCCAGCGCGCCTCCACCGTGCGCTATTGCGACCGCATCCTGGTGTTGTCCGAGGGAGGGGTAGCCGGGCTGGGTACCCATGAGGAGCTGATGGCCACCTGCGGGGAGTATCGTGAGATTGTCCTTTCCCAGCAGGACAGCGAGAGCGCCTGATGCGCCCTTTGTACGCAAGGTGGAAACAGCGGAGCGTGCATTGGATAGGCGGGCGCATGCCGCTTGGAGCGTTTTGCCGTCCGCTTCATGAGATGCCTCACGGCACATGGTCCTGATCCCCATTCTCGGGTTCGGCGCCCCGGCACATGCGGGCTGGACGCTGCCGGCTTTGGCTGGCAGCCCAGGGGATGTGAAAAGGCCGGCGCGCGGGCAAGCGCATCCGAAAGGCCGCACGAAAGGTCGCCTGGCGGCGTATGCAGGCACGGTGCCCAACAGCGGCTTTTTGCACCAGGATGCCGCTTTGCACGGCCGGCTTGGGCCTTGGGAAAAGCCGCGATGAAGCGGCGGCTCGCCCGGCTATGAGGCTCCATTGCTTTTATGACAGGCGGTTGCAGGAAAGGATCGATTGCAGATAATGAAAAAACATGCCAAACCCAATCGCGATACCATACGCCGGCTGCTCTCCTATGCCGGAAGGGAAAAGCGCCAGCTCATCCTGGTGGCGGTCTGCGCCGTGGTGAGCTGCACGCTGGATATCATCCTTCCCTATTATTTTGGCGAGGCGATTGACCACATGGTCGGGCCGGGGCAGGTCGATTTTGGCGACCTGCTGTGGATCGTGGGGCTGCTCGCGGCGCTCAACCTCATCCTGACCATCTTTGGGCGGTTTATGATCTGGTTGCCCAGCGTGGCGGCCAACCGCATGGTGGGAGCCATCCGCCGGGACGCCTTTGATCGAATCAGCACCTACCCGCTGTCTTACTACGATAACCACTCCCACGGCGATACCGTCAGCCGTTTTATCAACGACTGCGAGGCCATCAGCGAAGGGCTGGTGCAGGGGATCACCCAGCTTTTCCAAGGGGTGGTCGTGCTGGTGGGCAGCCTGGCCTTTATGCTGGCGATGAGCTGGCAGATCACGCTGGTGGTGCTGGCGGTGACCTCGCTGACCTTTCTCGTGGCGGGCTCGGTCACACGTATGTGCAACAAGTATTTCCGCGCGCAGCAGGACTTAATGGGTGAGCTGACCGGCGTGGCCGAGGAAATGCTCGACGGCCAGCGCACCGTGCGCGCTTTTGGCTATGAAGAAAGGGCGCAGGATCGCTTTGATGGGGTCAACGAAAAGCTGCGCGTGCAGGCCAAATGGGCCCAGTTCGCCTCCGCCCTGGTCAATCCCACCACCCGTTTTGTCGGGCATATCGCCTACATCAGCGTGGGTGTGCTCGGCGGCGTGCTGGGCGGGCTTTCAGCGGGCGGCATCACCAGCTTTTTGACCTATTCCTCCCGTTTTGCGCGCCCTTTTACCGAGCTGACCGCCGTCATGACCCAGCTACTTGCCGCTCTCGCCGCGGCCGAGCGGGTGTTCGATATGATGGACCGCACCCCGGAGGAAAGCGACGAGGGCCTGCCCGAGCTGACGGTGACGCAGGGGCAGGTGGTGTTCGACGACGTTTCCTTCTCCTATGTGCCTGAGAAGCCGCTGATCCAGCATTTTTCCGCCACGGCTCAAGCGGGGATGCGGGTGGCGATCGTCGGCCCTACCGGCGCTGGAAAAACAACCATGGTCAACCTCCTGATGCGCTTTTATGACGTGGACGAGGGCGCAATCCGCATCGACGGCACGGATATCCGCAGCGTTACGCGCGACTCGCTCCACCGCCAGTTCGGCATGGTGCTGCAGGAGACCTGGCTGTTTGCCGGCACCATCCGGGATAACATCGCTTACGGCCGGCCCGACGCCAGCCTGGAGGAAGTGATGGCCGCCGCCAGGGCCGCGCATGCCCACGGCTTTATCCAGCGCCTTCCCGATGGCTATGACACGGTCATCGCCGACGATGGGGGCAATCTCTCGCAGGGGCAAAAGCAGCTGCTGACCATAGCGCGGGTGATGCTGCTCGACCCGCCCATCCTGATCCTGGATGAAGCGACCAGTTCGGTCGATACCCTCACCGAGCAGCGCATTCAAAAGGCTTTTCACGCCATGATGCAGGGGCGCACGAGCTTTGTGATCGCCCACCGTTTATCGACCATCCGCGACGCCGATTTGATTTTATATATGCAAAACGGGCAGATTCTCGAGCAGGGCAACCACGAGCAGCTGCTGGCCAAAAAGGGCTATTACAGCAGGCTCTATTACAGCCAGTTTGAGGCGTCGCGCGGGGCGTGAGGCTCATCGCTGCCCGCCGTGCGCTGATGCCAATGGAGGGGGCCGGT
This sequence comes from uncultured Eubacteriales bacterium, assembly GCA_965145485.1. GTDB lineage: Bacteria > Bacillota > Clostridia > Oscillospirales > Acutalibacteraceae > CABQCM01. Next base: position 38,993 of record CBCTCU010000021.1, on the reverse strand, counting down.
TCCCCGGGGGCTAAGACGGCGCGCTGGCAAAAAGCAACGCGCCCGCTGCCCGGGGATGCATGCCCGGGCTTCCTTCCTCTTGGGGCAGCGGCTTTTCCGGCTTTGCCGCGCGGAACAATGGCGGTTTGAGTATGGACAGTGCTGGCCAATGGCCGGATTCATGGCGCCGTTTTCTCCTGCGGGGGGCAAAGCTGCGCCGGTTTCCCTTGCGAAGCCAGCCGTTTCGGATCATCCAATTCCGGTACATAGAGGCAGGGGCGTTCTGCGGTACGTGCAGACGCTGCTTTTCTTTGCGCCGCAAAACCAAAGGAGCGTAATTTCATGCAGCCTCTGGCGAAAAACGATCAAGTGGAAATTGCCATCACCGCCGTCTCCTCCGAGGGGGCGGGGGTTGGCCGTGTGGACGGCATGGCGGTTTTTGTTCCCTCAACGGCGGTGGGGGATCTGGCCCAGGTGCGCATTGTCAAGGTAACGAAGCACTATGCTGTCGGCAGGCTGACCGCCCTGCTTTCTCCATCGCCCCACCGCATTGCGCCCGACTGTGAGGCCTTTCCCCGCTGCGGCGGCTGTGTCTACCGGCACATCACCTATGCCGAGGAGTGCCGCGTCAAACAGGCCAGGGTGGCCGATGCCCTGCGCCGCATCGGGGGGATTGCGCTCGAGCCGGAACCCATTTTGGCGAGCAAAGCCATCGATGGCTACCGCAACAAGGCGCAGTTCCCGGTTGGACGCTCCCGCGACGGGCAAACGCTCATTGGGTTTTACGCCCCCCGCAGCCACCGGATTGTGGACAGCCGGCAGTGCCGGCTTCAACCGGCCGCGTTCGATCAGGCGCTGGCCGCTTTTGCCGGGTGGATGGAGGACTGTGGGATCGAGCCGTACGAGGAAGAAACCGGCCGTGGCCTGGTGCGGCGGTTTTATTTGCGCTGCGCGCCGGCTACCGGGCAGATCATGGCCTGCGTGGTCACGACGTCCCAGGCGCTTCCCCATGCGGGCGAGCTGTGCGCCCGGCTGCGCGATCGGGTGCCGGGATTGCGGGGCGTGCTGCAAAACATCCATCCCGACCGGACCAACCTGGTTCTTGGCAGGCGTTTTGTCACCCTGTGGGGGGAGGACGCTATTGAGGATCTGCTGTGCGGGCTGCGGATACGCATTTCCCTCTTGTCGTTTTATCAGGTCAACAGTCCCCAGGCTGAGAGGCTTTACCGCAAGGCGGCCGAATTGGCTCAGCTGCGGCCGGACGATATCCTGCTCGACCTATACTGCGGCACCGGCGCCATCGGGCTGAGCATGGCCTCTCGCGTTTCTCGGGTCGTTGGGGTGGAGGTTGTTCCCGACGCGGTGGAGGATGCCAAACGCAACGCGCAAATCAACGGAATATCGAACGCCGAGTTTTTGTGTATGGATGCATCCCAGGCAGCCGATCAGCTCGCTGCAAACGGGATGCACCCCGATGTGGTGGTGCTCGATCCCCCGCGCAAGGGCTGTTCGGACGAGCTTGTTGAGGTAGTGGCGCGGTCGATGGCGCCGCAGCGGGTGGTTTATATCTCCTGCGATCCGGCTACTCTGGCCAGAGACCTTGCCGCTTTTGTGCGGCTGGGATATGAGCCGTGCCGCGCCGTGCCGGTCGATTTATTCCCGCGTACGGCCCATGTCGAGACGGTTGTCCGCTTGTCACGGGAAACAAATCCACCAATGATTCAGGTCAAGATGGAAGTCGAAACCGGCGAAGTTAAGGAACATCCCACTTATAAACGTATACAGGAGTATGTGCAGGAAAAGTACGGTTTTAAGGTGCATACCGCTTATATAGCTGAGGTAAAGCGGATGTGCGGTTTGGATATGCACAAAGCTCCCAACGCGGTGGAGCAGCGCAAACATGAGTATCATCCCTGCCCACCGGAAAAAGTCAAGGCAATTAAGGACGCATTGCGGCATTTTGGTCTCATAACGGATTAACCTGAACAGGCATAGCCGGTTTTGCCGACTATGCCTGTTTTATTTACAGGTGCAATCTGTAATAAATCGGTTGCACACAGGCCGTATTCATCTTGTTTATACGGTCAAGTGGTTCTGTGCTTATTTCTCATCGCTATCGGAGGGATTCGGGCGGAAATCTTCCTGAACTCCCTCGTTGAGATCAAAGCACATCGTTTTCGCATCAGCGACCCAGAAACCGCGGACGCGGTATCGCTTTCCCGGCACCCAATCCTCGCCCGTGGCAGCGCGGAGCGGTTCCAGCAAGTTCTTGCTGGAAATCGTCACAACGCCCTTCTGTTCGCCCCGCGGCTTGGAGAACTTAAAGCCCTTCGGTTCGTTGCTCTTGCACATACGGATCGCGAACACCTTCGCCTTGGCATCCAGCAGGCACAGCACATAGGCGGGATAACCCAAATCCTCAAGCACTTTCTTGGTGAAGGTAACGCCGTTCAGATTGATGTACATATCCGGGTAGGCGTTGATGTTGGAGTCAATCGTTTCAAAATTCAGAGCAGAAAAATCAAAGTTCATTGGTAAAATCCTTTCATTTTGTACTATCTTGTGTGTCATCAACAATTTTCATAAATTCCTGCCGTTCAGCGGGAGACCACCGGGAATCCAGAATCAAGTACCCTTTGAACAGACCATCCTTGACGCGGTGAGCGACAAAGCGGTTGCTCAGGAAACGCAGTTTCGCCTTATGGGGCGAAGTGTGCCGCTCAGACAACAGCTTTTGCACTTTCAGCCAATCCTCTTTTTTGATAATTGCTGTATGGTGATTTTCCTTGAAGTACATATTTAGGTCTGTGTTTTTCACAGACTTGTGGGTGCGGAAATCCTTGGTATAGGTTTTCTGCATCAAGGCGTCACCGCAGTATTTTTCATTTCGCAGGATGCTGCGGACGGTACCGGCAGACCAGCTATCGTTGCCCATAGGAGATTTTATTTTCTGATCGGTCAGAGCTGCCGCAATCTCCGACGGTGTTGCGCCTTCCAGACAGCTCTCGTAAATGTACTCAACAATCCGTGCCTCGGTCGGTTCAATGACCAACCGGCCAAAGTGGTCGCGGTAGAACCCCAGCGTATTCTGTACAGAGAATTTGTAAATCCCCTCAGCCATGCGCCAGCGGATACCCGCTTTGATGGCCTCGCTTTTCTGCTGGGATTCCATTTCGGCCAGCGCGGACAGAAGTACGATCAGCAGATTGTTTTTTCCATCGCCTGTGTAGGTGATGTGCTCGGTCTCAAATTCCACTGAGACAGGGGGATTCAGCGCCGATAGAATATTCAGGTTGTCCAGTATATTCACAATATTGCGGCCAAAGCGGCTGATGCTCTTGGTAAGGATCAGATCGATTTTGCCGTCCACCGCATCGGCAATCATTTTTTGAAAGCCAAAGCGCTTTTTGACGGTCGTGGCACTGATGCCCTCGTCCTGATAGATTTCCACCAGCTCCCAGTCGGGATTGCTTTCAATCCGCTGAGTAAAATGGCGTACCTGCATATCAAAACTGCCAACCTGTTCTTCTTCCCGTGTACTGACGCGGCAATACGCCGCAACACGCAGTTTAGGGCGCTCTTGCTGCACTTCCTGCAACTTCTTGGGCGGAATCACAATAACGCCGTTGCTGCGCTGATTTTCCGCAATCTCGTCCTGCATGAGCTTTCGCCGCTGTTCCCTGCGTTCGGCACGGCTGCTAAACTGACGGGCCGATTCTATCTTCTTGGGGTCAAGCGGCTTCGCCATATCCTGCCTCCATCGAATTTACAGACTTTTTCCCGTGCTGCATTGGTATGCCACCTCCTTTGCGTGAATTTTTTTTCATCCATATCGCCTCCCTGTGCGTTTATTTATGACAAGCCCACCGGCACGAATCCCCGCAGGACAGTCATCATAGAAAAAGGCAGCAGGTTTCTCTGCTGCCCCATCAGAAAACATGAGATGCGGTTATTCAGTTGTTATAGGGCTTTATTCATCTCTGAAATCGCCTTTGTTTATCACAATCAAGAATCATTGTGTCATTTTATATAACACTTTTTCCAGACAATCTCGGCTACTTGACAAATCTACTGGCTGATTACTACCCGGAGCGTTGATGACATTTATGTATCTATAATGAGACCAATAATTGTTATATAAGGTGCTTTCATATTCGCCTATTGCGGCAATTGATGTACTTGTTGGCTCTGCCCATGACCAATTTTCTATTGCATTATAAACAAAGCTGTCAATGACAATACCAGAAAGATGATAACTGGAAAAGTAATTGTCTCGAATATATCTCATGTGCTTGCAGGTATCGATTAAAAGTCCATTTGTGATGGTATTCTTCTTTTGCATAGCATCTTGCTCTGATTTTGGATCGGTTGAACGCCAATTTCCGCCCATATTCGTATCTGGATACTCATATACCGTATTACCATTCCAGTTCGTACTTGAAAATGCAGGAAGCACTTCAAACTTCATGTCATCAGAAAAAAGCATTTTGATTACCTGTCCATCGGCGCGTACTTCAGTACGAGGGTATCTACTTAATATGGCTTGTTTTACAACTTGTAACAGCCGTGATTGACCATTCCCTTTATATGTATCATATCGTAAATATTTTGATCGAGGGAGCTGTACCAACACATCAATATCGCTGGTGTTAATAGCAGTTCCTCGCCCGTATGACCCTACATACAAACTATGTAGTGTATCACTGGAAGAACCCCAGAATTCTTTATTGATTGCTCGTGTAATAGTTTTATATCGCACAGAGATAGTAGTCCGAGTGTCCAACGAGATGATTTCACCACATTTAGATACATAATTACTCATTACTGTTCTCCCGTTTCAGTGAATTTGGAAGCAAGCTGTCGATTTCTGCATCTGTGTATGTTCCGTCCTTATTAGATTTTAGCGAAACTTCCGCCATATCAACTGCTTTTGAAGTGGTATTTGGAGCGTTTGTATATACATCATGTACCCGCTTTTGCAAAGCATCAAATTCTGCTGTAAGCTCCTGAATCGGTTGCTGCCTAAACTTGATTTTTGCCAACAATATCAACAATTCATCCCTTAGTGCTACAAGCTTTGTTGCTGCCGCTTTATTTGCCATAGCCATACTTTTGTAATCAAATGATGTAAGGTACGCGCTAATGGCTGTTGTGACAAAGGCTGCAATTGTTGAGACTATTTTTACCCATGTTGGATCAACGAAAATAGTCGAGAACACACTCGCCGATGTAAGTGATGCGGTTACAATATTTGTTGTTGCAAGTAATTTATATCGAGCCTCATAAATTTCGGCTTGCTTTTCCTGTATCTTATGCGTCCACATAACATTGGCAAAATGATTTCGCACTAAATCATCAATAGCCCTGTATTCATCATCCATAAACAACGAGTTTCCTTTCCTTAATTCGAATACTCAAAATAGATTTTACAGTTCCTTGATTGTCTCCACAAACTGCCCCATGCTCACCGCACCATGAGGCAGATTTTCCTCGTCCCGGAACACCATGTAATAGCGGTACCGATTTCCCGCTGCATTCCGCCAAGCCGCGCCCAGCTCGATTTTCTCCTGACTGTCGTCGTTTTTCAGGTGTTCGCCCTTGGTTTCGGCAAGGATGATTTTGCCGCTCTGCGTCATAATCATAATATCCGGGTAGTGGTTGAAGTAGCCGTTGATGGCAAAGCCGTGCCGGGCGATATTCCGGTGCCACCACAGCACATTGGGAATGGCCGTCAGCCGTTTTACCAGGTCTTGTTCCAGTGCGTTCATGTCCTCCTCGGCTTCATAGAGTGACCTTCCGTAAATCGCCGTACTGCTCGTGGGATGGATTGCCGCAGGCAGGCGGTAGGAGGGCTCGCATACGATTTTGCCCCGGTCCAGCCAGGTGAAGAAAGTCTCCTTATAGTGCTGTTCCAGCAGGCTCTCGATTTTAGCTCGGATTTTTGCCGCAAAGCCCAGCGGAGCTTTTTCCATCGCGGCAAGCTGCTCCCGATCCATCCCATCCACAATGAGATTGACATAGGCGCGCAAATCGCCCCCATCCACCATGTTCAGCTTATCCAACTGGCGAATCATCATGTCTTTACATTGGCGTACCCGGCTCTCCGGCGGCAAGCTGCTGAAATACTCCTTGAAATACCGCTGATCGGCAGCTTCCATCTGGTAGGCCCTCGGCACACTGCGTCCGGTCTCCACATCGACTTTGACAATCTCATCATCCGCCGCAGCAAAATCAATATCGTATGCCTTGCCTTTCAGGGTAAAACCGTCGGCAAGCTGTTCCTTGCTCAACAGCACCTTATCCCCATCGGTAAACAGGGATTGCGGAATCACCTGGAAAAACTGCGGGATCAGCAGCCCCTCCGCGCTCTCCCGATACTGGGGAATCATACGGAATGTATTCACCTTGTCTCGCACCTCCCACGGCAGAGCGGCGGCAAACGGGTCGTTGTCCGCGCCTTGCACCGCCTGATTGTATGCGTCTCCAGCCTGCTGGGCCTCGGCAAGCATACTGTCCGCTTTGGGGGCGGATTCCGGCGAATTTTCGCTCTCTCTGCGCCGTTGCAGCTCTGCCCCGATGGATTTCCCGTCCAGCCCGGCAAAATCCTCCTGTGGGGCTTCTGGCTCAATAATTGGAAGCTGTTCCGGAACAGGAGTGGGTTTAACCGGTTCTGCCGGCTCGGCAAGGCGGTAATCCCTGTCGCTGAACCCGGCGCTGTTCAGCCCTCGGATAATCTGCTGGACCGTATCGTTGAAGTCGTTGGAAGAAGTCAGCACATAGGACCAATTCAGGGCATCTGACTTGTGCTCGGCGGTGTAGGGCAGGCGCAGGATGCGTCCCAAAATCTGCTCCACATCCACCTGACTGGTTTTGTTGGCAAGGGAAGCCAGAATATAGGCGAACGGGCAGTCCCATCCTTCTTTCAGCGCATTTACCGTGATGATGTACCGCACAGGACAGTCTGGGGACAGCAAGTCCACATTTTTCATCTCGTTCACATCGGCGGTGCGGATGGCGATATATTCGGCGGGGATCCCAGCGTTTACCAGCTCCGTCCGCAGCTTTTCAAAAGTGGTCGCATCCTCCTTGCCCTTTGGTTGGGCTTGGAACAGGGCGATGGGGCGTATGTACTTTCCGCCATTTTGATATTCTGCCGCTGCGATTTCTTCCAGCCTGTCCCGCAGGTCGATTGTATCCATCAGCACCTCGGCCTGACTGTCCCGGTTATAGACGATCACCGGCAGCTTGACCATGTGCTCCGCTTTGAGCTGCACCGCGTCCACATAGGAGATGATGTTGCTGCGCTTCTTGGGGGTAGCGGTCAAATCCAGCACAAAGCAGGGATTGAAATTGGCGAGCATTTCAATGCTCAGTTCCGACCGGGCGTGATGGCTCTCGTCCACGACCACCAGCGGGTTGAGCTGGTTGATGACCTGAAACAGCGCCGTCTCGTCCGCCTTTTCGATGGGATTTTCCGGCGCGCCCAGCACCTTGGCGAAGGCGGTAAGGTTGCTGTTCTCCTGATAGGCTTTCAAGCCCTCCTTGCCGCGCCCGCGAAAGGAATCGTAGGACAGCACCATAATGGAGAGCTGTTCGGTGATGGCGGTGGGGTTGAAATTCTGCCCGTTCAAAAGCTCCTGCTTGGTGTAGACCTCCACCCGCCCGCCAAAATCCACATCGATTTTCTGCCGGTACGGATGGCGCGGGTCTTTCAACGCTTTGACTGTCTGCGTCAGAATCGCATCGGACGGCACCAGCCACACCACCACTTTTGTCTTGGTGAACGGCAGTGCGTCAAATACCGGACGGACGGCGTTGCAGGCAAGAAAGGTTTTCCCGCCGCCGGTGGGCACCTTGAAGCAGAGGTTGGGGACGCCGGGCAATGCATCCTGATAGCTGCCCAGCGTGGGCGCACCCTTCTCCTGCCAAAAGAGGCGGAAAGAGGCGATATAATCTTTGGTTTTGCCCAGCAGTTCCAGATAGCGGTTCAGATCGGCGATAACCTGCCGCTGATAGGTTTTCAGTTCCATGTATTCTGCCTCCTTATAACCGGCTGATATCGCGGGGAATTTTTTTGAAAACAATCCCCATCTGCGACAGTTTGTCATCATCAATGGAGCACCGGTCGGCGTAAATCACGGTGCCGCCGGCTTTTTCGGTGACGGTAGCCAAGAAATCATAGTCCAGCACCGTAAGCCGTTGCGGCTCATAGTAGAAGTAATAGCCGGTGTCGTTGTGCTTACCGAGGTAATAGGGATTGTCCCCAGCGACGGGCGTGTAGGGCGTTTTGGTCTCCATGAACCAGATGTACTCCCGGATTTTTTCAGGCGCAACAGCTTCGTTCAGGTTTTCGCCAATGAGCAGCGGCTCTCCCAGCTCGTAGTAACTGAAACTGCCGCCGGTGCCCGCTACGGCGTTCTTGCCCTCGCCGTAGCCACGGATCACCCGGCGCACCCGCTCGGCAGTGATGCTGTCGGCGTAGTCCTCCATCTCCACCAAGATGAATTTGCGGTGCCCGCCGTCGGCCTTGTTCATGTTGAGGGTGGCGTGGGCAGTGGTGCCGGAACCAGCGAAGGAGTCGAGAATGATGTCATTTTCATCACAAGCTTGTTCAATCAGTTCTTGCAAAAGTCCAGAGTTCTTAGGAAAGTCAAAGCGAATATCTCCCCAGATTTGAAGTTGCTCATTACTGCCTGTCCGAGTGTAAAAATTTTCTCCGATAATCGAGGAATATCCTGTATATAAGCCTGCAAGATCAGCCAAATATTGCTTCTTTCTTGGGCGTCCATTAGGAGTATCGGGCCAAATAATTCTCCCTTCCGCAATAAGGCGTGACATGGTATTTTTATCGTATCGCCATCCCTTTGTAGGCTTGCCGTAGTTTATGCCTGTACTTGGGTCGATAAGGTCATAGTGAAGATTAGGACGTGCATCCTCGGTTGCCAGTCCCACCATATTTGCGCTTGTCCATGGGCCGCGAGGATCATTATCTGGATTTTTATACTGTTCTTCCTTGCGTTTGCAACCGCGGAGTTTTGTTCCATAGCACAGGACATATTCATGGTCAATGGAGACATTAGTAACATTTCGATTGTCTTTGTTTTGCCGACTCTTCCAGATTAGTTGAGCGATAAAGCTTGTTTTTCCAAAAATCTCGTCCATAATCAGGCGGAGATATGTAACTTCGATGTCATCAATAGAAACGAAGATTACGCCGTCCTCCGCCAGCAGCTTTTGCAGCAGTTTCAGCCGGGGGTACATCATACACAGCCACTTGTCGTGGCGGGTCAGGTCCTCGCCCTCTTTGCCTACCACTTCGCCCAGCCACTTCTTGATTTTCGGGTCGTTCACATTGTCGTTATACACCCAGCCCTCGTTGCCGGTGTTATAAGGAGGATCGATGTAGATGCACTTCACCCGGCCCTCATACCGGGGCAGCAGGGCCTTCAGCGCGTCCAGATTATCCCCGTGGATAATCATGTTTTCGCTGCCGTTATCTTCGGCGTGCTGGCCGTTTTCGTCAAAGCTATACTGCCGGTTAAGCACCCGGAAGGGTACTTCCTGGTGATGGTTGATGACTTTATCTTTTCCAATCCATTCCAATGTGGGCATGGGTCGTTCCTCCCTGTCGCTGCTATCGTAAAAGACCTGTCCCGTATGGGAAGGGCGAAATACTCTATCAGTAAGATGTTTATTCCAATGATGCTCCGAAAGCCTGCCGTACTTCATCGGAGTCTTTGCCGGATACTGTTCTCCCAGTAGCTGTTTCGATTGCGCTCAGTAATTTCTTGGCGCGATCAATGATGAAAGCCTGAAATTCATTGCTTCTCAGCAGATTGTGGTCAATCCAGTGCGTCTCCACATAGACGTCCAAATCTGATGGTAATACGGAACCTTTCTTTTCAAGCTTTCCTATATAAACAGATGGTGCAACGCCACCGATTTCTCGATTGCTGCTTGCGGAAAGAGGCGTTTTATTCACGATACTGTTCCATTTAGACTTATCGTATCTTTGCCCGATGCAGTAATCTTTTGGGAAAATATGATGAATGTCGATCTTCTCATTTGAGTATGTCGAGAAGTCCATCTCCGAGCCGGAAATGAAATCACGGGCATGGTTCTTTAGAATCAGCGCCATAATGCCTTTGTACGCCGCAGACTGTCTGGATTGCAAGCTGAGTAGGCGTGTCGGATTGAAGAAGAAATCAGTGACCGTTTTGGGAAGATCACCATTACCTGTAATCCACTTGATAACCTGCGTAATGTCATTGGCGTACCTTGTCTCATTCGCCGAGCCATATAGTTCGCCAAATACACCGCACCAATACCACTGCTTTACCATGTTCCTTGCGGTGGTAGTGTTAATCCGGTTCTCATCCATCAGCACCGTGCAGATAGCTGCAAGAGGAATGAGCTGTGTGCTATACGGAAGGTCACGACTGGAAAATACCCGTTCTTCTTGCAGCAATTTGGCAGCCAGAGAGAATCCTTTGCAAAGGTCATCCGCATACTTCTGATAAGATGCCAAACTTAAAGCCAATACATCTTTTTTCTTGCAACTCACCGTTCCGCCCGACTGGAACGAGGAGAGCAACGTAAGAGCTGTCAGGAAGTCTGTGGCCGTTACAATATTCAGCAGATCGCCTGAGAAATATTGTTCCTTGCGTTCTTCCCAATCCTTACGCAGCGGAAAATCGTCCATCGCAAAAATTGCGGTGACAAGTTCAAAAACAGTCAAAGAAACGCCGCCGGTATTGACATTTTCAAAGACTTGGCAGACGGCCTCTTTGGGAGTCTCTTTATCAAGCAGAATAACCGGCATAGCATACTTCTGTGTCGGCATGATAATTTTGGAAAAAAGATCAGTAAACTGACGGATAATTGCTGGATCATAGTTGTAAAAGGCGTAGTATTCGTTTTGCCAGCCCTGTTCCTCACTGGAATTCAGAATGATATTGAGCGGGAACATTTTCAGCTTGAACTCATCCTGCCTTGTGGAGAGGTCTTTTTCAATTTTCCGGCCAAAATCAGATGTGACCTGCCGCGACGCTGGAATCGAAACAACAATATCCTCATCGTCTGCGCTCGGGTCGAGCGCCTTTTCAATATCCAGATAATAGAATCTTTCGATCTCCTTACCCTTATCCGTTTTGGTATGGACAGGATTCTTGCAGTACAAGGCATTATACAAAGAGGTTAATCTCTGCTGGCCGTCAAGAATCAGCTCGTCTGGCTCGGTATTTGGATTGGCACCAGAACCTTCAATCGGTTTATGCTTGAAATGGATACTCTCATTTCCATATTCCAGAAACATTGCTGCTCCCACTGGGAAATTATGAATTACACTGAGGATCAGCGCCCTGATGCGCCCATCATCCCACACCCAGCCTCTCTGGAAATCAGGAAGCTGCGCAGCGCCGGTGTCCACAGCTTTCATTAAGTCGGTAAGCGGTCTATCATTTGTTTTCATGTGCTTCCCTTGCTCCTTCATTTTTGGTGATCACACTTCATGTACTTTCCACTTTTTATTCTTCCGGGCTCCAACCTTTAGGGAACCAACGTTTTCAGCACATCCATGATCTGACTGTACTCAATGTGGGCGGCATAGGCAAACTGCTTGCGGTACTTTTCCCACATAGCTTTGAGTTCCCGGCTATTTTCAATGTTGTGCAGAATGGCGGGAACATCCGCAATCTGACGAGCGGTGCCGCGATGGGTTGCGGTGGCGTTTAACGCTTCGGCGAATACCGCCTTATCAAATTTCTGTGTGGTTGCCAGAATGTAAGCATCGTAAAAATCTCTGGGGCGGGTATTGAACACGCCGCGCCGCAGGATGGTTTCCACCTTCTCCGCCATGACGGTTTCGATGTTGTATGCCCACAGCTCGTAGGATTTCTCGTCATCGAAAATTTCTGAAAACTGATACTGCACCGCATGTGGCGTGATGGCATCCCCGGTGGACACATCAATGCTTAATGGAGTAATCAGTGTGTCAAAATGGGCGTTCAGCATCACACGGTAGCCGCCGTAAATGTCATCCTCCCGGATGGGCGAGATTTTCCCCACCTCAAAGGTCACGCCGTCGTCAAAGGAAACGGCGGCCACCTGCTCCAATGCGCTGCGGATGGCTTCCGGGGTCAGAGGCAGTTTTTTCAGCGTGGTGTCCAAATCCATTGTCGCCCGGTTGTCCAGCCCTACGATGGCCGCCACCAGCATCCCGCCCTTTAGTACAAACTTGTCCTTGTACTCTGAGGCCGCAAGGCGGACAAGCAGACGCTCGAACATATAGTTCTGCAAAATGACCTGTGCCGGGATATTTTTCTGCTTGGCGATGTTGCGGATTTTTGCCTTCAGGCTCATGGCATTGCTCACAGTAGCACCTCCAAATATTGACGCAGAACGCCTGACACCCGCATCTGCCGGGCATATTCATCCAGCCGGTTCAAGTCCTTTTTGGGGCTGACAGCGTATTGTTTCAGCGCCGATAAAAAAGTTTCCGTCCCAATCTTATTGCGACTGCGGATCACATCGCAGATAGTGCGCTCCAAATCGTAGCAGGGGACGGAATTCCCAGCGGGAGTTTCCAGCATTGTTTTGCCCAGCGCGAACAGCTCCGGCTTGATGTAGTACACCTTGCACTCCGCCTTGATAGCCGCAGATGGCATACAGCCAGACGGCGCGGTGACGGTGTGCTCAAAAGGCGTCCGGTCGGAAATGCCGTGGAGAAACAGCGCCGTCTCATGGGAAAAAATAATGTTCTTCGATCGGCGGCTGATGGACAGCAGTTCGTCCTGCATATCCTCTGGGAGAACATATTGCCCCTTAACAATGCGGTGAATCTTGTCCGCCTTGCACAGCTTGTAGAGCATCGCTTTGGAAATGCCGTGCTGCGCCGCTGTTTTCGTTTCGATAATGCCGCCATTTTCTTTTGCAATCGCGGCGAGTTCCGCCATATAGTCCATCCGCTCACCTCGCAATAACAACCTGATAATAGTATATCCAAAATTACGATGATAGTCAACAATGATGGCGAAACTATACGCATAAAACTGGATTTAATATTATGATTGTGGTCAACAGTCTTGCATAAAATCAACGGGTTTGGGTGCTCCCAACAAGAACCAATGGGCAGACTGGCTGACAAGCCAGGACGCTCATTTCGCCGCTGTGTACGGACAGCGGCTGTGCTTGCTGTTCTCTAAAATCGCATATCCACAGAATATGATGCTTCCGCTTTTCCCAAAGCCGGGAGCATTTTTATTTTCACTTTTTTCAATCGGACCCCTGTTTTTCTCGGAGAAAATGTCCGTTGTAAAGTGAAAAGAATTTTTGAGAGATCCCCCCAATCCACAAAATATTGTCCGTTGTAAAGTAGGAGGGGTATTCGGTTCAAAAATATTTTGCTGCCATACCTGCGTTTAGCCTAAAAAGTGTCCGTTGTAAATTGAGAGGGACTGCTTTATGGCGTGAAAATTTTATTCCTGCCGTACCCGCTAATCGGCGAAAAGAATGTCCGTTGCAAAGTGAAAGGAAATTTTTTCTGAGCAGGTACCAAGTTTTTGCTCGAAACTGTCCGTTGGAATATGAGAGGGAATATTTTTTCGGGTGTCCCCCCAATCCGTAAAAATTTGTCCGTTGTAGTTTGAAGGAGGCGAATATCCAATGGCTGAACGCACAAGGCCGATCCGCATCGAGTTCTGCGTCACCGAGCAGGAGCGTCAGCTTATCCAAAGCAAGATGGCGCAGCTCGGTACTAAGAACATGGGCGCATATCTCAGAAAAATGGCAATCGACGGCTACATCATCAAAGTGGATTACACCCAGCAGAAAAAGCTGGCCGCAGCCGTCAGCCGGGCTGCTAGCAATATCAACCAGATTTGCCGCCGCATCAACAGCACCGGGAATCTCTACGCTGAGGATGTTGCAGAGCTGAAAGAACGGAAAACCGAAATTTGGTCGCTGCTCAAAGAAAACCAGCGAAAGGAATTGTAATGACAGGAGGCCGCTATGCCGCGTATGAGTAAAAAGAGAAAAGAGGAATGGTCGTTCTTTCGGAATGACCGGGGGCGCATCGCCTATAATGCACTTTGCCGTAGGTGCGTTCACAACTGCAAGCAGAGCTTCCGCACTGTGGTGATCGTCTGCCCACATTACCACTCCAAACGATCCCGCCGTCCGCCCTAATTGCCCTGTGCCGGAGAAAGGAAGTGATGTACCATCTACTACAAAACCGATACCCCACTGCCGCCTTTCGTGCCGTTGCCTCGGTTTATCCTTCGGGGAGAATACTCAATCAATGCCAAACTGCTCTATGCCCTGTTACTGGGACGCACACAGCTCTCCCAGAAATCCGGCTGGGTGTCGGAGGATGGGGATGTTTATGTGATTTTCACCATCCGGCAGATGGCAAACGACCTGAACCGGAGCGAGCGGACGGTCAAGGCTGCATTGACCGAGCTGGAAAATGCGTGCCTCATTACCCGCGTCCGGCAGGGCTGGAACCGGGCAAACCACATTTTCTTGCAACTGCCCGATGAGGTGCAGCTTTCTTCCCGGCCAGAGGGCAATTTTTGCACGATGGATGGGACGAAATCTTCCTCTTGCATGGGGCGAAATTTGCCCCCAAGTAAGAAAGAAAAGAAGAAAACAGATTCCAGTCAGAATAACAGGAGAGAGAACGCCCGCCGCTGTTTTGGGCAGTATCAGAATGTTTTTCTTTTGGACAGTGAGCTGGCTGATCTGCAATCGACATACCCCAGCCAATATGAGGACTACATCAACCGTCTGTCGGCTTATATGGCTTCCAGCGGAAAACACTATGCCAATCATTACGCCACAATTCGCAAGTGGCTGGATGAGAACAGCAAGTCGAAGGCCGGTAAGAATTACGACTACACAGAGACCTATGAGGAAGGAGAATGCTTGTGAATGTAAATCCGATCATGGCTGCAATCGTTGAGGCAGCAGACACCCTGAACACCGCACCGGATGATTACATCAACCCGGATGACGGGCTGAAATACTGCGGCAAGTGCCACACGCCCACGGAAGCCTATTTCCCCGAACAGTACCGCAAAAACGGGTTGGACAAGCATCCGATTGCCTGCGAATGCGCGGCTGAGGAACGGGCGCAGCGTGAAGCAGAGCACCGGGAATTGGAACGGCTGAACCGGATTGCCATGCTCCGCTCCGAAGCATTTCGGGACATTCCCGCCGCCGGATGGCAGTTTGAAAATGCCGATGTCATGACTCCGCAGCTTACCAAGGCGAGGTCCTATTCCGAAAACTGGGATGAGTTCCGCAGGGAAGGGACCGGGCTGCTCCTGTTCGGAAATGTGGGCACCGGAAAATCCTATGCGGCGGGCTGCATTGCCAACGCCCTGATAGAGAAAATGGTTTCCGTCCTGTTTGTCGGGCTGTCCGATGTGGTGAACCGGATGCAGGGTAATTTTGGCGCAGACCGGGATGCCTATACAAAAACGCTGATGCGCCCGGAGCTGCTGATTTTGGATGACTTGGGCGCGGAACGGAACACCAGCTTCGGCAAGGAGCGCGTGTTTGATGTGGTCAACAAGCGGCTGCTGACTGGCAAGCCAATGATCGTCACCACCAACATCCCGCTCTCCGTGATGCAGAAAGCTACTGATTTGGACGAGCGCCGTATCTATGACAGGGTTTTGGAAGTCTGCGTCCCCATCCGGTTTAACGGTGAGAATTTCCGCAGAGGAAACGCGGCAGAGAATGTTAGGCGGGCAGCAGAAATTCTAAATGGGTAAGCCGCTGCAACTTACCCACCCTTAGGAACAGAGCAAGCTATTCGACTGTTTCCCCTGTTTCCACTGAAATAAAATGCCCTTCAAATCTACAACCAATCGCGGAGGCTATCTCCTGCAATTCGCTCTCTCTAAAATTATCGCGCCGAAGTTTGGCGCTGATGTTTTGAGTGGTACAGCCGAGAGTCCTTGCAAGCTGTGAAACTGTAACGCCCTGCTTCAACATGGCAATGCGAATAGATTGAGCCAGACCCAAAATAATCACCTCCGAGGTTTTGTTACTCATATTATACCGCCGCATTTGCCGTACTGTCAATTATAGGATTACAAACTCAATTATAATATTACAGTTTGCATTGACATTGCCGGTAGTGTAGGATATAATGGTAACTGTAAAGTTACCACTCCGCATCGAAAACTACAAATCATACGGAGTGAAAATATGGCTGATAATAAAAAATTCAATACCTATGTTTCCTCAAATGGTACAACGCTCAATTTTCCTGCTGGAGCCAAGCAGGATATGACAGAGGAACAGAGAGTGTGCTATCAAAACTTCATCAATGTGCTGGCACAAGTTCTTGTGAAATATGCCAGCGAGGCTGAAACGAAAAAAATCGTATAATCAATATTGGAAAAGTTGGGCGGTCATTGTACCGCCCAGTTCTTTACCGGAAAGGAGTAGCCATGTACCGAACCGAAGAGGGTAAAACCTGTGTGATCTATATTCGCGTCAGTAGCGAAAGGCAGGTAAAAGGGTACAGTCTGGACGGACAAAAAAGATACTTGATCGAATGTGCCGAACGCCAAGGCATGACTGTCCGCGACGTGTATGTCGAAGAAGGAAAAAGCGGAAAGAGCATCGAGGGTCGTACCGAGTTTCAGCGTATGCTGGACGATATTCGTACAAGCGCAATCCATATTGATTATGTTCTTGTCTTTAAGCTGTCTCGGTTTGGACGAAATGCGCGTGATGTGCTGAATTCTCTTGAATTTATTATGAAGTACGGTGTACACTTAATGTGTGTGGAAGACGGCTTGGATTCCTCTACCTCTATGGGGAAAATGATGATTACCATTCTCGGCGCAGTTGCGGAGCTGGAAGGCGAAAATATCATCGCGCAAAGTCTGCTTGGTCGTGAAGAAAAAGCAAAATCAGGCGGATGGAACGGCGGCTTTGCACCTTATGGGTATCGGTTGGACAAAAGTGAGGGCGAAGGCAAAGGAAAATTGGTTGCCGTTGAGGAACAGCGCGAAGTTGTGAAACTGATTTATGATATGTTCCTGAACCGCAATATGGGCTATACGGCTATTTCCGGGTATCTTAACCGGAACGGTTATTTTCGGCCTCCCGCGAAAAATGCCATCCGTCCAAGCTACGGAGAATGGAGTCAGGATCATATCAAGCGGATTTTGGGAAATCCCATTTATACTGGGCGTGTTGCATGGGGCAAGCGGCGCACAGAAAAGGTCGCTGGTGAGGATAATCAATACCGTCTTGTTAAGCAAGACTCTTACATTTTAAGTGATAAAGTATCACATGAGGCGTTTGTCTCAATGGAAGATTTTGAACGCGCTCAAAGCCTAAAGGCAATCCGGGGTGCAAGAGGAAATCATAACATTGGTCAGGCCAATGCGCATCTTCTGTCGGGGATTATTAAATGTCCTCAATGCGGCGCGTCCATGTATATCGGTGTGACAAAATGGAAAAATCAAGATGGTACAGAACGCCGGACAGAATCTTATGTATGCTCTTACGCTACTAAGCACAGAGGAACCTCTATCTGCCAGCGAAACGGCGTTGTAGCAGAACTTGTTGAAGCGGAAGTCATGGAGTACACCCGGAAAATCGTTAGAAATCCACGTTTCATCGAGGATCTGCGTCAAAAAATCCTGACTGCGGTTGATTTGACCGAAATAGAAAACGACTTAAAGGCGTATAAACGGCAGCTATCCAACTTGCAGCATAACAGGGCTTGCCTTGAATCTGATATTGACAGAATTGCAGCCGATGATAAATACGCAGACCGCCGTAGGGCAGATATGGCGCGGCGCCTTGATGATCTGTATGAAGAAATCTACAAGACAGAAGATTCAATTCAGGATTGTATCATGAAAAAGGAAACGCTTGAAAGCGAGAAAATTTCCATGCAGTCCATTTTAGAGATTCTCTCGTCTTTCGATGTTATCTATGATAAAATGAATGCAACGGAGCGCAGAGACCTGATCAAATATCTGATTGCTGATGTACAGTTGTTCAATAAGGCCGAACAAAAGGTTGAAAAACGCTTTGTGAAAGAGATTACTTATAAGTTTCCGATTGAACAGGAAATACTCGCACAATTTAGTGACAAGGAGGTATCCGTCGAGACAGTTGTGCTGTTGAGTAGGAAAATGGGTCGACGGTGAAGAAAATTCCCTACCCAATGAGACGACGGACGAGGTGGACTGCTTGCTGTCTAAGCGGTGATATTCTTGCGACGAATCCGAAAGAACGCGGTATACCGTAACAAGGGGGAGACGATTGAGATGATAAAGCCAAACATTCTGCGGCCGGGGGATAAGGTAGCCATTGTGAGCCTGTCCAGCGGGATGCTGGGGGATGCGTCCTGCAGCCACAACATTGAAATCGGGGTAAGGCGGTTAAGGGGCTTTGGGCTGGAGCCGGTATTTATGCCGAACGCCCTCAAGGGGATCGATTACCTGAGTTGCCATCCTGATAAAAGGGCGGAGGACTTAAAAAGGGCGTTCCTCGACGAGTCCATACAGGGCGTGATCTGCGCGATTGGCGGCGACGATACATACCGTCTGCTGCCCTATTTGATGGAGGACGGGGAGTTTATACAGACGGTGCGTCGTTCGCCAAAGCTGTTTACGGGGTTTTCCGACACGACGGTCAATCATTTTATGTTTCACCGCATCGGCATGCAGACCTTTTACGGCCCCTGCTTCCTCTGTGATTTGGGCGAAATTGCCAACGACATGCTTCCCTATACCAAAGCGGCGTTTGAGGGGTATTTTCGCGACTACGAAACGTGGGAAATACGGCCCAGCGACGTCTGGTATGAGGAAAGAACCGACTTTTCCACAAAAGCAATCGGTACCGATCGCGTCGCCCATAAGGAAACCCGGGGATACGAGCTGCTGAAAGGATGCGATCGATTTGAGGGAGAGCTCCTGGGCGGCTGCCTGGAAAGCATTTACGATATGCTGACGTCGGCCCGCTATGCCGGCGAGCGCGAGATTTGCGAGAGATACCGGCTGTTTCCAAGCCGGGAGGAATGGCGGGGGAAGATTATGTTCCTCGAAACCTGCGAGGAAAAGCCTGCGCCCGATTTGCTCCGAAAAGAGCTGGCGGCCATCGATCGTACAGGGGCGTTTGATGTCATCCGTGGAATTTTGGTGGGCAAACCGCAGGACGAGCAGTATTACGAGGAATACAAAAAGGTCTTTCTGGATGTGATCGGCGGCCGGCCGCTATCGATTTTGTATAATGTGAATTTTGGGCATGCAACGCCGCGAGCCGCCCTCCCATACGGCGCCAGGGCACGGGTAGACGCCAACATGCAGGTCATCACAATATCGTAGACGGCCGCGGCCGGCAAGCGCCTACCCGGGATTGTTACAGGGGGCGTGCTGCGCCCGACTTGCCGTTCGGTAGGGGATCATGACAGGCAAGAGGGGCGGCGCCGCTGCGTGCACGGTTGCATCCCGGGCAAGATATCCCGGCGGACGGGGACTGCGGCCTTTCTTATATGGCGGGGGCATCTTTCGGTAGATGGGCCTCGGGGTGATGAGACGGCGTTGTGAACCCTTTTTTCTCTCTTCTGGAATATACCGGAAACCTTGGCTCGGCGGTGTTTTTGGCCGGAAGGGCCGTACCAATATCTGGTACGAATTTACGCTATGACGGCAGCGGCCTGCCCTTTCGGCTGGATGAGCCGGCCACAGAAGAGCAAAATATGCAGGGGAGGATGAATCGATGGTTGTGCTGATTGCAGGTGCATCCCACACGGGCAAGACCGCACTGGCCCAAAGGCTGCTTGAGAAATACCACCTTCCGTATTTATCGATCGATCATTTGAAAATGGGGCTGATCCGAAGCGGAATCACCACGTTAACGCCGGAGGATGATGACGAGCTGGTGGGCCTGCTGTGGCCGGTGGTGCGGGAGATGGTAAAGACAGCGATTGAAAACCGTCAAAATCTGGTGGTGGAGGGGTGCTATATCCCGTTTGACTGGAGCCATGATTTTGAGGAAAGCTACCGGCGGGAAATCACCTATCGCTGCCTTGTTATGACGGAAGACTATATCCGAGGGCGCTTTGAGGATATCAAACGGTATGCCAATATTGTCGAGCGCCGGTTGGACGACGATGGATGCACCATAGAGTCGCTACTGCGTGATAACCGGGAAAATCTGCGCATGTGCAAGCAATATGGCTGCGACTATATCCTGATCGATAAAGAATATCGCGTTGATTTGGAGTTGTAAACCCGTCCGCCCCAGGGGAAAACGCGGCAGAGGGGATATGGCACGATATCCGAACGGGTTTCCCCGGCAGCATGGCGTATCCAATACTTTGATGAAACTATGGAGGAATGGGTTTTGATTCAGGCTGTTTTTTTTGACATTGACGGGACGCTGGTGAGCTTTCAGACCCACACCATCCCCGACCCCACCCGGCGGGCTCTGTTCGCCCTGCGAGAGAGGGGGGTGAAGCTTTTTATCGCCACGGGCAGGCCGCCGGTGAGTCTCGGGGTGCTTCGCCGCGGCTTTGATTTTGAATTTGACGCTTATATCACCATCAACGGGCAGTATTGCTGCAATCGGGATGGGGTGATCTACGAGCGCACCCTGCCGCCCGACAGCATCCGCCGTATTGTCCCATACATGGAGCGTGAGCAGATCGCCTGCAGCTTTGTGGAGCTGGAGAGAACCTACTACAATCTGGTCAACGACAAGGTGCGCACGCTCAACCGCATGCTTGGGGAGCCGGATAAAAAGGATCGTGTGGAGGACGTCAGCCAAGCCCATCTCAGGCCGATTTATCAGCTCAGCCCCTATGTGTCAAAGCGGGAGGAGGGGGCTTTTTTGGAGCACATGCCCGGCTGTAAAGCCGTTCGCTGGCACGACATCTTTATGGACGCGATTCCTGTTGACGGGGGCAAGCCGGTCGGAATGGATCGTGTGCTCGAGTATTACGGGATTGATCTTGCCGATACCATGGCTTTCGGGGACGGGGGAAACGATGTGGATATGCTGCGTCACGCCGGCATTGGGGTGGCGATGGGCAACGCCCTCGACGAGGCCAAGCAGGCGGCCGATTATGTGACCGACACCGTCGATGAAGAAGGGGTGGCCAACGCCTTAAAGCACTTTGGGCTGATTGACTGAAAAAGCCTCCCATAGCTCCACGGCTGGTAGGCCGGGCAATGTGAAAAAATCGTGCCGCATATCCTTCCATTGCTCGTTTTCGCTCGGCCAAAATCCGGATGTAACCGGGGGTTGGCCAGAAGGAGTTTTTGCGGCGGATTTTTGCAGGAGAAACGGGGGATGATGTAAAAATCCCGGTAAAGCCGAAGGCATGCGTTGGTCCTGTCCGCGGCCCTTACCGGTAAGCGCCGCGAGGCGCGCTGGGTTTCATGTCGCTTGCCCTTCATCCCGTAAACGGGACATTTTCCTTCTAACGTCACCATCGTTCATTGAATACGATTGTTTGCAGCTCGCTGCGTTCGATGCTTCACGCGAAAGCGGATGGACGGCGTGTCTCCTCCGGTTGAGCCGGGGTTGCGAGGCCAACGATTGGTTCGGGTGCGCCTTGGCGAATGCACGGATGCCACCCAGACGGCCGATCCTCTGCCGGATGGGAAATGGGATGCGATCATCAAAATCGGCGTCTCTCAAAAGGACGAGCCGGCGGCAGGTTTCTCGAGGGACTGTGCCGGTCACCCGCTCCCGGGTGGTTGGATTCGGCCAGCCGGGGCGCTTGCCGGATGGAACGGGATGCGGCGGGTTATACTAAGGAAAACTCCGGCGAGCTCCATCGGGGCGGCCGGCCAATTTCACCCGGTTTGTCCGGCTATGCTGCCGGCGCCCGGAGACAAAGGAGGACGTCATGACAAAATCCAATCAATGGTCCAGCAAAACCGGCTTTATCCTTGCTACGGCCGGCTCGGCCATCGGCCTTGGCAATCTGTGGAAGTTTCCTTATCTCATGGGCCAAAACGGGGGATTTTTCTTTCTGCTGGCCTATGTGCTGTTCCTCCTGCTGTTGGGGGTTCCCATCATCATCGCCGAAATGTCGCTCGGCCGAAAGACCGGAAAAGATCCGGTGCTCGCCTATGCCGAGGTGCATCCGCGCGCAAAAATCGTGGGTATTTTCGGCGTGCTGGCCGCCTTTTTAATCCTCGCCTATTACAGTGTGGTCAGCGGGTGGATTATCAAATATGTTGCCAGTTATACGGTCTCTCTGCAGCCACCCGCCGATTTTAACGCGTTTATCAGCGGCACCTGGGAGCCGATTGCCTGGCATTTTGTATTCATGGGCCTGACGGCCCTCGTCTGCCTGTTTGGCGTCAAGGGCATCGAGCGCACCTCCAAGGTGATGATGCCCGCGCTGCTGGTGCTACTACTCGTTGTGATGGTGCGGGCGGTTACCCTGCCCGGCGCGGGCGAGGGGCTGTCCTTCATTTTCACCCCGCGGGGTTCGGATTTTCATTTGTCCTCCATCAGCACAGCGCTCGGGCAGGTCTTTTATTCCCTCAGCCTGTGCATGGGGGTTATCGTGACCTACGGCAGCTATCTGAGTAAGAAGGACAACATCCCCGCCAGCTGCCTGACGGTAGCCGGGCTGGACACTGTCGTGGCTCTGCTGGCCGGTATGGCGGTTTTTCCCGCCGTGTTTTCCTTTGGCCTGGAAGCGGGGCAGGGCCCCAGCCTGATTTTCGGTACCCTGCCCAAGGTGTTCTCCTCCTTTACGGGGGGCGGTATTTTCGCCCTGCTGTTTTTTCTTCTGTTGTTTTTTGCGGCGCTCACCAGCGCGATCGCGCTGCTTGAGGTGGTGGCCTCTTTCCTGATGGACCGTTGGGGGCTGCGGCGACGTACGGCGGTGCTGGCGATTGCCGCGGCGGCTTTCCTGATTGGCATCCCCTGCTCGTTGTCGTTTGGCGCCTGGTCGGACGTTACCCTGTTTCATTACACCATTTATGACTGGATCGTGCTGGCGGTAGACAACATCCTGCTGCCCATCGGCGGCCTCCTGCTGTGCT
Source organism: uncultured Eubacteriales bacterium (assembly GCA_965145485.1). Taxonomy (GTDB): domain Bacteria; phylum Bacillota; class Clostridia; order Oscillospirales; family Acutalibacteraceae; genus CABQCM01. The sequence goes on along the minus strand of CBCTCU010000021.1, from coordinate 15,969 downwards.
ATTTCATCGGATGGAAATGGAATCCCAACCTGCTCGTGCAGGAGGTTGAGGAGGGAGGAGTTCGATTCCACTTTAAAAAGCTCTGGCTGTTGAGCATACGTTATCTCGCGCCGGTGCTGATACTGATTGTGACCGTCAGCGGCTTTGCCGCCATCTTCAATGGGACGGCCGGCGCCGGATGATCCGGCGGGGAAAAGGTCAAGCGGCCACCCGACGGGGTTGTTCACATTGCGTTAATGATTTTCTGCTAAAATAAATCGTCTTTTCATGAGGAGCCGGCGAAAAGCTTCCGGCGGGATGCGCGGCATTGCGGACAATCTTTCGGGCGTTGGCACGCTGGAGAGGGACCTGCCATTTTGGCCGTTGTCGTTTTCAGCACCGCGCCATGCGGTCACCGGGTAGGGTTTCCCGGGGTGGCCTGCGTGCGATAACGAGCGTCTGTGCCGGGGATCATGGGCGGGCATCGTCTTACCACCGCGAGGCCCGCCCCGCCTTGACGGCAGGGATGTGTGTGATTCTTTTGCTCTGGATCGACGGCAGGCGGATGCTGACTCGTCGGCTCCAGCCCGCAGGCCGGGGTGTGCCATTGTCCGGCTGCGGCCTTGGCGTTTGCATGGCCTTTCCCACGTTGCCGTGGGGAGAATACATAATGTCAGGCCGAAAGGTCGTTTACGGGCGATAATGGATTGCTGTCGGGTCCCGTGGTTCTTTTGCACTGGATTGACCATGGGGAGGTTCCGATTTCCTGCCATCTGTTTTGCGACAGAAGGCATTCGGGCTGCCTTGGATCGCCCCTTATATCCGCGGTAGCAAAACGCCGCAGTGGCTCAGTGGCCGCCAGCGGGTGGCACGCATACCCCGCCGCTCGGAGGGCGCAAGGGCGGACAATTTGTTTCAGCAAGGCGGCCAAGTGCAGGCGCAGCCTGGCTTTGGGCTTGGGCTTTGGTCGTCGTGCGGCCGGCTTGTCGCCCGTTTGCATGGCCCTCGTTCGGCGCATCGATATCCAAAACCAGCAATCGGCGCGCCGGCTACCCCCGGCAGGCGGCTTGCCGCTTGTATGGAGCAAGCTGCCAATGGAGCGTTTTTCACTACGCCGCATGGCGCCGGTTTCAGGGTATCCAGTCCCCGGCAGGCCATGCCGGTCCGCTGGATTCCGATGCCGTCCTGTCGGCAAAGGGCGAGAGGACGGGCGTTATGATAGCATGCAGATTCCCATGTGGATTGCAGGATATAGTTTTACCAAAGGGAGAGAAGGAATATGAGCGTACGCATCGGTATTTATGGCTATGGCAATTTGGGGCGGGGGGTGGAATGCGCCCTGCGTCAGAATCCGGATATGGAGCTGGCGGCGGTCTTTACCCGCCGGGCGCCCGAAACGGTCACCATCCTGACGTCCGGCGTCCCGGTGTTGCCGGCCGCCCAGGCATGCGGGATGAAAGAAAAGATCGACGTGATGATCCTCTGCGGGGGGAGCGCTACCGATTTGCCGGTTCAGACCCCGCAGCTTGCACGGGATTTTCATCTGGTGGACAGCTTTGACACCCACGCGAAAATCCCCGAGCATTTTGCTGCGGTCGACGCCGCCGCCAAAGAGGGCGGGCGGGTTGCCCTGATCTCGGTGGGATGGGACCCCGGCCTGTTTTCCCTCAACCGGCTGTACGCCAGCGCCATCCTGCCCGATGGCTTCCATGAAACCTTCTGGGGCAAGGGGGTCAGCCAGGGGCATTCGGACGCCATCCGCCGCATCGAGGGGGTCAAGGATGCGCGGCAGTACACCATCCCCATCGAGAGTGCGCTGGAGACGGTGCGCGCGGGCGACAACGCCCATTTGACCGCCCGCCAGAAGCATCTGCGCGAGTGCTTTGTCGTCGCCAAGGAGGGGGCGGATACACAGCGCATCGAGCATGAGATCAAAACCATGCCCAACTATTTTGCCGACTACGATACCGTGGTTCACTTCATCAGTGAGGAGGAGCTTCGCAGGGATCACAGCGGCCTGCCCCACGGCGGGTTGGTTATCCGCAGTGGAAAAACCGGCTGGGAGGGCGAGAACCGGCATGTGATCGAATACCAGCTCAAGCTCGACTCCAACCCCGAGTTTACCGCAAGCGTCCTGGTGGCCTACGCCCGTGCCGCCCACCGCATGGCGGCGCAGGGGCAAAGCGGCTGCAAAACCGTCTTTGACGTGCCCCCCGCCTACCTCAGCGCGCAAAGCGGCGAGCAGTTGCGCCAGGAGCTTTTGTAAGCGTTTGCCATGACCGGGCCGGCAACCGGAAGGCGCTGTCTGTTTTCCGGCCGCCGGCCCGGCTTGTACTGCTTTGCTTGGTCAAGACCGCATCCCCGTTTGGAAAAAGTTAATATTTTTCTTGTAGCCATCGGGCCAACAGGGCCTGCTGGGAAGCTTGCCGGGGTAGGATGCCCCCGTTATCAGGCGGCAGTGCAAGAGGCGTCAAGCGGTATAGCGCGCCCCGGCGTACGCGCTCGAGGCGCTGTTATAAGGCTTGCAGGTAAGGCCTATCTTTGGCTTGCTGCGATCCGGCTTTGCCATTCGTTGGATGCCCTTGCCCCGGCCAAAGGGCGCCGTTTCGGCGGTAAGAGGACAAACGATGCACTCTACATCGAACAAAGCGCGAGATGGCGAGAGCGCAATGGATATTACAGGCTGTTTCGAGGAATAGCGGTCCGTCCCCGGGATTCGGGGCCGGAATAAAGGAAGAAATAGCCAACCACTCGGCGGCTTACGACAGGTATGCCCCTTTCGGGCGTTCGACATGGCTTGGATGGTATAGCGCTCTTGTTCGGCTCCCGGCAGCCCAGCCCGGCCGCGTCAAAGCTTGTATGCAGGTCCCAGATGTCCACCCACAGATCTGCTGGCTTGTCTGAACATATGGGATGGGAGAGAGCGCAATGCCGCCTTTGCCGCCCAAAATTGGCAAAAAACTTCCCTTCCCTCTTGACAAGGTCGCCGCCGGCTGGTACAATACAACTACAACAAAGCAGAACAACCCGTTCTCACCATGCAGACTGAGGTTCTCGCATGGTCAATATCGCTGGCTTCGCCTTAGGGCGAGGCGGTTTGGTATTGTGCGGATGGGGTGTTCCATCCGTTTTTTGTTGCGACTTTAACCGTGGAGGTGCTTACCCATTAGTAACAAAGGACTTTCCATCAATGAGGAGATCCGCGACCGTGAGGTGCGGCTGATCGGGGAAAATGGCGACCAGCTCGGCATTGTTTCGGCGCAGCAGGCGCTGAAGATCGCCTATGACCGCGATTTGGATCTGGTCAAAATCGCTCCTCAGGCCACGCCGCCGGTCTGCAAGATCATGGACTACGGCAAATACCGCTTTGAACAGGCCAAGCGGGAAAAGGAAGCCCGCAAAAACCAGCACACCGTCGAGATCAAGGAAATTCGCCTGTCCCTGAACATTGACAAGCACGACTTTGACACCAAGGTCGGCCATGCCCTGCGCTTTTTAAAGGATGGGGATAAGGTCAAGGCGTCCATTCGGTTCCGCGGGCGTGAAATGGGGCATCCCGAAATCGGCCTGGATATTATGAAGCGGTTTGCGGATGCCTGTTCCGAGCTGAGCAATGTGGAAAAACCGGCCAAGATGGAAGGGCGGAACATGCTGATGTTTCTAGCAGCCAAGACGTCGAAGTAGTTTGACAAGGAGCGGGCGCGCCGTTGTACAGGCGCGCGGGCGGCTGGGTGACCGGCGAGAAACAGCGGCCTGATTCCTCATGATTTTTGATTCGCCGGAGAAGGAGAAAACTATGCCGAAGATCAAGACCCACAGCGGGGCCAAAAAACGCTTTAAGGTGTCCAAAAACGGCAAGGTCCTGCGCGGCCATGCCTACAAGTCCCACATCCTTAACAAAAAAAGCACCAAGCGCAAACGCAATTTGCGCAAGACCGTGGTGGCCGATTCGACCAACGTCGCGCAGGTCAAGCGCCTTGTCCCTTATAAATAAGTTAACGGAGGTAACAAGCAATGGCACGTGTGAAAGGCGCAATGATGACGCGCAAAAGGAGAAAGAAAGTATTAAAGCTCGCCAAGGGCTATTTTGGGGGCAAGCACCGTCTGTTTAAGACGGCGAAGGAACAGGTCATGAAGTCGGGGCAGAAAGCCTACATTGGCCGCAAGCTCAAAAAGCGCGACTTCCGCCGGCTGTGGATCACCCGCATTTCGGCCGCCGCGAAAATCAACGGCATGAACTATTCCACCTTTATGAACGGTCTGAAAAAGGCCGGCATTGAGATCAATCGTAAGATGCTCGCCGAGCTGGCCGTGTCGGATGCGGCCGCGTTCGCTACCCTTGCCGAGCAGTCCAAGGCCGCGCTTCAATAACGATGTTTTCGCCCGGGGAATGCATACCGTTTGGTTTCTAGACAGCCAGCGGTGGAGACGCCCCGGGCGTTGGTCGTTTTACACCCGTAGCCGCGCGGCGGTTTGCCGCGGGCCGTGCCTTGGGAGGAGAGCATGCCCACCGTTATCCGCAGCCGTGACAACGATAAAGTCAAATGGGCCGCCCGGCTCGTCACGCAAAGCCGATTCCGAAGGGAGTCCGGCTTATTTGTGCTGGAAGGGCTTCGGCTGTGTCTGGATGCGGCGCGCAGCGGATATCGGCCGGAGGCCGTCTTTTATACCCCCGAGCGGCGGGGGGAGCTGGAGGGGCTGCTCCTTGCCTGTGACTGCTACGAGGTGACGCGCGAGGTCTTTTCCAAAATCAGCGATACCAAGAGCCCGCAGGGGATACTGTGCGTGCTCCGGCAGCCGTCGCCCGCGCCCTTTTCCCCGGAACAGGGGAGCACCTACGCCCTGCTCGACCGGGTGCAGGACCCGTCCAACCTCGGGGCGATCGCCCGTACGGCCGAGGCGCTCGGCATCAGCGGCCTGGTGGTCGCGGGGGATGGCTGCGACGTGTCCAGCCCCAAGGCGCAGCGCGCGGGGATGGGGGCGCTTTTGCGCCTGCCGGTTTGGGTTTTCCCCTCACTGGATGAGCCGATCGGCTCCATGCGTGAGGCAGGGCTTCCGGTTTATGCCGCCGTTCCCGACCGGGCTGCCCGCCGGGTGTCGGAATGTGATTTCAGCCGGGGGGCCGGTATGGCGATCGGCAACGAAGCCAATGGGTTGCGGGATGAAATTATGGCCTGCTGCGACGCGCGGGTGACCATTCCCATGGCCGGCCGGGCCGAGTCGCTCAACGCCGCGGCCGCCGCGGCCATCCTGCTTTGGGAGATGACCCGCCGACCGGCGCCACCCGTTAGCCGGGAGGTGATGGGATGAGCAACCTTCTTTATTGGGTCTGGCTCCAGGGGGCATTGGGCCCGGGCAGCCGTAAGGCTCTGCCCCTCGCACGGGCCCTGGGTTCCCCGGCGGAGGTGAGCCGGGCGGACGAGACCCGGCTGAAAGGCTTGAAGCTGCTCAGCGAGAGGGAAATCCGCTCCCTGCGCTCTTATCCGCTGGATAAGGCCCATCGCATTTTGGAGGACTGCGGCCGCGACGGCCTGCAGATCATCACGCCGCAAAGCCCCTCTTATCCCGAGCGCCTGCGGGAGATTCCCGACCCACCGGTCGCATTGTATGTCAAGGGTACGCTGCCGAGCGTCGACGAGGAGGTCATGATCGCCATCGTTGGCACGCGCAAAGCGACCGGTTATGGGCATGAGGCGGCCCGTCGGCTATCCATGCGGCTGGCCCGGGCGGGGGCGGTCATTGTCAGCGGTGGGGCCATGGGGGTCGATTCGGCAGCCCACAACGGCGCGCTGCAGGCGAAGGGGAGGACGGTCGCGGTGCTCGGCTGCGGCATTGGCTATCCCTATCTCGAGGGCGGCCGCCCGATGCGGGAGGAGATTGCCCGCCACGGCGCCCTCATCAGCGAATTTCCGCCCGGCACGCCGCCGGGAAAAACTACCTTTCCCTGCCGCAACCGCCTGATCTCGGGGCTATGCCTGGGCACGGTGATTGTCGAGGCGGGGGAGCACAGCGGGTCGCTCATCACCGCCCGTCTTGCCGCAGAGCAGGGGCGGGATGTCTTTGCCGTCCCAGGCAACGTCATGTCCGAGCACTACACCGGCACAAACCGGCTTTTGCGCGACGGCGCCAAGCCGGTTTACTCAGCCCTTGACGTACTGGAGGAATACCAGCCGCTCTTTGCCCATAAACTAACCCTTGCCGGCTCGGGTGTGCTCATCGGGGAGTACGACCCGGAGGATGCGCCGGACAACGCCGGCGGCGGGGAAAAGTCCTTAGAAGCAGGGGAGCGATCCCACGACGGCCGGTCAAAACCAGCGTCGCCAAAACCAGCGACTTTTGTGCATCCCGACCCGCCTGAGCGGCTGACCGGGCCCGCTCTTGCGGTTTACAAGGCGTTTGAGGAGGAAACCGAGCCGTTCGACCGTCTGGCCGAGCGCAGCGGCCATCTACCGGGAGAAGTGCTGCGCGCCTTGACTGAATTGGAATTACTTGGCTGCGTCGAGAGTGTGGCGGGCAACCGTTACCGCCTGATCGGCCAGCCGTTGAACGATATATTGTAGAAAGCAGGTGGACCGCATGTCCAAACTGGTGATAGTCGAGTCCCCCTCCAAGGCCACGACCATCCAAAAATACCTTGGCGGGGATTATAAAATAGTAGCGTCGATGGGCCATGTGCGCGATTTGCCGAAAAAGAAAATGGGCGTTGATATCGAGCATGATTTCAAGCCGGAGTATATGGATATTGACGGCAAGGACGAACTGATCGGCAAGCTGAAGTCGGCGGCGGCCGACGCCGATTGCGTCTATCTCGCCACCGACCCCGACCGCGAAGGGGAGGCCATTTCCTGGCACCTGGCGCAGATGCTGGCCCTTAACCTGGACGATCCCATCCGGGTGACTTTCAATGAAATCACCAAATCGGGGGTGCAAAACGGCATGGCCGCCCCCCGCACCATTGACCAGAATCTGGTCAACGCGCAGCAGGCGCGCCGGATTCTCGACCGCATCGTCGGTTACAAGCTCAGCCCCTTCCTATGGCGCAAGGTGCGCCGCGGGCTGTCGGCCGGGCGGGTGCAGAGCGTGGCCGTGCGCCTGATTGTCGACCGGGAGGAAGAAATTCGCGCCTTTCAGAGTGAAGAATACTGGACCATCGACGCCAAACTGACCACCAAAGGGGTACAAAAGGCGTTTGAGGCCCACCTGCACAGCAAAGCGGACGGCGAAAAGGTTTCCATCCCCAACGAGGAGACGGCCGAGAAGATCAAGCAGGAGCTGTCGGGGGCCGACTTTATCGTCAAATCGGTCAAAAACGGGGTGCGAAACCGTCAGCCCGCCCCGCCCTTTATCACTTCCACCCTGCAGCAGGAGGCTTCGCGTAAGCTCAACATGACCTCGCAGCGCACCATGAAGGTCGCGCAGCAGCTCTATGAGGGCGTCGCCGTCGAGGGCGTGGGCACCACCGGTCTGATCACCTATATGCGAACCGATTCGCTGCGCATTTCCGACCAGGCGCGCGAAGAGGGAAACGCCTATATCACCGAGCGCTTTGGTAAAAATTATCTGCCCAGTAAGCCGAGGGTGTTTAAATCCCGTGCGAACGCGCAGGATGGGCACGAGGCAATCCGGCCGACCATTCCCTCCCTCACCCCCGAGCGTGCCAGGGCCAGCCTGACCAACGACCAATACCGCGTTTACAAGCTCATCTGGGAGCGTTTTATCGCCAGCCTCATGGCCGCCTGCGTGCAGGATACCCGCCAGGCCGACATCCAGGCGGGCGACTACATCTTCAAGGCCAGCGGTTACACCGTGCGTTTTGACGGCTTTACCGCCATCTACGTCGAGGGCCGTGACGTGGAGGAAGAGGAGCAGGGCTTTTTGCCCCCGCTGACGGTTGGGGATCCCTTAAAATGCAAGGATTTGGCGGCCAACCAGCACTTTACCCAGCCGCCCCCCCGTTACACCGAGGCCACCCTCATCAAAGCCCTGGAGGAAAACGGCATTGGACGGCCAAGTACCTATGCCCCCACCATCAGCACCATTTTGGCGCGCGACTACGTCGAGCGGGAGAAGAAAAATCTCAAGCCCACCGCGCTCGGCGAGGTAACCACCGGGCTGATGCGGGATTTGTTCAAAGACATCGTGGACGTCAAATTTACCGCTTCGATGGAAAAGGAGCTTGACCAGGTGGAAGAGGGGAAGCTGGACTACGTTGAGACTCTGCGGAAATTCTACGGCCCCTTTGAAAAGACCCTCGAGGAAGCTGAAAAAAAGATGGACGGCAAACGGGCCAAGATCCCCGATGTTGAGACCGATCAGGTCTGCGAGCTGTGCGGCAAAAAGATGGTGATCAAGGTGGGCCGTTTTGGCAAATTCCTGGCCTGTTCGGGTTACCCCGAGTGTAAGAACACCAAGCCCATCGTCGTCGAAACCCCCGGTGAATGCCCTCTTTGCGGCAACCGCATTTTGGAAAAGAAATCGAAACGGGGCTATAAGTATTACGGCTGTGAAAAAGCGCCGGGGTGCAAATTCATGACATGGGACGTTCCCATTGCCGACCGCTGCCCCCAGTGCGGCAAGACCCTGTTTAAACGCCGAGGGGGGCTCATTGTCTGCCTCAACGAGGGCTGCGGCTATGAGGCGCAGGTCGAGAAGAAAACGGCAAAGGGCAAAAAAACCTCCAAGAAGCCGCAAAAGCAAGCGGACGATTCCGCCAAGGACGGCACAGCACCGCAGGCCTGAGGCTTTGGCATGTGCGCCCACATCCTGCGCCATAGCCGGTGCGGCTGGCACAGCGCCTGGCCGGGCCTCGCTTGCCGGTCAGGGCGCCGCTTTTCTTTCGCCCGGGCGGGGAGATGCAAGCTGGCTGCGCCTTGTTCTGCGCGGGGTACGGCTTCGCGATAACGTCGAAAGGATTTGGTAACCAGTATGAACCATGCCACCGTCATTGGGGCGGGACTGGCCGGCTGTGAGGCTGCCCTCCAGCTGGCAAACGCCGGGGTGGAGGTCGTCCTCGTCGAGCAAAAGCCGGCCCGGCGATCGCCGGCGCACCACGCCGATACCTTTGCCGAGCTGGTGTGCTCCAACTCCCTCAAGGCCCGCCGGTTGGAATCGGCGGCCGGTCTGCTGAAAGAAGAGATGCGCCGCCTTGGTTCCATCTGTGTTGACAGCGCGCTAAAATGCGCCGTGGCGGCCGGCGGCGCGCTGGCGGTTGACCGCGAGGCCTTTTCCTCCATGGTAACCCAGGCGGTTCGCAGCCATCCCAACATACGCGTTGAATGCCGGGAGTGCACGGCTTTGCCTCAGACGGGCGTGTGCGTGGTGGCCACCGGCCCGTTGACCAGCGACGCGCTGGCCGGGGATATTGCCCGCCGATTGGGCAGGGATTATTTGAGCTTTTACGATGCTGCCGCCCCCATTGTCACGGCCGAAAGCGTGGATATGGCGCACGCCTTCGCAGCCTCCCGCTACGACCGGGGAGAGGGGGAAGGGGACTACCTCAACTGCCCGATGAACCGGGAGGAATACGAGGCTTTTTACGATGCCCTGATCCACGCCGAAAGCGTCGAACTCAAGGCCTTTGAGCGTTCCATATTGTCAGGGGCTTTGGCGGAAAGGGGCGACTTGGAAGCCGTCCCCCCAGTGGGCGGCGCCAACCCGACGGCGCAGGGCCAGCCGCATGAGACGGACGGCTCGCACCCGGAGAATGGCACCCCTGCCAGGGGGGAGGCCGCAGCGGCTTTGGCCTGTGAGGAAGCGATCCCCCCGGCCGCCGGCGGCAACGATGGACAGCCCGCCTCGCCTGGCCATGGAAAGGCGGGCATGAAGGTGTACGAGGGATGTATGCCCATCGAGGTCATGGCTCGCCGCGGACGGGATACCATCCGTTTCGGCCCCCTCAAGCCGGTCGGCCTGCGCGACCCCCGCACCGGACACCGCCCGTGGGCGGTGGTACAGCTTCGCAGGGAGAATGCCGCAGCGACGTTGTACAATCTGGTTGGCTTTCAGACCAACTTAAAATTTTCCGAGCAAAAGCGGGTGTTTTCCATGATCCCCGCGCTGCATGGCGCGGAATTTATTCGCTATGGGGTCATGCACCGCAACACCTTCCTCGATTCCCCCCGCCTGCTGGAGCCTTCCTACCGGCTGCGGTCGGACGAAAGGATATTTTTTGCCGGGCAGTTGACCGGCGTCGAGGGCTATATGGAGTCGGCCTCGTCGGGGATTTTGGCTGGAATCAACGCCGCCCGTCAGCTCATGGGCAAGCCACCCCTGATTCCGCCTGCGACGACCATGATCGGGGCGCTGTGCCGTTACATCAGCGACCCCGGCGTGCGCGACTTTCAGCCCATGGGCGCCAATTTCGGTATCTTGCCCGCGCTTGAGAGCCCCATCCGGGATAAGCGGGAGCGTTATGCCGCGCTGGCTGCCCGTGCGCTGGCCGATTTGGAGCGTGCCTGCCGGGAGTTGTCATAAGGCGTTCCCGTTTTCCAGGGCTGAGAGCGGGGGATGACCACGGTCGGCAACGGGCCGGGATACGGGCGCGCTTTGTGATGCCATCCGGCGTCCGGCCACCGAATACAAGGACGGGTTGTGAGGAAACATTCGTGTTTTACCAGGCTGGCCGCCTGGGCCATCGTGGGAAGGGTTTGGCCTTTCCCGCCGGGCCTTTGCGGCTTGCCAACACCCTTGGATCAATAGAAAAGGAAAGTGATGACCATGAGCAGAATTGTTGTAGACGCCTTTGGAGGGGATCACGCCCCGTCCTGCTGTGTTCAGGGTGCGGCGCTGGCCCGTCAGAAGTGGGGCATGGAGATCGCGTTGGTCGGTCAGGAGGAGGCCATCCGTTCCTGTGCCGCGAAGGAGGGAGTTTCCCTCGACGGCATCGACATCATCCCGGCCGGCGGGGTCATCGAGATGTGCGACGACCCGGGTGAAATTCTCAAATCCAAGAAGGATTGTTCCATGGCCGAGGGGCTGCGCCGGGTAGCGGCGGGCGAGGGGGACGCCTTTGTCTCAGCCGGCAGCACCGGGGCGCTCGTCATGGGCTCGACCTTTTATATCAAGCGCATCCAGGGGGTCAAACGCGCTGCGCTGGCCGTAACGGTTCCCACCCCCAAGCAGCCTTATCTTCTCATCGATTCGGGGGCCAATGTCGAGTGCCGCCCCGAGATGCTGCAAAGTTTCGGCATCATGGGGTCGGTCTATATGGAGCGGGTGATGGGGGTTGTCTCCCCCCGCGTCGGGCTGCTCAACGTTGGCACCGAGGAATCCAAAGGGGGCGAGCTGCAGCATGCCGCCTTTTCGCTGCTGAAGGCCTCCCCCCTCCATTTTATCGGCAATGTCGAGGCGCGCGACGTGCCCGGCGGTGGATGCGACGTGCTGGTATGCGACGGCTTTTCCGGCAATGTCGTGCTCAAGCTGACGGAGGGCGCGGCTTCCTCCCTGATGGGCATGATCAAAGGGGTCTTTCTCTCGGGAACGGCTGGCAAGCTGGCCGCGCTGCTGGTCAAAAAGAAGATGGCGGCTTTAAAACGCACCCTCGACTACAGCGAGACGGGTGGCGCCCCTCTCATGGGAGTGCGCAGCCCGGTCATCAAGGCGCACGGCAGCTCGAGCGCCAAAGCGATCATGAACGCCATCCATCAGGCGGCGGTTTTTGCTGAGTCCAACGCCATCGAGGCCATTACACAGGCGGTTGCCCAGGTCGCAGAGGAGGGAAGACAACGGCAATGAAACGGCTGGAAGAGATCATCGGCTATACCTTTCAGGACGCATCCCTTTTGACCAACGCTTTGACCCATTCCTCCTATGCCAATGAGTCCGGGCGGCATATTGCAAGCAACGAACGGCTGGAATTTCTCGGCGACGCCGTGCTCTCCATTGTGGTTAGCGACCATTTATATCGCTATTTTACCCATCTGCCGGAGGGGGAGCTGACCAAGATCCGCTCCTCGCTTGTGTGTGAGAAATCGCTCTGCTCCCTGGCGCGCAAGATCTCGCTGGGGGATTATCTGCTGCTTAGCCGGGGGGAACAGAATACCGGGGGAAGAGGGCGCGATTCGATCCTGGCCGACGCGTTCGAGGCTTTGCTCGCTGCGATTTACATCGACGGCGGTATGGAGGCGGCCGACCGGTTTGTGGTGCGCTTTGTCCTGTCGCAACTGCGGGAGAAAAAAGATCCCTCCTTTCGGGATTACAAGACCGCCTTGCAGGAGGTTATTCAGCAGAACCCGGAGGAAATGCTCGAGTACGTTCTGGTAGAGGCCAGCGGCCCGGATCATGACAAGCGCTTTGCCGTCGAGGTGCGCATCAATTCCAATGTCGTCGGCCGCGGCGAGGGCAGAAGCAAAAAGGAGGCCGAGCAGTCGGCCGCCCACGAGGCCCTCAAGCTCATGGGGCTGTGAAGCACGTCAACGTTGCCCTCTTCGTCCCCCACGCGGGCTGCCCGCATCAGTGCAGCTTTTGTGACCAGAGGGCCATCACCGGCTTACAACGCCTGCCCACGCCGGAGGATGTTTCCGCCGCGGCTCAGACGGCGCTGCGCAGCGGCCAGGTCGATCCGCGCAGCTCGGAAATCGCCTTTTTTGGCGGCAGTTTTACCGCTCTGCCCCGCGAAACCACCGCCCCTTTGCTGGAGGCAGCGGAGGTTTATGTGCGGCGGGGGCTGTTTTACGGCATTCGCCTGTCCACCCGCCCCGACGCGGTGGAGGAAGATACCGTCCGTTATCTCAAGAGCCACGGCGTCACGGCGGTGGAGCTGGGGGCGCAGAGCATGGATCCCAGCGTCCTTTCCCTTAACGGGCGGGGGCATACGCCGGAGAATACCCGGCGGGCTGGCGCTCTGGTGATGCAGGCCGGTTTGGAGCTGGGGCTGCAAATGATGACCGGGTTGCCGGGGGATACCAGTTCCGGCGCCCTTAGGACGGCGCGCGAGCTGGCCGCTTTGAAGCCGGCGACTGTGCGCATCTATCCCACACTAGTGCTGCGCGGCACCCGTCTGGCCGCGTGGTATCGCGATGGGCTGTATGCGCCCCAGCCGCTTGATGAGGCGGTTGCACTGTGCGCCGGGCTTTTGTCCTATTTCGAGGGGCGCGGCATCCGAGTGATCCGCCTGGGGCTGCACGCCTCCGACTCCCTGCGGGACAACCTGCTCGCAGGGCCATGGCATCCCGCCTTTCGCGAATTGTGCGAGGGGGAGCTGTTTTACCGCGCGGAATGCGAGGCGCTGTCCGGCCTCGCGGGGGGAGAGTACACGCTCGGGGTGCCCGCCGGGTGTGTCTCCAAGGCGGCGGGGCAGCGCCGGCGCAACCTAAGCCGGCTAGAGACACAGGGCTACCGCTGCCGCATTCGGGAGGACCGCGCCCTCTCCCATTATCAGGTCACCGTACAGAGGATGTGAAACGTTGCTTTTAAAGTCACTGGAAATACAAGGGTTCAAATCGTTCCCCGACAAGGTGGTGCTGCGCTTCAGCAAGGGGGTTACCGCCGTTGTCGGGCCCAACGGAAGCGGAAAAAGCAATCTTTCGGATGCGATCCGCTGGGTGCTGGGGGAGCAGTCGACCAAGTCGTTGCGCGGCGCCAAGATGGAGGACGTGATCTTCGGCGGCACGGCTGCGCGCAAGGCGCTCGGCTTTGCTGAGGTGACCATCTGTTTTGACAATACCGACCGTTCCCTCCCCTGCGACAGCGACGAGGTTTCGGTTACCCGCCGTTACTACCGCTCGGGCGAGAGCGAGTACCGCATCAACCGCGCCTCGGTCCGTTTGAAGGACGTCAACGACCTGTTCATGGATACCGGCGTAGGGCGGGATGGCTATTCCATGATCGGCCAGGGGAAAATCAGCGACATCGTCGGCCGCCGGTCGGAGGAGCGGCGGGATATGTTTGAAGAGGCGGCGGGAATATCCCGCTACCGCTACCGCCGGCAGGAGGCCGAACGAAAGCTGGCCGGCGCGCAGGAAAACATGGTCCGCCTGCTCGACATCCAGTCGGAATTGGAGGCCCGGGTCGGCCCTCTGAAAACGCAGAGCGAGAAAGCCGAGCGTTTTTTGACCCTGTCGGATGAGAAGCGCACGCTGGAAATCGGGCTGTGGCTCGATTCGCTCGAGCGCTCCAGGGATGTGCTGCGCGAGCAGCAGCATAAAATCGATCTGGCCCGCAGCCAGTACGAAGAGGCCGGCCGGGCCATGGACAACTCGGCCGGGGAGAGCGCGCGCATCGGTCAGGCCATGCAGGCCATTGCGGTCGAGATCGACGAACTCCGGCGCACCGCCGCCAGCATGGAGGAGGCGGCCGCCCGCACCGACGGGGAGATCGCCGTCGCCCGCAATACGATTGAGCACCAGCAGGAGACCATCGAGCGCATTCAAAAGGAGATCGAGCACATCGGCGGCAGCGATGCTGAGCTGTCGGCGCAGGTCCTGGCAGGCGAAGAGGAAATTCGCCAAAAGGAAGCCGAGCTGTCCCGCCAGAAAGGGTTGCTGGCCGAGGCTTCCGCCCAACTGGAGGACCTGTTGCAGGAGAGCGTGCGTTCTTCCGGCGAGTTGGAGCAGATCAACCGTACCATGAGCGAGCTGACCGCCCGCTGTTCTCAGTGGCAGACGAAGGAAGCCGCCGCCCGGTCCTCCCTGGAGGAGATCGCCCGCCGTTCGTCCGCTGTCGAACAGGCAAAGAAAACGCAGCAGGCCGAGTCGGCGCGTATGGAGAGCGAGCTTGCCGCGCTGCAGGAGGATTTGCAGCGCCATACCGCCCGTATGGAGGAGTGCCGCAACGCCGAAAAGGGGCGTATGATGCGCCTGGATTCCCGCCGGGCCAAGGTGGAGGAGCTGAAAAAGCAGGCCGACAGCCTCTCGCTCGACGCGCAGGCCAAGCTCAAGCGGGCGCAGATGCTCGAAGAGCTCGAGCGTAATCTCGAGGGCTTTGCCTACTCGGTCAAGGAGGTTATGAAGGCGGCCGGACGCGGGCAGCTCGCGGGTATCCGCGGGCCGGTATCCCGTCTGATTTCGGTCGAGAGCCGGTACGCCACCGCCGTGGAAATCGCCCTCGGCGCGGCCATGCAGCATATCGTTGTGGAAACCGAAACCGACGCCAAACGGGCCATCGCCCATCTCAAGGAGCATAAGGCGGGGCGGGGGACCTTTCTCCCCATGACCTCGATCAAAGGGCGCGCTTTGGAGGAAAAGGGGCTGGAAGGCTGCGCCGGGTTTGTGGGCATAGCGGCCGGCCTGGTCTCTTTTGACGACCAGTATCGTGAAATTGTTACCTCCCTGCTTGGGCGGGTGGCCGTGGCCGAAGATCTGGATGCCGCGGTGTCGATCGCCCGGCGGTATGCATACCGTTTTCGCGTGGTCACTTTGGATGGCCAGGTGGTCAATGCCGGCGGCTCCCTGACGGGCGGGTCGCTGTCCAGGAATGCGGGCATCCTGGCCCGGTCGGGGGAGATTGAGGCGGTTCGCTCGGATGCGAAAAAGCTCGAAGAGCAGGCCGCCCAGGCTCTGGAAAGCCACCGTGCCGCTGCCGCCGAGCTTGCCAGGGAAGAGGCCGCGTTGCTGGCCCTGCGTTCCGAAATGACCACCGTGCAGGAGGATAGCATCCGGTTGGAATCCGAGCTTCGCCGGGTGGGGGATCAGCTTGCCTTAGCCAAGCGTACGATGGAGGATTTGATGCGCGAGGAGGAGGACGCCTCCCGCCGGCGCGCCGAGCTTACCGCGGTGGTGCAGGAGGCCGTCGCCGCCCAGGCCGGGCTTTCGGATGAGAGCGCCGCCTGGCAGGAAAAGCTCAACGCCCTGACCGGCGGTCGGGACGAGCTGACGCAGCGCAGGGAGGAGCTGGGCGAGCGTTGCTCGGCGCTGCGCATGGCCCAGATGGCGGCCGAAAAGGATATTGAGACCATCCGAACCTCCCTGGACGAGATAGCCCGTCGCCGGGAGGATTCGACCGGCAGCATCGCGCGCAAACAGGAGGAAATGGCCGAAGTCGGCGCGCGTATCC